>JABFVL010000004.1 GCA_013362805.1 Mycobacteriales bacterium | reverse complement strand
CCGCTCGTCTGCCTGTGCCAGTTGCGTCCCTTGCATGCGTCGGGCCTGATTGCGAGCCGCTCGTCGATACCAGGCTTGACGACTCCCAAGTCGGGCTTCCCGCTGGCGTAATTTCCGCAACCTCCGGGCGCTGCCCTCATAGGCGGAAGGCGCATAACCTTGGACGCGCAGATTGAGCGATGCTCGTTCTCGTGGGTGAATGCGCTCCTCTGTGAGGGGGTGACTGTCCACATGCTCGGGCAATCCCAGCTCGCGAAGGGTGGCGTTGCGTCGGTGGCCAGCGTTGACCGCGCGGGTGCTGAAGAAGCTCGACAATGTCTCACGTCTCGCGTAAGCCCAGCTGCCTTGAGGCGCCACTTTGTTTCGGGGTCCAGTTGAGCCCGCCTTGCGTGTTTTGCGATGCCGCCGCAGTGCTTCAAGTCCGATCGTGAGTGCGGCGATGCTCGCGACGGTCGACGCGTTTGGGGCCAATGCCGTGGGGTTTTGGATAGCTTCGAGCGCGAATGGGGCCGCGAAGAATGCGCCCATCGAGACAACACCCGACAGGACTTGTCGAGCTCCGGTGCGTAGTGCTCCTCGGTCGGTGAATCGGCTGACGAACGCACCGAGAGTGAATAGTCCTACCGTCGTGGCCGCCATTGTGCTCGTGATTGAACCGTCGCTGGCCCAATATGCGGCGGCGGGCAGTGCCGTGCCAAGGGCGTAGGAGCTGGCTGAGGAAAGTGCGGTGATGGTGGGTGATTTGCTGACATAGCCGTGGCTATGCCCGTGGTGGTGGCCCGTGTGTTTGTGACTGTGGTCGTGCTCTTGGCCGTGATGGTCGGTGTGCTCCGCGTCGTGGTGTTCGTGTTTGTGAAGCGTTTTTTTGGCGTCGGCTTGTTCGGCTTCGTGTTCGACGGCTCGTGCGTTTGTTTCGCTGACGATGTGTCCGACTCCGCCGGCTACTAGGGAGACCGCCACGGCCGCTGCCCCGCTGGGCGCTCCTTCGCTCGCGGCGGCTAAGCCAGCGAGGCCCGCGAAAGCCATGCCGGCACTGACCAGGGCTTCTTCCGCCCCGGCGACGGTTGCTCGTAACCAGTTGAGTGGGTGTATTTCCCGCAGATGCGCGGCTCTGTGTCGGAATCGCGCGCCGCGTTTGGGGCGGTTGTCGTGCGGAGCTCGGTGGGTGTCTGTCCGGTTTGGCGGAACCGAGTGGTGGTCGTGGTGAACGTTTGCTGTGGGCACGGCTTCTCCTGGGGGTGCGAGAACATCCCCAGGATAACTTTATTGAAAATGATTTTCTAATTCACGAATTGCAATAATTGCAGCTCATCGCCTCGGCGCGGATCCACTCACCGCGGGTTGTGGGGTTGAGCGTTGTCGAATCGACTCGTACAGCTCTCTGCGTCGCTCGTCTGCTTGCGCTTGTGGCGTTCCTTCGACCCGGCGGGCCTGATTGCGAGCCGCTCGCCGATACCAAGCTTGACGGCTCCCAAGCCTGGCTTCTCGACGCCTCAGCGCGGCATAGCTGCGGGCGCTGCCCGCATAGGCCGAAGGCGCATAACCCTGGACACGAACATCGAGCGAAGCCCGCTCTCGTGGGTGAATGCGCTCGTCTGTGAGGGGGTGAGTGTCCACATTTTCGGGCAATCCCAGCTCGCGAAGGGTGGCGTTGCGTCGGTGGCCAGCATTCACCGCCCGCTCGCTAAAGAAGTTCGACAATGCGCGACGTCGGGCATAAGCCAGACTGCCCCGCGAGGCCAGTTGCGGCGCCGCGGGCTCACCCGTGTGCGCCGGTCCGCGCAGGCGCTTACGAATTATGTGGACTGTGGCATATATCCCGCCGCCAGCCGCGCCGGCTATTGCCACCGGGGATGCCGCAACGGCGGAAACCGCCCCAGCGGCACCTGTCGCCAGTGCACCCTTAATCGCCACCGCGCCCACGTGGGCAAGCCAAATTCCGGCACCACTCGCCTTGGCCTGGGTCGCGGCCTCTGCCAGAGCCAACCTCCAACTCAAGCTTGTGCCTTCTTTGCGCTGCTCAGAGATGGAGTCGTGCGCACCAAACCCAGCCACTGAGGCAAGGGCTGCCGCGCTGCTAAACAAAGGATTAGCTGTCGCGGCCAGCGTCGCGAGAGGGAGAACGCTGCCGGCCGCTACCGCGGCAAAGGCCGTCATTCCGGCTTTGAAACGCTTTCCGAACGAGTTCGAGGCGCCGGCGCCACCCGCGTGAATCACACCGTTGACGAGGCTTTGCCAACCAGCCACCGCCAGTGCGATTTTCGGTGAGATCCCCAAACCATGCGCGAAGACGGCGTTGACCCCCGCCATCTGAGAGCCTTCTTGCATTCCCAGTTTGAATTCGCGGCGTCGCTCTTTGCGCGTCCAACGCTCACGTCTTTCGTCATTGCCGAGTAGGCGACGTGCCAACACGGTGGCCGCGATAATGCCCGCGCCCACCCCCAGCGTTTTCATGCCAATGACATGGCTGGCAGCACTGGCGAGCGAGTGGCCGTCCATCAGGCTCAGGGTCGTGGCGCCGCCATATTGGGCGAGTCCCATCGCGCCCACGCCGGTTCCTACCTGGATGCCGACGGTGGAAAGCAACTTCTTCCCGAATTCTCGGCGCCCTAGCAGCTCTCGCCAGGAGCGTTTTTCGGTGTCTTGTTCGCGAGCCTCCAATCCAGAGCCGATCGCCCCACCGAGTGCGGAGGTGCCAGCTCCGGCCATAGCGGTGAGGTGCGGGTCGCCAGTTTTCAAGTAGGTCAAAAAGGCGGGGACGCTGCCGACAGCTAGGCCGCTAGCGGAGGTCACGACGGCTTTTTTCCGCTCGGCACCTTCGTTGGACGAATATTCGCCGAGCACGTGGCCAACATTGTTCATCACCGCGTGTGTGGTGGCGGCGAGGAGAGTTGCCATTCGCGCCATGCCTCGTGACTGTGCACGACTTCCCGCTAGTCGTTCGTGATAGTCGGCGATGAGCGCCGATAACGCTGCACCCGCTTCGCCCATTCCGAACATGAATGCGCGGGCGCCGCCTTCCGCTTCCTCGGCTTCGGGTTCTACCGGGTGGGGGGTGGGACGATTGTATTCCGCGCGGGGAGTCGCAGTAGTCACCACGTTAGGTTAGGTAACCCTAAATATGTCCGCAACCGACAGTGTCGGGTTTAGTTCGCTCTGGGTGAATTTTGTGGTTGTGGTATTCGTCGCAGTTGACTACTCAGCCGCTAGCGCGGCAACGACAGGTTCCAAGTCTTCGGCGAGCAAAGGCTTTCGGAAAACAGTGGCGACGCGATGTTCTCGATCCAACACAATGGTCGCTGGAATCGCATTGGGTGGAGTGTCCCGAAAACCAAGAGCCACCCGACCAGATGGATCGAAAACGCTTTCGTATGGGACGTCAAAAGTGTTTTCAAACGCCGCCGCGCGGTCTTCAGAGTCCCTTACGTTGATGCCCAAAAACTCGACACCCTGCGCTTTTGTGGCCTCGTAAACCTCGATCAGGTCGTCGGCCTCGGCCCGGCACGGCGCACACCACTGACCCCAAAAATTGATAACAACGACCTTTCCGGCGAATTCGTCCAATGTGAAGCTGCCTTCACCGACTACTTCACCGGAGATGTTTGGGGCTTTCTTGCGTTCGCCGCGAGGATACGTCGAAACCGATCCATCACCCGACACAAACCGTTTATCGCCCCCCGCCTGCTGATCAACCGCGCCCGCCCCGGCACTACACCCAGCCAGGAGCACAACAGCAAGCAAAGAAAGCGCGAATTTTTTCACGGTTTGACCATTTTCGACCTCAAGTGCGGTGGCACTAGCTCAATCGCGGGCTCGGCGTATTGCACGTCAACGACTGTATCCCCCGAGAAAACGAAGGACGTCACGCTTGCCAGCGTGCACATGCGGTTGCGTGGGTTGTGCCACAGCCGCCGACCCGTCGCCGCACGCCGCAGCACCTCAATCGCCAGTTGGTGGCTGATGCACACGGCCTCGTGCCCGACAGCTTCATCGCGGGCCCGATACAAAGACGCGAACATGCGTGCCCGCACCAAGGCGTATGGCTCACCCCAAGAAGGTGTCACCGGATTTCGCAAAGCCCACCAAGACTTCGGACGTCGCAACGCCCCATCACCGACCGAAAATCGTTCGCCCTCAAAATTATTCTCGGGCTCGATGAGTCGTTCATCGATTTCAACCGGCAGCCCAAACTGCTGCGAGAACGGCTCAGCGGTCTCTAGCGCTCTTTCCAACGGACTAGAAAAGACATGCGTAATATCGCGGTCGGCGAGCGACTCGGCTGCGAGCTTAGCCATTTGCTGCCCAGTTTCGGACAGGTGAAAGCCCGACATGCGCCCGTAAATGATGCCGGTGGGATTGTCGACTTCACCGTGCCGAATCACATGGACCACGGTGCTGGAAGCTGAAGAAAGACTCACGGTGTCTGTTTACCTTGCCTAGCGGGGCTGGCTCAAATAGTGGCGGTGCGTCACCATTATCGCGTCATCGCCGCGGCCTGTGCCGCCTTGGGCAGCGCGGTCGCGATCCGGTCGATGGCCTGATCGTCATGCGCCGATGAAACAAACCATGCCTCATACGCGCTCGGCGGCAAATAGACACCTTGTTGCAACATGCTGTGGAAAAATGCCGCGTACGCTGCGGTGTTTTGTCGCTGGGCGTCGTCGAAGTCACGAACCGGGCCGTCGGCGAAGAAAATTGAGAACAGATTCCCCGCTTGGCTCAGTTGGTGTGGAACACCGGCTTCTCGCAGTGCCGTCTCGGCTAGCTTGGCGATGGTGGCCGAGATCGCGTCAATGCGCTCATAGACCTCAGCGGTGGCATTACGCAGGGTGGCCAGACCGGCGGCCGCGGCCAATGGATTGCCCGACAAGGTGCCCGCTTGGTACACGGGTCCCACCGGGGCGAGCTTCGTCATAATGTCAGCGCGTCCGCCAAATGCGGCCGCTGGAAGTCCACCACCCATCACTTTGCCGAAGGTGTAAAGATCACCGGCGACACCCTCAACGCCGAACCAGCCAGCCGCTGAAAGCCGGAAACCGGTCAATACCTCATCCATGATGAGCAATGTTCCGTGGGCGTCACACACCTCACGCAGCTCGCGGTTGAAGTTTCCAGGGTTGATTACTCCCATGTTCGCGGGCACCGGCTCGACGATGATCGCGGCGATATCGCCCGATTGGCATACGGCGCGCACCGCCGAGATGTCCCCATATGGCAGCACAACGGTTTCGGCTGTGGTCGCCGTTGGAACCCCTGGTGAGCTGGGCAAACCAAGAGTGATTACTCCAGAGCCAGCGGCGGCCAAGAGCCCATCGGAATGGCCGTGATAGCAGCCTGCGAACTTGACGATCTTGCTGCGCTCAGTGTGCGCTCGCGCTAGTCGCAAAGCGCTCATGGTCGCTTCGGTGCCCGAGCTCACCAAGCGCACGAGGTCGACGGGTTCCACCCGCGCCACTATTTCTTCGGCCAGTTCGGTCTCGAGCGGGCTGGCCGCGCCAAATGACGTGCCATCGCTCGCCGCCTTGTTTACGGCCTCGATGACCGCCGGATGCGTGTGCCCCAACAGCAAAGGGCCCCAGGAGCAGACCAGGTCGACATATTCGTTCCCGTCGACGTCATACAGATACGGACCCTTGCCTCGCGCCATCACCCGGGGAGTTCCGCCGACCGCGCCGAAGGCGCGAACGGGCGAATTGACGCCACCAGGGGTAACGGCACTAGCGCGGGCAAACCACTGTTGCGACTGGGTGACGGAAACCATGACGTCATCTTTACACTCGCCGTTCCCCGATTGATATGGGCCTGTGGAAATTCGCCTCCCGCGCCCACGATCCGTGCCAGGGTTATGCGGGATCGTCAAGGAGATACGGGGAATGATGTCTGTCTTAACGCGACTAGCCTTTGCTGGGCTGGCTTGTTTAGCGGCCGCAGTGATTCAGCTTTCAGTCGCCGAAAGTGTGGGCGCCGCCGAAGGTGTCGGCGCACAAGAACCTTCGAACTGCACCATCACCGCCTATCACTTTGACTCCGCCAGCGATGCCGATCAAGCGGCCGAAAAGCTGGACGATTCCGCACCGGGTGAAAACCTGCAAAACGCTATTCACCTCACCGGCCCGAACGCCCAGTCCGCGCTTGAAATTCCAGCGGACACCAGTTGGATATTTGTCATTGACTCCGTGGAGGCCCCCGGTGAGGTGAAGGCCGAGGTGACCGCCTTCGGTGGGCTTTCTAGCCCACATTCCTTTAACAAAACTCCGCAGGACGCCCGAGAGCGAGCCTCGCGAGTTGTGGTTGGCCCTTGGTCCCTTGGCTCCCCACACAGCTCTCGGTTAACGATCGATAGCAGCGAAACGAGCTGCGCCGTCAGCATTCACCTGGTGGCCGACAGCAATGGGCTCTTCACCCCCATCGCGCTCATTGGCGCCTTGGCAGCGCTGATCGCTGGGGCCACCGCCGTCTTGTTCGCTCGCCGCAGCAAAGACAACCGGATCGCCAACGCCAGCATCGCCGTCGCTTTGGGCCTAGCCGCTGGGGTTGGCCATGCGGTTTTGCTCTACGAAACGGGTGTCGTCGCCCCCGAAGAGAAGTGGGGCTGGGCGTTGCCCCCGCTTGTGGGCGCCGTGGTGCTCGGCATTGCCCTGCTGCCACAACGGGAGCGGAAACGCAAAAATGATGCGGCTTGGGTGAATGTCCGCACATATCTCGACCGTCACGGGCTGTTGCGGCCCGAGCAAGCGCTGGTCGTGCAGCGCGGCCTACTTGCCGCCGTGGCGCCATTGCACAACAAAGGCTGGGTGCATCGCGAGCTCAATCCGTACATGGTGGTGTTCGACGCATCTGGCACGCCTCGCGTTCTCGAAGGTGCCGGTGCGGGGCCCGCGGTTCCGGCCTTCATCCCAGTGAGCGCTAACCCCTCATATATGAGCCCAGAGCAACTTCGCAACGAGCCAGCCAGTGCTCGCAGCGACGTTTACAGCTGTGGCGTTGTGCTAGCTGAACTGTGCCTAGGGTCCAATCCCTATGCCGCGCCCACACCACAAGTCACCGCGCAAAACCACTTTTCCTTAGCAGCCGAGACGATCCTCGCCGGCTCCGGTTTGCCGCCCGCTTTAACCCGCATCCTCGAAAAAGCGCTAGCGAAAGATCCAGCCCAGCGCTACGCCAACGCCGCCGAGTTCGGGATCGATCTTGACGTGGTCGCCCACGAAATCTTTGGTCCAGACTGGATAGTCCGAGGGGCGCTCGCAACGAACGCCGGGTTGAGCATGGCCACAGGAACCGCTAGCTCAGCCGCGGTGATGGCCGCTGCTTCCGCTTCGCCCACCGCGAGTGCGCCGCTAGGGCTGACACTTTTGAATGTTGCCAAAGCCGGAATCGCGGTCGCGGCCGTAGCCGCGGTAGCGGCGGCGGCCGTGGTGGTTGAACCCAATCCCTCCACGGCACGCGCCGATGTGGTGGTAACACCTGAGCAGGCCCGGATCATCGTGGCCGATATCTGGGGTCAGGTGCGAAAAGCCAAGGAAGACGAAAAGAGCACCCCCAATGTGGTGCGCTCGGCCGCTAAAGAATCTGTGGAGAACGCGGGCCGCAAACAAGCATGGGCCATCGACATCTTGCAGGTGGATGTGCCTAGGCAGACGAAATACCCGGCGAACTTCACCGCCTACGCGGACCTGGTTGAACCCAATCACACCAACGAAGATCCAAACGATTTCGGAGTTCTCGCCGAGTTTGAGCGAGATTCCGAAGATGAGCCCTGGAAAATGACGGGCTTCCTCTACTCCAACACAGAGCGCGAAGTGCCCGAAGTGGATGCCGACGACGAGGGCTATGCGCCTCCATCCGAGGAGCGCGAACCCGCGTCGCTGCTTATAGAGCCTGAAGAGTTGCCCGGCAAATTTGCCAGCTACATGGAGGAAGGCACCAACGGCTCACCGCAAGGCGACGAGCTTTTCGCCAATGGTCCGAACACGAATGTGTCCGTCGAGTTCTTCCGGGACATGTTGAGCGCCAACAATACTGAGGGCATTTACATGGAAGTGCACTTCACCGCGGGTGAGGTGACTGATGTTGACACTCGGGTCGATGGCAGTGTGCAGGTCGAATTCATCGTGACCGGGTCAGTGCAGGCATCCAATAGTCAAGGCAACCTGGGCGGCGATGACTGTGGTTCGGCCGGCTACATCACTCCCACCCAGGGATGGGATGGCATATCGCCTGGTGAATATCGGGCGATGTCAGAGACGGAAACCATCACCGTCACCGCGCTAGTGCCCAACACGAACCTGGACCCGTCGGCGAAGGTGGAAGTTCTCTCCGGCTCGACCGAAACCAGCAACTCCTCGACAACGCCTTGCTGATTTAACAGCGCTGGGCTGTGATGCGCTATCCGCGCAGCAGCCCAGCGGCTTCGGTCGCCCAATAGGTCAAAATGATCGAGGCACCCGCCCGGCGAATGCTGGTCAGCGATTCCAAGATCACCCGCTCGCGATCAATCCAGCCTCGCTCGGCGGCGGCTTCGACCATCGCGTACTCGCCCGACACGTGGTACGCGGCCACTGGCACGGTGACCTGGCTGCTCACCGCGTGCACAATGTCGAGGTACGGCAACGCCGGTTTCACCATCACGATGTCGGCGCCTTCGGCGATGTCAAGCTCAACCTCGCGCAGCGCTTCACGGGCGTTAGCGGGATCTTGCTGATACGTGTTGCGGTCGCCCTCAAGGGCCGATTCCACGGCTTCGCGGAAGGGCCCGAAAAAGCCCGAAGCATATTTGGCGGCATACGCCAGCAAGATGACGTCAGTGTGTCCGGCCGCATCCAACGCTGATCGCACGGCGGCAACTTGCCCGTCCATCATCCCGGACAGTCCGAGCACATGGGCGCCAGCGTCAGCCTGCGCAAGCGCCATTTCCGCGTAGCGCAGCAGGGTGGCGTCATTGTCGACGTTGCCGCGCGCGTCGAGTACCCCGCAGTGTCCGTGGTCGGTGAACTCGTCGAGGCAAAGATCACTCATCACCACGGTCTCGTCCCCAACCTCGGCGATGGTGTCCCGGATCGCTCGTTGCAACACCCCATCCGGGTCGACACCGGCGCTGCCGGTGGCGTCGCGTTGGTCTGGAATGCCGAAGAGCATCACCCCGCCAAGCCCGGCTTGGGCGGCTTCACGCACGGCTTTGCGCATGGATTCCGGCGAGTGTTGCACCACTCCCGGCAGGCTCGATATCGCCCGTGGCTCGGTCAGGCCCTCTCGCACAAACAGGGGCAGCACGAGTTGTGAGGCATGCAGCCGGTGTTCGGCTACCAGGTTTCGGATGGCGGAGCTGTTCCGGAGCCGACGTGGTCGGACGGTCGGGAACGTCCCACGGCGAGGGCTGGGGATTTCCGCTTGCGGGGTCGCGGGGCAAAGATCAGAAAGACCTGTCACCTCATCGATGCTACGCCGAGGTTTTTCACCCGCCACTTGGGGGTTCTACACGTTGTAGACACCTTGCCCGCGAGCAAATCCGTTGTGGTGCTCTGAACTGGAAGCTCGCAAGAGTGTCGCGATGATCACGACTACTGGCGGACATCAGTGGGCATTGATTGAGATCATGAAATCAAGCCTCGAATGATGTTCTGATCTATCACTGCGATCGAACTCAGGTTGGCAACAAAGGCTTTGTTCCGCCCTTCTCCTAGAAATGTGGAGTGAAACTCATGCCAACGACTCAACTCGCACATCCCTATCGGTTCTTTCGCGCCGGTGAGTTCGCGAGCGCGACGCGTATAGCAAAGGGCATGGAGATTCAAGACGTCGCCGCCTTGTTTGATATCAGCGTTTCTACGGCTCGGCGACGAGAATCCGGGCATATCGCTATCTCGGACGAGGATCTGCAGGTCTGGGTGAACTTGGCCGGACATCGTGTCGATCCGGGCGGGCTTGACGAGCATTTTAACCAGCAGTTTCCAGCCGCACTTGTGCCGTGGAATACCCCGGCAGAAGACTTGGGCCAATACGTGCTGGGAGTCGGTGTTTTCTACAAGCGTGGTTCCGAGGAGCTAGCCCGTGAGACCAAAATCGGGCGACGGATGCTCAAGGCGATTGTTAAAAAAGAACTTCAAGCGCCAGCGTGGGTCCTTCATCGACTTGCGAACACATATCCGCTGCGAGGGATCGGACATGAAGATCTCGCGGAACATTTCGGCTACCCGACTCTGCTTTCCTTAGACCATCGCAACCATGGCACTGTTCGTGAACTAATCGAGGCATACCGCGACTATTACGGTGAGACAGATGCTGAATTCGCACGCCGTCATGGCCTTGCTAGGAGCTCTTTTCTTCAGCATCTTGATAAGGAGCAAATTCCTGTCTGGCTTATTCGAAGGGTGCTCGAAGATCCGAACGGTCCGGTAGTTAATTACGACGCCGTCGCGGAAAACTTTGGCCTTCCACTTGCCCAGTACGCCCATCCAAAACTGTGCAGATCTCTTGGTAGCCATCTGCAAGCTCGTCGGGCCTATTACGGGTTGACACAAGAGAAATTCGGGGCGCCACTGAACAAAGCTAAGTCTGAAATCTCAAATTACGAACGAGATCTTGTGCGCCCGTCACATGCTCAATGGCAAGCGATTATTGAGCAATACCCGTTGCCCGGCATCGATGAAGACATAGTGGCTGCGGCTTACCGCTATCCCTTCCGCGCGACAATCCAACCTACTCGGAACAAGACACTTGGCGAACAGATCGAGGCCCTTCGGCGATATGAAGGGATATCGCAGCCTGAGTTGGCGATACGGCTAGGAGTAAGTGAAAGCACCGTCGCCAACGCGGAGAAGAACAAATATCGCCATAGAGCTAGGTTCATACGTGAGGTTCTCGCGGCATGTACATCGGCTGGTGTGACCTACGAATCCATTGCGCGCTTTCATGGCTTGCCCACCGCCGATGCCATCATTAATGCTGCCCGAGATGGGCATAGAGCTCGGACATTGCGTGCGGTTCGCGAATACCACGATGTCACAAGGGAAGAATTCGCTCAGCCTCTTTCCTACGGTCCGAGCCTCCTATTCGACTTGGAGCATCTACGCGTCACCGTCCAAGCGGGTCATCTGCATCAGGCGCTTATTCATTGGCCAATCGAGGGGATTCTCTATGACGATCTGGCCGAGCCTCTCGGATTTCCCACGACAAAGTCTCTACATCCCAAGCGACAACCTGACCTAGGCGCATATCTGATCGGAGTGCGGAAACTTCACGGGGTCTCCCAACAAGAGGTGGCATCACGAACCGGTCGAGTTCAAACGACGATCAGCGACTATGAAAACAACAGACTTCTACCTCCCATTGAATATCTCGATGTTTTCGCAGCGCAATATCCATGCGGCGACGTGACAGGCGCCGATATCTCGCGCGCGGTCGGACATCCACAAGCTCCGCCGGTTTCCACCGATTTGCCTGAGATCGAAAAGCTCATATACGCGCACGTTGGAATCGTTCGTGCGCAAGCCTGGAAATTCACCCGCGATCATTACGAAGCTGAAGAACTGGGACAGGTTGCCGCACTGGGGCTTGTGCGCCTGGCTCGCAGATGGGACAGCAGCGGCGATTTCGCGGAGCTCGCGATCATGCGGGCGCATGGCGACATCAAAAACTACCTGGCGCGCCAAGGCGCATTTGTGCGCGTTCCTGAGGCAGAGCACCGCCTTGGCCGAAACATACAGGAAACAGAATCGCGCCTGGCTTTACAACTCGGACGAAAAGCGACACTAGAAGAAGTCGCGTTTGAACTTGATATTGAGGAGGCAACAATCATCTCAGTCAAGACTTCCCTCAATCAAGCTTCTAGACCGACATCTCTGGATGCCCACATTTCCCCCGACGGTGACTCGTTGACGTTAGCGGACCGCTTCGGCGATTTCGATCACGGATTTTCGGTCGTTGACGCGAGGTCAATGGCAACGTCCCTGCTTTCGCTCGCTACCCCGAGAGAAGCGCAAATACTCCAATTGCGGTTCGCCGGAGAGTTGAACGACGAACAAATTGCCCAACACACTCGCCTAGCTGTCCCACATGTCGGCGTGATCGAGCAGCGGGCCCTCGCAAGGCTCCGGGCACAGGCCTAACCTCGACATCAGCCCGAATGAAGGACCTTGCCGACGCGAAAATTTCCATGACGCTCAGACAGCCAGAAAGTTGTGACATTCTCCTGCGATGGCTGCTGCTGTAAAAGCTACCCATTCTCTGCTGGTAAATGCTAGTTCTGTTCCGTCTTTGCGTATGCGGGCTCCTGCTGCATGCAGGTTTATGTAGGGGTGGTCGGTGCCTGATCCGGCCGCTCTAACTAATGCGTTCCACTCTTGGTGGGTAAGTAGCAGCTCGGGCCCGGACGAGTTTTTGCTGTCTCGCACATAGACGCCTTTAGGTTCGATGGCCCATTCAACGCAATTGCCCCCACTGCCTCCAGAGCGACTGCTTTTGACGTAGATACGTTTGCGGTTTGCCATGGCGAATGCTCCTCTAGCGGTGTTGTGCGTTTCTTCATCCGTTGCGAGAAGGCGTCATATCGAGGTCATACTCTGCGGATAGTTGGCGATCTTCGCCAAGAAAGTCTGTTGCGTACTCCGTCGTAGCTCCGTGCTGGTCCCAATATTGGTTAGTCATCGTCAATGCGGGCGCGCCCACCTCAACGCCTAGTAGCGTCGCCGTTTCTTCGGGCACGGGGCGCAGCGCAACTACATCGTGCCTCCGTACTACTCGTCTTCCCGTGCGTTCTTCTACCAGGCCGAACGTCATTTTCGGTAGGGGTTCGGTCGAGATCAGCTCGGGGATGCTTTCGGCTAGTTCGCCGGGAAGCCACGACGTGGACAGAGCAACGACTCCATCCTCGTCGAAGTAGCGTCGTTGGCGCTGAATGACAGGGCTTCCCTCTGCTGTTCCAAATGCTTGCGCCACTTCGGTCGACGCTGGAACGATAGTCGCGCTCAGGATCTCGACGCGTTCGCCTGGACGGAATCCTGTCCCTCCTACCCTGAGCATTTGAAGTCGATCTGGCCCTGTGGTCTGTTTCTTGCTCACGTCTACGAACGTGCCTTGCGACGTCGACCGCACATATCCTTCGGCCTGCAGATGTTTGATTGCCTTGGCCGCTGTAGCTGACGCCACGCCCCATTCGCTTGCAATAGAGGTGATCGCTGGAAGCTGCGAGCCCTCGGGCAGGGCCCTGTCAGTGATCTTTTGCCGGAAGTGGTCCGCAATCTGCATGAATGGCGGGACTGTTCGCTGAATTTGCGGTGTCATCCTCTCTTCCCTCCCTCTTCGTGTGCTAGGTGTGGTGGCTAATCGCGTTCTAGCTTGCGTTCAATGCTACGGCGTGAGTGTCTTCGTAGCCCACAAGAAAGCTCATCCATCTACTTTGAATAGCGCATACTAGTATGCGTTTGAGCGAAAGAGCTCGATTTGCTGTCCGTAAAAGGAAAGCGGCTCTAGCGGAGCGGGAACTCCACTAGAGCCATTCATCGAATTCCATGCCGCTAAGTCAGGAGTCGACGTATGTCCAAATTAGCTCTTCCGTGCTGTCGTCACCGCGAGCCCCCATGTTTTCGCGATGGCCACTGGCTTCGTAGTGTGGCCACGCGCGACATGTGATGTGTCCTGCGCGCAAACACGTAAGTGGTGGCCCGGAAATTTGGCTAGCCCCCATTTGGGTCACGCTCGTCTGCGCGCCTCTGCCGCTTGAGAACTCACTCGCGGCCCTGCCTGGCGGCCCCTCCCACTTGCCGCCAGGCCTCAAACTTCCACACCACTTTGGAGTCATCATGCCTACCTGCGCAGCACCGACCTATCCATCTAGACCCCGCCACGTTGATGACCCGTTCCGTCTACCGAACCCAGCCCGGCATCTTTTGCCCGCCACAGACCGGTTGGGCAGCTGGACAGTGCGACGCATCAGCTGGATACGGCGGCTGCTCGGCGTCACTTGCGCCACGTGCACTGCTTATGGCGTGCCGAAGTGTCAACCCGCGCGCTACCGGCTCGGCGAACCAGGTTACGAACCCATCAACGTGTGTGCGAAACACTTGTACGCGCCGCCCGCCCGGCGCGTGCGCAGCTAAGCGAAGATTCCAGTAAGTTTTGCGCATAAAAAGAGGGGCCTTGACGAGCGTTATCTCGCCAGGGCCCCTCTTAACTAGCTACTAACCGCGATTAGCCAACCGGCCAGCGGTGGGGCCTTGAATCTTGGCGCCACGACGAGGCTTAGTTGTCATGTTCGCCATCTTCTCGCGCAGCTCCAACGCGTACTCGGCGCTAGATTCGATCAGCGCCTCCACGTTCGCTTCTTCGGGCTGCACATCTACTCGCAGACCAAGCTCGCGCGCTGTCTCGGCGGTTTTGGGGCCGATGCAGCAGATGACGGTACGGGCGTGCGGCTTGCCAGCGATACCCACCAAGTTGCGGACAGTCGATGACGAGGTGAACAACACCATGTCAAAGCCACCGCTCTTGATGGCATCGCGGATGTCGGCGGGTGGCGGGGCCGCCCGGACGGTGCGGTACGCGGTGACGTCGTCGATTTCCCAACCGCGCTCTTGCAAACCGGCGGCCAAAATCTCGGTGGCGATGTCGGCACGCGGTAGCAAAATGCGGTCGATCGGGTCGAGGACTTTGTCGTATGGCGGGAAATCTTCCAGCAATCCCTCGCTGGAGTGTTCGCCGGAAGGAATCAGCTCGGGCTGGATACCAAAGGCGCGGACAGCGTCAGCGGTAGCTTCGCCGATGCAGGCGATGCGCACGCCACCGAAGTGACGGGCGTCGAGCCCGTGCTCGCCGAACTTCTCCCACACGGCGCGAACCGCGTTGGCTGAGGTGAAGACCACCCAGGCATAGCGTCCATCGACGAGGCCCTTGATGGCGCGTTCCATTTGGGCTGGGGTGCGAGGTGGCTCCACGGCGATAGTGGGAACCTCGCAGGGAATAGCACCCCAGACGCGAAGACGGGCACTCATTGAGCCAGCTTGTTCCTTGGTGCGGGGCACCAGAACTTTCCAGCCGTACAGGGCGCGTGATTCCCACCAGGCGTACTTTCCGCGCTGGGCTACGCCCGCGCCGAAGGTCAACACCAGGCGGCCGAACAGTCCGATCGCGGCGTCGGCCACGCTTTCCAACGTGGTGACCGACGTGGACTGAATTTCGGTGGTGCCTTCGCCGGTGATGCTGACCTGGTTCGCTGGATCGAAACCAGCTTCGATGAGCCCATTTCGGACAGTCGTCAGGTCGTTGGCGTCCACGGTGATAACGAGCGAGCCGGGGATTTCGGGCAGAGCCGCGAAGTCAACGGTGGCCGCGTCGTGAACGTCGACAATGGTGCGCAAGCCACCCAACGGGGTGCCGGCGTAGGTGGCGACGCCGTCGGCGTGGTTGACGCCGGGCAGCACCTCAAAGGGCACCACGGTCTTGGTGACCGCTTGCACCTCTTTGGCCACGTGGCTGTTGGTCATGACATCGCCGTGTACAAGGCGGGCGACGTTGGTGCCAGCGCGCGCGCCGGCGAGAACGTTCTTCGCCGCTTCGGCGGGGTCCGCGTCGACGACCGTGAAGGTAGCGTCTTCAGGTGCGGTTTCCCGGATCGCGGTCAGCAATTGCTCGGGAACCGAGCTGTCATAGAAGAGCTGTTCGGCTTCGGCGATCGCCGCTAGCGCTCGGCGCGTAAGTAGGCCAGGGTCGCCGGGGCCCACCCCGACGAAGCTGATTCGGCCCACGGGCTTACGGCGGCTCATTTGTCTTCTCCTTCGTGATGCTCTGATGCGGGGGGCATCGTTTGGTGTGTGGCACGCATAAGGGCATTGGCGTTGGCGGCTAGCAGCGCGGTCGCGGTGCGGGTGCCAAGTGCCGTGGCTTGCTCGGGCGGGCTGGTGTAAGTGCGTCGGATTGCGTTGTGCCCGTCAGCTGCAAATACTCCGGCGTATAGATGCAGGTGAGCTTCTCCGAAGACGTCGCATATTTCCGCGTAGCCGGCGACTGGGGCGGAGCAGCCAGCTTCAAGGGTGGATAGCAGTGCGCGTTCGGCATTGACTTGGGCGCGGGTTGGCGCGTGATCTAGTACGGCGATTAGTTCCGCGTGTTCGGGCCGAGTTTCGATGGCCAGCGCCCCTTGGGCGGGAGCGGGCAGCATGACGTCGGTGTTCAAGATTTCGGTGACGTGCTGTTCGAGCCCGAGGCGTCGTAGTCCGGCGTAGGCGAGCACAACCGCGTCAAGTTCGCCGTCGAGTACGCGTTGAATTCGTGAGTCGACATTGCCGCGTATCGGCAGAGTTTTCAGGTCTGGGCGACGTGCCGCGATTTGGGCGAGACGCCGTGGCGCGCCAGTGCCGACGAGCGCTCCGGCGGGCAGCGAGGCCAGGGTGTGGCCGTCGCGGGCGACGAGCGCGTCGCGCGGGTCTTCGCGTTCTGGGGTGGCGGCGAGCACGAGCTTGGGGTGCGCGGCGGTGGGTAGGTCTTTGTATGAGTGCACGGCGAGGTCAATATCGCCAGCTATGAGTGCTTCACGTAGCGCGGAGGTGAAGACGCCGACACCGCCGAGTTCGGTGATGGGCGCTGATGAGATGTCGCCGAGCGTTTTGATGATGACGAGTTCGACGGTGTGCCCTTTGTCGCGTAGTGCGTCGGCGACGTGGGTGGATTGCGCGAGGGCGAGTTTGCTGCCTCGGGTGCCGAGGCGCAGTGCTGGGTTGCTCATGCGGGGCTCACTTTGAATGGGCTTGCGGCCGCGACTTCGAGAGAGAAGAGCTCGGCGAGCATGGCGGCGTATCGTGCGCCGTCGGGTGCGGTGGCGAGTTCTTTGACGCGGACGGTGGGTGTGTGGATGAGAGTGCCGACTACGCGGCGCAGGGTGCGTTCTACTTCGAGGAGTTCTGCGGGGCTCATGCGGTTTTGCAGGTTGGCGAGTTCGGCGGCGATAACCGCGTCGGCGCGGGCGCGCAGCGCGGCCACGGTGGGTGCTATGTGGATTTCGCCAAGCCAGCTGCGGTGCGCGATGAGGGCTTCTTCGATGATGGCGTTGGCAACGTCGAGAACCTGCTGATCGGGCCGCCCGGTGTTGTCCTTGGTGAGAGTTTCGATGGAGATGAGGGTGATGCCGGGCAGTTCGGCGGCCTGGGGTGCCACGTCTCGCGGGATGGCCAGGTCGGCGATGACGAGTTCTCGCCCTTGAAGCAGCTCGGTGTCCAGAATTGTGCCAGTGGCGCCAGTGGCGCAGATGACGATGTCCGCTGCGGGCAGCAACGCCGGTAGCTCGTCGAGACTATGTGCGGTGCCGCTGAAGCTGTGGGCGAGGCGTTCGGCTCGTGGTGCGCTGCGGTTGCAGATGGCGAGGGTGCCGATGTCGGCGCGGCGTAGTTCGGCGGCGGCGAGGGCGGCCATGCTGCCGGCTCCCACGACGACAGCGTTGCGTCCGGCCAGGTGGTTAAGAGTGGTTCGGGCGGCTTGAAGCGCGGCGTGCACAACGGAGCGACCGGCATGGTCAATCTCGGTTTCTGCGTGCACGCGCTTTCCTACCCTCAGTGCTTGCTGCATGACTCCATGTAGCAAACTGTCCACGGCATGGTGTTCGCGCGCGAGTGCGTAGGCAGCACGGAGCTGGCCAAGGATCTGTGGTTCACCAACCACCATGGAGTCAAGTCCAGCGGCAACACGGAAGATATGCCGAATAGCGTCCTCACCATAGTGCGCGTAGCAGCCAGTCGCGAGCTCGTCGAGTGTGGTTCCGGCGCGGCGCGCCAATACGGCGCCGATGTCGGCGAGTGCGCCGTGGAACGCTGTCACGCTGGCATAGACCTCGACTCTGTTGCACGTGGATACGACGACAGCCTCGGTGATGAATTCACTTTCCAGCAGGGTTGCCAGCACCAGCGGCGCGTCATGGGCGTTGATACTCGCCTGTTCCAAAAGATCGATGGACGCCGTTTGATGTGATGCGCCGACGACGAGGAGGTTCATTCGTCTACCGCCTTAGTGCGGGTGGTTCTTGTGGGGAGTGCACCAGATATGGCCCGGGTGCGACGTGAGGGCACGGAGCTACCCCGCCGTCGTCGTGGGGCAAGTCGTGTTCCACGGTCGGGCAGGGTTTTGTGGTGTTCATGGTAGGAGAGAATCTGCAATTCGATTGCCAGATCTACCTTACGTAGGTCAACACCTTTGGGAACGAAAAGAACGCATGGCGCGAAGTTCAGAATGCTCGTGACTCCGGCGGCTATGAGCTGGTCGCATACATCTTGGGCCGCTTCGGCGGGGGTGGCGATGATCCCGATGGCGATCTTCTGGGCCGCCACGACCTGCGGTAGTTCGTTGACGTGCTGAACGGTAAGCGGACCTACCTTGGTGCCAACCTGATCGGTGGCGGAATCAAAAACCGCTTTGATCGCGAATCCACGGTTGGCGAATCCCGCGTAGTTGGTGAGGGCTTGACCGAGTCGCCCCACTCCGACCAGCGCGACGCCCCAGCCGCGTTCGAGCCCCAAAGAAGCGGAAATTTGTTGCGTCAATGTGGCCACGTCGTAACCTATGCCGCGCATCCCGTACGAGCCCAGATAAGAGAGGTCTTTGCGCACTTTCGCCGGGTTCACTCCAGCTGCCGCGGCGAGTCCAGCCGAGGAAACGGTGGGATTTCCAGCCTCGGCGACCTGGTGCAGCGCGCGCAGGTAGAGAGGAAGCCGAGCAACCGTTGCCTGTGGGATGCTCGTGACCGGCTCTAGCGTGGACATGAAGGTGGGCCTTGGGTGTTGTCGGTGGGTGCTGCGCAAGCGGCGCGCTTTGCACGGTAGCCCCTTGTGAACGGATGCACAAAGTTGACAAACGGCCATTACGTGGTTCTGCCCACTTGTCGCCTATTTTGTCTGTGAGAGGGATGACGGCCTTAGGTCAAGGCCAGCTCAATGGCCGCTGCCAATGAGGTGGCCACCGGGAATCCCGTTTGCGCGAGGGTCGCTGGCGAGTGCGCGCCACCAGTGTAAAGAACGCATCGTGCGCCTGTCGCCTTCGCGGCAGCCGCATCGTCCAACGAGTCGCCGATCATCACTACAGAGTCAGCTGTGATGTTGAGTGCGCTTAGGTGGGCCCGCAGGGGATCGGCCTTACTATCCACTCGCGCGGTGCGCCGCCCGTCAATGCGAACGAAGCGACTGGTTAGCCCGAAGTGTTCAACGAGCGGCAGGAGCTCGTTATGCCCCCACAGCGAAAGTAACGACTGTTGTTGCTTGGTTTGTGCCCAGGTATTTATCGCGTGGGTGGCGTCAGCGGTTAACGCGCAATCGAGCATGTGTCGCCGGTAAGCGCTGTGAAAAACCTCGTCTAGTTCGAGAAACTCTTCATTGCTCACCGGCCTGTTCAGCACATCGGTATAGAAGTCTTGCAGCGGTCGTCGAAACGTTTCTAGGTAGCGCTCATGGGTCAGTGTGATGTTGAACGGCGCGAAAACGTCATTCGTAGCGGCGAGGGTGGCGTTCGCGTCATCGAAGAGTGTGCCGTTCCAGTCCCAAACGAGGTGCCGCATGTTCATCTCCGAGCTGTTGTTAGGTCGGTGATGAGGCGCTGCTGATCGACTGTCCAATATCCATGTTCGCTACCGTCTAGAAGAATCACGGGGACCCGATCGCCATATTCATAGGCAAGTTCGCCATCATTGTCCACATTGTATTCTTGCCATGGCTCGCCGGTCGCGTCCTGCACTTGGAGGAGTGCTGCGCGCGCCTGATCACAAAGGTGGCAGTTTTCTCTGGTCAGGAGCGTAAGGCGGGGCGTGGTCACAGCTAGTTAGTTTACGGCGAGTATCGCTGAGCGTGTGGCGGGTGGGGGCCAAGAATTGTGGCGTTCAGCGAAATTGCTCATGTTCGATGTTTGGGGCTTATACGGTGCTAACGATGAAGACGAGATCGCTTAACCGACAAGGTGCGTATTTACGCGATTACGGGGAGTTTCATGCCCTTGGTTATCCTCGTAAGGAGTGTGATTTAGGTCACATTTTAATGCTAGGGTCGGAGTATGCCGATCATGCACGGCGCATTATGCGCAGGTCAAAGGCTTGCGTGTAAGAGAGAAAAGCGTCATTTACTGCGATTTTTTAAATTTTGTCCCAGCACCTGTGGTTCTGTGACGCAAGAGACGTATGATCTCACCGTTATTTCTGGTGCACCCGGTGTAACCATTCCCGACCCGAGTAATCCCGGAGCGTGGTGGTCGTGATCGACCTGATGAACACGTGAGCGCGGCGGTAATTCGCCTCGACCTCGCGTACCGCTCGCCCGTACACCACTGGTGCGGAAGGGCGCCCGGCTTACTTGCCACACAAGCGCCCCCTGGGGCGCTTGTTGACGCGGCACCCGAGCCGCAGATCAGTGCTCTTCCCCCAAACCCCCTAGTGCGCGTTGCCCTCGCCGCACTTCGTCACACAATATGGCTCTCAGCGAGAGCCCACTCCACTGGTGAAAACCCCACCGTCGCCACTGGACGCGCGTCTGTGCAAGCCCCTAGACAACGCGTAGGGAGCGCCCCCCCGCCGCTCCAACCGCCAGATGGTGAGCGAGGCGCCATTTGGGACTCTGTGCGTCGCGCCCAAGAGGGTGACGCCGAAGCCTTCGGCGAGATTTATGACCACTACGTCGATATGGTCTACCGGTACATTTACTTCCGGGTGGCCACTCGACAGCTTGCCGAAGACTTGACGAGCGAAACCTTCCTGAGGGCTTTGCGTCGCATAGGGACGGTCACATGGCAAGGGCGTGATCTTGGCGCCTGGCTCGTCACCATTGCCCGCAACCTCATCGCCGACCACTTTAAGTCTGGGCGTTACCGGCTGGAGATCTCGACGGCCGACATGCTCGACCAAGATCAGGAGGATAACGGTGCTGGATCGCGCCCCGAAAGTGAGGTCTTGGATCGGCTCACCAATGAAACTTTGCTTATGGCGGTGCGCCAGTTGAATCCCGAACAACAGGAATGCATAGTGCTGCGTTTCTTGCAGGGCATGTCCGTCAGTGAGACCGCGGCGATCATGGGCAAGAACGATGGCGCTATCAAGGCTCTGCAATATCGGGCGGTTCGATCGCTGGGTCGGCTGTTGCCGGAGGGCTTTACCCCATGACATTCCCGCACCTCAAGCGTATGCCAGTGATCTCCCTCACTCGAAATCGTTATTCACGGCCCGTAACTAAAGAGAGTTTTCGAGCGTTGTCTCAGCTGACGGGATATGCACAGCAAGGGCACGTGCTTTTACGTCATACCGGGCACAACTGGGAGAAATTGGTAGGAGGGGGGTGTTTCGCGTGATAATTACACCCTGGGAGCGGCAAGCAGCTGAGAATTTCCACAAGATCCTCGAAGCTGACCGTCCGCCAGCGCACGACGAAATGACCCCGTTGGCCACCGTGGCCAATCGGGTGCAATCACTGGGCCCTGGGCCCTCGATGGATGCGAGTGCGCGTGATCGTCTTCGCACGCGCCTCGTTGCTGTTGCCTCTGTACAAGGAATCGGATCCGAAGCCGAAGAGGAACGTCGTCAACCACGGCTTCCCACACGCGCGCTCATGCCACGCCGAGCCGCGTTGCTTTCCGGAACGCTAGCCGTACTTATCGCTCTGTCCGGAGTAGGCGTCGCAAGCAATGGCGCTGTTCCCGGCGATGCGCTCTACAGCATCAAACGAAGCCGCGAAGCGGCACAACTCGCGCTCGCTCGTTCCGAAGTAAGCCGAGGGCAGCTCTACTTGGAATTTGCGCGCACCCGGCTTTCCGAGGCCGAATCGGTGCAGCGTAACTACACCGATCTCCGCAGCGCGCTCGAAGACATGGACGCCGACACCCGGTCGGCGATGCGTGAACTCGGCGGCGCAGCGGTTCAACGCCAAGACACCGCACCGCTGGATCTTGTCGACGATTTCGCGGCTGAACAACGCCGTGACCTGTCGACATTGCTCGGCGCGCTGCCGGCAAAGAAACAAAATCGGGTTCTTGAATCACTCACGCTTTTGGAACAAGTGAGTGAACGCTCAAGCGCCTTGCGCGACTCGCTTGCCTGCGGCTCAGACACCACGGGCACCGAACGCAGCGACGAGCTTGGTCCGCTGCCCAGCAGATGTACCGCGTTGCCCCCAGTCAAAGCTGGTGGGCAGCCGGTACCTGGCGTGCAACCGCGATCGAGTGAAGAGAACCCCGACAATTCTGATTCATCGGGCACTCCAACGCCAAGCGCCTCAGCGTCAAACGGCCCAACGGGCTCCCCGACACCCAGCACCACACCGCTATTGCCTTCACAAAACGCCGATAAGCCCACCCCTTCGCCCTCAGGAACCACTAATGGCCTGTTGGGCGGCCTCACCAGCACAGTTGATGGGGTCTTGGGTGGGCTGCTCGGGTTATTGGGCAAGTAGCCGAAAAGCCCAGCTGCACGACACCAGTTCGCTGGTTAAGCTGGGGGCTGGCCCCTGCCCGTGAGGAGAACCCGGTGCGACGCGCAGCTTTCTTTGACGTCGATAACACGATGATCATGGGCGCGTCGATTTACCACTTCGCAAAAGGGCTGGCCGCGCACAAATATTTCACGGTCAGGGACCTTGCCGCATTTGGAATGCAACAAGCCCGCTTTCGCATTCTTGGGTCAGAAAGTCACCGCGGTATGAGCAGGGCAAAAGATGCCGCTCTCGCATTCGTGGCCGGTCGATCCGTTGACGAAATCGTGCGACATGGCGAACAAATCTACGACGAGCTCATGGCCGACCGCATATGGGAAGGCACCCGGGCACTGGCGCAGAAACACCTCGCTGATGGTGAACAGGTATGGCTCGTCACCGCCACCCCCGTTGAACTCGCCACCATCATCGCCCGCCGATTGGGACTTACTGGCGCACTCGGCACGCGCAGCGAGATTGTCGACGGGCGTTACACCGGTCGCCTCCGAGGCGACTTGCTGCACGGTCCCGCAAAGGCTGCCGCGATTCGAGAACTAGCCGCTAGCGAAAACCTCGACCTGGCCGGCAGCACCGCCTACAGCGACTCCATCAACGACCTGCCAATGTTGACAGCGGTCGGCACCCCGGTAGCGATAAATCCAGACCGTGACCTGCGCAGATACGCCAAGTTGCGAGAGTGGCAAATGTTCGACTTCCGTACCGGTCGGAAAGCGGCCCGAGTGGGCCTGCCCACGGTGGCCGGTGTCGGCGCCGCGGCGGGCGGTATTGCTGTCGCATGGGCGCTCAAGAAAAAACGCCAGCACGCCGATAATTAGGCCTTTGGTGCGCCAAACGCTGACCCACGTTCGGTAAGAAGTCGATACAACGTGGCTTGAATAGTTTCACGGACCTGGTCAGTTATGTTGAGCAACGCTAGCGGATCATCTGGATCAGCATGTTCCTGTGCCTGAGGTTCGATCGGCGCTCCAAACTCGATAATCCAGCGAGAAGGCAGCGGGATTAGTCCAAGTGGGCCGAGCCACGGGAACATCGGAGTGATGGGGAAATAGGGCAAGCCCAATAGCCTCGCGATGGGTTTAGCATCCGCGACCATTGGATAGATTTCCTCGGCTCCCACAATCGAGCACGGAATTATGGGCGCACCAGTACGAAGTGCTGAAGCTACGAAGCCGCCACGTCCAAAGCGTTGAAGACGATAGCGGTCGTGGTGGTTTTTACCGATCCCCTTGTAGCCCTCGGGAAAAACGCCGACAAGTTCACCAGAACGCAGTAGACGCTCCGCATCTGGCGGACAGGCCAGGGTAAACCCGGCTTTACGGGCCAGCTCACCAATGAAGGGGGTTTGGAAAACCAAGTCGCCGGCGAGCATGCGCAAGGCGCGCCGAGCCGGATGGTGGTCCATGAGTCCTAGCGTCAGCATCGCCCCATCCAGGGGAATGACCCCAGAATGGTTTGCGACGATCAGCGCGGCGCCGTCGCTGGGCACGTGCTCCAATCCGCGCAGCTGAACGTTGAACCACTTTTCGTACAGCAGGCGAAGTGGAGGGGCGACAAGGTTACGGGTTAGGTCTTCGTCGTAACCAATCTCGTCGATGTCGTATTCACCGGTGAGTCGTCGCCGCATGAAGGCCAGTGCGCCAGTTACCCGCTGCTCCCACTGCTGTTCATCCATGCTTTTGCCCCAATAGTTGCGAGCGAAGAGCCCGTTCGACCGCGGCGATGTTGTCTGGGGACAACACGGAAGACAGGTCGCGCCCGCGTACAAAGTCGTCAAAGGTTTGTCGACTGCTGAATGTAGGTGTGTAGCCGAATGTGTCGCGCAGTTTGGTGGTATCTACTACTCGTCCGTAGGTCAGGAGCTGGACTTGTTCCGCGGAAAGCTCGATCCCGCTTAGTTGTGCCAGCAGCGGGGCGGTGAACCGTAGACTAGGCAACGGGACTCGCCCAGCTCGACGAATCGCTTGGGACAACAACACAACTCCCGATCCGGCGACGTTGAAAATGCCGGGATGGTCTTCGCGCACGGCCCGTTGGAACACCTCCAGGGCATCATCGAGGTGCAAGAACTGCAAACGCGGATCGAAGCCGAGAATCGTCGGCACCGCTGGCAGACAGAAGTATTGGCCAAATGGAGTGTGTAGGTCGGGTGCCAGCACATTCGCTAGACGGAGCACGGTTACTTGCGCGTCTGGTCGCCGGCGGCTGAATCCACGCACGTAACTTTCCACGTCCGCGGTGTCTTTGCCGTAGCCGAGTATCTCGCTGGCGGCTTCGGTCTCTTCGGTGAACAGCGCGGGGTCTCGTTGCGAAGAACCGTATATGGCGGTCGATGAGCGGAGCACAATTTTTTTGACGTGTGGGGCGCGCTGGCAAGCAGCTAGAAGCTGCATGGTTCCGATGACATTTAGTTCTTTATTCGCAGCTCGACGACCAGCCTTGTCGGGCACACCGGTGACATTGATATGTGCGACGGTATCGACTTTTTCTGTTTTCAAAAGTCGGGCTATGGCGGGGCTGCGAATGTCCGCGCGAAAGAACTGTGCCTTGTCGGGGAGAGCTCCAGCGACGGGCGCCATGTCGACGGCGATAATCCGTTCGATGTCGCTTTCCGTGGCTAGTTTGGCAACAAGCCGGGCACCGATGGGTCGTCCCACCCCGGTCACCAAAACAACCTTTGGCATTGTCTAGCCCCTTAGATGGGCCGTCGCCTGTTTGGGGTGACAGTGAGCGCCGACCTGATGTGAGGATTACTGCTTAGGTAACACCGTACGCCACGTCCGCCGTGTCGATTATCGGCTGGCCGTTGGCTATTGAATGTCCCGCGAAATGGAAAACCCGGAAATCTGCGGCGACGATGAGGCCACTTGGGATGCACGCCACAGAGCTGGGCATTGTTGTTGCGAATGCCGAGGTCAGTCTTGTGCGCTGAAGAATGAGCAGTAAGCGATGCGGTCACCTTAGAAGGTGACCGCATGACCATCGAAATAAGTGGTGGGGTGCGTCGACTACTTCTTGTTACGACGCTGAACTCGGGTCTTTTTCAACAGCTTGCGGTGCTTCTTCTTTGCCATCCGCTTACGACGCTTCTTGACGACCGAGCCCATGTGAAATCCCTTGACTTCTGTGACGACCTGCAAATTGAGATAGG
The DNA here is from genome assembly GCA_013362805.1 of Mycobacteriales bacterium. Taxonomy (GTDB): domain Bacteria; phylum Actinomycetota; class Actinomycetes; order Mycobacteriales; family QHCE01; genus JABFVL01. The sequence continues at coordinate 280,209 of JABFVL010000004.1, read as the reverse complement.
TCCATTACCTATGAGAGTTAGGCCTACAGGGTAGCCCGTGGGCCGTTTACCAATTTCGATGGGGGTTATCTCGTGGGCGTTTAGGCATCGGATTGCGTGGCGGCGCGGTTGCGGTTGAAGGCCCTTCGGACTTTTGGTGTCCTTTGTCGCTGCGAAAGAGCAGCGGGTTTTCACTAGTTGGGAGCGCAGATGAGGCGAGGGTATTCGCGGTTGCGGGTGCTGTGTGTCGCAGCATCACTTGGCGCTGTTCTGCCTTAGCGCGCCATTTGAGCGTCGTGGCTCGTCGGGCCTCTTCGCGAGCGGTCGCACTGGTGGTATTGGTGACCCCACCTACGGTGGTGACTCGGTAGCGGTAGTGGGGGTCGTCTTCCGGCCCGGAAATATATGCGGTCGCATAATGCTGCACCAGTGCGCCGAGCATCGCGTCGAGATCCTCGGAAACTCGCTGCTTGGGCCACTTCCACATAGTTTTGGGCGCCAGGACGATGCCGAGCCACCACGGGAGCTCGTCGTCATCCATTTTCGAAACGTCCTCAGACGTAATTATCTTGCCCGCGTGTTTGCCGAATCGGGCATGTTCCGGCTCGTGAACCTGGCTTTCGCCGTTAAGTTCAATGAGGTCACGCGGCCTACCGATGAGAACGTCTACCCCTTTTTTGATGCGTAGTAGATACATCAAATCGAGGCCGCCGGGTTGTGACGCAGTGGGATGTTCAAACAGGTCATCTACATCGACTGGAGCGATGAGATTAGTGGGGGCGCGATCCCTTGCGATGTTTCGAGCCTCCGCGGCATGGGTGAAGCGCGCGGGGACCAGATCTAGACTCGCTGGTGAGTCGGCCCAGATGGGTGCGATTCGTTGTTCGATGGTCCCAAGCAGCGCTGGATCGCACACCACGATGCTGCTCCCAACGCACCTTTGGGCCGCGATCGATGCTTGTTGGTCGACTAAATATGGGAGATAGGCGTCGGGGTTTGCCCCACCCAGCACACTCAAAGTGGTGACTTCGGGTTGAATCTCGACAGGCACGGAACGCTCCTTCGCCGGGCTGTGGGGCTCAACCTAGCTGGCCAGGAGCTTAAATTGTTGCTTTCTTCGGGTGTTGTTTCCTTCCCCACACAGCGGTGGGCGTCCAGCAATCGTGCTTGCTGGACGCCCACCGCTCACGCTGGCTTATTGTGACTCTTCGAACGCTTCCTGCAAGTAAGCATGGACCGCGGACTCTGGCACGCGAAATGAGCGGCCGACTCGTACGGCGGTGAGATCACCAGCGTGCACAAGTCGATATACCGTCATCTTGGATACGCGCATGAGTCGCGCCACTTCGGCAACGGTCAAGAACCGCACGCTAGTGAGCGCGTTCTGTGACCTACCCCCAGCCGCATTTGGCGCTGGTGGCCTAGTCATTCCCCGCGTTTCACTGGCTACCTGCGGGCGAGAAATCGTCATTTTGCACCCCCGACACGTGACACGCCGGTTTCCCCTCCGGCGTTCCCAAAACTCTCACACGCGCATTAACCACACTAAACGGCGTATAGGCGTACGTCGAGGGTGTCCAGGTATTTCATCTTTCGAAAGTGACGTTTTCCCAGGTCAGAGCTAGTTCCCGTATGCCTTTCCAAGTTCCACTGATCGGTCCCGAGCTGCCTCAATTGCCTCAATAAGTGCCGATCGCACCCCATGACGCTCTAGTTCACGGATGGCATTAATCGTTGTCCCACCCGGTGAAGTTACCGCCTCACGCAGCTGAACTGGGTGCTCCCCGCTGTCCCGCAGCATGCGCGCCGAACCCAACGCCGTTTGCACAATTAGATCCGCCGCCAAGGCTCGAGGCAAGCCCAGCAAAATGCCCGCATCAATCATCGCTTCCACCAGGAAGTAGAAATATGCTGGGCCCGAACCCGACAGGGCCGTAACCGCGTCTTGCTGACGTTCTGGTAGCTGCAAAACTCGCCCCACTGAGGCGAATATCGCCTCGGCCTGAGCCAGATGTGTATCCCCAGCGTGGCTACCCGGGGAAATGACAGTCATGCCTTCATCCACCTGCGCCGGCGTGTTCGGCATGGCTCGAATCACCGCGACGGAGGCGCCCAAGCGATGTTCAATAAATGTGGTGGGAACACCCGCCGCCACTGAAATCACCAACTGATTCGGTCGCAGGTGGGGAGCGATCTCATCAAGCAAAGAACCGAGATCTTGCGGTTTCACCGCGAGCAACAAGGCATGGGCTTCACTGACCGCTGTGGCCACATCACCCGCCCGCACGGAATACTTTTCGGTGATCTCGGCTATGCGTTCGGGTCGACGGCCGGTAACGATCAATTGCTCCGGTTTGGTGCCAGAGCTCAGCATGCCGGCGAGCAGAACCTCACCGAATGTGCCGACGCCGAGTATGGCCAGGGTGTTATCCATCAGTATGAAGAGCCTCCAAGTGAAGCGGCACTAGCCTTTGGAGCTAAGCGCGCGCAAAAAGAAAGACACGTTTGCCGGGCGTTCAGCGAGCCGCCGCATCAAGTAGCCGTACCACTGTTCGCCGTAAGGAACGTAGACCCGCATCGCATAGCCAACATCGGCGAGGCGCTGTTGTTCCGCTGGGCGTACGCCATAGAGCATTTGGAACTCGAAAGTATCGCTGGTGCGCCGGTAATGGTCGATGCGTTCTTCGGCGATAGACACGAGCCGTGGGTCATGAGTCGCGAACATGGGGTATCCCTGCCCCGAAAGCAAGATATTGAGACAGCGCACAAAACTGCGGTCCACTTCGCGCGCCGAGTGATAGGCGACCGCGGCCGGTTCACTATATGCACCCTTACAGAGACGTATCCGCATGCCGTCTTTGTTCAGCGCGCGGCAGTCGCCTTCCGTGCGTTGCAGGTGAGCCTGAAGGACCGTGCCAATGGTCGGGAAATCTTTGCGCAGTTCGGTAAAGGCTTCCAAGGTGGCGTCGGTGGTTGTGTGGTTTTCCATGTCAAGCGTGACGGTGGTTCCAGCTCGCTGCGCTGCCTCGCAAATGTCCTCGATGGACGCCCGGGCGAGACCTGTGTCGAATGCTTGGCCGAGAGCGGTGAGCTTCACACTCACTTCGGCGGCTGGGGTGAGCCCATGTTCGGCGAGTGAGTCGAGCAATGTCAGGTAGGCGTCGCGGGTGTTTTTTGCTTGAGTGGCGTCCAGTGTGTCTTCGCCAAGAAAATCGATGGTGCTCAACAGGCCAGTGCTATTGAGTTGTTCGGCCGCTTGAACTACGTCTACGAGTTCTGGGCCCGCTACGAAACGTCGCACTACGTCACGACTTATCGGAGCGCTTTCTACTAGTTTTTCTACTCGCTTACTACGAGACGCAGCCAAGATCACCGAACGCAACATGTTGCCAGCTTAGAGCCTATGCCAAGTGATGCGGGGAAATCGTGTCCAGCTCGTCGCGGATTTGGTGCCTATACGGGAACTGGGGTGCTCAGATACTTGCGAGCAAATTCTAGGGTTTCCGCCAGGTCTGACTCGCGTTTTTCTCTGGATTGTTTGGCCGATCGGGTGCTTACTTCCACGGCGACAGTGCCGCTGAAGTTGGTCTTGACCAGGTGTTCCAGTACTTCCGCGCAGGGTTGCGTGCCGTGGCCGGGCACAAGGTGTTCATCCCGCCCCAGTCCTGTGCCATCGCCTAGATGAAGGTGAGTAAGCCGCTCACCCATCCTTTCGGCGAGTTCTAGCGGGTTCGCGCGGGCTACCGCCGCGTGCGAGATGTCCAATGTGTAGTTGTCATAGCCAGCGAGGGTTGGATCCCAGTCTGGGTAGTAAGGGGTCCACTCGCGTTTTCTAGCCCGGAGTGGATACATGTTCTCCACGGCTACGGTGATGGGGCTTTCCTGCGACATTCGGTCGAGTTGTGCCGCGAACCCGCGCGCGTATTCCCGCTGCCAGCGGTAGGGCGGGTGCACAACAACTGTGGGGGCGCCCAAGGCGAGAGCCGCATCGCGGGCGAGTTCGAGCCGGACCGCTGGCTCCGGGCTCCACACTCGTTGGGTGATGATCAGGCATGGTGCATGCACGGCCATGATCGGGAGCCCATATTTTTCGGATAGTTTGCCGAGCGCGGCGACGTCTTGGCTGACGGGGTCAGACCACACCATTACTTCAATACCGTCATAGCCGAGCAGGGCGGCGATTTCGAATGCCGCTGGTGCGCGCTCGGGGTACACCGAGGCGGTGGATAGGGCGACGGGGATTCGCCGCTGGGGCTCGTGCATGCTCACACCGCCCAAGAGTAGTAGTCGTTTCCGCCGCGGTTTTCTGTACCGTTTTGCCGTGGCTTTGGCCATCATGACAGTCGAATAACTATGACGCTAGCGAGTCCCGGTGCTGATGGCGGGCGATAACGGACGAATACCCTTAGTCTTTTGGGTGTGATTGTTGACCTTCCGGCGCCCAAGCTGCGCTCCGCTGACCACCCAGACGAAACTCCGCTCGATTTTGCCCGAGAATGGGTAGATTTCTTTGACCCGGCAGATGCGGAACGCCTCATCCGAGCGGACCTGACCTTCTTGCTGTCTAACTGGCAGTGCGTGTACGGCTCTGGCTGTCAAGGCATCATTTCGGGCCAGGCTGAGCACGGCTGCTGCAGTCACGGAGCATTCTTCACCGATGCGGACGATCAAGCACGGGTAAAAAACGCCGTGAAAAGTTTGACTCGGGAAACCTGGCAAAACTACGTCCGTGGGTTCGATAACTGGACCGAATGGGATGTCGTCGATGACGAAAATGAGGAACAGCGTCGTACTGCCCTGGTGGATGGTGCCTGCATCTTTCTGAATCGAGCGGGATTCGCCGGCGGTGAAGGCTGCGCCCTGCACAACTTGGCGGGCCGCGCGGGGCTACATCCACTCGAATTGAAACCGGACGTGTGCTGGCAGTTGCCCATCCGTCGAGAAGAGGACTGGCAAGAGCGCCCAGATGGCACGCAAATCCTTGTCACTGTGCTTACCGAGTTTGATCGACGCGCCTGGGGTGAGGGCGGTCACGATCTGAACTGGTGGTGCACTTCTTCTCCGAGCGCCCACACGGGCATTGAACCGGTGTATGTGAGCTACCGGCCAGAACTGGAAGCGCTGATTGGCTTGGCCGCGTATGAGGAGCTGGCGAAGCTGTGCAAAGCCCGCAAAGATAGCGGAATGCTAGCGCCACATCCCGCTGGGTAGCTGTTTTCTGGGTAGATATCGGGATAAACCGCAGGTGCCGCCAAGCCGCAAGCATGGCCCAGTTATCGTGAAAGGATGGCCAGACATCGCGACGAGTTAGGTGAGACATCGCTCAGGCCGGCCTATAAGCCGAAGTTCGAGTTTCGCCACGCTGCCCCCAAGAAGGGCAAACGCAAGCTGCGGTCCCCGCTATGGACCAAGCTATGCGTGTTTTTTGGCGTGGTTTTGATCCTGCTCAGCACTAGCGCATATGGCGCGCAGCGCTTTCTCACCGAGCGATATGAGAAGAACGTGCATCGTGAAGATCTGCTTGGGTCCAACCGAGATGCGGCGGCCACCAAAATTGATGGCGCACTGAACTTTTTGATTCTCGGCACCGACAAGCGAACGAAAGAAGACGAAGACCCCAACGACGAAAGCACCCGCACCTGGCACAGCAACAACGGAGAACGTTCCGACACCATAATTTTGTTGCACATTCCAGAGGACCAAAGTCGGGCCTACGTCATCTCCATCCCCCGCGACTCCTACGTATCCATTCCCGCAAGCGACGACGGTAAGTATGAGGGTGGGAAAGCCAAAATCAATGCCGCGTTCAATTACGGGGGCGCGGCACTCACGGTCAGCACAGTGAACAAACTGATGGGCATCACCATCAACTACCCGATGATCATGAAGTTCAAGGCACTTCGTGAAATCGTTGATGCCGTTGGTGGCGTTGATGTCACCATCGATGAAGAAACCACTGACCCACGCACTGGTCGCACCTGGGAACCCGGGCCGCAACACTTGACCGGCAAAGACGCCGAAGACTACGCCCGCCAACGGTATGGGCTGCCCCGTGGTGACTACGACCGGCAAGCGCGTCAACAACAGGTGATCAACGCGGTTTCCGCGAAGATGCAGAATCAAGGAATTCTGAGCAGCACCTCGAAGCTCGACAAAATGCTCAAGACAATCACCGGCAACCTCACCGTTGACGAGAGCATGCCCATCGCTGACCTGGTCTTCTCGCTCAAGCATCTGCGGCCGGGCAACATCACCTACCTGACGGTGCCAGTAGCTCAGAGCGACGTAAAAATAAACGGGGAATCTTCGGAGATCCTCGATGAGGACCTCATGCTCGAATATGGGGAAGCCATCAATGACGGCACGCTAGAGGAATTTCTCAACGCCCATCCGAATCTGCGAAACGACCCATCCCATGGCGCTTAAGGTGTGAAAAGAATGATTTTTGAGGCTCGTCCGCACACACGGACGAGCCTCACAGCTTTTAACCCATGTGAATCATGCGATCGTCAGTGTGCTCAAACCTAAAGGAATGCCTGGATCAGGAATATCGCGCGCCGGTGAGGTTACGGCTGGAACTTGTAGCCCAGACCACGCACCGTGACCAAATATCGCGGGGCGCTCGGTTCGGGTTCAAGTTTTGACCGCAGCCGCTTGATATGGACATCCAGTGTTTTGGTGTCACCGACATAGTCAGTACCCCACACCCGGTCAATAAGCTGCCCGCGGGTCAGTACCCGCCCGGCGTTGCGCAACAACAGCTCGAGCAGTTCAAACTCTTTTAGCGGCAGCTGAACCGCATCGTTGTTCACTGTCACCGTGTGGCGTTCTACATCCATTCGCACTGGGCCCGCGCTCAGTGCGACACCCGAGCTTTCCTCGCGCGTTGCCTCTTTACGGCGCAGAACCGCGCGGATGCGCGCGACAAGCTCGCGGGGCGAGTAGGGCTTGGTGACATAGTCGTCAGCACCCAACTCGAGGCCAACCACTTTGTCTACTTCGGAATCTCGCGCTGTGACCATGATGATCGCGACAGCGGACCGGTTTCGAAGCTCGCGGCACACCTCACTGCCCGACATGCCGGGCAGCATTTGGTCAAGAAGTACCAAATCCGCGCCCTGAGCGTCGAACTGAGTAAGCGCGTCGGGGCCAGTCATCGCCACATCGACGTCAAAACCTTCTTTGCGAAGCATGTAGCTCAGGGCATCAGCGAACGATTCTTCGTCTTCCACGACGAGGATCTTTGTCATGCCCCGGCCTCCTTCGTGCGTGATTTCATGACGTCCCAGCTAGTGGAAGGTGGCGCCACCGCGGGCAAGCGGAGCGTAAAAACCGAGCCAGAACCCAACACGCTCCACACGTCTATGGTGCCACCATGATTGGTCGCGATGTGCTTAACGATCGACAAACCCAAGCCAGTGCCACCAGTTGCCCGGGATCGAGCCTGATCGGCCCGATAGAACCGTTCGAAGATCCGACCGATGTCTCTCTCGCCAATCCCAATGCCATGATCGGTAATAGCCATCTCCACTTTGCCCTGATTCGAGCGGGTCGCGATGGTGATTTCACTATGCGGCGGGCTGTATGTGATCGCGTTTTCGACCAGGTTCAGTACCGCGCTGACAAGCTGCTGCTCGGAACCGGCGACAGCCAAGCCCGACTCCCCGCCAGAGCTAATAGTGATATGGCGGGCTTCAGCTTTTGTGCTCGTCCGATCCAAAACCTCCGCCAACACCCGATCCACCGGCACAATTTGCGGCTCGGGCAGCGGATCGGCGCCCTGTAGCCGAGACAGCTCAATAAGTTCGACGACGAGGCGCGACAGCCGCTCTGACTCGTATTGAATTCGACCAGCGAAACGCTTCACGGTCTCTGGGTCGTCGCTGGCCTCACCAATTGCCTCGGCGAGCAGTGACAGCGCTCCCACCGGCGTCTTTAGCTCATGACTGACATTCGCTACAAAATCACGCCGTACCGCGTCTATGCGATGGGCTTCGCTGATATCGGAGACGTGAAGCGCGATATCGCCGTCCGCGCCGAGCGGAGTGGCCCACGCTCTCACCGCCAACGGCTCGAACTCGCCACGCGCCAATTCGAGATCAGCCGTGCTGGATTCTCCAGTCTGCCGGGCCTGCCTCGCCAAAGCGGTCAATGGGCCAGGGACAACCTGTCGGGCCTTCACCACACCCATCACCCGGGCCGCGCCATTGGCAAGCACAACGCGATCACTGGCGTCCAACACGGCGAAGGCGGACTGCAACGTTTCCAAAGCTCGTGCGGCCAGTTCGGTGTTGCGGCCCGGGGCTTGAACCGTGGGGCGGTGCGTGGTGCGCGTCCGCATGATCCAGCCGATGAGCCCAGCGCCCACGAGAGCGCCGATGATGGCTGCTATTAGCGAGCCGAGAAACAACTCCACAGCGTCAATCGTAGGAGGACTTCACGAAGATGCGAGCGCGACGGTCTATTCGTCAGCTGTTGTTCACGGGGTGTTTGCCCAGGTGGGTGGCCTGGGCTTCACCTTCTAGCGACCTTGGTTTTTCACTGCGTTGATAGCCGAGGCTGCTGCCTCTGGGTCCAAGTATTCGCCACCCGCAACGGTGGGACGCATGTCTTCGTCCAGCTCGTAGCGCAACGGAATGCCGGTGGGGATGTTGAGCCCGGAGATTTCGTCGTCGCTGATGCCATCGAGGTGCTTCACCACAGCTCGCAGCGAGTTTCCGTGTGCGGTCACAAGCACTGTTCGACCGGCGCGCAGGTCTGGCACGATCGCGTCGTACCAGTAAGGCAAAGCCCGAATCAGCACGTCTTTCAAGCATTCGGTGGTGGGGCGAATTTCTGGCGGCAAACTCGCGTAGGGCGCGTCGTGAAATTGAGAGTATTCGTCATCTTCGGGAAGCGGTGGGGGTGGCGTGTCGAACGACCGGCGCCAGGCCATGAACTGCTCTTCGCCGTAGGTTTCCAACGTTTGTTTCTTGTCTTTGCCCTGCAGTGCCCCGTAGTGGCGTTCGTTGAGCCGCCACGAGCGGTGCACATCGATCCACTGCCGGTCGCAGCCGTGCAGTGCGAGTTCGGCCGTGCGGATGGCGCGGCGCTGCAGCGAGGTGTGCAGCACATCGGGGTGGAGGTCAGCGTTGCTGAGCAGTTCGCCGGCGCGGCGGCCCTCAGCCTCACCTTTCGCGGTGAGGTCTACATCTACCCAGCCGGTGAATAGGTTCTTTGCGTTCCATTCGCTCTCGCCGTGGCGCAGCAGGATCAACGTCGAAGTCATGTCGTCAGACTAGCTAAGGGCTCGGCGCGCACAGATTTGTACACCGCGAGCAGCCCATCGGCGGTGTGCTGCCAACGAAAATTACGGGCGTGTACCAACCCGCCGGCCGAGAGTTGGGCTCGATAGTCGGGTCGGGCGGCGAGTTCGTGAAGCACGCTGGCATACGAGCTAGGTTCATGCCCGTCGACGAGCAGGCCCGAAACATCCGCGGCTACGGCGGTGCGTAGACCGCCCACTTCGGCGGCGACGACGGGAGTGCCGCAGGCGGCGGATTCGACGGCGACGAGCCCGAAAGATTCGGAGCGGCTCGGCACAACGGTGACATCGGCGGCGCGGTAAAGCTCGGCGAGTTGGCTAGGTGGCAGCGGCTCCACGAATTGAAGCACGTCCTCGACGCCCAGAGTGCGGGCCAGGATCTCAAGTTGGATTCGCCCGGCCACGCTGTCGCCTGAGGTTCCACCACACACCACGACCCGCAGCTTGGGCCGCAGATTGGGATCCGCCGCGAGTTGGGCGGCAGCCCGCACAAGCACATCAGGCCCTTTGAGGGCTTGGAGCCGGCCAACGAACAACACGACGTAGGCGTCCTGTGGCAGCCCGAACTTTTTTCGAGCGAGCGGGCGGCTGCCCGGGTGGAAGATTTCCAGGTCTACCCCGGGGGTGACGGTGTGGATTTTCAACGGATCGGCGTCGTACAGCTTGATGAGCTGTGATGCTTCTTCATCGGTGTTGGCGACGAGCGCGTCCGCGTCGGTGACGATCAGTTCTTCGCCTTCGATGCGGTGGTCTGGTTCGGGCACTTCGTCGGGGCGCAGCCCGGCGTTTTTGACCCGCGCTAGGGTGTGCGCGGTGTGGACCAGGGGAACTCCCCAGCGCCGACGGGCGGCACGGCCAACTTGACCCGATAGCCAGTAATGGGAGTGCACGACGTCGTAATGTCCGGGTTCGTGGTGAGCTTCGGTGCGCAGCACGTCAAATACGAAACTACACAGCAATTCTGGTAGTTCGTCTTTGTTGTTGCCCTCGAAAGGCCCGGCGGGCACATGTCGCACGGTCACCCCGGGTGCCAACTCGGCCACCGGTGGCTCATCGGACGAGGTGGCACGGGTGAAAATCTCGACTTCGACGTTGCGTTTGGCGAGTTCTTTGCTCACGTTGGCGAGGTAAACGTTCATGCCCCCGGCGTCCCCAGTTCCTGGCTGCGCCAGCGGGGATGTGTGCATCGAAATGGTGGCAACGCGACGAATCACCTCGGGTGGCATGAAACCTCCATGGCGCTTGACACGTAACTGAGAACACCTGGCGCCCGGTGAACTTATTCCCCCTGGCAGAATTTGTCACATGAGCTCACCATTGGCGGTTGTTACTGGCGCAAGCAGCGGGATTGGGGCCGCAACGGCTCGCACGCTGGCAAAACAGGGCTTTCACGTGGTATCTGTTGCGCGCCGCAAGGATCGCCTGGATCAGCTAGTGGCCGAAATTGGCGGCACCGCCTTGGAATGTGATGTGACGAACGACGCATCAGTTGCCGAGCTTGCCCGGGCGGTTGATGAACTCGACGGCGAGCTTCGCGTGCTGGTGAATAACGCTGGCGGCGCCCGTGGGCTGGAGCCCGTCGAGCAAGCGCGGGTTGAAGACTGGCGCTGGATGTACGAAGTAAACGTGCTTGGCGTCTTGCGGGTAACCAAGGCACTTTTGCCCGCTTTGGAAGCTTCAGGCGATGGTCACGTGGTTGTCGTGAGTTCCACAGCGGGACATGGCGTGTACGAGGGCGGCGCGGGCTACACCGGGGCTAAGCACGCGGTCGTTGCGCTGCGGGAAACCTTGCGGTTGGAAGTTGTGGGACGGCCCATCCGAGTGTCCGAAGTGGCGCCTGGCATGGTGGCCACTGAGGAGTTTTCGCTGAATCGTTTTGCCGGCGATAGCGACAAAGCCGCAGCGGTTTATGAAGGTGTGCCCGGCCCATTGGTAGCGGAAGATATCGCCGATGCCATTGCGTGGGTGGTGAGCCGACCTTCCCACGTCAATGTTGATTTGATGGTGGTCAGGCCCCGGGCTCAGGCTTCCAACACTAAGGTTCACCGCGAATAATGGCGCGCACTGTGCGGTTGGCGGCGGGACGGGCTCGGGCATTAGGTGTGCCGACCCGGGGCACTACCGCGCCGAATCGGTTGAGGCGAATGGATAGATACCTCCTCCACATTGGGCAGCATCTTTTAGCTTCTGTCGCCGAACCGCTGGTTGTTGACTTGGGTTATGGCTCATCGCCGGTCACCACGGTGGAGCTCTACCATCGCCTGCGCACGCTCGCGCCCAATGTTCGAGTGACGGGACTCGAACTCGACCCCGAGCGAGTTGCCGCCGCCAAAAGTGCCGCCCGGCCACCCGGGCTCGAGTTCAAACGAGGTGGTTTCGAGTTGGCTGGCCTGCGCCCGCATTTCATCCGTGCCGCGAACGTGCTCCGACAATACGACGAAGCATCCGCCGGTAGCGCATGGGAGACCTTGCGGGGTGGGCTGGCACCACAAGGACTGATCATTGAGGGCACCTGCGACGAGGTTGGCCGCACAGGAAGCTGGATCACACTTGACGCGGCCGGGCCAATCACATTGACGCTCTCGATCCGGCTGTTAAGCATGCCGAGCCCGGCTATTTTCGCCGAACGGTTGCCCAAAGCGCTTATTCACCACAATGTGCCTGGTCGACGTGTCCACACGTTGCTTGCCGAGCTTGACGCGGCGTGGCGTCGGGCCGCGCCGCTGGCTCCATATGGGCCGCGGCAGCGTTGGGTTCAGGCCGTCGGGGAACTCGTGGCGCACGGATGGCCCGTACAAGACACGGCTCGGCGGTGGCGGCTTGGCGAATGCACCCTGGATTGGGCAGCGGTTGCCGCCTAGAGTTGCTCACCTACCAGCACTGGTTCGTTGACGAGAGTGACGCCAAATTTCGCTCGAACCCCTTCTCGGATTTCTCGAGCGAGTTTCAACAACGCGGAGGTGGAGCCTTGGTGCTGATTAGTCAGGGCGAGCGTGTGCTTGCTGGAGATAGCCACTCCGTCGAATCCGTAGCCTTTGGTGAAACCGGATTGCTCGATAAGCCATGCCGCGGGCACTTTTACTGTGCCGTCGGGTTGATCCCAATGGGGAATCTCGCCGCTGAGGGTGGCGAATTTTTTGGGGTCCAGCACCGGGTTGGTGAAGAACGAGCCGACGCTTCGGGTGTCGGCGTCGTGTGGATCTAGCACCATGCCTTTGCCTTTGCGGAGCTTAAGGACTGCCTCTCGCACCTGGCGTGTTGGCACGTTTTCGGTGGCGCCAAGGATTTTGGTGAGTTCGCCGTAGCGCAGTGCGCTCGAATATGAGCTGGATGTGAGCGCGTATCGGACGCTTAGTACGACATATCGTGCCGAGTTTTTGAACAGCGAGTTGCGGTAGCTAAATTCGCATTCTCGCGGGGTGAGTTCGCTGATGTGTTTCTCGGCTCGGTCGTAGACCCGCACGCTGCTAATAATGTTGGACACTTCTTGGCCGTAAGCGCCGACGTTCTGAATGGGAGTGGCACCTACCGAACCTGGAATTCCGGAGAGGCATTCCAGACCGGACAACTCGTGTTCAATGCTGTACGCGACAAGTGCGTCAAAGTTTTCACCCGCGGCTACGTGCAGCGATGTGCTCGCCATGCGTTGAATTCCGCGACTGCGGATCAGCACCACTGTGCCGGGGAAACCTTGATCGCTGATGACGACGTTGCTACCGCCAGCGAGCACCAGTAGCGGTTCGTGGGCGGCGTCTGTGGCCGCGATGGCGCTGATGAGCTCGCCGTCGTTGTGGACTTCGATGAGTCGGCGGGCTGGCCCGCCCAGGCCAAGGGTTGTGTATTGCGCCAAAGAGGTTTGCGTGCTCACGCTCACTGACGGTACCCGCGCATCGCTCTGTTGTTATCGCGGGCTAGTGGTTGCCGTTGAGTAGATCTTTAATTCGGGGTCGCAAATCAAGCAGATATACCAGCGCGGCGATCAAGGCGATGAGTCCGAATAGTGAATTGAGAATGAAGAAAAAATAGGACAGCAGCATCATGCCACCGATGAGGAGTAGCCAAATTCCTTTGGAAAGGGTGCCCAATGCGGTGAAGGCGTCTGAGCGTTGAATCGCACAGTGGATAAATGCCCATACCTCTAGGACAAGTGACACGAGGAAGATCACCAAAGCGATAGTTCCGGTGATTCCGTCCACCCACAGCCCGGAGGAATTCATCAAACCCATTCTGTCAGCTTAGCGTTCGTGTGCCCGCAGGTTGGCGTGGACGAGGCCGTGCGGTGGCCTCGTCCACCCGAAGTTGTCTATTCGGCGGCGGGCTTGGTCGATTTGGGGTTTGCCGCACGTTTGGTCGCTTTGGGCTTGCTCGTAGTTTTGGATTTAGCGGCCGTTTTGCTGGTGCTGGCTTTTGTTGCTTTCTTCGCCACCGGCTTGGGTTCCGCAGCCGACGTTGGTGCTGGTTTTGGTGTGGCGGTTGGCGCGGCCGCTGGTTCGGCGATGGTGACTTTGGCATCCGCGTTTTTGCGCTCGGCGACCAGTCGTTCACCGCGTGCCCGCATTTGGTCGTAGAAGGAAACCGCGGAGACGTATGCCGTCTTGGCGCCTTCCGTGGCAGTGTTCCTGGCCTGTTGCGCTGAGGTACGCATTTTGTCGGTGTCGGTGGCTCGTGCTTTTTCACGCAGGTCGGCGGCCACTGAAGGGAGTTGGCTCGCGAGCTTGGATAGTTCTGAGGGAACCTGACGGGCCAGGCGCTTGGCTTCGGCGGCGATTCCGGGGAGTTCGCCGGCGAACTTTTGTGCGTCGGTGGGAAGGTCCGCCGCCTTTTGTTGGAGCACCGGACCGTATTGCTGGAGCTTGTCGGCTACGTATTCGAGCAGTCCCGCGCCGGCGAGCAATGGGTCGGGCAGTTTACGGTCGGTCATGATTCCCCCTGTGTTTTGGTGCTGTCCAGAAATTTTTGATATATGCCGAGCAGCAAATTTTTTTGCTGCTCGGTGAGGTGCGTATCGGCTTCGATTGCCTGTCGCACGTCAGAGTCGTCGCGCGGCGGCAGCAGCCCGGCCCGACGAAACATGTCTGGAGTGCCTACCCGTAGGGCTTCGGCGAGCTGGCGCAGTACGTCGGCGCTGGGTTTGCGGAGGCCGCGTTCTATTTGGCTGAGATATGGGTTACTGACGCCGGTTTTGTCGGCGAGCTGGCGCAGTGATATTTGCGCTTGTTGACGCCGTTGGCGGATGAAGGCGCCCAGTTCGTCGAGTGCTGACACCTAGCTACCATACGTCGACGTTGCTAACTTTTGCAAGCAGTGGATGGGCCCGGATGTCCCAACTTCGGAAAATGGCTTCTAACGCGTGGCCCGACCTCTTGCTTTCAGCAGGCCATCAACAACTGCGACGCTTCAGAAGCTCGCGCTGATACTGCCAACTGGCGCGCCACCGCCGAGCACATCGACGGTAAAGAATTCGGCGGGTACCTTCACGCCAAGCTGCGCGAGAGCCGCGGCGAGCACAGGCACGTTGGTGCGCAGTCCGCCGTCGTCGACTTTAAAGGCCACTGCCCCGACACCCGCGATCGCGGCGGCCTGGACGCCATCCGCGCCGTATTTGCACAACAGGCCCTCGACCTTTGCCATCATTCGGGAGTCGTCGCCATCACTGCCCTCAACGAGTTCGGGGTAGAGGCGCATCGCGTCGGCGACAGCGCGCTCATCGGTTCCCAATTCGGCATCGACGAGGCGGCTAAACCCGCGTGCCAGACCAGCCAGGGAGATCGGGAAAATAGGCGCTCCGCAGCCATCGGTCGTGAGTTCACCCACTGGTTCGCCGGCGAGTCGCTCGACGGTGTCACGCAATGCGACCTGCAGCGGGTGGACCGGTGACAAGTAGCCGCTGGTGGGCCACGCGTTGGCCACGCACGTGGCGAGCATGGCCGCGTGCTTACCGGAACAACCCATGGCGATCGGCTCGGCGCCTCGGCCTGAGCGCACCCACGCGTCGCGTGCGTTCTCGTTCGCCGGAAGCGCGGCTGGACAGGCTAATGAGTTTGGAGAGAGCCCGACAGACTCTAAGAGCGCGGTGACTTGGTCGATATGTTGCGCTTCACCGCGGTGTGAACCTGCCGATAGTGCGAGGTTCTCGTTGTCTAATTTTGCTCCCGCCCGCAACATGCCCACCGCTTGCAGTGGTTTGTTGGCTGAGCGAGGGTACATCCGGCTGTGGGTTGAGCCCAGGGTGAGCACTTCATGATGGTCGCTCGTGGCGACGTATACCGAGCCACGGTGCCAGCTCTCCACGTAGTTACCGCGGGTGAGGGTAGCGATGACGGGATGAGTCTGGTGAGCGGTGTTAGCGGCCTGAGTCACGTCGGCCAGTTTGCCAGCTGAGAGCGAACATCTCTAGCGGATCTGCGGAATTAGGAGTAAAAGCACGTTATTTGATGCGTGGGAGGTGGCTTGACCCCTGTACGCGGTATGCCAACTCGGTCATACATCGGTGCGCGACGGCACGGACGCGGTCATGTACATCTCGGACGTGCTGTTCTTCTTTCGTGAAGGTCTTCAGGACCCGCGATAGTTCGTCGTCGGTGCGATTATGAATGTCCGTCAAATCCACATCGTGTAGAAGGCGCTCCACCCGGCGCCGGTTGCGCGGTGGAAGCAGTGGGCGTCTCAAGTGTCGTTTGGAAAGTTGTCTACCAAGCCCGCCCCACCGTGTTTCCAATGCCGCGGCCGGGTGAGCGAAGGGGCCGTTACTCGTTCCGCCCCGCAAGCATTGCTCAGTAGCGATATTTGCGATTCGGTCTCGGAGTAGCACTAGTAAAAATGCGAGTTCATGTTCTTCAGCATTCACGTAGTGAATTTTTGCGCGCACCTTTGGTAATGAGATTTCGTCGAGCGATAGGAGATAGTCCTCGCCGAGTATTCGATCGAGTCTGCGGCGCCCACCAGGCATGACATCAGTCATAACGCTCCTTCCCCCGCCGGCAGAGCTGATTCGTCGCGTTGCTGTTATCAACGCGTGATCTAACTCATCCTGACATGGAAGGGAAGGAACTCACTGGCTAATGAGTGATTTGGCGCACAAAATCTTGCGGCGCTTTCCGCGTTCTAGGACATGTGCTGCTTTAAGACTACAAAGTTGCGGGAACGTTTTCGGCGTCAACCTGAGCAGCTGAAGTGCCGACCATCAGCGGGACATCGGGACGTACCGCACGTTTTATAACCGCAAGGACAATCGTGCCCAAGTCGGCATGACGCGCGGAAGTGCCGACGAATCCGACCTGCTTGTCTGGCCTATCGGCGCGGAACACCGGCTCACCCATGGGGGGAAGCTCATCAGTCGAGCCATCCAAATGCAGCAGCACCAGCTTTCGTGGCGACTGGCCCAAGTTCTGCACCTTGGCCACGGTTTCCTGACCTCGATAGCAGCCCTTGTTCAGATGGACCGCCGTATTCACCCACGAGGATTCTTGGACAATGGTGTGCGCGTCTGTCTCGGCGCCCAAACGAGGCCGTTGCGCGGCGACCCGAAGAGCCTCATACGCGTCCAGCCCAGCGGCGGTAAAGCCTTCCAATTGAGATGCGACATCCTCAAGTGTTGCCTTTGGCGCCAACAACTCGAGATTGTGCGGTCCTGGCCATGGCACTCGCCGGGCGAAACCGCCAGCCGGCAAAGCCACGGCTTCCCACATCTCTGTAGGGGCCGGGGCGCCCAGCAGCTCCGAGGGCAGCTCGTCCCCAATGACATCGATCCTCGCCCAGCTTTCCGTCACATCGGTGGGCTCTACCCGCAACATGAACCGCATCGACTCCAGGTATGCCAGCAGCCCGGCGGTGTCCTCGGCCTCAACGTCAAGCCAGGTTGTCTGCCCATCATCAGTGATCATCATGTGGTGCTCGACGCGGCCCTGTGGGCTCAGCACCAACGCCTCGGTCGAGGTGAAAGGTGCGAGATTCTCCAGGTGTTGTGTAGTGAGGGTGTGCAACCAACTCAGCCGGTCCTCGCCACTCACCGAGATAACCCCGCGATGTGATCGATCCACGAAACCCACACGCTCAAGCAAAGCTCGTTGCTCGCGAAATGGGTCGCCATAATGGGCGGCCACAGCCGCGTCTCGGCCAAGGCCTGCCACTGCGCCGGGGAGCTTCAAAACCATGGCATGAGCATATGCCGTGATTTCCCCTAACTGCCACGTGCACGTATCCGACCTAGACTGCACGGATGCGAACAACTCCGATTATCGCCGTGCTGGAGAGCGCGGGCCCCCGGCTCGTGCCCGTGGAAACCCCGCTTTTGCGTGCGGATGACATGGGCTTGACCCGCGGTGAAGGCGCGTTCGAAACAATGCACGTCAGGAACAACGCGGCTTGGTTGCTCGATGAACACTTGGACAGACTTGAGCGGTCGCTATCACGTCTGCATATTCCGGCGCCCGAAAGATCGGCGCTGACTGAGCTGGTGCGAGTAGCGATCGCTGGCTGGGGCGACACGGAAGCCGGTGTGAAGATCATCGTGACCAAAGGTGCCGAATTCGGCGGAATCGGCCCGTTCGTGTACGCCGTGGTTTTCCCGGTGCCCGAGATATTCACCGCGACTCGTCGCCACGGGGTGCGCTTGGCGAGTTTGAGCTGGGGATTCCCAGTGTTGGCCCGCGAAAGGGCGCCATGGCTGTTGGGCGGAGTGAAATCGTTGTCTTATGCGGCGAACATGGCCGCGTTGCGGGAAGCGGCTCACCGTGGAATGGGTGATGTGTTGTTGATGAGCGCGGATGACTATGTGTTGGAGGCGCCTACCGCGTCTGTTGTATGGCAGCGTGGTGCTTCTTTGTTTACGACGCCGACTGAAACAGGGATTCTCGCGGGCACGACCGCCGCATATCTGTTTACTAATGCCGCGGAAATAGGGTTGACCGCTGGATATGAGCTGATTAGCCGAGCCGAGCTCATCGCGGCCGATGGTGCGTGGCTGTGTTCTAGCGTGCGTGGCATTGTTCCCATCGTTGAAATCGACGCGTCGCCGCTGCCAATTGGGTCTAGTAACGCGGCTATTCAAGAATTGGTTGGCTTTCCTATGTAGAACGCTGCGCCAATTCGTGCGTCGAGGGCACGAATTGGCGCAGCAAATGGTGCGGGATTTAGCCGCAGTGTTCCCAGGGGCTCACGTAGCTTCCGCCAATTGCGTTGTAGTTGTCGCCGTCTTGATTAGACCCGGTGCCGCCCCATCGGACGCAACGGCCGGATGGTGCGTAAATCGGGTTGGTAGCGGCGTAGTAGGAGAAGAATCCCTCATCTGTTCTGCTGCCGTAACCGCCTTCGACGGTGATCCAAGCGCTGGTCCATGTGGGGCTACCCACGTACCGAGACTTGTTCATGTAAACACAGTTTTGCTTTTTCGAGCTGTTGTAGGCGAGATACACAGTGCCCCAGGTGTATCCGTCGCCTTTCACTGAGGCTGAATCGATGTTGTAGAAACCAGATCCGCAGATGCTGGCGCCGACGGCCTGGGCGGGGGCGGCTCCACCGGCTACGGCGAGGCTGAGCCCGACGACTATCGCCGCTGCGGCGCCTAACATTTTTTGAATGAGCGACATTGATCGTCTCCTTGACAAATGAAGTGAATTATCTTCGCATTCATCTTCGGGAGAACTTTGTCTAATGAGCAATAATGTGCCAAGAAACCATGTAAATGAACAATTGGTTAACGGGCAGTGTATTTAATTGCGCATTCCGGCCTATCAACAGATATCTTATTAGCCTCTTGAGCTGCTATTTAATCTCTTGATCTATACCGCAGATTTTCCATTCGTCGTCTTCTGCGATGACATCCAATGTGACTATGTAATCGTCATTAATGGTGTCTCCGGCGTATTCAATTTCAACGGCCGCATCAACGGTGACGGTGTATTCTTCGTCATTAATTTTTTCTGTTTCTGGCTCACCGACGTCAATTTTCAGACTGAATTGGTTACCAGCGGACAATTGCGAGAGCTCGCCTGAGAGATCTTCCTTCTTCTCCGAGCACAACAAGCTCTCATAGGCGTCAGCGTCGCCCTCTTCCATTGCTGTTACCAACGGCTCAACCACGCTGCTGGGGTCGCTGGAAAGCCCAGTGTCCGAACCAGAATTACCCGAATCGCCGTCGTCATCGCCCCCAATGGCGGCCATCAATCCAAGGCCACCACCCAAAACCACCACGGCCGCGATGGCGACAAGCGCGATAACTTTGCCGTTACCGCTCTTTGGCGGTGGGGTGAAATATTGCTGCTGGTAGCCATGCGTGGGTGGCTGCGGGGGCATTCCGCCGCCGAACCCGTGTGGCGGCGCCGATTGTGGCGGCGTTCCCATCTGCGGCCCATGCATAGCCGGGCCGGACGTGGGAAACGCGTTCCCGGGACCCGATACGGGAAACGCCGACACAGGTGGGCCCGAAATGGGCATACTCACCGGACTCGGCGGCGCCGAATCCACAGTGTATGACTGTCCTACGATCGGCACCGCGTCCTCTCGCGGGGCCGGGGCGGCAGGTCGTCCGCCGGAAAGTGGTTCGGAAACCTCCGATGAGGGCAGGCTAAACGCCGCCTTGGGCTCGTCCCCGCCAATAACAGGTAATGACTGTGTCGAATCGTGGACGGGCTTCTCGGAAGGCTGGGTCATGAGTTCTCGCTCTCGCTACCGGCGGCGTGGCGAATACGGGCCAAACGCGCAGACAAATGTGGAGTGAGGGGATGGCCCTCGGCGGCCATATCCACCGCGTACAACAATGTGTCCTCAACGATCCCATACAACCGGTGGTTCGCGGTCACTTCTTTGGCGGTTTCCGTGCGCGCCACCATGTCAGTGGAAAGTTCCACCTTCATGCCCTCGATCGAGCCGACATAAAGCTCAACAAAGCCAGTCGGGTGTGCCAACAGGACTTCCACATCGTCCCGACCCTTAGGTCGCCACCAACCTATCTCTCGGGCCGCGGGGCTCGTCGCGTTGCCATCGGCGTCAATACGCCAGCTACGTGACTCATAGTGCAAAAAGGGCCGACCATCGTGACTGAAGCGCACTTCTTGCGCGTAGTCGAAGTCCTCAATGTTCGGGTAGCCACCCTTGCCTATTCCACGCCACACACCGATGTACGGCAAAAGCCCCAACAACGCTGGATGCAAAT
Organism: Mycobacteriales bacterium; assembly: GCA_013362805.1. Taxonomy (GTDB): domain Bacteria; phylum Actinomycetota; class Actinomycetes; order Mycobacteriales; family QHCE01; genus JABFVL01. The sequence continues at coordinate 259,774 of JABFVL010000004.1, read as the reverse complement.
CCGGTCCTTGGCGTAGATCTGTTGTCTCCTCAAATGGGTAAGACCCAGGCACAATGAGGGGCGGTAGTGGTTCAGTCATGATCGTCCACTCCAGAGTCGCACTGACAAATAGCCGAAGCTGCCGGACAGAGCGGCGAAGGCCGCCACCAACAAGCACAGAAAGATGGTCTCCAGCACCCGGCCAGTGTAGGGGAGGTACTCCAGCAAGCCACGTCTGCCGGGGTGCCCGAGTTAAGGTTTCGGGCATGACTCGCCCATTGATCATCAAAGTTACCGCCGGTGTAGACGCCCCAGAACGCTGCGCACAAGCTTTCACTGTCGCCGCGACCGCGCTCGCGGCAGGCGCCCAGGTTTCACTGTGGCTCACCGGAGAATCGTCGTGGTTCGCGCTGCCTGGACGGGCTGAAGAGTTTGTTTTGCCCCATTCGGCGCCACTCGCCGAACTTCGGGACGCACTCCTGACCGAGGGGCGGCTGACGCTGTGCACCCAATGCGCGAAGCGTCGCGACATTGGTGAACAAGACGTGATTCCCGGAGTGCGCATCGCCGGAGCAGCCGTATTCGCCGAAGAGATCCTCGCCGAACACGCCCAAGCATTGGTGTATTAATTCGCCAACGTGGTGTCTCCGCCCTCACCGCGGATCTCAATAAGATCGCCGCGGATGGCGACCTCGGTAAGGCTCAGCCCGAAGGGCAACTCCGGCAGCGCGTATCCACGTTCCAACTCGGTGTTGATGTATTCGGTGGCCACCTCAGGGGCCGGGCCGCCTTGCGAGGTGAGTTGAGAAACGTTGGGCACGATCATTTCGTTATCCACCCGCAAACTCACTTCGCCTTCGACCACGCCCGTGAAGCCCCTGATCTCGAGCCGGGCTTGCGCGAAAAGTTTGCCGTTGGTGGTGCGCAGCTCCAGGTCGGGCACAGGCAAACGCGCCGCGAGAACTTTCGGGTCAATCCGCACAACGCCGTCGACACGTTCGACCGTGACATCGTGCGGATCGGCGCCCGTGAGTAGATCGCTCGGCACGGTGACGCCAGAAAGGGTGATGTTCACATTCTCGAGCGGCACCTGCTGCAGGGTCGCGTTTTTCATTTTGATGTCTGCGCCATCGAATTCGCGCTGCGCTACCTGAGTGAGGAACGGAAAGCCCTTGAGCTCAACATGGGTTTCGCTCGCTTCTAGTTCATGCTCGGCCGCCGCGTCTTCGACCACTGGAACTAGCTGGTCCTCGGCGATGTTCGCCGCGAGCCGGTCCCCGAATGAGCAGCATCCACACATCACGACTACGGCCACGCCTAATGCGATCCACCACCGGCGTCGGCGCGGCCGCGAAGCGCTTTGTGGCGGCGTTGCGGCTGGTTGCTCGGGGTATCCGTGTTCAGTCGTCACCGGGGGGCCTTCACATTCTCACGGAAAACAACGGTAAGTAGCGAAAGCTACCACTCGGGCGCGAACCGCTCGCAGGAGCGATTACCAGTTGAGCAGGGCGGGCCCCACCAAGTAGCAGGCGGGACCGGTGACGGCCAGGCCAAGCAGCGGCCCGAACCCAACGGATACGACACGTTTGAACCCCGAGGGGCGGAAGGTGCGCACCGCACCGTCATACGCGGTGGCGATGTCGGCGATCACCGCGACGAATGCGACGACCGCGCCAAGCAGTGCACCAGCGACGGTATTGCCGAAGCTAACTTTGTTGAATGCGTCATCGGCCAACATGGGCAACAGGATGGCGCCGCAGATGAGGCCTGCCAGGATGGCGCCGCCCGCGCCGATGAGGCCGCGCGCGACATCGGCGTGTACGGCTGGGCGCGGTATAGCCAAATCAAGGAGGTAGGCGCAGGCCAGTGCCACGCCCACACACAGCACCGCGACCTGGGCGAGGACGCCGCCGCCGTCGAAGCGCAGGAGCATGGGCAGGCTCGCGAAACCCACCATCGCCATCACAACGGTGACGTGTTGGCCAAGTGTCATGGTGACGCGATGTCGAGCTCGCCCTCTGGCGAGTTGCACTGTGATCGCAAGCCCAAAGCCGCCGGCCGCGACCAACGCCAGGGCTTTCAATGATTGATCCGTGTTGAGCAAAGCGGCCAAATCAGCCGCTATAGCTGTGCCGCCCCCGGTAATAAACAAGCCAGCGGGCATTTCCGGTTTTGTCACCCATGTCCATATCAAACACAATCCGGCCTGCACGATAGCGACGACGGCGACCAGTAGGCCAATCCGATCCGGGAGCGCCAGGGCAGCGACGGCGATGGCCAATACCCCGAACAAGGCCGCCAGGGATGTGACCCGGGAAGGGGTGCTGGTGGACGAAGGCGGCGCCTCCACCCGTCGGAATTCCTCGGTGGGCGCGCTATCGGGGGGCAGGAAAAATTCCCGTGTCACGTCGTCGTCATGCGGCTGGCTCACGCCACGATCGTGCCATGCGCCGCTCGCCGAAGCTGCGTGTACCACCGTGTGGGCCGGGTATGCGTCTATTCTGGGATCCATGGAGATCCTGCTCATTCCCGCTGGAGACTCCAAAGACAACCCACTACCTGCTCTAGAACTGTTGGGCCACACCGTTCGGCGTGGCGGAGGCGACCTATCGGCGCTCCTGCTGCGGCAAGATCCAGCGTTGGTGCTGGTTGACGCTCGTTTTGATTTGGTGTCCGCTCGTGGCACATGTCGAATGCTGCGGGCAACGGGCTTGCGCGTGCCGCTCATCGTTGTGTTGACCGAGGGTGGGCTTGCCGCTATCTCGGCTGAGTGGGGTGTTGATGATGTGATTGTTGCCACGGCGGGGCCCGCTGAGATTGAGGCACGGTTGCGCCTTGCGGTGGGGGCCTCGCAGGTTGATGAACCCTCAGCTGACCTGGTGAGAGCCGGTGAGCTCGTCATCGATTTGGCGAGTTACGCGGCTCGGCTGAAAGGGCGACCGCTTGACCTCACGTACAAAGAGTTCGAGCTTTTGCGGTTTTTGGCTCAGCATCCGGGAAGGGTTTTTACTCGCGAGCAGTTGCTTCAACAAGTGTGGGGTTATGACTACTACGGCGGCACCCGCACCGTCGATGTGCACGTGCGTCGGCTGCGAGCGAAATTGGGCAGCGAGCACGAGTCGTTGATCGGGACGGTGCGCCATGTTGGTTATCGGTTCGCCCCGCCGCGTTCACCGATGGAGCAAGAAAGAGTGCGGACATGAGTGTGCTTTCCCCCACCCAGGTTGAGCAAGTCACGGCGCTTGTGGCGGCGGCCGAGCGTGTTGATGGCATTGCGCCGATCAATGAGGCCGCGATGTTGCGATTGCGCGAGGATACTGGCCACTTCCTGCGCACCGAAGATGGTGTATTGGCGGGATATGCCCAATTGCATGAGGGCTCCGCTGAGCTGGTAGTCCACCCCGATTTCCGGCAACGCGGCATTGGCGTCTCGCTGGGTCGGGAGCTTGTCGAGGCTAGCGGCGGAGATCTGCGCGTGTGGGCCCATGGCGAGCATCCCGCCGCTGTGCCGCTAGCGGCCGCGCTTGGTTTGGAGCGCACTCGGTTGCTGTGGAAGTTCTCGTATGACAACACGGCTGAATTGCCTGAGCCACGCTTCCCAGATGGCGTTGTCGTGCGCACGTTTGAGGTTGGGCGGGATGAAAGTGCCTGGCTGCGGGTGAACAGTGCCGCTTTTGCCAATCACCCGGAACAAGGAAAGTGGACCGCCGCCGATCTGGCTGCCCGAATCGCCGAGCCCTGGTTTGATCCGAAGGGTTTCTTTCTTCTTACCCGCGATGATGAGCTGGTTGGTTTCCACTGGACGAAGGCGCACAGTGATGTTGTCGGCGAAATTTATGTGATTGGCATTGACCCCACAGCTCATGGCTCGGGCTTGGGAACGAGTCTTGCGCTTCTGGGGCTTCGCCATCTGCAAGCACAGGGCCGCAAAGAAGTCATTTTGTACGTTGAGGCCGATAACGATGCGGCCGTACACATCTATCGAAAACTGGGGTTCGTTTTGGTCGCCACAGACTCGGAGTATTCGACGACAGCATAGATATATAGCGGCTAAACCCGTGGCTAGGCTGGTGACATGGCTGCATCCAGGTTCGCGTTGTTCGAAACTCCGATCGGGCCGTGCGCGATTATTTGGAGTGAGCGCGGTGTGTGCGGGGTGCAGCTGCCCGAGCGGTCGACTGGTCTGACCCGGGCCCGGGTGCATAGGCAGTTTCCGGAGGCAAGCGAAGCCGCGCCATCGGAGGCTGTGCGGCCCGTGATTGATGGGCTCACCGCGTTGTTGTCGGGCGAGCGTGTTGATCTTTCGTTCGTGGAATTGGACACGAGGGCGGTTCCAGAGTTCCATCGGCGAGTGTATGAACGCACTAGAGCTATTCCAGTGGGTGCGACCGTGACGTACGGCGATATCGCGCGAGAGCTTGGCTCGGTGGGTTTGTCTAGGGCGGTAGGGCAGGCGCTGGGGGCGAACCCGTTTGTGTTGGTGATTCCGTGCCACCGGGTAGTGGCTGCCGATGGCAAAAATGGTGGGTTTTCTGGGGCTGGTGGTGTGGTGACGAAATTGCGGCTGCTGGAGATTGAGGGCGTGCAGACCAGCGATAACCTGCGACTTTTTTAGGGTCGACTGCCAATTTGTGTTCGTTTGGTTCGTCAGCGTGACCAAATTTTGACAAATGGTTCAAGTCGGGTTCACTTTGTGGAGAGGTGAGGGTCAACCCCGCTCGGAACAGTGAGCGGCATGACGATAAGAAAACATCTATTAATCGCAGGGGCGATTGCGTTGCCGCTAGTGATGGCACTCGCGGCATGTGGATCCGATGATAAAGGCCAGCTGGAGGGTTCGGTGAAGGCCGACGGCTCTTCGACCGTGGGGCCGCTAACCTCCGTTGCCGCCGAGCTTTATGCCGAAGAACAGCCGAAAGTAAAAGTGTCCGTTGGAACTTCCGGAACCGGTGGCGGTTTTGAAAAATTTTGTAACGGAGAAATAGATATTGCCGACGCGTCGCGGCCAATTAAAGACACCGAGAAAGCCGCTTGCGATGCCAAAGGCATAAAGTACGCCGAGCTCGAAGTAGCGAATGACGCGCTGAGTGTAGTTGTTAACAAAAACAACGATTTCGTGGACTGTCTCACCACGGAACAGCTCAAGAAGATTTGGGATAAAGATTCACCAGTAGACAACTGGAATGATGTTGATTCAAGTTTCCCCGATAAGAAACTAAGCCTCTTCGGCCCGGGCACCGATTCGGGCACCTTCGACTACTTCACCAAAGAAATCAATGGTGAAGAAAAGCGTTCCACAACGAACTACACGCCCTCTGAAGACGACAATCTGCTGGTACAAGGTGTGTCAGCGGATGAGGGCGCGCTGGGTTATTTCGGGTTTACCTATTTCGAGGAAAACACCGACAAGTTGAAGGCACTCAAGATCGATAGCGGCAACGGCTGTGTAGCCCCAAGCGTTGAGACAGCGCAAGATGGAACATACGCACCGCTGAGCCGACCTCTCTACGTCTATGTGAGCGACAAAGCGCTCGAACGTGAAGAAACAATTGACTTCGTTGAGTTCTACATCGACAACATTGACGATGTGGTCAACGAGGCCAAATACGTTCCGCTTACCGATGCTCAGAAGACCGAATTGAGTAAGCAGTATGAAGCGGTAAAGGCAAAAGCGTGACCGCCGACAAAAAGCTGATTTTCCGCGCGGAGGATGCTCCACGCGGGAATGAGCTGTTGACGCCAAAGCGGGCCCGGCGAGGTGAGCACGCCATCGAAATCGGCTTGCGCGTCGCGGCGGTAGTCTCCGTCGCGACAACGATCGGGATCATCGTTGCGCTAGCCGGGCCAGCTTACAAGTTCTTCCGCGATGTCAACATTGTGGATTTCTTTACCGAGACCAAGTGGACCCCGCTATTCAGTGATCCGGAATACGGCGTTCTTCCACTGCTCGCAGCCACAATTGAAGTCACTCTTATTGCGCTGCTCATCGCGGTTCCATTTGGTCTAGGCACCGCCATCTATCTGTCCGAATATGCGTCGAGACGTTTTCGCGGGATTGTAAAGCCCGCTATTGAACTCTTGGCCGGAATTCCCAGCGTGGTATATGGCTTTATCGCATTGCAAATGCTGAATCCGCTGCTGCGCGACCTGTGGCCAGGTGATGACAAACCCGAGTTCCAAAACATGCTGGTCGCCGGAATAGCCATGGGAGTAATGATTATTCCTACCATCGCGAGTGTGGCCGAAGATGCCTTTTCCGCGGTACCAGCGAGCTTGCGGGACGGCGCATACGCCTTGGCCTCCTCGAAAATGCAGGTTTCCACCAGAGTGGTTTTCCCCGCTGCCTTTTCTGGCGTTACCGCCGCCGTGGTGCTCGGGGTGTCACGCGCGGTTGGCGAAACCATGATCGTCACTATCGCCGCCGGCTTGGTGGCTAACAAAGTCGAATTCAACCCCGTGAAAGCCGCTGAAACATTGACCGCGTATATCGCGGCTGCTGGCCAGGGAGATGTGCCGGTGGGCACGACGCATTACAACACTATTTTCGCCGTGGGCGCGCTGTTGTTCGTACTGACGTTCCTGCTGAACGCGTACAGCATCCGCCTCGTTCGGAAATACCGGGAGGTGTACGAATGAGCGCGCAAAGCCTGAACACACCATTGGTGCTTACCCGTCGCCGGCCTCGCTTGGCGGAACTCGCCTTCAACTTCGCCATTCGTGCCTGTGTATTTTTCGCGCTCGGATTTTTGCTCGCGTTGCTGGCCTTCGTTGTATATAAGGGCTGGTCACGTCTAGATTCACGACTGTGGGAAGGCATGCCCACCGCCCGCAAATCGCGAATCGACACCGCGGGTGTGCAAAGCGCGATTCTGGGAACTCTGTGGGTCGTATTGACGACAGCTGCGATCGCATTGCCTCTGGGCATTTCCGCTGCGATTTATCTCGAGGAATACGCGGACAATCGACGTTGGTATAACCGGATTCTTGAACTGAATATCCAAAACTTGGCCGGTGTGCCGAGCATCGTCTTCGGTATTTTGGGTCTAGGCATTATCGCCCGGGCATTTGGCCTTGGATTCTCGGTCATTACCGCAGCGATCACATTGGCGCTGCTGGTCTTGCCCACCGTCATCATCGCCTCGCGAGAAGCAATCCGCGCGGTGCCCTCAAGCATTCGACACGCGTCATTGGCGTTGGGGGCGAGCAAATGGCAAACGGTATGGCGCCAGGTGCTGCCCGCCGCGGTGCCGGGCATCGCTACCGGCAGCATCTTGGCCGTATCGCGAGCCATTGGTGAAGCCGCGCCGCTGCTCATGTTGGGCGCGGTGACGCTTGTGTTGTTCAACCCAGACGGCTTCGACAGCGTGTACACCACCTTGCCGATCCAAATTTTCAACCTGATCAAAGCGCCTTTTGACGGCTTCCAAGAATTGGCTTCGGCGGCAATTGTGCTGCTCCTCGCCATCTTGTTGGCGATGAATGCGCTCGCGATCTTCATTAGAAACCGCTACGCGAAGAAATGGTGAATGACATGGTCACAGTGATGCCATCGAGCCGGGGCGGCGTTGAAATCACCCCGCAGGAGAAAGTCCCGAACTATCGGGAAGCGCAGACGGTGCTGGAAATGCGGGATGTGTCAGTGAGCTATGGCGCGTTCAAAGCGGTCAGGCATGTCGATCTAAGAATCGGCGAGCGGGAAATTACCGCGTTGATCGGCCCATCGGGTTGCGGTAAATCTACGGTGCTCAGGGCACTGAACCGAATGAACGATTTGGTGCCAGGGGCGAGTATGACCGGGTCAGTGACCTACCACGACCAGGACATTTACGCATCACAGGTTGACCCCATTGAAGTGCGTCGTCATATCGGAATGGTGTTCCAAAAACCGACCCCTTTCCCTAAGTCAATCTATGACAACGTCGCCTACGGTCCACGAGTTCACGGGCGCAAGTTGTCCAAAGCAGAACTCGATGACGTTGTCGAAGAAGCTTTGACCGGCGCCGCATTGTGGGACGAGGTGAAGAACAAGCTCAAAGCCAGCGGCTTGTCGCTCTCGGGTGGGCAGCAGCAGCGTCTGTGTATTGCTCGCACCATCGCCGCGGGGCCGGAAGTCATTTTGGCTGACGAACCCTGCTCGGCGCTTGACCCCATTGCGACCTCGCGTATTGAGGAGCTGCTGCTGGAATTGGCGAAGAAGTACACCATCGTGATTGTCACCCACAACATGCAGCAGGCCGCGCGGATCAGCGACCGGACAGCCTTCTTCACGGCCGAGCTCGACGATGACGGCGAGCGTTTTGGGCGGCTCGTGGAAATGGACCAAACCACGACGATCTTCAACAGTCCCGGAGATCGTCGCACCGCTGACTACATCGCTGGGCGCTTCGGATAATCCTGGACCTTGTACGGCAGTGGGCGGCAGACGTTAAGGTGTGCGCTATTCGCATGAAAGAAAGGTGCACATTATGGAGATCGGCGTCTCGCTGCTCATTGTGTTAGCTGCTCTTGTGGGCGCTTGGCTGGTGTACAAAGTTGTAAAAAGCTTCATCATGGGCGCGTTGCTGCTGGTAGTTGGAGTCATCGCGGCGGGCGGCGCGCTTTATCTGATGGCACAAAGTTAGCTTGCCGGTCCCGACATCGCGGCTTTTGGCTCACTGGGGACAGCTGGGGTGCCCACTAGGCCGGCGCCGATGATGCTGGTGATGAGCTGCGGCCAGGTGGGCGCTGGAAGCATTCCCGGCAAAGCGTTGGCGCCCAGTTCACCGAACAGATAGCGGTAGGGCACCGAATCCATTTGTGCAAGCACTTCGATGCGGTCATCGACGAAAGAGGAAAGGCCAAGCTGCCGTGCGATCTCGGCCTTGTCGCTCCACTGGCGGCAGAACCAGACGTTGAGTGGATTCAGCCCTGTTTGCTCCAAGACCCGGTGGTGGGAAAGCCACAGCCGGCTGGCGTATTCGCCGCGCACTCCGCATTTCGACACCAAATACACTTTGCCCGCGAAGGCATCAACCAATTGGGTGAGTGCCGTCAAAGCCCCCGTGACGGGCAGCCGCTCAAAAAGTTCCCAATCTGGGCTGGCCAGATAGCGTTCGTCGTCCCAGCGCTCGATGAGGACGCCACCGATATCAACACCAATGGCCGGCGCAGCCACTAAATCACGGGGGGTTTGCATAGTGCTACTTTCTGCTGAACTAAGAGTCGACGAAAACCTCGATCCCGGATGTACCGGGTGATTTTGTTTCCCCACCTTACAAGGCTTGCCGCCCAATAGGTTGCGCTCTTAGTTGACTCGCACAAATTGCACTAAATCATCAAAGGGCGGAGCAACAGGAACATGGTCGCGGCCATTGCCGCCGCGGCTGGAATGGTTGAAATCCAGGCGGTGACGATATCGCCCGCGACTCCCCATCGAACGGCGGAAAATCGCTTGGTAGCCCCCACCCCAGCGACGGCTGAGGTGATTACATGCGTGGTGGAGATGGGCGCGTGAAAGGCGTATGCGGCCGTGTAAAGGACACCAGACGCCACCGCCTCGGCCGCGAACCCGCGTGGTGGATCGAGGTGAATGATTCTCCGGCCGAGGGTACGCATGATTCGCCAGCCGCCCGCGTATGTGCCCGCCGCCAAAGCCGTCGCGACGATCAACTTGACCCAAAGCGGGATCGAATCCGAGCTGTGAAAGCCACCCGTGGTGAGGGCTAGGACAATGACGCCAGCGGTCTTTTGTCCGTCCTGCAGGCCGTGCCCCAGGGCCATCGCCCCAGCTGAACCCGTCTGTGCCCAGCGGAAACCGCGCGACAATTTCGCTGGGTGACCTTTACGAAATATCCAAAGAATCGCCAGCATAAACACATATGCCAGCGCGAAACCAATAAGCGGCGAAAGGATCATCGGAATGACTACCTTCTCGGTGATGCCACTCCAATAGACAGTTGATCCCGCTGCCATTGCCGCACCAACCAGCCCACCAATGAGGGCGTGAGAAGACGAGGAGGGCAGGCCGAAATACCACGTGATCATGTTCCAAGTGATGGCTCCGCCAAGACCACAAGCAACAACCAACAACCCGGTTGAATCCTCTGGAGGGTCGATGATGCCGCTGCCCACCGTTTTGGCTACGCCCTCGCCGATAAGCGCACCGAGTAGGTTCATCAGCGCCGCCATGGCGAGCGCGGTCCGAGGGGTGAGTGCTCGGGTTGACACCGAGGTGGCGATAGCGTTCGCGGCGTCGTGAAAACCGTTGGTGTAGTCGAAGACCAGCGCGATTATGATAATCGCGAGCACAGCTGTTAGCTCCATGCGATCACCCGGTAGGGGTTCGGGCTCACTCTAGGACTCCTTGACCACAATAGTTTCGACGGTGTTGGCGACCGCTTCAAAGGCGTCGATCGCTCGCTCCAACTCGTCAACGACCTCTTTGAGTTTGAGAACCGTCAAGGCGTCATATTCGCCGGAATATAGGCGCACCAAAAGCATTCGATATGCGCGGTCGCCTTGGTTTTCCAACCGATTGACTTCGATCCAAAATTCTTCCAAGCCTTTGCGATCTTTCAATCGCGGCATCGCTTCGGCGGTGGAACGGGCGCACGCTTGGATTGTTTCCAGCATTTCATTTGCTTCGCGCGGAATGGCGGGCAAAGAGGTAAGTCCGTACAAATACACCAAAGTGCCAGCGGCCTCGATGTGGTCCATTACATCGTCCAGGCCACCACCGAGCCGGTAAATGTCTTCTCGGTCAAAAGGGGTGATGAAGCTCGAGTTCAGCTTTCGAATTAGCTCGTGAGTGATTTCGTCGCTGGAATGTTCCAAATCCACCAAGCGCTCAGAAATTGATTGATGATTCGCGTTCGGCTGTCCAAGCTCAGCCAAAACGTCGGCTGCGGCTACGAGGTTTTGTGCCGCTTGACTGAAAAACCCGAAAAATGCGTCCTCAGTGGGACGAAGGCTAATACGCACCTCGCTGATGCTAGAGGAAACTCAGGCTTTTTCGCTGGCGAGATGGATCCGTAGTTAAAGTGAAATGCACCCCATGACGCGGTCCGCCGCGCCGCGAGAGGCTCGGCTAACGTTTGTTTCCATGCCTGCCCCCACAGTTGAAGACGTGTTGGCCGCCGCTGTGAAAGCGGTACCTGGTGGGGTGGAGCGACCCGGGCAGCTCGACATGGTGCGGGCCGTGGCCCAGGCAATAGATAAAGATGAACACCTTCTTGTACAAGCCGGCACGGGGACCGGTAAGTCTCTGGGTTACCTGGTGCCGGCGCTGCACGCGGCCAGGCGCACCGTCATCGCCACAGCTACTTTGGCGTTGCAAGCCCAGCTGGTCGAACACGATTTGCCGCGCTTGGTGAAATCGGTCACCCCAGTGCTGGGCCGCAAGCCGACATTCGCATTGCTGAAAGGTCGGCATAACTACGCCTGCCTGGCCAAGCTTGAGGCCGAGAGCGATTCCCTGTTCGATGATGGACCTCAATGGGTGGGGGAAATTGGAAAGCTGGGTAAAGCCATAGGCCATGTCCGTGAATGGGCATTGGAGAGCGACACCGGCGATCGCAACGACTTGGATCCTGGCGTGGAAGACGCGATCTGGCGCCATGTGTCGATGCCCGCCCGCGAATGTGTGGGAGCAACGCGTTGTCCCTTTGGCGAAGAGTGTTTCGCTGAGGCTGCTCGGGTTCGAGCCCGCGAAGCGGACATAATCGTGACAAACCACACCTTGCTGGCGATCGATCTGGCTGGCGACGGCCAAATTCTGCCCGAACACGACCTGCTCATCATCGATGAAGCCCACGAACTCACCTCACACGTCACCAACGCGGCGAAAGCCAACCTGTCGCCAGAGTCGGTAACCCGGGTCGCCCGCACCGCGAAAATCGCGGGAATGGACGTGCGCGATCAACTCGCCGAAACCGCCGACGGGCTGGCGGCTGTCCTCGACACCATCACGCCTCGGCAGCTGCGACCTTTGCCCGAGCCCCTCAAAGAAATGGTGACACTGGTAGAGGGCACGGCCCGGCGGGCCGGCAACGTGCTCGGCTCGGTCAGTTCCGAAGACCCAGATGTCGTCGAGAAAAACCAAGCGAAGCAGGCATTGCGAGACCTTACCGAAACCGCCACCCGCATCGCCGCCAACGCCGATCATGACGTCGTCTGGTCAGAAACCGATGAACGCGGCCGATCCAGCGTGCTCGTCGCGCCGCTGTCTGTCTCCGGGCTGCTCGCAACCGGTCTGTATGCCGCTCGCACAGTCGTTCTCACCTCAGCCACGCTCGCACTAGGCGGGAAATTCGATCAAGTCGCCGGCTCGGTAGGCCTCACCAAAGAAGAATCAGGCCCAAGCTGGCGTGGATTGGATGTTGGCTCGCCATTTGACTATCCAAAACAAGGCATTCTTTACGTCGCCTCACGGTTGCCAAAACCTGGGATGTCAGGCCTGTCGGAGGAAGCGGGCAAGGAGCTGTTGAGGCTCGTTGAATCAGCGGGCGGACGCGCCCTTGGATTGTTCTCCTCCAGGAAAGCCGCCGGGCAGGCCGCGGAGTTGTTGCGCGAAGCAACAGATTTGCCAGTGCTGCTCCAGGGCGATGACTCACTTTCTAACCTGGTGCGACAGTTCAAAGATGAGCCAGCGTCATGCCTGCTGGGGGTGATGTCCCTCTGGCAGGGTGTTGACGTTCCTGGTCCTTCATGTCAACTCGTCGTTATCGACCGGTTGCCCTTCCCGCGCCCCGACGATCCCCTGATGGCAGCACGTGCCCGTGCCGCCGATGAGGCTGGCAGTTCGGGATTCATGGCGGTTTCCGTGCCCCATGCCGCCGTGCGCATCGCGCAGGGCGCGGGTCGTTTGGTGCGGGCGGCCGACGATAAAGGTGTAGTTGCCATCCTCGATTCCAGGCTGCACAACGCTCGGTATGGCGGGTTCATTCGCAACACGCTGCCGCCGTTTTGGTACACCACGGACGGCGACATCGCTCGCGCCGCGTTGTCACGCCTAGACGGTTAGGCGCTGTGGACAAATCTCGGCGGTAAGCGCGGACTCCGTTAGCGTTCTAAGGGCGCCGATCACCGCGCATCCCCGAAAGTGAAGGAGTGTCCAAAATGGCCGTAGGTGGAGAGCTCGAAGAGATGGCTCAACTGAGCCGCACCTTTGCCGACAACGCCACGTCCGCGACCACAATCCGCACCACGGTAAATAACGTGCTGACAACTACCACCTGGACCGGGCCGGCGGCTGATCGTTTTCGTGACGCTTGGAACCAGTTCGCTCCTTCGCTGGATCAGCTCAGCCAGGCGCTTTCTGATGCCGGTCAGGAAGTCCAGCGCCGTCGTGAAGCGCTGGACAACGCCACTCGTTAGGCCTTAGGCGGGAGCCGGTGGCGGCGGTACGGGTTCTTCATCGGCGGCTTCCTGCTCCCGCTCAAGTTCTGCTTCTTTCGGATCGGTGGCTTTTGTACCCGGCGGGTTGGGTTCGTGCGGCCCCACGGATTCGCCATGATGATGTTTCTTCAGATATCGCACTGAGGTGTTTATCGCCGCCACCAGCGGAACGGCGAGCAGCGCGCCGGTTATGCCCGCCAGCACGAGACCGCCGCTGATGGCGAGTAGCACCGCGAGTGGGTGGATGGCGACCGCGCGTCCCATCAGCAGAGGCTGCAAGACATGGCCCTCTAGCTGTTGCACGGCAATCACCGCGAGCAGAATCAACAGGGCGACAACGGGGCCCTTGGCGACAAGCGCGACGAGCACGGCCACACCACCGGAAAGCGTGGCACCAAGGATGGGAATGAACGATGACAGGAAAACCAATGCCGCTAGAGGAATAGCCAGCGGCACTCCTAGCAGCCATACAGCCAGACCAATGCCCAAGGCATCTACCGCGGCGACAAGCACCGTGGCCCGCACGTAAGAGATAAGTGTTTGCCAGGCGTAGTAGCCAGCCTGATCCATGGGCGGTCGGGCGGCGCGAGGCAAAATGCGCACCACGAACGCCCAAATGTGGTTGCCATCTTTGAGGAAAAAGAAAGTAGCGAACAAGACAAGAAAGAACCCGGCCAGAATGTGGCTCACCGTGGTCGCGGTGTCCAAAGCTCCAGCGGTGATGTCGTCCTGATGATCTTTAATTGTGGTTTGAAGAGTGTCGAGCGCGTTGTCGATCTGATCATTGGTGAGGTTCAGCGGCCCGTCGCGCAGCCAGTCACGAATCTCTTGAATACCGCCAGAAACTTTGTCAGATAGATCTGACAACCCGTTAATAAAGCTGTGCACGACACCGGCCAAAATCCCGAACACGGCAGCGATTCCAGCGACCATGACAGCGCCAGCGGCCAAGCTTGGCGGGACGCCCAATCGACGCAACCAGGCAACCATTGGTTGAAGCAGTGCGGTCAAAAGCAGTGCGATAGCCGCCGGGATGATCACTAGCTGAAGTTTGTCGACCAGCAAAATCAGCACGTAGGCAGCGCCCGCGATGACAATGCCGCGCCAAGACCAGGCCGCGGTGACCCGAACGCCGCGAGGGACATCGTCATCAATGTGATCGCCCGTGCGATCGTCGGGATCGATATCTAGTCGCGTGGCGGTCGGCACAGGTCTGGCTGTGCGATCGCGCCACGCGGCGCCCGCCTGCTCTCTGAGGCGATTAAGCCAGCTCACCCGTATGACCCCCTGCCAGTGTCCGCTGTGGGTAGACCATAGCGGCTGAACTGACCGCTCACTACTGAACGCGTATCCAAGTAGATAAATACGTCTCAAAGCTCATCGGGTGGGGACCAATGAGTACGGTGTCGCTGAACTGGGGCGAGTCCACCGCCACACATATGACAGGACCTCGCGTCGGCGCCACGTCAAAGTATTAAGAAGTTCCCGTTCTTGGTTCGCGTAGTCGTTGCGCCGGATTCCGCGCACCGCGTCATCACGCAAGATCGCCAATCGGGTGGCGGCGAGCTGAAATGCCTGCATCGCTTTGGCTCCGTGCGAGCCCCCGTAGCTGCGTGCCCAATCCCGCGCGATAAGCCGCTCACGCATGCTGGACAAGGAATGAAGCTCTTCGGCGGTGAGCCAACCGGCGGCCACATAAGCGGGAAGGGCGGTATTGGTAATGTTGCTTTCCCGTCGACGCACCCAGATCGCAATGCCACTGAGCAGCAAGAAAATGGGAATCATCAC
Source organism: Mycobacteriales bacterium (assembly GCA_013362805.1). Lineage (GTDB taxonomy): Bacteria > Actinomycetota > Actinomycetes > Mycobacteriales > QHCE01 > JABFVL01. The sequence continues at coordinate 244,633 of JABFVL010000004.1, read as the reverse complement.
GGCGATGTAGCCGATAAAAAGGACTTTGAGATCGCCTCGGCTGGCGAAAAAGTTCCATAGCCCGTGTAGGAAAATAGCGAGCAAAAGCCCGATCAATGGAGCGATGATTCTGGTGCTCCATTTGCGGGATCGTGCCGCGATGCCCACTCCAATGCCGGTCATGACGGTGAACATGGGGTGTGCGAACGGCGACATGACCGCACGCATGATGAAGGTAGCGATCAACGCGCCGATGCCCGCGCCGCTGCCTTGCTCGGATCCCTCAACGTAGGCACGGCCGAAGTAAAGAACGTTTTCGGTGAACGCGAATCCGACCGCGGCGAACCCAGCGTAGACAATGCCGTCGACGACTCCGTGGATGTTGCGTCGGCCAAAGAATATGAGGCCGAGCAGAATGAACAGCGGGATCGCCTTGGAGATTTCTTCCGCCGGGGGCGCGACGAATACGGCGATGACTTTCATCGGCTCGGTGCCGCCCTCAAGCCGATAGGCCTCGGCGGAGGTGGTGTTGATGAATAGCGCCGCCAGGGTGGCCACGAACGCGCCCCAGCAAAAGGTTGCGGCGAGGTAGTGCCAGGGCTCGGGCTCATAACGGTCTAGCCACAAAAACGCCATCAAAAGCAGCGGAACAGGGATGGCCGCGAAGCCGGCGGCCACCAAAGTCAAGCCGGGCCCGAGCTGAACGCCGATCAGCATCAGCATGATTCCGGCACAGACGCCAATCACGCCCAAGGTCGCGATCATCAACAGAATGCGGACGATGGACCGCTTGTACCAGGGCGTTATCGCTGTGACCACGGCATGGTGGCGTGGGTCCAACTGTGGTGAGGGCGTCCCGCCGTGTGGGCCATAGGTCATGCTCCGAGCCTAGTAGGCGGGTTCGACCCACCGCCCGCACCGCACACACGCTCGGAGTGTTACCCGCTTAGTTAGGTCCACCTAACTCGACAGCGGGGCCCCGGGCAGGCATAGACTCCCGCACGCAAAGCCTTCGTGAAATAGTTCACAAGCATCGTCCCTGATGATTGCGCAGAACGGAGAGGCAGTGGTGGTCAACGCAACCCGCGGTGAGACTGATGTCATCGTTATTGGTGCTGGACCGGCTGGCGCTTCGGCCGCTTATCACTGCGCCCGCGCTGGCCTTCGGGTCTTGGTACTAGAGAAAACCACCTTCCCGCGTGAAAAGGTGTGCGGCGATGGCCTCACTCCACGCGCCGTCAAACATCTGATTGACATGGGCATCGACATCGATGCTCCGGGCTGGTTCAAGAACAAGGGCCTACGAGTCATCGGTGCGGGTTCGCGCATAGACGTCGACTGGCCCAAGCTCGAGGGCTTTCCCGATTTCGGTTTGACCAGAACTCGAGCCGACTTCGACGAGATCCTTATCAACGCGGCGGTTGCCGCGGGAGCCGAACTGAAGACGGGAACGTCAGTCACCGAGCCGCTCTATGACCGAGCTCGTCGAGTTGTGGGCGTGCGGTGCGGCGAAGACGAATATCGGTCACGTCTGGTGATAGCGGCTGACGGCGTGAGTGCGCGTTTCGCCTTGTCCCTCGGCCTGACTAAGCGCGACGATCGTTTTGTCGGCGTCGCGGTTCGCCAGTACTTCCATAGTCCCCGCACTAACGATGAATACCTCGAAACTTGGCATGCGATCACCCATGACGGCGTTCCAGGGGTTTTGAGTTCGCAACTGTTGCCCGGTTATGGCTGGATTTTCCCGATGGGTGATGGCCGGGTCAATATTGGCATCGGGGCGCTAAACAGCACGCACAATCACGACTACCGAGCCATGCTCAAGCACTGGATTTCGCATCTGCCACCAGAATGGGAAATCAATCCGGACACGGCTGATGGACCCATTCGAGGTGCTGGGATTCCGATGGGCTTCAACCGTCGACCGCACTACACTCGCGGCGTCATGCTCGTCGGTGACTCTGGCGGCATGGCGAACCCATTCACCGCGGAAGGTATCTCTTACGCGATGGAATCTGGTTTTGTGGCCGCGAAACTTGGCGCGCTAGCTCTGCAACGCCGCGCTCCCGGCCCGGAAGCCGAAGAAGTTTTGCGAGCCTATCCGCAAATAATGCGCGGAAAATGGGGTGGATACTTCCGACTCGGCAATTGGTTTATCAAAGGCCTCGGAAATCCCGATATGCTCAACTTCGCTTTGCGACATGTATTCACTCGCCCGTCAATGTTGAAATCGGGCTTGCGCGTCACCACAAATCTCGTCGAACCCGGCACGGGTAGTGGCAAACACCAATTCTTGCGGGCACTGTATCGCGCGGTTCCCGCTGCTTAAGTAAGTAGAGAAAGGAGCGAATAGATGCCGCTTACGCAGTATCTGCCGATTGTCGGGTTGTTTATTCTCGGCGCGGGTTTCGCTGTGTTCTCCGTGGCCGCGGCGCCCTTCATTGGCCCACGTCGATATAACAGGGCCAAACTCGACTCGTATGAATGTGGCATTGAGCCGACGCCGCAATCGATTGGTGGCAATCGTTTTCCAGTGAAGTACTACCTAACTGGAATGCTATTCATCCTTTTTGACATTGAGATTATTTTCTTGTACCCCTGGGCGGTCGCCAATAAAGCGCTCGGGGTTTTTGGTCTTGTCGAGATGTTCCTATTCGTACTTACCGTCTTTATCGCGTACGCGTATGTGTGGCGACGCGGTGGACTCGACTGGCATTAAAGGGGGTGTAGTGAGATGGGACTCGAAGAAAAGCTGCCCAATGGTGTGCTGCTGACCACTGTGGAAAAGCTCGTCAACTGGACGCGTAAGTCTTCTCTATGGCCGGCGACTTTCGGTTTGGCCTGTTGCGCTATCGAAATGATGGGCACCGGTGCCGCCCGCTACGTACTAGCGCGTTTCGGTATGGAAGTTTTCCGCGCCTCGCCCCGCCAAGCCGACCTGATGATTGTCGCCGGGCGAGTGAGTCAAAAGATGGCTCCCGTGTTGCGGCAGATCTACGATCAAATGCCCGAGCCCAAATGGGTGCTTTCTATGGGCGTATGCGCCTCCAGTGGCGGAATGTTTAATAACTACGCCATTGTGCAAGGCGTTGACCACGTCGTTCCCGTCGATATTTATCTGCCGGGTTGTCCGCCGCGCCCCGAAATGTTGATGGACGCCATTTTGCGGCTTCACGACAAAATCATGTCCGAAGGGTTGGGCGACAAGCGCCGGGCGCAAATCGCGGCCGACCAGGCCGACAAAGACCCCAGAGTGCTTCCCGGCGCGATGCCCTCGTCGTTCCGCTTTGACAAAAAATTGCGCAAACAGTGGGAAGAAGCCGTGGCACAAGACCGCGAAGAACAGCTGCGAATCGAACGAAACATCGGTGAACGGCATCCTGACCTGCTGCAGATCACCCCCAAACCTGGAGGTGAAAAGTGACGTTGCCGCCAAGTGAGGGCTCCAACCCTTCCAACACTCAACCTGGAACATCCCCTGGACTCCGCACCCCCACTGGGGAAAGCGTGGGCCAGCCCGATCGGGGCATGTTCGGTGTTGTCGGCTCCGGTGACACCTCCGGCTTTGGTGGGCTGGTTCGGCCACCGTATGCTCCGCCTCCTACAGATCGGCCTTATGGCGGATACTTTGACGAGGTAGTTGATTCGCTCACTGAAGCTTTGAGCGAGCAAGAGGTGGCTTATGCCGATGCCATCTATGCCACTGTGGTCGATCGTGATGAACTGACTCTCTACGTCCATCGTGAACAACTCAAGACTGTGGCGCGCACTCTGCGCGATGACGCCGGACTACGTTTCGAGATGTGCGCCTCGGTATCTGGTGTGGACTATTTGGATTCTCGTCCTGAAGATCCTTATCGCCTCCACGTCGTATATCAACTGCGCTCGTATTCGTTCCGACGCATCATTCGACTAGAGGTAGCGGTTTCGGTAGAGGACCCCCATCTGCCCACCGTCACGGATATCTACCCAACGGCGGACTGGCAAGAACGCGAAACCTACGACTTTTTCGGAACAATTTTCGACGGTCACCCGGCGCTCACCCGCATCTTGATGCCCGACGACTGGGAAGGCTATCCCCAGCGCAAGGACTATCCATTGGGTGGCATCGCCGTGGAATACAAAGGCGCGGAAATTCCACCGCCGGATGAGCGGAGGGCGTACAAGTGACAGACCCATATGCAGGTGTACGCGACACCACGCAAGGTCGCGTCTTCACAGTGACCGGTGGCGACTGGGACGCTTTGCTACAAAGCCTGGATCCACTGGCCGAAGAGCGACTCGTCGTCAACATGGGTCCACAGCACCCATCCACCCATGGTGTGCTTCGGCTTGTGCTGGAGATCGAAGGCGAAACGATCACTGAAGCCCGCAGCGTCATCGGGTATCTCCACACGGGCATTGAAAAAAGCGCCGAATATCGCAACTGGGTGCAAGGCCCGACTTTTGTAACCCGCATGGACTACCTGGCCCCCATCTTCAACGAGACGGGTTACTGCCTGGCCGTTGAAAAACTGCTCGGGATCGAAGCGCCAGAACGCGCCAACACCATTCGCGTGTTGATGATGGAACTCAACCGCATCTCCTCGCACCTGGTGTGGCTCGCCACCACGGGTATGGAGCTCGGCGCGTTGTCGATGATGATTTACGGGTTCCGCGAGCGCGAGAAAATCCTCGACATTTTCGAGATGGTCACTGGCCTGCGCATGAACATGGCCTATGTGCGGCCTGGCGGGGTCGCGCAAGATTTGGCACCCGGCACGGAAGACAAGATTCGCGAGTTTCTCGCCGAAATGCCCGGCCGCATTAACTCCTATGAAGATCTCCTTTCCGAAAACCCGATCTGGAAAGCCCGCACCCAAGGCATCGGTTTCCTAGACATCACCGGCTGCATGGCTCTCGGCATCACCGGGCCAGTTTTGCGCTCCGCTGGCATGCCCTGGGACCTGCGCAAAACACAGCCATACTGCGGTTACGAAACCTACGAGTTCAACGTTCCCACCGAAGAAACCGGCGACGTTTACGGTCGTTACCAGGTGCGCCTTGCCGAAATGCGCGAATCGCTGAAGATCATCAATCAGGCACTAGAGAGACTCGCTCCGGGCCCGGTAATGGTCGAAGACCGCAAAATCGGTTGGCCCGCCCAACTAGCGTTGGGCGCTGACGGTCTCGGAAACTCCCTCGAACACATCAAGAACATCATGGGCCAATCCATGGAATCGCTCATTCACCACTTCAAGCTGGTCACCGAAGGTTTCCGGGTGCCGGCCGGCCAGGTTTATACCGCTGTCGAATCACCTCGAGGCGAGCTCGGTGTCCACCTGGTCAGCGACGGCGGCACCCGCCCCTACCGGCTCCATGTTCGAGAACCCTCATTTGTGAACCTGCAAGGATTCCCGGCAATGGTGGAGGGCGGGCCCATCGCCGACGCCATCGCCGCCGGCGCTTCGCTCGACCCCGTCATGGGAGGCGTGGACCGATAATGAAAACTCAAAACGCGGACACGTTGGACTGGTACGAACCAGAGTTTCGTAGCGAAATCACCGGCAAAGCGGCTGAGATTATCGCTCGGTATCCAGAGGGAAAATCTCGTTCCGCCCTGTTGCCCATGCTGCACTTGACGCAGGCCTATGAAGGATACGTTTCCGCTTCCGGCATAGCGTTTTGCGCCGAAACCTTGGGCCTGACCAAGGCTGAAGTCGCCGCCGTCGCAACTTTCTACACCATGTATAAGCGGCGCCCGACCGGCGAATATTTGGTCAGCGTATGCACCAACACGATGTGTGGCGTGCTGGGTGGCGACGAAATCTACGCCGCGTTGAAAGAACAACTTGGCGTTGGGCATGACGAAACCACCCCCGACGGAAAAATAACGTTGGAACACGCGGAATGCTTGGCGGCCTGCGATTATGCGCCCGTCGTCACGGTGAATTACGAATATTTCGACCAGCAGGACACCGAGTCCGGGCTCAAGTTGGCGCAAGATCTCATCGACGGTAAACGGCCGCAGCCCACTCGCGGAGCTCCATTGTGCAGCTTCAAAGAAATGAGTATGCAAATCGCCGGGTTCCTCGATCCTCGACCGGAAGCGCGTGCCGCTGATGCGGTTGGTGAGCCGACGTTGGCGGGGTTGCATCAAAAAAAAGGCAAACGGCCGGTGACCAGCTCAAAGGCGGAACCGCCGATGGTGCTTACGGAACCGGCGCTCGATAAGAAACCCGCAGGGGACACAAAAATGCCCGGCAAGGGGGAAAAGTGACCATCACCCCGGTACTGACGAAGCGATGGAACCTTGAACGTTCCTGGGAGCTCACGACATACGAGCGCACAGATGGATATCGAGCCCTCGCCAAAGCATTGCGTAAACACCCGGATGAACTCATCCAGCTAGTAAAAGACTCTGGTCTGCGTGGTCGTGGTGGCGCCGGATTCCCCACCGGCATGAAGTGGGGATTCATTCCGCAAAACGATGGCAAGCCGCACTATCTCGTCGTCAATGCTGACGAAGGCGAGCCAGGTACCTGTCGTGACCTGCCATTGATGATGGCCGATCCACACTCACTTATCGAGGGGATCATCATCGCGAGTTTCGCGGTGCGGGCCAATTTCGCGGCAATCTACATTCGTGGTGAAGCAGTACACGCATTGCGGCGGCTGCAATACGCCGCGGTAGAAGCGCGTGAAAAAGGCTATCTCGGCAAGAACATCTTGGGATCTGGGTTCGACCTGGATCTCGTTGTACACAGTGGCGCCGGAGCCTACATCTGTGGCGAAGAAACCGCGCTCTTGGACTCGCTCGAGGGGTATCGAGGCCAGCCCCGGCTCAAGCCGCCATTCCCCGCCACCCATGGTCTCTACGCCTCACCCACGGTTGTCAATAACGTGGGAACCTTGGCGACTGTGCCGCACATCGTGCTCAACGGTCCTGAGTGGCATAAAGACCTCATCGCTAACGAGGCATCAGCGAAGTCGCCAGGCACCAGCATTTATTCACTGTCTGGCCGCATCAAACGCCCCGGACAATACGAAGCCCCAATGGGCACCACGCTCCGCACCCTTCTAGAACTAGCCGGGGGCATGCGCGAAGGCCACACCCTGAAGTTCTGGACTCCCGGCGGCTCGTCAACGCCCATGTTCACCGACGCGCACCTAGATGTCCCACTGGACTTTGATTCGGTGGCAGCCGCCGGGTCAATGAACGGAACCTCGGCCGTGATGATCTTCGACGACAGCGACTGTGTCGTGCGTTGCGTCATGAAATGGATCGAGTTCTACCACCACGAATCCTGCGGAAAGTGCACCCCATGCCGTGAAGGCAACTACTGGATGGCCCAAGTGCTCCAGCGCCTAGAAGGCGGCCAAGGCACCGAAGAAGACCTGCAAACCTTGCTTGACACCTGCGACAACATCCTCGGCCGTTCGTTCTGCGCCCTTGGCGACGGCGCGACAAGCCCAGTGATGAGCTCAATGAAATATTTCCGCGATGAATACATCCAGCATGTGCGCGACGGCAAATGCCCGTTCGGCAATGCGCGCGTAATGGCGGGAGCACACTGATGACGACCAGCGAGGTAGCCAAAGCTGTCGAGGAAGTAAGCCTCACCATCGACGGCATTCCGGTGACAGTTCCTAAGGGCACATTGCTCATCCGGGCCGCCGAAACCATCGGCATTGAGATTCCCAGGTTTTGTGACCACCCCCTGCTCGACCCGGTCGGCGCCTGTCGGCAGTGCATTGTTGAGGTTGAGGGCCAACGCAAACCGGTGGCGTCCTGCACCATTGAGGTCTCCGAGGGCATGGTCGTCAAGACCCAGCTCACTTCGAAAGTGGCGGCTGGCGCTCAAGCCGGAACCATGGAACTGCTGCTCATCAACCACCCACTTGATTGTCCAGTGTGTGACAAGGGCGGCGAGTGTCCGCTGCAGAACCAAGCCATGTCAGCTGGGCGCCCCGATTCACGTTTCGTCGACACTAAACGCACCTACCCGAAGCCCTTGCCGATCAGCAGCGAAATTCTCCTGGACCGGGAACGCTGCGTGCTGTGCGCACGGTGCACGCGCTTCTCGCAGCAAGTGGCGGGCGACCCGTTCATCGAGCTTTTCGAACGTGGCTCCTTGGAACAGGTAGCGATTTACGAAGACGAACCCTTTGAGTCGTACTTCTCGGGAAACACCACCCAAATTTGTCCGGTCGGCGCCCTCACCAGCACCGCGTACCGGTTCCGAGCCCGCCCATTCGACCTGGTGTCAACGCCGAGCGTATGCGAGCACTGCTCCTCCGGTTGCGCACAGCGCTCCGACTGGCGGCGCGGCAAAGTCACCCGACGATTGGCTGGGGACGACCCCGAGGTCAACGAAGAGTGGAACTGCGACAAGGGCAGATTTGCCTTTACCTACACGCAAGCATTTGGTCGCTTGACTACACCGCTTGTTCGAGACGAACACGGCGAGCTCAAGCCCACGGCGTGGACCGAGGCGCTCGCGGTAGCCGCCGAGGGGCTACGAGAAGCCAGTGAACGCGCTGGAGTGGGAGTCCTGCCTGGCGGCCGGCTGACCTTGGAAGACGCTTACGCATACTCCAAATTCGCGCGCTTGGCGCTTGGCACCAACGACATTGACTACCGTTCACGTCCACACTCCGGGGAAGAATCCAACTTCCTGGCCACACACGCGGTAGGTAAAACTGACATCACCTACCGCACTTTGGAAGCCGCGCCTGTTGTCCTACTGGTGGGCTTTGAGCCCGAAGAAGAATCACCCATCGTTTTCTTGCGAATGCGAAAAGCGGTTCGCAAGGGGCAGAAGGTGTATTCCATCGCTCCTTGGCAAAGCCGTGGACTGAGCAAACTGAACGGCACTCTCATCGAGACCGTGCCTGGCGCTGAAACTAAAGTGCTCAACACTTTGGCGACCACGCACACGCCAGCTGGGTTGGCTGAGATCGCAAAAGCCCTAGGTCAGCCCGGCGCGGTGATTCTGGTCGGTGAACGTTTGGCGAGCATCCGAGGCGCGTTGACAGCCGCCGCTAATCTCGCCGATTCCTCAGGGGCTCAATTGGCGTGGATTCCCCGCCGAGCCGGTGAGCGAGGCGCGCTAGAAGCGGGTCTGCTTCCGCACCTGTTGCCAGGCGGGGTTTCCCCGGACGCGCTCGCCCAGATCTGGGGGGCCGATGCTCTGCCCGCCGAGCCCGGCCGGGACGGGAGCGAGATTCTTCGCGCCGCACGCGATGGCGGGCTTTCGGCATTGATTGTCGGTGGCGTCGACCCCGACGATATGGGTGATCCCGAGCTCGCGGAGCAGGCACTGACCAATGTGGGCTTCATTGTGAGCCTCGAGCAGCGGGCATCGACGGTTACTACTCACGCCGATGTGGTGTTCCCGGTCGCGGCCACGTCAGAGAAAGCGGGCACGTTCCTGAGCTGGGAAGGGCGTATGCGTCCCTTCGACCGGACTTTGGAAGGCACTGGTGCTTTGACGGACGCTGAGGTGCTATCGGCGTTGGCAGCCGAATTGGATATTGACTTCGCAGTACGCGATGTTGAGAGCATTCGTGCCGAGTGGCGTGCGGTGACGAGCGCGCCGAAGAAAGCGGTCGAGAAAGCTCCGCCGCCGACGCTTGGTCCTCGCCCGGCCGTCGGCGAGGGCGAAGCGATCTTGGCGACGTGGCGTCACCTTCTCGATTTGGGCACGTTGCAGGACAACGAAGAGAACCTGGCGGGCACCGCACCTACACCGGTGGCCCGGATCAGTGAAGCGACCGCTCATGGTTTGGGGCTGGACAATGATGGGCATCTGACAGTGAGCACCGATAAAGGTGCGATCACGTTGCCGCTGGTGATCACACAGATGCCCGACAAAGTGGTCTGGTTGCCAACGAATTCGCCGGGCTCGACGGTGCGCCGCACGTTGGGCGTGGACGCCGGCGCGGTGGTGACGTTGGCTGCGGCTGGTAGCGCTCCGGTCATCAACGAAGGGACGGCGTTGTGAGCATGCATCTCGCCGATGCCGGGCGTTCGGCCAGTGCGCAGTGGGCCGCTGATGTACGCCCAGTAGCGGATTTCGGCACGGAAGCTGTCTGGCTTGTCCTGGTGAAAGTCGTCGCGATCTTTGCCTTTCTCGTGGTGATGACCCTTTTCGCGATCGTGTTCGAGCGAAAAGTTGTGGCGTATATGCAGGTGCGCCCTGGCCCTAACCGGGTCGGCCCGTGGGGTGTCTTGCAAAGCCTCGCGGATGGTTTGAAGCTGGCGTTCAAAGAAGACATCATGCCCACCAAGGCAGATAAGGTTGTCTTTTTCCTCGCTCCGATCATCGCTTGCACTCCGGCGTTCATGGCTTTCGCGGTGATTCCACTTGGCCCCGAGGTCAGCATCTTCGGGAATTCGACGCCCTTGCAGCTCACCGACAGTCCAGTCGCGGTGCTGTATGTTTTGGCCGCGTCTTCGATGGGCGTGTATGGCATCGTGCTAGCCGGTTGGGCATCTGGCTCGACGTATCCGCTGTTGGGTGGACTGCGCAGCGCCGCGCAGATGGTGTCATATGAAATTTCGATGGGGCTCTCCATTGTCGCGGTGTTCCTCACCGCTGAAAGCTTCTCGACCAGCGAGATTGTCCAAGCGCAAGCGGATTCTTGGTACGTACTGATTTTGGCGCCTAGCTTTGTCATCTACTGCATCTCCGCGGTAGGCGAAGTCAACCGTGCACCCTTTGACTTGCCAGAAGCCGAATCCGAGTTGGTGGGCGGGTTTCACACCGAATATTCCTCGCTCAAGTTCGCGCTGTTCTTCCTGGCCGAGTACATCAACATGGTCACTGTCTCGGCGCTGGCAACCACTCTGTTTCTTGGTGGTTGGCGGGCCCCATTCGGGGTCATCGAAATATGGTCAGGCGCGAACTCCGGCTGGTGGCCGATTCTGTGGTTCACCGGCAAATTGATCATCGCCTTGTTCGTCTTTATCTGGCTGCGTGGAACGCTCCCTCGCCTGCGCTACGACCAGTTCATGCGGTTTGGTTGGAAGGTTCTCGTTCCGATCAGCCTGGTGTGGATCTTGGCGATTTCAGCGGTCAGCGTGCTGCGCGAAGAGTACGACCTTTCTCAACGTGGGCTTCTCGCCATCATTGGCGGCGTTCTGGCTCTCGCCCTCGTCATTCTGTTGCTCGTACCCGAGCGCAAGAAGACCGAGGAAGAACTCGACGATGAGCTAGCCATCAGGCCCGGCCCCAACGCGAACTACCCATTGCCACCACTGGATTTGTCCATTCCGCCCAACCCGCGCATGAAGGTGCTGGAACACGCCGGTGCGGGGCCAGCTGAGCTGGGTGGGTCAACTGACAAGGCAGGTGAGGAGTAGTCATGTTCGACTCCATCAAGGGCTTCGGCGTGACGTTTGGTCACATGTTCAAGAAGCGTGTGACCATCAAATACCCGGACGTGAAGGCGCCCACCCAGCCTCGTTATCACGGTCGACATGTGTTGAACCGCCATCCGGACGGGCTGGAGAAATGCATCGGTTGTGAACTGTGTGCCTGGGCCTGCCCCGCGGACGCGATTTTCGTGGAAGGCGCCGACAACACCGAGCAAGCGCGCTTTTCGCCAGGTGAACGGTATGCCGCTGACTATCAGATCAACTACGCTCGCTGCATTTTCTGCGGGCTATGCATAGAGGCCTGCCCCACCCGTTCGCTCACCATGAGCAATGAGTACGAACTCGCCGCGGACTCACGTAACGCGCTGATCTTTACAAAGGAGCAGCTACTGGCGCCGCTGCTGCCGGGGATGGAACAACCACCACACGACATGCGGCTCGGTGAAACGGACACGGACTATTACGTCCAAGGCCCTGACAACCCTGGTGCGTCCAAAGGGGCTGAACGTCCACAGCTACCGGCGACACAATCGCGCCACCCGGAGGTACGGGCATGAGCACCGCACTAGCGTTCGCCGATGCCGTTCACGCTCACGCGGCGGATCTCGCCGCGCCAGCCAACGAGGTCAAGGGCGGTGAGAAAGTCGCGTTCTGGATCCTGGCGCCTATCGCTCTAGGCGGCGCGATCGGCATGGTGCTGGCCCGTAACGCAATCCACTCAGCGCTTTTCCTGGTGTGCACCATGCTGAGCCTTGGTGTGTTTTACGTGATTAACGCTGGCCCGTTTTTGGGCATGGTGCAAATCATCGTGTACACCGGCGCCATCATGATCCTGTTCTTGTTCGTGCTCATGCTGGTAGGACGAGACTCCAGCGATTCCATTGTCGAGCAGTTGCGTGGGCAGCGATTGGCAGCGGCTTTGCTTGGAATCGGGCTCGCGGCAATGGTCGCCACCGGTGTTGCCCGGGCTTTCGATGACACCCGCGTAGTTGGACTGGGTCGCGCGACCCAGGACGGAAACGTTCCGGCGCTAGCCGCCCGGTTGTTTACCCGCTACGTTTTCGCCTTCGAAGTCACCTCAGCTCTCCTCATCACTGCCGCCCTTGGCGCCATGGTGCTGGCCTTTGTCGAGCGCTCGAAGAAAGACCAAATGACGCAGCGGCAACGCTCCCGTGAACGGGTATCGGCCGACAGCTACCCCGCGCCGAAGCCTGGACCGGGTGTGTATGCCACCAGCGACTCGGTGGCCACACCCGCGTTGCTGCCAGACGGCACCACCACTGATAAAAGCGTGTCCAAGGTTGTGCAAACCCACGAGCTGGATGCCGCGACAACGAAGGCGAAGGGCTGACCATGACCCCCACCTACTATCTGGTTCTCGCGGCCGCGCTTTTCACCATCGGCGCGATGGGTGTGCTGGTGAGAAGAAACGCCATCGTTGTTTTCATGTGTATCGAGCTGATGCTGAACGCGGTCAACCTCACTTTGGTTACGTTTTCCCGCATCAACGGCACATTGGACGGACAGATCATGGCGTTCTTCGTCATGGTGGTGGCAGCCGCAGAAGTGGTGATCGGGCTCGCGATCATCATGGCTATTTTCCGCTCCCGCCGTTCCGCCTCCGTGGACGACGCGAACCTTTTGAAGTACTAGGACCTACCAATGACGAGTAAGCAAAGGAGCCTGGCGTGCTGAGCCTGCTCTGGCTGATAATCGCGCTGCCCCTGGCCGGCGCTGCCGTGCTATTGCTCGCCGGTGCACCGCCATTGCGGCGGCTGGGTGCCGACAAATGGGGCCACTATCTGGGCTCGGCCACGGTGGGAGTCAGCTTCCTGCTCGCGGTGGGCGCCTTTTTCGCCCTGAAAGATCGAAGCGATCGGCACTACGAGGATCAACTGTGGTCATTCATCCCCGTGGGCGACCTACAGGTCGACATCGGGCTGCTATTCGATCCGCTTTCCGCGGTATTCGTGCTGCTGATCACCGGCGTCGGTTTCCTCATCCACGTGTATTCGATCGGCTACATGGCCGATGACCCGGGACGTCGCCGATTCTTCGGCTATTTGAACTTGTTTGTCGCCGCCATGTTGGTGCTCGTTCTTGGCAACAACTTTGTGAGCCTGTACGCCGGTTGGGAAGGCGTGGGCTTGGCGTCATATTTGCTGATCGCATTCTGGTATGACCGCCCATCCGCCGCTACCGCGGCCAAGAAGGCGTTCATCATGAACCGCGTTGGCGACGTTGGTCTGGCGATCGCGATTTTCGTGCTTTTCGCGCAGCTCGGCACTATCACCTACGACGGCGTCTTTAGTAACGTCGACGATCTTTCCAGCGTGACGATTACCGTGGTGGCGTTGCTACTTCTGCTCGGTGCCTGCGGTAAATCCGGCCAGTTCCCACTGCAAGCGTGGTTGCCCGACGCGATGGCGGGTCCCACACCCGTTTCGGCTCTCATCCACGCCGCGACAATGGTGACCGCCGGTGTGTATCTCATCGCCCGCGCCAACCCGATTTTCAGTGCGAGCGAAACAGCGCAGCTCGTGGTGTGCATCATCGGTGCCATCACGCTGATGATCGGATGCATTATCGGCTGTGCCAAAGACGACATGAAACAAGTGTTGGCGTATTCCACAGTGAGCCAAATTGGCTACATGTTCCTGGCTGTTGGCCTCGGCGGTCCCGCTTACGCCTTGGGCATCGCGCACTTGCTGGCTCACGGATTCTTCAAAGCCGGGCTCTTTTTGGGCGCCGGCTCGGTGATGCACGGCATGAAGGACCAGGGCGACATTCGGCGCTTTGGTGGGCTCGCAAAATACATGCCCATCACAGCCGTGACATTCGGTCTGGGTTACTTGGCCATCATCGGTCTACCACCGTTGAGCGGATTCTTCACCAAAGACCCCATCATCGAACATGCCTTCGACCGTCCGGGTTGGACCGGCTGGGTGTTTGGCGGCGCCGCTTTGCTTGGTGCTGGCCTTACGGCCTTCTACATGACCCGGTTGATGGTGCTGGTTTTCTTCGGCAAGAAGCGCTGGACCGACGATATTAAGCACCCGCACGAATCTCCGGCCGTGATGTGGTGGCCGATGGTGGTGCTCGCCGTTGGGTCCGTGAGCGCGGGCTACCTCTTCTACCGTGGTGATGCGCTCAGCGATTGGCTCGCGCCGGTGTTGGGTGAACCTCATGAAGCCGCCACGCACAAGATCGAGCCAGGTGTGTTGACCGCGACGGTGATCGGTGTTGTGGTCGTCGCCGCGCTGTTCGCCGCGGCGCTGTTCTGGCGAGGGACCGCTTTGCAAGAGCAGCCAGTCCGCAGTCCGTTTGTCATCGCGGCTCGACGCAATCTATACGCCGATGCGTTTAACGAGGCGGTGCTAGAGAAACCCGGCCTATGGCTCACTCGAATTTTGGTGTATTTCGACTCGCGCGGTATCGATGGAATGGTCAATGGTCTTGCCGCCACAGTTGGCGGTACCTCTAGCCGGTTGCGACGTTTGCAAACTGGTTTCGTGCGCTCGTATGCATTGACGATGTTGTTTGGTGCGGTCGCGGTAGTGGCGGCTTTGGTCGCGGCGGGATGGCGGTAAATCTTATGGAAAACTTCCCGTTCCTTAGTGTTCTGACGCTGACGCCACTGGTAGGCGCGGTGATTGTGGCTCTGCTTCCGGTGAGCGCCGCTAAAGATGCCAAAGGCCGCAACCGGGCCGATGAGGCTGCCAAATGGGTTGCTTTGGTTATCTCGCTGCTGGTTTTCGTCGGCACGATGCTGATGTTCTTCGCTTTCGACAAAAATGGAGACCGGTTCCAGTTCACAGAGGACTACACCTGGATTCCAAGTTTTGGCACCGAATTCGCATTCGGGGTCGACGGCATCGCGCTGGTTATGTTGGCGCTCATCGCGCTGCTGGTGCCGATCGTTATTTTGGCGAGCTGGCACGATGGGGTTGGCGGCAAACGCAGTGTGAAGACATTTTTCGCGCTGATGCTCGCGCTGGAAACCTGCATGATCGGCGTGTTCGCGGTCACCGATGTGCTGCTGTTCTACGTGTTCTTTGAGGCGATGCTCGTTCCGATGTATTTCCTCATCGCTTCCTATGGGGGTCCGCGTCGGCAATACGCCGCGGTGAAGTTTTTCTTGTACTCCCTGGTCGGTGGCCTGTTCATGCTGGCCGCTGTCATCGGTGTTTATGTTGTCAGCACAGATCAGCTCGGCGACGGTACCTTCTCGTTTGAACAGTTGACTCAGCTTGATATCGATCCAACGACGCAACGCTGGTTGTTCCTCGGATTCTTCATCGCCTTCGCGATCAAAGCGCCACTGGTTCCCTTTCATACCTGGCTGCCCGATGCGGGTGGGCAAGCGCCGATCGGTGCGGCTGTGCTGCTGGTGGGTGTGCTTGACAAGGTTGGCACGTACGGCATGCTGCGGTATTGCTTGCCGCTGTTCCCCGATGCCGCGGTGTATTTCGCCCCGTGGATTGTCGGGATCAGCGTCGCCGGCATCATCTACGGCGCCCTGTTGGCCATCGGCCAATCTGACATGAAGCGGCTGGTGGCATACACATCCATTGCCCACTTCGGCTTC
The DNA here is from genome assembly GCA_013362805.1 of Mycobacteriales bacterium. GTDB lineage: Bacteria > Actinomycetota > Actinomycetes > Mycobacteriales > QHCE01 > JABFVL01. Next base: position 228,704 of record JABFVL010000004.1, on the reverse strand, counting down.
ATCGCCCTGGGAGTTTTCGCCTTCACGTCGCAGGCCGGCACGGGCGCCGTGTTGTACATGGTGAACCACGGCCTCAGCACGGGCGCGCTCTTCCTGGTGGTCGGGTTCTTGATTAACCGACGCAAGTCCAGCCAAGTCGCCGACTTTGGTGGAGCCGGCAAAGTGGTGCCATGGATCGCCGGGGCATTCTTGATCGCCGGGCTTTCCTCGCTGGCTCTGCCCGGTACGAACTCGTTTGTTTCGGAGTTTCTGGTGCTGGTGGGCTCGTTCGCCACAAACAAGGCAGCCACGGTCATTGCAACTATCGGCATTGTGTTCGCGGCGCTATACATTTTGTGGCTCTACCAGCGCACTATGCAGGGCAAGCTGAATCCCGAGATGCCGAAGATGCGAGACATCAGCTTGCGGGAGTCGGTCGTCATCGCGCCAGTGCTCGTCCTCATTGTGGCGATGGGTTTCTATCCCAAGCCAGTAATTGACGTGATCACCCCCGCCGTGAATTTCACGATGAATGACATAGATAAGAAAGATCCAGCACCTGAGGCGCGCGATGAAGCGCGTAGCAGCGAAGAACAGGGCGATGAAGCTAAGAGTGGGGCGCAAAAGTGAGCCTTTTGAACGAGTCCGCGATGCTGAATACAGTCACGCTGGCAGCTGACATTAAAGCCCCATCAATGAACTATGAGGCGCTCGCGCCGATGTTGATTGTGTTCGGCGCTGGCTGTGCAAGTGTGCTGGTAGAAGCCTTTGCGCCCAGGGCGGCGCGACACATTGTTCAGACCGTTCTTACCTTGGTCGCGTTGATCGCGGGCTTCGTCGCGTTGTTGTTCGTCGATCGTGACGGGCTTAAAACAGCGGCCGACGCTATCGCTATCGATACAACTGGGCTCTTCCTGCAGGGCACAATTTTGGTGCTTGGCTTGGTCAGTGTGTTGCTGATCGCCGAACGCTCGTTGACCCCTGGCGGTGAGTTCGTCGCTCACGCGGCTGTGGCTCCAGGTTCGACAGACGACAAGAAGTTGACGGCCTCTGTCTACTCGCAGACTGAAGTTTTCCCGCTGACATTGTTCGCGATAGCTGGCATGATGCTGTTCGTCACCGCGAATGACCTGTTGGTGATGTTTGTTGCCCTTGAAGTGTTTTCACTGCCGCTGTATTTGCTCTGCGGCTTGGCGCGTCGGCGCCGGTTGTTGAGCCAAGAAGCCGCTCTTAAATATTTCTTGCTGGGCGCTTTTGCTTCTGCTTTTTTCCTTTATGGCGTCGCACTGATGTACGGCTATGCCGGGGCCGTCGATTTCGCTTCCATTCATAACGCCGTGCAGGCTGACCGCGGCGATGAGACGCTGCTGTTGATGGGTCTTGCGATGCTCATCATCGGCTTGCTGTTCAAAGCGGGTTTGGCGCCATTTCATTCGTGGACTCCGGACGTATATCAGGGGGCGCCCACACCTGTTACCGCCTTCATGTCGGCGTGTACAAAGATCGCGGCCTTTGGCGGCATCCTTCGTCTGCTGTACGTCGGGTTCGGCGAACTTAAAGACGACTGGCGACCGCTGCTTATCGGCGTCGCGATACTGACCATGCTCGTGGGCTCAATCTTGGCCGTCACCCAGCAAGATCTGAAACGCTTGCTGGCTTACTCGTCCATCGCGAACGCCGGATTCTTGCTGACTGGCGCGTTGGCGATGAACAAAGAGGGCGTGTCGAGCACCTTGTTCTATTTGGTCGCTTACGGTTTCACCACGCTCGGGGCTTTCGCGGTTGTTATGTTGGTGCGTGACGCCGATGGCGAAGCCACGCATTTGAAGCGCTGGGCTGGGTTGGGGCGTCGATCCCCCATCATCGCCGCGGTCATGACCTTTTTCATGCTGGCTTTCGCAGGAATTCCGTTGACCAGCGGTTTCACTAGCAAGTTCGCGGTCTTTTCCGCTGCGCTGGCCGGTGATGCTGTGTCACCGGTCATCGTGGGTGTCATCGCTTCGATGATTCTGGCGTTCCCGTACTTGCGTCTAGTGGTGCTGATGTATGTCACCGAACCCGGCGAAAGTGGTGCCGATGTGCACGTGCCTGGCGCGTTCACCTCGGCCGCTCTGACTTTGGGCGTGGTGGCCACTTTGCTGCTCGGTGTCGCGCCGCAGCCGTTGCTTGATCTGGCTGAGCAGGCTTCACAGTTCGTTCGCTGATCTCGCGCGTGCCCCTCGACGCAGCAGCCATCTGCGGCACTCGGCACGTCTTTAGGCTTCGGCTCGCCAGTATCAACCGCGTGAGAGCTTGAGACTGCACGAACCATGGTCGAGAGCTGGTCCTTCGCGCCGACGTTATCTAGACCTCCAGCTGGGGTCGTTCCATTGACTTGAGAACATCGCACCGAGCCAAGGCTCGCCGGGCGCTGGGATCTGGTTATCGCCGACATGGAGGTAGGGACCGCATATTCTGGGTTGATCGACCCGGCGGAGCAGCGGCGGCGTCTGTAAGCGCAGTCGTTGGCTGTCGCGGACGGCGACCTGGAGGCCATGGAAGTAGAAGAGGGCTTTCTGTTGGCTTTGGAATATGCGATGCCGCCAACCGGCGGCTTGGGGCTTGGCCCACACCGGCCCGTAATGTTGCCAGTCAACCGAAACATTCGCGATGTCATTAGTTTTACGTTGGCCAGGCCTGGTGGCCGCTGATGGCACGAACCACTAACCGTTGGATCGTGCTCAGCGTCCTATGTTTGGCGCTTTTCGTGGTGGCGCTGGACGCCACCGTTTTGTACGTCGCGTTGCCCGCGTTGACCGAAGATATGCAGCCCACCGCCGTGGAAGCATTGTGGATTGTTGACACGTATTCGCTGGTGATCGCTGGGGTGCTGCTCACTACCGGTACCTTGGCGGACAGGTTTGGTCGCGACCGAATGCTCATCGCTGGATTCGCCGTGTTCGGTGCGGCGTCGGCGGCAGTCGCATTCGCGCCGAATCCGGCGGTGCTGATCGGGGCCCGCGCGTTGTTGGGTGTGGGCGGCGCGATGATCATGCCGCCCACTCTTTCGATCATCCGCGATGTTTTTACTAATCCTCGTGAACGATCTACCGCGGTCGGGATTTGGTCATCTGTTGCCGCTGGTGGTGCGGCGGTTGGGCCCATCATCGGCGGTTTTCTGCTGGAACATTACTGGTGGGGTTCAGTTTTCTTGATCAACGTTCCGGTGATGGCCGTCGGGATCGTGTTGGGCTGGTGGTTGCTGCCCAGATCGCGTGATCCGCATCCGGGGCGTTGGGATGCGCCCAGCGCGCTGATTTCACTTGTCGGCATTTTGGGTGTCGTGTATGGCGTGAAAAAGGTCGGGTATTACGGTCTGTTCGATCCGCGGGTGTTCGTGCCTTTGATATTGGGCGCGTTGCTGCTTGTGTGGTTTGTGCGCCGGCAGCTGCGATTGCCGACTCCGTTGCTGGATATGTCTCTGTTTACTCAACGCGCTTTCAGTACAGCGGCCGGGTGCGCCATTTTGGCGACGTTCGGCTTGGTCGGCGTGGAGATGTTCTTGGCGCAATATTTTCAATACGTGCTTGGTGATAGTCCGCTCGAGGCGGGCTTTCGGCTTTTGCCCGCGATGTTGGCTGCGATGCTTTCAGCTCCGCTGACCGGCGCGATTATTCACCGATATGGGCCGCGTGCCGCTGTGGTCTTGGGTTTTGCCGCCATCTCAATGTCGTTTGCTCTGTTCTCCTATGAAGGCCGAGATGCTTCTGGCTGGCTCATTGCTTTTATTTTGGTGGGAATGGGCAGTGGCGCCGCGGTCGCGTTGACGGCCTCCTCGGATACGATTATCACCGTTGCGCCCCGGGCGAAGGCCGGGGCGGCCGCGGCAGTGGATGAAACCTCATATGAACTTGGGATCGGCTTGGGTGTTGCTGTACTGGGTTCGCTGATGTCGGAGTTGTACTCGAATCGGCTCGGTGATGTGCCGGGTGTGAGCGGTGAAGATCTGGATGATGCCCAGGAATCTATTGGTAATGCGGCCCATGTCGCGGACTCGCTACCAGCGAGGTTGGCAGATCCGCTGATGAGTGCGGCTCAGGAAGCTTTCACAAGCAGCCTGATGACGACTATGGCCGCGAGTGCGGCCATTCTCGCGTTGGCGGCATTGCTTGCGGGAGTTTTGTTTCCCCGCAAGTGAATGTTTAAAGGGCCCCGCGGCCAGCTTCGAGGATGAGGAGAGCTAGCCGGGCGCCAACGGGGCCTAGTTCTCGCTGGAATTTGGAGATGATGGCTTGTTCTCGGGCTAGTGACAATCGCGTTCCGCCAGTAGCGATGCGCTCTTTACCGACTTTGCCGCTGACCTCCGCGCGTTCTTGCCACAGGGCGATGATCTGGCGATCTATCTCGTCAATGCGGTCGCGGAGGGCCGGGATGGGACTTTCTATTGTGCTTTGCATGGCTGTAGCTCCTAGGGAAGTGGTGAAGAGACTAGCCCGAGCAGCAAAAAAGCCACGGGGACCAGCCTCCGTGGCGAATCGAACAGGTGAAAAAGTCAGCCGTCGATGACCACCGGAAACCGGTAGCCATAAAAATAAAATTTGGTACGACTGGACATGGTCGTTAGTTTGCCTGTCCTTTCGCCTGCCGTCAAGGCTGCTTCGCACGGGTGCGTTGGCTAGATCACGTTATAGGGCTGTTGGAAAAGACGGAATGTGAGCGTGCGCGGGATCCGTCTGGTAGAAGGAACTTATGCCTGGTCGATCTGATGATGAGCTTCCTCGCACGGCTCATCCTCGATCGCAGGGCACTAATAAGGCGTATCACGCTCAAGGAGCGGGTCCAGCTCGAGCGTTCCCTCAACCGGGAATGGGTTATTTTAGGGTTTTGGATAGAGCTCAACAGGTAATCGCGCGGTTCGGTTCGTCAGCGGAGATTTTCACGTTCCTTCGAAGAAACGACTTTCCCTATTTGCAGCCAATCGAGCCCGTGCGAGTCGGGGCGTTTGAATATCTGAATGTTTTGCATATAGATGCCCCAAACCTTGCTGACATTCTCCGTGAGATGTGGGTGGCCGGTCGGCACGAAGAAGCGGCAGAGCTCTATGCCAAAAAAATTGGCGGCATTCTTCGGGAGTTAATGAAGCTTCCAGTAGCGAACGCGCCTCAGGTGCCATTTGTGTCATGTGGAGATGATCAACATCCCGGTGACACTGAAGCTTATGCGCGATTCTATATCCATTCCTCAAGGCATCAGGTTTTGCGTCCGCATTTGAAGGAATACCAAAAGGTATGGGCTGCGGCGGGAATAACAGAGGACCCTTATGTGAATGTAGACGTCACGCAATTGGTCCCTGAGCGCTTTTACTTTACGACCAATGATATTAAAGCCAGCAATGTGCAAGGCGAATATTTGATCGACACGGAAGATTCAGGTGTCGCGCCACTCTCGATGATTCTAGGGCAGATTGTTCATTATTCGGCTGGTGATCCATGGGCGGCGCGTGGCAACGAACTTCTTTTTTCTTTTCTCGATAAAGAAGGAGTTATTGATCAACACGCGTGGGATGTGGTGCGGCAAAATCAGAAAATCATGAGCCAGATCAAGGTGATTGAATCTGGGATAAATGACGTCATACGCGCATGTCGACGGGTTACACCTTTTATGAGGTTGAGTGATCCCGGGGCTCTGGTTCGCACCATAAATCAATGTCATCAGGCGGGACGCACTGAGGTAGAAGTGGATGCTAATGCTTTCTTGAAAGCATTAGCATCAGCCCGACAGCTCGAACGCGGCAAAATTGACCCCGCGAGCGTCGTAAGTATCATTCCGAGCGATGAGCGCACTCAGATGCTTCGCACATTGCGCCCCCCGGGCGGAGATACGAGAGCCATGGGCCCGCAGCATATCGCCGGCAATCGTCTCGCCCGCTTGCTCCAGCGTGAGAGAGAATCCGACTCCTCAGACGAAGCCTCGACCTGGGCGCGCGAACACTCCCATCTTGTTTTGGTCTCAAGGAATTTCGGCACGGCGATAATCCATTCAGCGAGCCAACTGACGGCGTTCAGCGGGGTCACGATTGTGGCCGCGCCGGGAGATACCACGAAAGAACAACTGGCCGCGGGATGTGCGATCGTGGACACGATCGCTGACGAGGCGGGCGACGATGAGCTGATACTGATAGTAGCCACAAACCAACTACAGTCTTTTCTAATTCACTTGGAAAATAACGTTTTTCAAACGTTATTCACTAACAGCGGCGCACGCGTCCCAAGTTCGCTTTTAGTTGATGCCACTACGTCAGCCACAAGCCGTTACATGATGGAAGATTTTCTTGAATTCCGTCCCGGAATCAATCCGCCAGTAGGTGTATATCATTTACTTTATGATGTTCCAGATTTGATTGATCACCAAAAAGCAAAACGCTTTAAGAACCTTCGCCCTGAGCTTTTCATTACGGGCGACCTCTCACCCAAAGGATTCGCGAAGAGCTGGCGCGACGCTATTGTCCAGGCCGATCGCAAGGCATATTTAAAAAACATCAGCGAGTTCTATGTTCTCGAGGCGGAACGACGTGCGAGCCAACATATTTCCGCGGTGAAAGCAAAAACTCTTGAGCGCGACATGTTGCGTGCGAGCGACCGGACTGGTCCTTTTGGATTGGTTATTGATATCACCCAGTTTGCGGGAAGTTTCCTAGGAACTTCCAAAACAACCCCGCCGTATGTGCTGTCATACCGACCACCGATTCCCAGTCTCGGGCCGGTTCTTGCCGAGCTTGCGTACGCGCCAACGACAATGCCCGAAGGCGGCGATGTCCTCGCTATAGCTTCACCCGATCTGGTTCACTCGTCATCCAGCGTCGAGACCTATTGGATGGAAAATTCCGACAAATCTTTGTGGTGGAGTTTGATTTCGGGAAGAGACGCTTTTGATGAACGTGTGCCTAGATTTCAAGACAATCGTAGTGTTGTACTTTTGTGTAGCCCCGGCCCGCTGGCTGAATCCCGACGGGATGAAATGTTCAACGAAGTGCAAATGCATTTGAAGTTTCTAGGCAAGACAATGTTGCCCCCACAAAAGCTCGAGGTGGCTGGCGAAAAACTAATTCTTCCCCCCGAACACGCTAAATCGGTGGACATGCGGTCGCCGCGAATGGCGCCATCCCATTCCACACGTCCAACGCTGCGCAGGTGATGGTTGGGCGGACGCGCTGTCGTAGTCTCGCCGTAGACTTGGCAACGCTATGAATCTTCCTTTGAGCTTTCTCCCCAGCCTTGGCCACCCCCCCCAAACCACCCAGGGCGCGGCATCCGCGCGGGAAGCGTTGTTGGAGGGACTGAACGAGCAACAACGCCACGCGGTGGAACATCGTGGCGAGCCGCTCTTGATTGTGGCGGGGGCGGGGTCAGGTAAAACTCGGGTTCTGACGCATCGCATTGCGCATCTTTTGGCAACCGGGGACGCCACGCCGAACCAGATTTTGGCGATCACCTTCACGAACAAGGCGGCCGCTGAGATGCGCGAGCGAGTGGTTGATCTAGTGGGGCCACGTGCCCGCTATATGTGGGTGTCGACGTTCCACTCGGCTTGCGTGCGCATTTTGCGCGAACAAGCTAAAACCATCGGGTTGAAGTCCACGTTTTCGATTTACGACGCTGACGACGCCCGTCGGCTGATGACTCAAGTGGTGCGAGAGCTGGAAATTGACTCTAAGCGCTATCCACCTCGCACGCTCGTCGCCCAAGTGAGCAATCTAAAGAATGAGTTGATTGATCCGGAGGCGTTCGCAACCCAGGCCGAGGGTCCAGCCCATCGGGCGCTTTCAGAGGCGTACACCTTGTATCAGCGTCGTCTCACCGAGGCCCACGCTCTGGACTTTGACGACTTGATCATGATGACGGTCAATGTCTTGCAAGCTTTCCCCGCTGTCGCGGAGCTTTATCACCGCAAATTCCGACACATCATGGTCGATGAATATCAGGACACTAACCATGCGCAATATGTTTTGATTCGCGAACTCACACGTGAAAATGCGCAACTGTGTGTCGTGGGTGATGCGGATCAATCTATCTACGCGTTCCGTGGCGCAACGATTCGAAATATTCTCGAATTTGAGCGCGATTATCCGCAAGCGCGCACCATTGTGCTGGAACAAAACTATCGCTCCACACAAACAATTCTTACCGCAGCGAATGCGGTTATTTCGCGGAATACCGAACGCAAGCCAAAGAATTTGTGGTCCGAGGCCGGTGCCGGCGACAACATCACCGGATATGTCGCTGATTCTGAGCACGAAGAAGCCTCGTGGATTGCGGAAGAAATTAATCGGCTGCGTGATTCTCAAGGATATCGTCCAGGTGATATCGCAATTTTCTACCGCACGAACGCTCAATCACGAGTTTTTGAAGAAATCTTTGTCCGAACCGGCATGCCATACAAAGTCGTGGGTGGTGTGCGATTTTATGAGCGAAAAGAAATTCGCGACGCTCTCGCCTATTTGCGAGTTATCGCCAATCCGGATGACGTGGTAAGTATCCGGCGCATTGTGAATACGCCACGTCGGGGAATCGGCGAGCGGGCGGAGGCGTGCATCGCGGCTTTGGCTGAGCGTGAGGGGATTTCCTTTGGCGCCGCGCTGGAGAACGCCGCTCAAGCTCCGGGCATTGGCTCTCGTGCGGTGAATGCTATTGAGAGCTTCTGCGAGACCATGGCCGAACTACGGGTGGTCGCCGAGAATGAGCCGCCCTCGGTGGTGTTGGAGCAGACGCTGGTCAACTCCGGTTACATCCACGCGCTTGAAGTTAGCGACGATCCGCAGGATGAAAGCCGGGTAGAGAACCTGCAAGAACTGGTAAGTGTGGCTCGCGAGTTTGAAGAACGGTGGGCGGTGCTAGCTCTGGAGGCCGCGTCGGCTGACACGCCAGGCTCTGATGTGGATGCTTCGGATCTTGTCGGTCCGGCCGCGTCGGATCTACCGACGTTGGCGGATTTTCTGGAGCAGGTCGCGCTGGTCGCCGATGCCGACTCGATTCCCGTTGATGACGGTGATGGCGTGGTTACCTTGATGACGTTGCACACGGCTAAAGGTTTGGAATTTCCGGTGGTGTTTTTGACGGGAATGGAAGATGGCGTTTTCCCGCATGAACGTTCGCTGAGTAAGGCCCAGGAGCTAGAGGAAGAGCGCCGGTTGGCGTATGTGGGGATCACTCGAGCGCGGCAGCGTTTGTTTGTTACGCGGGCCGTGGCGCGTAGCGCGTGGGGCCAGCCGCAATATTATCCAGCCTCTCGCTTCTTGGAAGAGATCCCCACTGATCTGCTGCATTGGGAGCGGGAGAGTGCGCCACCGGCTCCGACGTATGGCACAACTGCCGCGGCGGGCTTCGGTTTGCGCCGGGCGCCGATTGCACGGTCTAGGGGTCCGGTAGCTCGTGGCGCGATTCCAGTTTTGGAGCCGGGCGATCGGGTGACGCACGATTCGCATGGCATGGGTCGCGTGGTCGAGTTGCGCGGTGAGGGTGATCGCGCTCAGGCTGGCGTTGATTTTGGCGATGGAAATACGCGGTGGTTTGTGTTGCGTTATGCCCCGCTAGAGAAGCTTTGATGCCATATATCAGTTAAGATCTTCGCGAATAGTGCTAAACGGACATACGTTGGTAACTTTAGGCTATTCCATAAATTTACATAGTTATCATTTTCGGAATTCAGTAATAATCGCCGTGACTAGCGCGATAGCCCCCATGAGTTCACCGCACAACGACACCGACTGGATGAGGGGTATTCGCAATGGGGGCAACATCTGGACGCTGGTCACCAAAGCACGGCGGGATGTCCTGGAACTTTTGCGTTCCTCGGCAGCGCACCGACGATGATGTCGAAGAGTGGCTACGTGATCTGGAGAAGATGGAGCAGGAGCTCGCGGCGATCAGTGGCGAGCTAGCCGACTTCGACGCCTCGGTCGCGCAAGAATGGGAGCGGGTTGATCCGTTCGTTATTGATGCGGACTTCGAAGTGGCAGTGGTTACCGAACGACTGCCCAGTCGTCCCCACCAGCGCGATGGTCTCGCCGGCCTTCACTTCCTGCCCGGGCTCCACCAGGATTTTCGAGTTATGCCCGTAGTAGGTGACGACGCCATTTCCGTGATTGATGGTGACGAGTTTTCCGTAACCGCCATACCAGTTCGCGATCTCGATGCGACCGTCGCTGGCGGCGTGGACGGGAGTTCCGGCGGGAGCGGCGAAGTCAGTTCCGCCATGGAATTCGGGTCGGTACCCGTAGCCGGAACTGATGAAGCCCGTATCGACGGGCTTGAACCAGAGCGGTTGTTTTTCCGGAACCGGCGCGGCGGCTCGGGTTTGAGCGCGTGAGGCGCGGGTGACATCCGCGGAGCGGGTATCTGTGCTTGATTCGCTGACTTGCTTAGGGGCTTTGCCGTTCTCGGCATCCAGGGCGGCGGCGGCGCTCGCGACATCAGTTGAGGGTGAAGGAAGTGCGGTGCCTACGCCAAAGGCGATAACTCCCGCTCCAACTAGCGCGGTGCCGATGACAACGCTGTAGCGAGTGCGAGGGGCGAAGGCGACGCGATGATGCCCGCGGTAGCGCTTAGGTTTTCGATGCCGCACGAATGTTCCTTGGCTCGGGGACAGGATCGGGTGCACAGCCGCATATCACTGCCGGGAGCGCACAGATTTGCTTCGAGGTCTCGGCACACAGTACCTAGTGCGCTTTGGCGCCACAAGAATGGCATAGCGAGGAGGGTTGTTCGTCCGTTTATTTCCGGTTTTCGAGCTTGAATTTAAATGCGAACGGTGATCATTAATGTGCGTTGTGTTTGGAAATGGCTTGCATTTCCCGCGAATTAACTCCGTCCTATTAACTGAGTCACTAAATATTTCGGGCTTGATCACTTCATTTCGAAAAAAACTGCGGATGCCCATCACTTTTAGTTCATATTTCCGTTACACAGAATGCGGCACACAAAAGCGCGTTCAATAAGCGATCAATATGCTGTCGCGGTGTTGGGGTTAGACGCTCGAGGGGTGTGTCTAGCCCCAACACCCAACGCCTTTAATTCGACGCGCTTGCCGATATCGCGTCATTGAGCCAATCAACAATTACCTGCGTGCTAGTGCCAGGGGTGAATACCTTTGCTACACCCGCATTCTCTAGTTCACTAATGTCCGCGTCGGGGATGATTCCACCACCGAAGACCATAATGTCTTGCGCGTCTTGCTCCTTCAAAAGTTCCAGCACTCTGGGAAAGAGCGTCATATGAGCACCAGAGAGAATGGAAAGCCCAATGCAGTCCGCGTCTTCGGCAATCGCGGCCGCCACGATCTGTTCGGGGGTTTGGTGCAGCCCGGTGTAGATGACCTCCATGCCCGCATCTCGCAAAGCTCGCGCCACCACTTTCGCGCCGCGATCATGGCCATCAAGTCCGGCTTTAGCGATGATCACGCGTAGTCGCTGGCTCATCAACGGCTCCTCAAAAGTTTCATGCCTCGTGGGCATCGTGTGTGTACATCATCATGGTGGATGGTGTCGCTAACACGGTATGTCGTGAATACCGTGTTAGCACCGTGTAACCGCGCTTTGGTTTGCAAAAGCTAAAGTTTTGATGCCGGTTTGGGACCGCACACCGTTGATTGAGCGCCTGACTTCATCGCGATATGGGGTGACCGGGAGCCCTTGTCGCGTCGCATTTCGTAGTGACGGAGGCCATTGTCACGATGTGAACTCAAGTGACTTTGATCATGCGGCTTGCGGGCAAACGTGGTGATGTGACAGGAGCCACCCAGCCTGGTGCTGCGCTGGAGGCGCCACAGAGTTAGCCTCAGCTTCGGCAAGTTATTGCGTATACCTCATCATCCAGGACGGACGCCACAGTGGACCTGTTCGAATATCAGGCGAGGGACATCTTCGCCAAACACGGCGTGCCGGTGCTTCCAGGTGCCGTCGCCACTACTGCAGAAGACGCCAAGAAGATCGCTGAAGGCATCGACGGCATGACCGTCGTTAAAGCCCAGGTGAAGGTCGGCGGGCGCGGTAAAGCTGGCGGCGTGAAGCTCGCGAACACCGCAGACGAAGCTTTTACCCACGCACAAAACATCCTTGGCATGGACATTAAGGGCCACACCGTTCACAAAGTGATGGTGGCCCAGGCCAGCGACATTGCCGAGGAATACTACTTCTCTTTCCTTCTCGACCGCTCCAACCGCACCTTCTTGGCCATGGCCTCGAAAGAAGGCGGCGTGGAAATCGAGCAGGTCGCTGAGGAAACCCCTGAGCTGCTCGCCAAGGTGCCGGTGAACCCGATCGACGGCGTTGACGTCGCGAAGGCTCGCGAAATCTTGGAGCAGGGCCGCTTCCCCGCCGACATCATCGACCAAGCCGCTGAAGTTGTCGTCAAACTGTGGGACGTCTTCATTAAAGAAGACGCCACCCTGGTTGAGGTCAACCCGCTGGTCAAAGACCCAAGCGGCAAGATCATCGCCCTTGACGGCAAGGTCACCCTCGACGAGAACGCTGGCTTCCGCCACGCGGACCACGAAGAGCTCGAAGACAAGAGCGCCGTGGACCCACTGGAGCAGGCCGCTAAAGAAAAAGACCTCAACTACGTCAAGCTTGATGGCGAAGTGGGCATCATCGGTAACGGCGCCGGGCTCGTCATGAGCACCCTGGACGTCGTGGCCTACGCCGGCGAAGAATTCCCCGGCCAGCCCAAGCCCGCCAACTTCCTCGACATCGGTGGTGGCGCTAGCGCCCAGGTGATGGCTAACGGCCTGGAAATCATCCTCGGCGACCCCTCGGTTAAGAGCGTCTTCGTCAACGTCTTCGGTGGTATCACCGCATGTGACGAGGTCGCCAACGGCATCGTGCAGGCGCTCGCGCTCATGCACGAGCGTGGCGAAGAAGTCACCAAGCCACTCGTAGTGCGGCTCGACGGCAACAACGTTGAAAAGGGCCGGGCGATCCTGAACGAAGCCAACCACCCGCTGGTGGAGCAAGTAGACACAATGGACGGTGCGGCCCGCCGCGCTGCAGAGCTCGCGGGAGCCAAGTAACCATGTCGATCTTTTTGAACGAAAAAAGCCGCGTCATCGTCCAAGGCATGACCGGCTCGGAAGGCACCAAGCACACCGCGCGGATGCTCGCCTCGGGCACCAACATCGTCGGTGGCGTTAACCCACGCAAAGCCGGCGAAACCGTTGACTTCGACGGGCAAGCCATCCCCGTGTTCGGCTCCGTAGCCGACGCCATGCGCGAAACCGGCGCCGACGTCACCGTCGTGTTCGTCCCGCCGAAATTCGCCAAGAGCGCCGTCATCGAAGCCATCGACGCGGGCATCGGCCTGGCCGTTGTCATCACCGAAGGCATCCCAGTGCACGACTCCGTCGAGTTCTGGGCCCACGCGCAGGGCAAGCAAACCCGCATCATCGGGCCTAACTGCCCCGGCCTGATCACCCCAGGTGAATCCAACGCGGGCATCATCCCCGCCGACATCACCAAAGCTGGACCCATCGGCCTGGTCAGCAAGAGCGGCACGCTGACCTACCAGATGATGTACGAACTGCGTGACCTGGGCTTTTCGTCCTGCGTCGGCATCGGTGGCGACCCCGTCATCGGCACCACGCACATCGACGCCCTACAGGCATTCGAAGCTGACCCCGACACCAAGGCGATCGTGATGATCGGCGAAATCGGTGGTGACGCTGAAGAGCGCGCCGCCGCGTTCATCGCCGACAATGTCACCAAGCCCGTCGTGGCCTACGTGGCCGGCTTCACCGCTCCCGAAGGCAAGACGATGGGCCACGCCGGCGCCATCATCTCCGGATCCGCTGGCACCGCCCAGGCGAAGAAGGAAGCCCTCGAAGCCGTCGGCGTCAAGGTGGGCAAGACCCCATCTGAGACCGCACGCCTGATGCGCGAAATCATCGAAAAGGCATAAGGACGCACAAACCAGAAACTCCGCAGCGCCTACTTTTGGGTGCTGCGGAGTTTTTCGTATGGTGCTGACTCGCCGGAGGTGTAGAAAATGACCGATGTCGTGTTGAAGCTGTCCGCTCGCGACTTGCTGCACGCTGACCTGGCGTCCTGCGAGTGGGCAGGGTCCGAGCACCATCTGACCGAGGTTGCTAAGCAGTTGAAGCGTGCCCAGATCGGTGAAGTCGACTACCTCGCCGTCTGTGCGTCCGTGAATATCCCGGTAGCAAAAGGCGGCATTGACTACCAGGTCAAAGAGGGCGCTGGCACTTTATGGCAGCTAGCCGTCCACCCCGCACTACAGTCCTGCGGCATCGGGACGTTCCTTATACGTGCCGCAGAATCGCGGATTAAAAACCGTGGGCTGCGGCGCGCTGAGCTGTCCGTGGAGGAAAACAACCCACGAGCTCGCGCGCTATATGAACGACTCGGCTATGCCGCGTATGACCGCCAGCCCGACTCGTGGGACGAGCAAGCCCCCGACGGATCGCTGCGCCGCTACGAAACGATGTGCGTGTTGATGCGCAAGGAGCTCGCCTAAGCCAGCCATAAGCCGTGTGCTCGGGTTCGCGTCCCTCAGCGCACCAGAGTGCTTAGAGCCAGTAGGAAATACTGGCAGAATTGATCGTCGTGATGACCTCCGATGATTCACCGGCTGAACCGTTGTCGCTCTTGTGTTATGGCGATTCGAACACGTATGGGGCTCCGGCAGAGCCCGCCGACTTCCATCGCTGGTCTTCCACATTGCGTTGGACAGGGCGGCTCCAGCAAGCCCTGGGTCCCGGCTACAAAGTAGTTGAGGAGGGACTTCGGGGCCGGACAACTGACGTCGACTACGTTGAGTTAGCTCGCGCGGGGCGTAACGGGTTGCCGTATTTCGGGCCTTGCGTTTATAGCCATGATCCGTTGCACGCCGTGATCATCATGTTGGGAACCAATGACCTTAAGTTTGAATTTGATAGGTCGCCGAAACAAATCGCAGCCAGTTTGAATTCTTATATAGACACTGTCAGGGCCAATACTGCCCAAGCTGACGGTCATGAAACCAGGATCATCCTGGTGAGCCCGCCACGCATTGATGACACGAAACCATTGTTTGAGACTTTGCGGGGCGCACGTTACGACCGCACGTCAGTAACGAAATCTCATCAGCTAGCTAGTGAGATTCGACGTATCGCTGATCAACGCGGCGCGGAGTTTGTGGATGCCGCGGAGGCGGCTACTGTCGGCGCGGACGGTGTCCATTTTGCCGCCGAATCACACAAGCTTTTCGCTGAGCGCCTAGCGGAAATTGTTTTAGGTGTTGGCTCAAACCTGGCGGTCTAGGGTGAAATTTCTGTGGAGAGTGGCAGTGCTCGATATTCTCCACATTTTTCCACCCGAGCCTGATTCGCTGCGCCTATTTGGTGCCTGCTCAGCTGTCTTGGCTGATGTCGAGGGTGGCGATGCGCTTGGAAGACCAGTATTCCCGCAGGCTCTTGATGAGTGGTCCTTCGAATTCGAGAACCGCTATTTCCCGCATATGCTTCCGTACGCCTTGTGGGATGTCGTCAAATTCTGCTTCCCATTCGACGATGGCCGTGGTGCCGTCGAGATGCAAATTTCGTACGGCACACGTGATGTTCGCCTGCGATTCGACTACTTTCGTTTGCCAGTATTTCTGGATCGCGTCGCGGTCAGGAATGGGGTCATCTAGTACACGCTCATGGTAAGTCGCTGTTTCGGTGAAAATAGTCGCGATTAGATCGGGGTCCTGCTGGACCCACGCGCGAATATAAATTTCTACGGTGTCGTAGACGTGCTGTTTCGTCAGCGTCACTTAGATGTCCTCTCTGACAGCGGCAAGCGCAAGCGGGGCGTCATATTGCGAGTGGTTCTCGATGAGCTCGCGCAGCACCGGTGGCTCTTTCAACTTCACTGCTGATATCTCGATGTCGGAGAGTTGCCCTGTGCCAAGTCGGATCCACTTCCATCCATTGCGGTCTCGACAGTACGGCCAATTGGAGTGATCCAAAAAACGAGTGTCATTTGTGTTCCTCCAATGGCCGATGAGATGGCGATTGGCAAGGGTGCACCTATGCCGATTGATGCATGGGTGAGGCGCTCTCATCTGGGTGAGAGTCTTTGCGGCGTTTCTCTGCCTTGCGGCGGATCTGGTTCCAAGCTGCCGTAAGTCCCATAGCTTTGCGAGCGGCAAATACGGTCTGGCGGACTTCTTCTCTGGTGCGGTTGGTGCCTTCTTCGATGATTTCGTCGATGTAGCCGGGCGTTGATTCGAAATGGGCTCGGCGTTCCCGCATCGGTTCCAGCAGTTGTTCGAGAGCTCTAATTAGCTTTTCTTTCACCTCGACATCCCCGACCGTGCCACGCTGATAGCGGTCGGCAAGTTCTGTGATTTCGGCCTTGTTCAGGTTGAAGGCTCGGTGATAATCGAATACCGGATTGCCTTCTATGCGGCCCGGAACGTCCGCCCGGACGCGGTTCTCATCAGTGAACATGCCAATGACCTTCTTGCGAACTGTTGCGGTGTCGTCGCTGAGGAAAATGGCGTTGTTCAGGCTCTTGCTCATCTTGGCTTTGCCATCGGTGCCGACAAGGTTGGTGACCTCGCTCAATACCACGCGTGGCACCGGGAAAGTCTCGCCGTACAGGTAGTTGAAGCGCCGCGCGATCTCGCGGGTGATCTCCACATGGGCCGCGTTGTCTTTGCCGACCGGTACCACTTGCCCGCGTACACAAAGGATGTCAGCAGCTTGCAGTACTGGATAACCAAGCAGGCTGTACGGCATTTCTTCTTTCTTGGCATCGCGGGCCATGTCTTTCAGACTAGGGATTCGCTCGAGCCGGGGCACCGTGACCAAGTTCTGAAACAGGGTGTTGAGTTCGCAAACTTCAGGAATAGCCGACTGGAGATAGAACGTGGCGCGGCCCGGATCGATGCCAGCGGAAAGCGCGTCAAGCACAAGATTTCTGGCATTGTTAGCTACTTGGGCTATGTCTTCGGCGGTGTTCTTTGTCGTGAGCATGTGTAGATCGGCGATAATAAAGAAGCTCTCATATCGCTCGTGCAATTTCACCCGGTTTGCAAGCGTCCCAGCATAGTGGCCGAGGTGGAGTTTTCCGGTTGGCCGGTCTCCAGTCAGCATGCGTTCGCGGGTGGTCATCGTAGGGTCTCCTCAAATCTAGTCGCAGCTAGAAGCGTCTTTCAACAGAAATCAGATGCGCCGCCCACAGGGTGTCAGCCGGGTGAAGCGAATACCTTTGTGCTCGAGTGTGGTTCCGCCCGACATGTGGCACTTTCCAAGTCTTGCGTCAGGTGGTACTTCGCGTAAGCAAAGTAACCTGCCAGGTCATTTGGTGGAGTAGCCTATTTGGACGCCTCAAGGCAAAGCCGGGCGCACCCCTAACGTGCTGGCACTGGCTACCGCACAATCTACGAGTTCAGGGGGCTGACATGCCAACTAATAACGATTCGGAGAGCGTCAGTCGTTGGAGAAAGGCACTCGGTGCGGAGCTCAAGGCGGCCAGAAGTCGCGTCGGAATGTTCTGACGCGACACAATTCAAAGAGCTTCTTTCTACTGTCGGGATCAAGGGGAAATCGTAGTGAGCGCCGGTCGTTTCACCGAAACAGCGATGAAAGACATGTTGTTCGATGTGGCTCGGCAAGCGGACCTGTGTGCCGATGACTTTCTGATGTTGAACCTGACTAACAATGCGGTATTCGCGTTACCGCAGGCCGGTCTGGTCGTGCGAATCCCTAGATCGTTTGGTCTCGATGAGCGGGTGTTGAAAGTATTCGAGATTGCTCAATGGTTCGAGCAAATTGATGCCCCCACAATCCGGCTTGCTCGCCACGAAATGATCGAAACCCACGGGCTGCATGTCACTTTGTGGACCTACCTTCCTCACACCGATGGTCGACCCACCACCAGTCATCTCGGAGAAGTCCTCCGTGAGATTCACGCACTGCCCTTGCCGCCTTTCCGTCTCCCCGAATGGAATCCGGTCGCTGATGCCCGCGCACGAATCGTTGACGCAGAAGGTCTCTCCAAAGGAGACCATGCGTTTCTACTTGACTGGTGCGAAGAGCTTGAACCAGCCATCGTCGAGCTGCGGAGTCACGGAAATCATGGATTAATTCACGGGGACGCCCACGCCGGAAACCTCTTGTTCGATTGTCACGGCAGAACGGTCATGTGCGACTTTGACGCGGTATGCGCCGGGCCTCGAGGCGTTGACCTCGCATCGGTCGCGGTGGGCGACACGCGATTTAGGAACACTGACAAATACGAGAGTTTGAAACGGGCCTATGGCAAAGACGTGAAGCTTCTCGACGAATGGCCAACGTTGCGTCAAGCTCGCGAGCTAAAGATGATTGTGGCAGTGGTCCCCTATTTGAACAGTGGAAACGGCGTCCAAGCCGAGTTCAACCTTCGTCTTGATTCGATTCGCCAGAACAAGCTTGACGTGCCGTGGACCCCGTTTGCGCAGCTAGCCTTGCGCTCGTCTCGGTAGCACAACCCGGGTTGGCGTCGGAGTTCAATGTCCTTAGCCCGCGACGCCAAGCCAGGTGGCGAAGCCAACCAAATCAGCGTTCGCGCGTCGGTGCATGGATACCAGCACTCGAGTGGTTTCGCGAACCATCGGGTGATATCGCGTCTGTTCCGGGGCGACCTGTTTCGCTTGTCGAAGAGCTTTCATCGTTCGGTCGCGATCGCCCGCGACCAGGTATGCACGGGCAACGTCAATGTAGTGGTGTCCGTGACGAGTCGCGGGCAAGTCTTTCGGCGCGGTGAATCGTTCGGCCAAGTTGATCGCATCACGAGGTCGTTCTAGTTCGACACGGGCGGCGACTTGGTGGATTAGCGTGTTTGCCGGCCCAAATGTCAAATGGTGGTGTGTGGTGTCGCCGGGCAGCAGGTTCGCGAGGTGTTCTGCTTGACGGAATTGCGCGTTCGCCTCGCTGGTGTTTTTCGCGCGCGATGCCAATGTCATACCTCGTAGATGCAGACTGCCGAGAACGACAGCCGCCCGCTCATTATCCGGTGTGAGCTTTTGGCTTGCGCGGTCCAAGACATGGAGACCATGGGAGTAATCTCCGGCCGCTTGGAAAGCGTTTACTCTGGTCCATGCTGCCACTGCGGATAGCACCTGGTCATCGGCCATCATGGCTGTGTAGGAGAGCCGGTCCGCGATCATCTCCGCGAGATCGGCGTATCCCAAACGATGCGCCCACGTGTGCGCTGAGCCGTAGGAATCAGCGAGTAGCCGCCATGCTGTCAGCTGCTCTTCGCCACGAAGCGAATGAGCCGCATAAGTAAGTTCCTCGATGAGCGGTGGCAGAACATGCGCTAGCTTGCCGTAACGAGCATCCCGTCGAAGTTGTGTTGCTCCAGCGACTTCGCGCCCCAATTCGGCGAGTGTGCGCGGTGTGGTTTCGGGCTCGTTAGGCAGGTCGTAACGGCGTACCGCGGTTCGCAGAGCTTCCACTGCATCCGGATGCGGCGCATCCGGGTAAGGCTGGCCCAGTAGCCGCTCAGGTGCCACTCGCAGAGCGCGGGCGATTGCGGCTATAACTGCGTGGGTTGCTGCCCTATCGCCAGTCTCAATCTTGGTGAGCAGCGAATGTGAGATTTGCGCCCGAGTCGCTAGTCCGCGTTGCGTTAGGTTCGCGGCCTTGCGCAACACAGCGATGTTGGCTCCCGGCCCCTCTTCCATGCTCATAGTCCTTTGTCCCATCATGCGCTCGTCATTTCAGCGTCTCATATGTATGGATGAGTGGCACTTGTTGTGAAACTTCTGTGCAACTTAGACGGTCGTTAAGTCCCTAATGTCAACGTCGATGTCAGCGGATCTTCATCGCAGTCCCAAACTTGGTCAGCGTTGAGATCACGGCCTTCCCCAACACCTACACCGTGGCCATCCCCGGCACAGATGTGTGCTGGTCGACCTTTCCAATACGAGGTGATGATTCCGAAGACGCCTAGACACGAAGGTGCCCCGAACCGAGTTAGTGGCTCAGTTCGGGGCAATTACATCGACCACCAACGCTGAATTGAGAGGCGATGCAGTGACAAGGATAAGCGCATATTTGCGACCGTTCTATGGGGATGCTGCAAAAATGGTGCCGGCCATGGTTAGGGCGGGCTGGCAGTGGCTTCGTTCGCGCCGATACGGCGGCAAAGTTCTTCCCTCCCGTCCAGATAGTGTCTCGAGCCCCTGCCGTGCAAGTGGCCGAGCGGTTGGGCGGGTAAAACCAACAGTGCGCAGGATGACGCCGGAACTGTCGGCGGAATTCGACGAAGCCAAGAGTCGTGACATCGCGAGAATAAAAGCGCGACTAGGTCAACATCAGCCCACTCGTAGTGGGCCGTCAGAGCGAGGTTGCGTAATGTGCGGGGAGCTATTTCCCTGCCGCCCATTTCGTGACGCAAGGGCAGAGCTCGCCGGTCTTTATGGTGTGCAGCCACCGCGCCCTTCCGATCCGGAAGGACCGCTCAGCGCCCTAGCTCGCTCCGTATCTGACGACGGGGGCAGCGGGAGCAGTTCTTCGTTTACACAGTATTGGCAAGAAACGTTTTACCGTGTCGCGATGGCTATCTGTTGGCGGGAGAGATCTCGTCGGCAATGGGAACGCTTTGGGCAAGGGGCCATTCGCCTTGCCACGCCTGGTGCGTGTTGCGCGTCATGCGCGAGCGGCAACGATCACGGGCCGCAAATCGCGTTCGAGTTCTACTTTGATGGACTTGGAAACCAAGTTGTGTGCTGGCCGCACCTCTTGAACCCCATCTAACGGTCGCTCACCGTTCTTGTTCGCTCGGCACCTCGCTACCGTGCCAGCGCTAATAAATTTCGGTGAATGGCAATGCAAATAACCCTGAGCGTGTACGGCTAGCGATTGAATTTTGTCGTAGAGTGGCCGCTTCCAAAGGGAGACATATGTATTACATGCGTCCATCGGTGCTCGCTGATAGAGAAGACCTCACCAACATTCTGCGGGCTCGTAGCGCCTGGATGCGAGACAAGGGATTGTCGGGGTGGGAAGGATGGGGTGAGCGAGCTGAGTCAATCGCTGGGCAAGCGGGAGATCCCATTTCACCAACATGGACGATGCTGAATCAGGACAGAAAAATCGTAGGCTCAACCAGCCTGTTTGAGGAAAGCCCGGCCTGGTGTTGGAGCGAGGAAGAGCGCGCAGAGCCTGCTTTCTTCCTCGCAACCACCTACACCGACCCGGCATATGCTGGTCAGAAAATAGGCAGCCTGATTGCCTGGTGGGCGCTGGACTACGCGGCTCGGAATGGGAAAATCTGGGTGCGACGTGGCACCGGCCCATACCCAAAACTTGTGCGCTATTACGAGGATGTACAAGGCTGGGCCGTTGTACGCACCGTGGAACGTCAAGGCGTCACCGCCTATGCGCTGGCTCGTAGAGCTGAACCGCAACCCCACCTAGCAACCCAAATTACCGAGATCACCCCTGCTTGAAGTAGCTTGGCCTCACTCACAAGTTCGTAGCGGAATTCAAATGGTCCTCCATTCGCACCCAGCAAACATTCACGAGGCAGGCTTCTGGGCGGTGGCGCGATTACAGGCGATGAGTTAGCCCCTGCCGAAGTTCCCTAGCCTTGAACCGCGCAGGCGTCCATCTGCCTCGCAACCGCCAAAGGAATTATTGGTCAGGCGTGTAGTCGCTTTCCGCGAGATAAGCGCTGACCGGCTACGGTCGTGACGTGCCTCGCTCGTTTCACGCCACCGCCCGTTCCGCTCCACTTCGGCCCGCCGCGCCCTCTAAACGAAGACCAGTTCCGCTTTTCATCGCCGCGGGGGTGAGTTCACTGTGGGCCGCGCTTGTGTCCGCCGCCCCCATGGTGATGGTGACAGTGTTGGTGTGGGGTGCGGACAGCCGATCAACAGCCCCGCTGACTAGCGCTGTGAAAGTCGGACTCAATGGTTGGTTGCTCGGGCACGGCGTTCAATTGCCGATGGCCGACGGCGTAAAGATCGGGTTGGCGCCACTGTTGTGGACGGCTCTGATTTGTTGGCGGCTGGTGCTTGCTGGCACCGGCACCGCACGGGCGATTGGCGCGGTGCGCCGGGGCGATGTGTTGCGAGTCGCCGTCGCGGTGGCGGTCTGTTATGGCTTGTTGGGCACGGGCGTGGCGATATATGCCCGCCTTGGTGACACTCATGCCGCGCTGTGGTGGGCCGGCCCCGCGTGCGGCGCCGTCGCGTTTATCACCGCTGGCTATGGCGCTTCGCGGGTGGGCGACTGGGATTTGAAGTTGTGGCGAGGTTTTCCGCTGTGGCTGCGGGTGGGCGCGAGTTGTGGTGCGGCGAGCATGGCCGCTATCGGTACTGTCGGGGCGCTGTTGATGATCGCGAGTGTTCTCAGCGAGGAATCACGTCTACGCTCGATATTTACCGCTGGTAGCCCTGGAGTGGTCGGCGGCATCGGGCTTTTCGTTTTGTGTCTGCTGTATGCCCCGACCGTTTTGTTGTGGTGCTGCGCCTATGTGGTGGGCAGTGGTTTCGCGCTCGGTGCTGACACCCGGGTGAGTCCGTTCGAGGTCGAGATTGGCCCGATTCCGACATTCCCCTTGCTGGCGGGATTGCCCAGTGGTGATCTCGGCGGGTTCGCGTATGCCGTGCTAGCGGTGCCGGTACTGATCGGGCTCGTGAGTGGAGTGATGGTGGCTCGTCGCACCGCTGACGTGTCGTGGCTTGATGCGGTGGGCGCGGCGCTGGTGGCGGCGATTGTGACGAGCGCGTTGCATGGGCTGCTGGCGTTCGCAGCGGGTGGGCCGTTGGGCGCGGAACGGTTGAGCACGGTGGGCCCGAGTGCTTGGCGGGTGACGTTGATGACGGCGCTCGTAGTGGGTGTCAGTTCACTGATCGGTTGTGTGATTTGGCGGTTGAGGCCTCGCCGCTCGGCCGTGAAGCCCGCCGATGAGGTGGCTCCGGTGTCGGTCGTTCCCGCTCCTCGCGCAGAGCCGGAACAGCAAGTCACATCCGAGGCGTCGCCAGATCCGCAGCGGGGGCCCACCCCCGAGCGAGCCATGTCCGATCCCTCGGAAGCTCCCGAGCCCTCAGCTAAACCTGAGGTTGGCGGAACCGTGGACGTAAAAGAGCCGGCTCCGGCTGGGGACGAGAAGTCCGCCATGCCGAAGCCGGTCGAGTAATCCAGTTAGTTGTTGTCTTCACACCAGTCGCGGAAGTCGCCTTCTGGCCAGTCGTCGCAGTCTGTTGAGGATTGTCCGGCGGCGATGGACCAAATTGCCAGGATGACACCGATGACACCAAGAATGATGCCGATCATCGCGATTGTGCGGCCCTTGCCAGTGGGCTGTTTTTTGAGCCCCAGGATACCGGTGATGATGGCCGGGATGCCCGCCCAGAAGCCGGAGTAGCAGCAACAGCAGCAAATCACCGAGAAGGCGCCGAGCCCCAACGAGATCCAGCTGAGCTTGTCGACTCTGTCGGCGGCATGGCGCCCGGACCATTGCCCGCTGGGTGGACCGCCGCCCATGGGTGTGATGGGTGGTGGCGGCCCGGCTGGTGATGGCTCGTTGTATCCGCCTTGTGGCGGCTGATTTGCCGGTGGCGTATACGAGGGCGGCTCGTACCGTGGTGGTTCCGCTCCCGGCGGTGTGCTCGGGGTGGGCCCCTGGTAGCCGGGCACTTCTCCACCGGCCGGCATGCCGGGTGTGTGTGGCGGCTCGCCTCCTGGCGTGTTCCCGGGTGGCGGCTGGTAGCCCGGTGTGTTTTCCGGCTTATCTTCCGGCCTGTCGCCAGGTGGTGGCACGGTTGTCACGGTTCCCCCTTTCGCAGGCGCGACCCCTGGGGCGCCTGCCCATGACTTACGACGCGTCCGTAATAGACGATTAATTCTCAATAGTCACATTGTTTTGGCGTGTCGTTGGGAATGAGCCTCGCGCGTCGCATAGAAAGCATTGCCCGATACAGTGCATACGTGCGTATCGTCGTCCTCATCTCCGGTTCTGGCACTCTGCTGCAGGCACTTATCGAGGCGAGCGCCGATCCGAAATACGGAGTCACCATTGCCGCTGTCGGTGCGGATCGACCGGGCATCGCCGGGCTCGACCGCGCGAAGGCCGCTGGCATAGACACCTTCGTTCACAAGCTCAGCGACTTCGACACCCGCGAACAGTGGGACAAAGCGCTCACCGAAACCGTGCGTGAATACCAGCCCGACTTGGTGGTATCCGCCGGATTCCTCAAACTATTCGGCCCCCATTTCCTGGCCAATTTCGATCAGCGCGCGATCAACACGCACCCCTCGCTGCTCCCCGCGTTCCCCGGCATCCACGCCCCGCAAGACGCGCTCAACTATGGGGTCCGGTTCACCGGATGCACCCTGTTCATCATCGACAGCGGCGTAGACACCGGGCAGGTACTGGATCAACGGGTCGTGCCCGTCCTACCTGACGACACAGTCGATACGCTGCACGAACGCATCAAAGTTCAAGAACGAGAACTGCTCGTGACGGTGGTGCGAGGCATCGCCGACGGCTCAATCCCGTTGAAGAGAAAGGCATCCACGCCATGACCGGCATAGCCCGCGCCCTCATTAGCGTCTACGACAAGACCGGACTCGCCGAGCTTGCTCAAGGGCTCAACGCCGCCGGAGTGGAGATCGTGTCGACCGGTTCCACCGCGGCGCGTATCAAGGAACTGGGTGTGCCGGTGACGCCAGTCGCCGACGTCACGGGTTTCGCTGAATGCCTCGATGGTCGCGTGAAAACCCTGCACCCTCGCATTCACGCTGGCATTCTGGCCGATCGGCGTAACCCCGAGCACGTGCAGCAACTCGCAGAACTCGACATCGCACCGTTCGACCTGGTGGTTGTGAACCTGTACCCGTTCCGGGAAACCGTCGCCAGTGGTGCCGAACACGACGCGGTCATCGAACAGATCGACATTGGCGGTCCCGCCATGGTTCGTGCCAGTGCGAAAAACCACGCGAACGTCACTGTGGTCGTAGACCCCAACGACTATGCCGCCGTGCTCGGATCACTTGACGGCTTCAACCTGGAAGCCCGCCGCAAACTCGCGGGCAAGGCTTTCGCGCACACCGCCGCCTACGACGTCGCGGTGGCATCGTGGTTCAGCCGCACCGACACCGACGCGGCCGCCGCCGACCACTGGCCGCCCTTCGCCGGAGTGGCCTTGGAGCGCGCTGAAGTGCTGCGTTATGGGGAAAACCCACACCAAGCGGCCGCGCTGTACATCGACCGCGACGCCGTGAACGGCATCGCGCAGGCCGATCAACTACACGGTAAAGCCATGTCCTACAACAACTATGTTGACGGGGACGCCGCATACCGCACCGCATACGACTTCGAGCGGCCCTGTGTGGCGATCATTAAACACGCGAACCCCTGCGGCATCGCGATTGGTGAAAACATTGCCGAAGCACACCGAAAAGCACACGCGTGTGACCCTGTTTCGGCATATGGCGGCGTGATCGCCACTAACCGACCAGTCAGCCTTGAGATGGCTCAACAGCTCAGCGAGATCTTCACTGAAGTAATCATCGCCCCGAGTTTCGAAGACGAAGCCTTTGAGCTGCTCAGCGCGAAAAAGAACCTTCGCCTTCTCACCGCGGCCCCTCGCCTGAACAAGGGCGTTGAGTTGCGGCCAATCAGCGGCGGCACATTGGCGCAAACCGCTGACGCGCTCGATGCTGACGGCGACAGCGCGGCGTCCTGGCAGCTGGCGGCTGGTGAGGCGCTGGACGCCGCCGAGCTTTCGGACCTCGAATTCGCGTGGCGCGCGTGTCGGGCCGTGAAGTCGAACGCCATTTTGTTGGCCGCCGACGGTGCCACAGTAGGGGTTGGCATGGGGCAGGTAAATCGGGTGGATTCAGCCCGCTTGGCGGTATCCCGCGCGGGTGAGCGGGCAACGGGCTCATTTGCCGCCTCTGACGCTTTTTTCCCGTTCGCTGACGGGCTCGCTGTGCTGATCGAGGCGGGTGTGCGTGCGGTGGTGCAGCCCGGAGGCAGTGTGCGTGACGAAGAAGTGATCGCCGCGGCTAAAGAGGCTGGAATCACCATGTACCTCACCGGAACCAGGCACTTCTTCCACTAGTTGCGTTGGCGCCTATCGGAGTTATCGTCAAGGCATGGGCGCCATAAAGCTCAGAGCGTGGTGGTGGCACCGGCAGGGCCTAGATGGTTCTTTGATGGGCGCCACCTGCCCCGAGGTACTGGAACGTTCGGGTTGGGCCCGCTCCTTGGGCGGGGCTAACACTTACTTGACCCTATTCTCGCGTGCTGGATGTTCCCGCGCATCGGTCGATAACGCGTTGGCCAGGTTGGATATCCACGAGTTGCCTTCGGCGCGTGGTGCCACCTATGTCGTGCCAGCCCCGGATTTTGGGCTCGCGCTGCAGGTGGGGCGCGGTGCTAGCCGGGGCGAGGTGCGGCAAGCCGGCAAGCTGGGCTTTTCTTCGATCGAGATCGAACAGTTGTGTGAAACTGTCCGTAAGGAACTGGAACACGCTGGCGAGCCGCTGGACGCGAACCAGTTGCGGGAGCGTTTGGGCGACAAGATTCAAAGTTTCGGCGTGGCTGGGCGTAAGGCGGGTTTGGCTTCGCCGTTGCCGGTGGTGTTGGGTTTGTTGCAGGAGCGGGGCACGATTCGTCGGGTTCCCGCCGATGGGCGTCTTGATTCCACCAGGCTGACGTACATGGCATGGGACGATCCACCAACTGATGTCGGCTCGGATGAGCAAGCGCATGTTGAGCTGGTACGTAGATATTTGAGTTGGACGGGCCCAGCTGGCATTGACCATATGCGCTGGTTTACTGGTTTTGGTACCCGGGCATTGCGGGCGGCGGTATCCATGTTGGACGCGCGCGAGGTGGAGCCAGGTTTGTGGCTGTTGCCGGAACTTTTGGACGAATTTGAGTCGTATGTCGCGCCGAAAGACCCGAGTTATTCGTTGGTGAGTTGGATAGATGCCCTCGCCCTGTTGCGACGCGACATCACTGGCATTGTGGCGCCGCAAGATTTGAGTATCGTGCTGCCGGACGGCAAACCCGTGGGTGAGTTGAAAGATTTTCCGCATCATTTGATCATCGACCGGGGCCGCGTCGTCGGCTTTTGGGAGTTCGATCCCAGTGCTGGCGCCGTGGTGTGGGCGCCGTTCGCCAAGGTGCACAGGCAGCTGTTGGAAGCCGCTGTCGAGCGCACCGAAAAGTTCATCGTCGATCAACTGGGTGATGCCCGAGGCAGCATTTTGGACACTCCACAAGTGCGACAGCCGCGCATTGCGGCGGTGCGCGCATTCGCGAACCTTGCCTGAATGGTCGCGTGTTCACGATCACGATTTGCCGGGTTGTTTGTGGCTGGTTCGGGAAATCGGGAGGTGGGATGTAAGAATCGAGCCTGTGACAGCGACGATTCTTGATGGTAAGGCCACCGCGACCGAGATTAAAGCTGATCTGCGGGAGCGGGTGGACAAACTTAAAGCCCAAGGCATCACTCCCGGACTCGGCACAGTGTTGGTGGGCGATGACCCGGGTTCGCGTGCGTATGTCGCTGGTAAGCATCGTGACTGCGCCGAGGTAGGCATCGCGAGTCTGCGGGTGGATTTGCCCGCTGACGCTTCGCAAGCCGATGTTGAAGCCGCGATTGCTGAACTGAATTCGGACCCAGCGTGCACGGGCTATATCGTGCAGCTTCCTTTGCCCCGTGGCCTAGACGAGCAGCGGGCTCTGGAGTCGATCGATCCGAATAAGGACGCTGACGGGCTGCACCCGATCAACTTGGGGCGTTTGGTGTTGGGCGTGGACGCGCCGTTGCCGTGCACTCCTCGGGGGTGTGTCGCGTTGTTGCGCCGTTTCGGCGTGGAACTCGATGGGGCTGAGGTAGTGGTGATTGGGCGGGGCATCACAGTTGGCCGCCCGTTGGGCTTGTTGTTGACTCGACGCAGCGAAAACGCCACGGTGACCTTGTGCCACACAGCGACGAAGGACACGGCCGCGCACACGCGTCGCGCCGACATTGTGGTGGTAGCCGCTGGCGTTCCCGGCTTGTTGAAGCCCGAGATGGTCAAGCCAGGTGCCGCTGTGCTCGATGTGGGTATCACCCGCACTGATGCGGGGCTTAAGGGTGACGTTGACCCAGCGGTGATGGATGTCGCTGGATTTGTGGCTCCGATGCCTGGCGGAGTTGGCCCGATGACGCGCGCGATGTTGCTGACCAACGTGGTTGAAGCCGCCGAACGCGCTGCGTAGTTCGAGAATGGATGTAGTTCGCCAGCTCGCTTCGGGCGCTGGCGAATGCGTCTTTAGCTTGCGGCGGCTCGGGTGTTGGCGCGTCGATGATCTACGGCTGTCTACGTGCGCTCATGCGTAGTGTGTGAGACGAGTAACTTCAATTGATTTACGGAGAAATTCGACCTGAGGGCGGCTGAAATGGACCTGGGGGCCGGGAAGCGGGTGAGCTTCCCCAATCTGGCCCCTGATAGCGGGTTCTCCAATCACGCGGAGATGTTGTCACGGCTGTTTGAGGAGCCTCCGGACTAGGCGCTGCAGACAGCGTCGCGGTGTGTTCGGTGCGCGCTTGTTCTTGCGCGGACATCAGTTCGTCCCATTTGGCTTGATGGGCGTTGCCCGACTCGGCCGTTTTCGCTTTGAGTTCGTCGAAGTCGGCTGCTCGAGCATCTTGAAGCGTTTCGCTTAGGGCCTCGCACGCGGCGACGATGGCCTCTATTTCTTCGACGGAGTTGGCGGCCTGAATGAGCTCACGTTGCGTTCGGGCGTGTTTGTTTATCTCAGCTTTTTGTCCGTCTGCGAGGCGGTCGGCTTGATTCAAGGCGTTTCTAGCAAACGTGCTCGTAGCTATGACGGACCTATCCCGCAGCTGGATCGCCGCGCTCTCTTGCCGACTGTTGATCAGCGTGGCCGCTCTCTGTTCGGCGTTCAGCCTGCCGTATACGGATGTGCTAACACGCGAAATTCCTTCTGGTGCCCAGCGCCGTTCGGCCGCTGATTCAGCTTCCCGCCGCCACCCGTGGCTTGCTTGCGTGGCGTTGTTTTTCCAGTCTTCGATTCTCGCCTTACGTTTTTGTTCCCAGGTATTTAACCGCTCGCGTCGGCCGCTGTGCCAACGGTCAACTGTGTCGACCGCATCTGTTCGCCAGCTAGCTACGCGGTCTTGGGCCGCCTGCTTTGCTTCGGCGAGTGTGGGGGCTTTGGCTGGAAGTGAGGGCGCTACATCCGATTCCCGGGGCGCGGTTGGTTGGGGCTGGGCATGGGCTGGTCCTTGTTCTTGGGGGCGCGTGTGTGAGGGCCGGGGTCCCACATCGCCAACCTGCTTGATCAGCGCTGAGAAAAGATCGCCGGCGGTGGTAAATGATCGAGTCCGAGCTCCCGGGTTTATGAGGTCAAACAGTGCCTCGTGAGGGTTCGCGGGAGCAACGATAATCTCGGCCGGGTTGTCATAAGCGAGGCGCTTTTCTGGGTCGCCCAACACTTCATATGCGGCATTGATTTCTTTGAACCGCTCTTGCGTCCGCGGGTCAGGGTTAACGTCGGGGTGTACTTCCCGGGCTAACCTACGAAACGCCTTCTTGACTTCTTCGTCAGTGGCATCGCGGGGAACACCGAGCACCGCGTAGTAATCAGTCACTTGGACAAAATATCAGCGGATAGCGAACGGTTAAATCGGTTAAAAGGGTGGGGTGAAGTGCACGGTTGCCCGTGCACTTGGCTCACCGCGAGTAGTACTCCACTACCAATTGCACGTTGCAGATCACGGGCACTTCTTCGCGGGTTGGTTTGCGAAGAAAGGTGACGCGAAGGTCGCTTACAGCGGCGTCCAGGTAGGGCACTGGTTCCCCGGCGTGTGCTCCGGAGGCGGCAACCACGAGTGGGGTTTTGGCGCGTGAGGTTTCGTGCACTTCGATCACGTCGCCTGGCTGAACTCGATATGAGGGCACGTTGACGCGCACGCCGTTGACGGTGAAGTGGCGATGGCTGACGAATTGCCGCGCTTGATAGATGGTGCGGGCGAATCCGGCGCGCAGAATGACGGCGTCGAGTCGTGATTCGAGGTGGGCGATGAGGCTTTCACCGGTCTTGCCTGGGGTGCGGAGGGCTTCGGTGAATGCGCGCCGCATTTGTTTTTCGCTGACGTTGTACTGGTGGCGGAGGCGCTGTTTTTCGAGCTGGCGCGTCTTGTAGTCGCTTTCTTTGCGCCGTTTACGCCCGTGGGGCCCAGGTGGGTAGGGGCGATTTTCGAAATAGCGCACGCACTTTGGCGTCAGGGCTATGCCGAGTGCGCGGGATATTTTCGCTTTGGGGCGAGATTTCGTGCGGGACATGACACCTCCGTTTGACTTAGGTTAGGTTAACCTAACTGAAAGCCGCTCGTGTCACCCACCCAGGAGATGCCTCATGCGTCAAACCGCAGAGATCGCCCGCACTCTCGCCACCGGCACCCACCCCGGACAGCTCCGCGTCGCCTGGCACCCCGCCGCGCACCACATCGCGCACATCACCGACGAATTCGGGCAACCCGTGTTCCTGCTAGAAGACGCCTCTGCTCTCTCGAGCGCCCTCCACAGCGACACCGAAGACGACGTCGCGGCTGTCCTGCATATCAACGCTCGCGAACATCGCACGCAACTGTGGATCAGCGGATGGGTATCGCCATTGCGCGGAGCCGACGAGCGAAAAGCCGCCGACACATACGCGCAAAAATACCCAGTAGGCGAACTACTCGACCTCGGGCGAGGAAGCACGCTTTACCGCATCGAAGTCGCCGAAGTGCGGCTCGGTCGGGGCAACACCCACTACGACATTGACATCGACGAGTACTACGCGGCGTCGGGCCGAGAACAAGACGCGTGGCCGCTCCGGGCCTATTAATGTGACGTTGCCCGCTCCTAGGGCGAAGTGGTGCGGAAGTTATAAGTACCGGGGCGTAACCTGACCTCGGCGACAACCGCCACCTCCCCGCGCGCGCTCGGCGCGCCAGATGCGTACAGGAGTGAGCAAACAGTCATGGGTAAGAAGATCACCGTTGTAGGCGCAGGTTTTTACGGTTCGACGACGGCACAGCGCCTGGCCGAGTACAACGTTTTTGACACCGTGGTGCTCACCGACATCTTGGATGGCAAAGCCGAAGGCCTCGCGCTGGACCTGAACCAGTCCCGCCCGGTCGAAGGTTTTGAAACGAAACTTGTCGGCGCCACCACTGGTGTCAACGGCGAAGGTTACGAAGCCACCGCCGACTCCGACATCGTCGTCATCACCGCTGGCCTGCCCCGCAAGCCCGGCATGAGCCGCATGGACCTCATCGAGACCAACGCCAAGATCGTGCGTGGTGTCTCCGAGAACATTGCGAAGCACTCGCCTAACGCTGTCATTATCGTGGTGTCCAACCCATTGGACGAAATGACGGCTCTTGCCCAGATCGCCACCGCGTTCCCCAAGAACAAGGTGATGGGCCAGGCCGGCATGCTCGACACCGCCCGGTTCACCAACTTCGTCGCCGAAGAACTGAACGTGCCCGTGGGCAGCGTGAAGACCCTCACCTTGGGTTCACACGGCGACACCATGGTGCCCGTTCCCTCGCGCTGCACTGTGGATGGCAAGCCGTTGGCTGACTTGCTGCCCGCCGAGAAGATTGATGAGCTCGTGGTGCGCACCCGCAACGGTGGCGCCGAAGTTGTCGCCCTTCTCAAGACTGGCTCGGCCTACTACGCGCCAAGTGCCGCCGCCGCCCGCATGGCCAAAGCTGTCGCGGAAGACTCCGGCGCCGTCATGCCCGTATGTGCCTGGGTTGATGGCGAATACGGCATCGACGGTGTCTACCTCGGTGTAGAAGCCGAGATCGGCGCTGAAGGTGTTCGCAAGGTCGTCGAAGGTGACCTCACCGACACTGAGCTTGCCGCGTTGAAAGAGGCCGCTGAAGCGGTCCGCGCCAAGCAAGCTGACGTCGCTGACCTGTAACAACGCGTATGCGAAATGCCCGCCCCCGTTGGGGGGCGGGCATTTCGCTGTCTTGGCTGACAATGCTGCCAGCGATCAGAAAATGGGGTCGTGGTCCAGGAGTGGGTCACGTTTTCTTCAAGGGCCTGCCCGCATTGATCTCGGATCGCATGGCTGGCTGAGGGGCTAGAACAGTTGGATAGCTACCGCGCCGACGAGGAGCAAGCCGAGCCCGATTTGTCGGGTGCGGTTTAGTTGCCTCTGTGGTAGTCGGAAGTATCCACGGTGGTCAATGAGCGCGGATGTCAACTGTTGTCCGGTGACAGTGAGTGCGACAGTGACGGCGGCGCCGATTTCTGGGATGAGTAGGAACGTGCCGGTGACGTACACCGCTGCCGCAGCCCCGCCGAGCCAACCCCACCAAGGCATGGTGCGTAGTGGTTTTACTTGCGGGCTTGGGGTGCGCTTGGTTGCCCAGAGGGCGGCGAGCACCACTGCGATGGTCAGGGTTGCTACCGCGAAGCTGACGGTTGCGGCCGCGAGTGGTTCGTCGAGTTCGGTCCGGAGCTTTGCGTTGATCGCGCCTTGGATGGGTAGCACGGCCCCGGCGATGATGCCGAGGGCATACCAGCCTGTGCGAGCGAGTTTGGACATCTTTGTGCCGGTGCCGGTGCTTTGACCTTTGATGATGACGACGATTCCGCCGAGGAGTGCGAGGGCACCGAGTGCGATTCCAGGGCTAAATGGCTTGCGATCGAGACCGAACCAGCCGAACAAGTCCAGGCTGAGGGAGGCGAACATTTGGCCAGTGACGAAGAGCCCTACGGAGGCGAGTGCTCCTAGCCGTGGGAACAGCAGAATGCCGCTCATGATGTAGAGCGGGCTGGCGAGGCCGCCAAGTAGCTGCCAGGTCGGGACGTCGAATATGCCGTTAATTGCGCCGAGTGTGCCGGTGGCGAGTCCGAGCGTTCCAAGGAGTGCGGTGGCTATCCCCAGCTGGAGGGTGGATGCGCCATATGGGGTACCTACGGCCTTGCCTAGCTGCAAGTTTACCGAGGCTTGAAGGGCCAATAAGCCACCGATTAATAGGGCTGCGGCCAGGAGGGCGGTTTGCATGATGTCTCCTGAAGACTTTTTAAGTGGACTTCGTGTCCGCTTAAGCTAACCCAAAAAAGCTAAGTGGTCAAGGTGTCCACTTATTGCTATCGTGGAGCACGTGCTAATCGAACCGAATCCCCCTCGCCCGGAACGGGCAGACGCGGCGCGCAATCGGATGCGCATCCTGGAAGCCGCGGCCCGACTATTCGCCGAACGTGATCCAAACCAAGTCACCATGGACGAGATAGCGCGCGCGGCCGGCGTTGGCCGCGGGACGCTCTACCGTCGCTACCCTGATCGGGCGGCTATTGCGGCCGCGCTGCTCGACGAGCATGAACGCGCCATTCAAGAAGAGCTCCTGCGGGGCGCGCCCCCGTTGGGGCCTGGCGCCCCCCCGGCGGATCGGCTAGCCGCTTTTTATGGCGCGATGGTGAAACTATTGGAACAACACGCGCATCTGGTGCTCGGCACTGAAGTTGGACGATCGCGGTTTGTCACCGGCGCCTACGGCTTTTGGCGGATACACGTCCGCACCTTGCTGGTGGCTGCTCAGGTGCCCGATCCGGATCGTTTGCTCGACATCCTGCTGGCACCGATCAGCCCCGATGTGTACCTACAGCAGCGCGTGAATTTGAACTACAGCCCGGAGCGGATCACTGGCGCATTGAGCTACCTGGCTAGGCAAATCACTGCCGCGCCAACTGTCGAGCCCGAACCCTAACCGGTACACCACCGCCAGCGCCGATCCTCAAACTGGTATGCCAAGGGGTGAAAGTTCGTCACGCCGAGCAGGAATTTTTAGCGTCTAAAAAGGATTCTCGCCACTGAGCTCGCCGCGCTGAAGGAAGCTGCCGAAGCGGTCCGCGTCAAGCAAGCTGACGTGGCTGACCTGTAACAACGTGCCTGTAAAAATATCCGCCCCGCAACGGGGGCGGGCATTTTTTTCATACGGCTGCTTTATGGTGTCCAAAAGGATTCATCAACGATTGGGATTTCAGTGCGTGCCAAAGTCTTAGCCGGTGTCGCGATCACCGCCGCGTTAGCGCTCATTCTCACCGGCTGTGGTGGCATGGGTAAAAAGAGCAAGAAGCGCAAGAAAAGCCGCACCCACATATCCAAGGTAGACAGTGGGAATCGTACTGTGCTGGTTATCCCACCAGCAGACTGCAGTGCGGCTGACGCCTCGGAAAATGCGAAAGACGCCACTCGGGTGGACTTGGATGAGCGGCGGGTGACGATGGTATCCGCACGTGAGAAGGCTGGAAACGCTGAACTTTCCTACAATGGAACTTGTGGCACGCTGAGGCTCACCTTCACGGGCAAAAATCAGGTGCAAGCGGGCGATGTATCTAACGATGCTCCGACAGCTGCTCAATGCGAAACAGCGGCAAACCGCAACACGGCTCAAAGTTCGGATCTAACTCAGAACATGGACCCTGTTTGTGTGATCACCGGTGAGGGTGCCGTCCTCGTCTTGAGAGTCACCGATTTGGCCAGTCCGCGTAACGGCGCTGGTGATCCGTCGATCACCCTGGAAATAAGCGAGCCCGCATAGAATCATGCCAATTGCAGCTCAATGAGCGGGCACCGCAACTTTGAACAGCGCAATTGTGAGGTGCCCGCTTCTCGGGGTCGAGGAGCGGGCACTTTTCTATACATAGGTCAAGCTTTCTGGCGCAGGAGCACAATTGCGATCACGCAGATAAAGGCGAGCACCCCTGCTGCGGTGCGCATGTTGTTAAACATCTCCCAGCGCTCGAGAATCGTGGCGTGGTTGGATGGAATCGCGCCTGTGGACCATTCGCGAATCTTTCGATTAATTGGTACGTTGCCGAATCTGGTAATGAGTAAAGCGGCGCTGGCGAGAACACTTGCCGCTAAAGCTAAATAGCGGTCGGCTCCTCGACTAAAAATGCAAAGCAATATGGCACTGATTATCGCCGTGCCCATGAACGTTTGAACGACGATTCCATTCATTCGCATGAGCGAGGTGTGAAAAGTAAGGCGTGTTTGTAAAGGCACGTCGTTGAACGCGGCGACGAGATTGACTGCGCCGTAGACAAATGTGCCCGCTAGTAGACCTGTTGAAAGGAGAGCTAATCCGGCTAGTAGTTGGTGCGCGACGGGGTTTTTCATTTTTTGAACCTGTTCTTGTGAAGTCATCGCGTATCTGTGGTGCCGTATAGGCGTAGCACGCTTGTCTGAAGGAGACTTGCGGCTTCTTTCGTAGTTGTCTGCCCTGCCGATACTTCCTTGCCAATTGCGTGCCCTAGGGCGATGGTGGCTCGGATGAGCCAGGTGCGTGGTAGAGCTTTGTCGAATTCCCCGTTTTGTTGTCCGCGGTCGATCAGTTGTCCGAGACGCTCGGAGATGGGTTGGTGCGACGAGTTGTCATTGGTCTGCGGGGCATTAATCAGTAGAGCAAATGGATAGAGCTGGGCGGTGTGCCAGCTAGCTTCAAGGAACCTATTGAGGGCGGCACGAGCGGAACCTTTTTCTAGCTCTGCTTCATCCATGGCTTTTGTAGCCGCGTTCGTAACGTGTGTGAGCGCGGCGTTCACCAGTGCGGTGCGGTTGGGGAAGTGCGCATATACCGTTTGGCGGGTCACTCCGGCTGATTTGGCGACCTCTTCCATGCTTGCTTCGGGCCGTTCGTTGAGGACAGCGATAGCGGCTTCGAGTATCGAGCTCATGCTTTGTTTTGCGTCGCTACGGATCTTCCTAGACCTGATCTCTGACATGGTTGTAAACTTTAGCATCCTCATATATCTTACACAACTGTAAGAGTTAATCCATGAGCTGACGTCTCGTTCAAGGGTCTGAAGCAACCCCAAAGAGGAATCATGAAAGCATTTTCCGACTTCGTGCTCAGGCATAAGGCGCTTGTAGTCGTCTTCTGGGCAGTCGTGATGGTCGCCGGAGGAATCGCCTCCGGACAGTTAAACGACAAATTTAAGGAAGAGCTCAACTTTCCCGGACAAGATGGATACAAAGCGAACCAAGAGATAGTTAAAAAATATGGAAATGGCGGTGCGGCCAATCCGCTCATTCCCATTATCGAAGTCGATGAAGGCGACATCCGCGAAAATGCTCAACTAGTTTCTTCATTTGGTGTGGCGCTCGACGGATTATCGGCTCAAGGTGTGCGAGCGGTTTCTTATCCTCAAACCCAAGATGAAAGCTTCATTACCAATGATGGAAAAGCGATGTTCGCCATTATTGCCATGCCCATGCTGTATGACCCCGTGGCGCGTGAGGAACTTGTTGAAAACATCACAACCCAAATACAGTCTCAGCTTCCGAACAATGTGGTCGTGCGATCCACGGGCTTGGAGGAACTTGCCACGTCGAAAGTGGGCGGAGAAGAAAGCTCTTCGGGTGCGCTGATCGAAACATTGGTGGGTGCCGGCGGCGCTCTCGTTATCTTGTTGTTTGTCTTCGCATCTTTTATGGCAATAGTCCCGCTTATCGTAGCTGCCGTTTCGATTCTCACTACATTCTTGGCGATATATGGAATCGCCCTATTCACCGACGTGAGCGCCATTGTTCAATTCATTATCTCGCTCATTGGTCTAGGAATTGCGATTGATTACTCGCTCCTCGTCGTTACTCGTTGGCGTGAAGAGCGGGCCAAAGGATTGAATAAGGTCGCCGCGACCCATGAGGCTATGCGCACAGCCGGTCGATCAGTGATTTTTTCAGGCGCCGCTGTAGCAACTGGGCTGCTCGTACTTGTGTTGCTGCCGGTTCCGTTCTTGCGGAGCCTCGGCGTGGGAAGCGTCCTCATTCCGTTGTTTAGCGTGCTAGTCAGCCTAACGTTGCTGCCAGCCCTGCTGGCCACCATTGGCGATAAGCTGGACTGGCCGCGTCTTCGCAAAGAGCAAAAACCGTCTAGAATCTGGACAAAATGGGCCCATGGGGTTGTGCGTCGGCCCGCCTTGGCCACTTTGGCCGCATTGGCTCTGTTGGCGCCACTGATTGTTGCGGCGTTCACGATGCAACTCGGTCAGACGCCGTCAGATTCGCTCAACAAAACCGGTACGGCCCGCCAAGCTCTGTCGACACTTCAAGATAACGGCGTACCAAGTGGCGTGCTGACGCCAATTGAAGTGCTAGTTCCTCGCGATGTCCCCGTCAATGAAGTGGTTGACGAGCTGCAATCGATGGATGGAGTGCACGCGGTGCTTCTTCCACAGCAATGGCAGCGCACTGATGTCGCACTGGTGGAAGTCATTCCTAAAGAAGAAACAATGACAACTGACGGACGCGAACTCGTGAATCGAGTCGCCGGGACCATGAAGCCTTTCGAAGGTGTGATGGTGGGCGGTTCAGGAGCAATGCTGATCGCCAGCATCGACTCGATTTATGGGAACTTCCCACTTATGCTCGGTCTGATCTCAGTCATTACTTTTGTGCTTCTGGTTCGGGCATTCCGCTCAATCGTCCTTGCGCTGCAGGCGATCATCGTGAACTTGCTGTCAATTGGGGCTGCCTATGGGGTTCTCGTTCTCATTTGGCAAGAGGGTTTTGGATCCGAATTGATCTGGGATATCGAGGCGTTGGGTTCTGTGACCAGTTGGGTCCCGCTCATCACCTTCGCCTTCTTGTTTGGCCTGTCGATGGACTATCAAGTTTTCCTGCTATCTCGAATGCGCGAACAATATGATCAAAGCGGATCAACGACAGACGCCATTGTCACCGGGCTCGGTCGAATCGGTCGCCTGGTCACCTGTGCGGCATTGATCTTGTTCTTGGCCTTCATGTCAATGGCCGCGTTGCCCGAAGTGGACCTGAAAGTCATGGCAACCGGCATGGGTGCGGCCATCTTGCTTGATGCCACC
The DNA here is from genome assembly GCA_013362805.1 of Mycobacteriales bacterium. Taxonomy (GTDB): domain Bacteria; phylum Actinomycetota; class Actinomycetes; order Mycobacteriales; family QHCE01; genus JABFVL01. The sequence continues at coordinate 190,859 of JABFVL010000004.1, read as the reverse complement.
GTGATCCGAATGCTCTTGGTTCCGGCGCTAACAGCCCTGATGGGTCGTTGGAATTGGTGGCTCCCAGCAAAAGTCGCTCGAATACTGAGAGTGTCAGCTTCCACGCCAATCACCGCGGCTAGCGCTGCCACCGACGATCAGCCGGTACTGGCGCGCTAAGGCGAGGGTTGTGTGTCCCCGAGAATCGGAGCCACACAACCCAACCCCGGATTGGCCAGCGAAGCGGATATCGCTTCAAGCAATGGTGTTCCCGCACCTTCGGCGCGTTTGGTTTACACGCTTTAGCCCGTATGAGAACTTCGCACCATGAATGATCCTGTCTATGGCCAAATGCCTCAGGGTTATCCGGGGTATCCGCCGACGATCCCATCGGCCGTGCCACCCCAACGAAAGAAATGGCCGTGGTTTGTGGGTGGAGCCGCGATTTTGTTGTTGTTTCTGTGCTGCTGTGGTGTAGCTGGATTCTTTGTCTTCGCAGGTAAAGAGATTGATGACGAAAGCGAAGAAGAGCATGAAGTGGTGTACGCGCTCACCGGCGATGGCGACGTCGCCGCGGTGAGCTATTCGACCGATGAGGGCGGAAACATCGCGCAGGAAACGCAAGCAAGTTTGCCCTGGCGGAAAGAGCTCACCCGGAAGGGCTTTTTCCGTACTTACACGCTCACCGCGCAACGAGATTCAGGGGGTGAGGGTTCGCTCACCTGCACTATCACGGTGGATGGCAAGGAGCTTGCAAGTAATACGAGCACAGGACCTTACGCGGCCGTTGTGTGTAGTGCCGACAGTAGCGAGGAGAACGAATAGACGTTCCCGGCGCGCGTGGAAGTGATTCTTCGCTCGAAATTTCGCTCAGAGTGATCGTCTCCACTGAGGATTACTAGTCCGACTGCTTTACTGAACTGGGCTAATAGGTGAGGGGCGGGGAGCGCTATGGCGGAAGCACTAACGATCTATGCGAGTGGCGATCTTGAAGCGGCGAAGTTAGTTGTCTTCTGCTCCCCGGAACTTTTTTATCGCTACTACGGTTCCCCGGCTCGACTTCCCGAACTGGCGACGTTCATTGATCCGCGCATCACTGTAGCTACATATGAGCCGCCGGGTGATTGGTATGAGAAGCGGGTAAAAGTTCGTCAGGCCGAGCAAGAACTTTTGGTCTCAAGAGCTGACTTGGGTCGATATCGACAAGAAGCGCGCCGCTCGAGCAAAACTGCCCAGGCCGAGATCGAGGGTCCACTCTGCGCGCAGGACGCAATAAGCCAGGTAGTGGCACGTACCGCCGCCCCGATTGTTCTCAGCGTCCATGATCAAGAAGATGACTTGGTCCATCCGTGGAAATCCGAGCTATATTCTCCCGCTACCTCGCACTATTTGAGTCAGCTCAAAGGCCAAGGACCCGCCAGCTATCGCCGCATTGTCGGATTGATATCTGACGCGTCTTACCCCCGCGCCAAATTTCAACCTCTCGTGCAAGAGGGCTACCAGTTTCAAGAAAACATTTCGCACGGCGCGAATCCTGTTCTGTGGTCGTCTTGGCGCGTCGATCGGGTGCTAGCCAACGTCGACGTGAGCGTGAATCTTCGAAGAGCGCACCATGACTCATTGAGAAAGCTGGCCGCCGCGCGCAAGCAATGGGCCATCGAACTGGGAACGCTACAGGCGGAACCTGAGATAGAGCACATTGACAACTATCAAGTTCTGCAAGGCAACCCTGCTACGCACCAATATTTTGAAGGCACAGCTGATCCGCAAAGCGTGGAAAGGGAGCACCGGTTAGCAGAGAAGATCAAATTTTTGGACCGAGTATTCACTGGGAACAAACTGCGAAATCAGTCGGGTGCGCTTTGCTGGTGGGTGTGAATCTGGAGGGGCGCTACCCCGTTATCGGCGCCTTACACCAATGTGGCGATACGTCCAGTTTGGAACCGCACGCTGCAACCGTTGCCAACGTTGCGTTCGACAACGGCGGTGTGAGCTCTCCAACTCATCCACAGTCCACGACGACACCTAAACATGTTGATCTTCGTATCTTCGCCGGGCAATGGCAGGACCTTGCCGCGAATGCTGGCCCTGGCCGAACGATCGCGGATGCTTTGGTAGCTCGGGTTCGCACCTTCTTGCCTGCGGTTAGGCAGTGGAATATGCCTGAACCGCTGGAAAGCTTGACGCACTTGGCTACGCCCAAGGCGCACATCAACCCTCCGATCCCGGGTTGGCGGCCCACAGTGTCGCGTGACTATAGGACGTCGAGGAACCGGACGGCGCCGAGGTAGCTCGGTCGCCATAACCGCGCTTGGTTCACTTCGTCACGGGCACGCATTCGGTGAGCAGGTCGATGATGTCGCGCCAGGCTCGCTCGGCGTGTAGTGGGTGATATCCGACACCGGGGACAACCGGCTGGTCGACCGGTGGGTGGTGGAAGGCGTGCAGAGCGCCACCGTAAACCGTAAGGCGCCAGTCCACGCCCGCGTTCTGCATCTCGGTGGTGAACGCGTCTCGTTGCGCTGGCGGCATGATTGGATCTTCCGACCCGACTCCTACCCATACTGGGCAGCGAATACGTGTGGACTCGCTGGCCTCGCCTGTGGCGAGCGCGTTGACTGTTCCGATCGCACGGAGGTCGGCGCCATCGCGTCCGAGTTCCAGCGCGATGATGCCTCCGGTGCCATACCCGATCGCGGCGATCTGGTCTGCGCTGGTCCGTGGTTCCGCGAGTAGCACGTTGAGTGCCGCGTGGCCGATGTCCCGCATTCGGGTGGGGTCAGCGAGTAGCGGCATGCAGCGTGCCAGCATGTCTTGGGGTTCGGAGAAATACTGTCCGCCGTGGATGTCGAAGGCTAGTGCCACGTATCCGAGTTCGGCGAGCGCATGGGCGCGGCCGCGTTCAACGTCGCTGAGTCCCGGGCCTTCGGGCCCGATCAGGACCGCCGGCCTGCGGTCGTCACCTGCGGGAAGCGCGAGATGGGCGACCATCGTGAGGCCATCGGCCGGATATTGGACTGTGCGCGTTGTTACCGTTGTCATGAAATTGAACAGTAGCTCGCATCGCGCCCTGTTGAGTCGGAGATCATGCACTGTTAACCGTGGGTTGTTGCCGCTGGAAGGGCTGCCGCGATGCAGTCGAGTACGCGCTCTAGTCCGTAGGCGAACTGGTCGTCGCGGCTCAAACGCGGATGTTCGGCCTTCAACACGATTTTGCTGAACATTGGGTATGCGCCACTTTCTAGCAGCTGCTGTATCCGGGGGGAGTTCCGCGCCACCCATTGGGCTTCGCTCAGTCCGCTGCGTCGAATTTCTTCCGCCTGACTCACCTCTTCGCGTATCGCCGCTTCGATGTAGCCGTTCAAGATGGCCATGAGGCCGAGGTTTTCGTCGATGGAGACGTGGGGGTCAAGCACCGCCATGACTCGTTCGATTACTAGCAGCTGGCTGGGGCCGAAGCTTGGTAGCGACCGGTTGACGGTGGCAATCCATGGGTGGCGAAGCCACATAGCCCGCTGTTCGCCTGCATAGTGCGCGAGGTCGGCCCGCCAGTTGCCGGTGGGAATGTTTGTCACGTCGATTTCGCCGGTGAGTCGATCCGCCATGAGTTCGATGAGGTCATCGCGGCCTGGGATGTAGCGGTAAAGCGACATCGCGCCGGCCCCGATCTCGGTGGCTATGCGGCGCATGGTGGCGGCTTCCAGGCCTTCGGTGTCAGCGATGTGGATCGCCGCATCGGTGATCTGTTCACGACTGTATGTCGGCTTGGGCCCGCGCGCTGGGCGTTCGGGGCGCATCCAAATGTTCACGTGTTCGGGCTCAGCCACTTTCTACCTCCACTTGCGTACACGGTACTCAGTGGCTTAGCCTAGCGCTGCGAGCATAACCGCGTACAACGTACTCAGTAGGAGAAATGATGGCGGACTCGATCGTGATCGTCGAAGGCTTACACAAGTCATTCGGTGACACCCACGCTCTACAGGGTCTTAACCTGACCGTGCCCAGAGGGACGGTTTGCGGCGTTCTGGGGCCCAACGGTGCGGGAAAAACCACCGCGATACGCATCTTGGCTACCCTGTGCGACCCCGACGCCGGGTACGCGACCATCTCCGGATTCGATGTTGTGCGTCAGTCGGGCAAAGTGCGAGCCAGGATCGGACTGGCGGGGCAGTACGCGGCGGTGGATGAAAAACTCACCGGCCGAGGTAATCTGCGCATGTTCGGGCGGCTCTTTCATCTATCAAGGACAAGGGCATACCAGCGCGCCGATGAGCTTCTGGAACGTTTTGATCTCCTAGAAGCGGCTGATCGGCAAGTAGCCGGTTACTCGGGCGGAATGCGCCGCCGGCTCGACCTAATCACCAGCCTGATTTTGCGGCCCGACGTGCTCTTTTTGGACGAACCCACCACCGGCCTGGACCCACGAAGTCGCGGTGAAATATGGGACAGCGTGCGGGAATTGGTAGCGGATGGAACGACAGTGCTGCTCACCACGCAATATCTAGATGAGGCCGACCAGCTCGCCGACGACATCGCGATCATCGATCACGGGCGCGTCATCGCTACCGGCACACCCGATGAGCTCAAAGCCACCATTGGGGATCGCCTCGACATCGTCCTTGAAGAGCCCAATTCGTTCCACGCCGCGGCCACTGTTGTTGAAGCGCACACCGGCGCCGACGCCGCCGCCACGGGCAGTGACCGGCTTAGCGTCGCCCTGCCCGGTGGCTTTCGGCTCGCTGACATCGTGCGAGAACTCGATCGCGCTGGCATCGCGGCAGCTGATGTAAGTCTGCGGCGACCCACCCTCGACGAAGTATTTCTACGTCTCACTGACCACAAGGAACGTGTCTCATGACCACATTCGCTCCACCCATGAACCATCAACTGCGATGGACAATCAGTGATGGTGTGACCCTGATTGGTCGCGAACTAGATCGGCTGAGGCAAGACCCCGGGCAGCTCATCGCCATGCTGATCTTTCCCGTGATCATGGTTGTGCTGTTTGGATACGTAATGGATCGCTTCCGCTCGATGCCCATGGCCAGATCAGCGGTTCCTTTCGGGCAGACCGGAGCCGACTTTCTCATTGGCTTGCCTTTGCTAGCCGTCATGGTAGGAGCTGGTTTGCTGGTGGGCTGGGAACCTCATCGAGGTTTTATCCCCACCGCGGAGGCATTTCTCCTGATGATGCTGCTGCGATACGCCCTTAGCTGGGTTGGTGTCTACGTCGGGCTAAGGGTGAAAAATGATCAGATCGCGAATGCGCTGGTGCCACTATTTCTGCCCTTCACGATGCTGTCCAACTCATTTGTTCCAACTGAAGGTATGCCCGCGTGGCTGCGCGTCATATCGGATTGGAACCCGGTGAGCGCAATCACCGCGGCTTCGAGGGAACTATTCGGCAACCCAAGTGCTGCGGCACAAGGTGCGGCCTGGCCACTCGCGCACCCCATCACGGCGGTGTTTCTCTGGTCAATCGTGCTTTTGCTGATTTTCGTGCCGCTGTCCATTCACGCGTATCACCGAAAGGGGCGTTAAATGGAGCTGGCTAGCTTTCCGACAAGATTGAATGCGGCTGTCCATGTCGGACCCCGATGGCAAAGTAACGCTGTCTTGTTTCCGAGCCTTCCGCGGGCAGAAAGGCAGCGGCTCGCACAGTGAGCCCGATAGGCATACCCCATGACAGAGAAGATTGACTTCAAAAAGCAACTGGACTGCTACCAGGCCAAACGCAACGCTTTCCGTGTGATTGAAGTGCCCACGCTGCAATACCTCATGGTTGATGGGCATGGCGATCCGAACACCAGTCAGGAGTTCGCGGACGCCGCAGCGGCGCTTTATCCCATCGCCTACAAACTCAAGTTCGCGAGCAAGAAAGAACTCGGTAGAGATTATGTGGTGATGCCCTTGGAAGGCCTGTGGTGGTCCGACAACATGGACACTTTCACATCGGCGCGTGACAAAAGCCAATGGAATTGGACGCTCATGATCATGCTGCCCGACTGGATCGATGCGCAGATGTTTGACGCGACGGTGGAAAAGGTCGCCGCTGCTGACAAACCGGCGAGCCTCGATAAAGTACGTTTGCAAACGCTCGATGAAGGCACGTGTGTGCAAACTTTGCATGTTGGTTCATACGACGATGAAGCCGCCATACTTGAACAGATGCATCACCAGTTCATTCCTGCGCAAAACGCGCGGATGACGGGTAAACATCACGAGATCTACTTGAGCGACTTCCGCAAGACTGCGCCCGAGAAACTGCGCACAATTCTTCGGCAGCCGATCAGCGCGGGTTAATTCAAGCTGGTCCGGCAGCTAGTAAATCAACAGCCAGTAATCGCCGCGACGCTCAAGTGATTCGCGGCAATTTCAACCTGGGAGGTTGACTCTGACGCAAGGTCAACCTTTCAGAGTGGTTGACATGAAACAAATTAATGAAATCGAGCTTGTCAAGTCTGACGAATCGTCCGGAGCTAAGAAATACGGCGGGGACGTACGACACTTCACCGTGCACCATGACGGCGTCACCATCCCAGTTTCTCGCGGCGGCCAGGGACTTCCACTTGTCCTATGTCCCGGCTTGGCCTCGACACAGGCCGATCTGCAAGAGCTGGCCGCGCTGCTGCGGCGCGACTATGACGTGGTGACCTTTGACCTGCGTGGACACGGTCTTGCCTCGCCCGCTGACACATACTCTTTCAAGGCGTTTTTCAGTGATCTTGCCGCGGTGGTGGCGCATATGGGACACCTGCCCTCCGCACCAATTCTTGTTGGCTACTCGTTAGGGGCCGATCTGGCCGTTCACTATGCAGCCGAACACCCCGACTCGGTGGCGGGCCTTGTTCTTATCGATGGGGCGAACCCGGTGCCCGAACCGTTTATCACCCAGGCCACGCTGCCAGATTTCCGCGCGATGTGGGAAGAGATGGTGTCCGCGCAACGGGCCGCTCGCGGCACCGCTCATCAGGTATTGCTCACAGCTCAGGAAATTCTCGAAGTCAACGTCGAGGTTGATGCGGTTCGATCCCGGATTCTCGATTGGTATGGGCGCATCGAGTGCCCGATCAGCTTGATCATCTCAACGTCGATGGCTGGTGAGACGGGTGGATCGCGTGCGGTGCGGTTCAATCAAAACTGGGCCGAAGGCATTGCGCGGCTTGTTCGTGAACGGCCGGGCATCTCTCCCTTTTGGTTTGATGCCGACCACAGGCTGATCTTCACTCATGCACCAGAAATCAGCCAGATTATCCAGAGCGCTCACGGTTCATGAGAGGGCTGAAGTAGCTTGAGTTCAGGAGACTGGTTTGATGCTGACGATAAGCGAGCTCGCGTCCTACGCTGGAGTGACCGTGCGCGCCGTGAGGCACTATCACGCAAAAGGTCTGCTGCCGGAGCCAGAACGCGATCACTCAGGCTATCGCAGATATGGTGCGGGCGCCGTGGTCGAGCTGATCAAGATCCGAACTCTCGCCGAAGCTGGCGTCCCGCTGGCATATGTTCGTGAGCTGCTGCGGGCAGATGTAAAGGAGTTCACCGCGGCAATCGCGGACATCGACGAGCAACTGCGTCAGGAGATCCTGGAGCGGATGCGGCACCGGGAAAATATCGCCCGGCTCACCACTGGGGGTAACCTGGCGCTGCCCTCGGAATTGATTGAATTTCTTGACCAGCTGCGGGCGCTCGGCGTCGATGAGCGGATCGTTCAGATCGAACGCGACGGCTGGATCCCATTGTGTGCACACTCACCTGAGCGAGTGCCCGAGTGGGTGGCACGCAAACGGCAACAGATCGCCGATCCGCAGTTCGTCGATTTCTACCGCATTCTTGGCCAGGCTCTTGACCAGACCAATGACGACCAACAGTTGGCCGAGTTGGCTGACAAGCTAGCCCCGTATCTTTCACGGCTGGCTGACGAGCGGGGGGATGACTACCTCAACGACGTTGACGTCGCACCATCGTTCGCAAAGCTGATGGATGCACTCGCGTTCGACGCGGCGCCCCCCGCCCGTCGACTGATCGAGCTGTTGAAAAAGCGAGGGTGGACTGGCTGGACGAAGCTCGAGCGCGTAGATTCGCGCGTTCGCAAGGCATCTTCGTGACGCGAAGAACGTGATTCGGCGCGAGTGGAATACCTTCAAGGGCTCACCGAGGTCACAAAGTACGAAATGAAGATCGTGAGATGAAGTCCGCCCTGGAGTGTGGTTGCTCGCCCCCCGGTCAAGGTCAAAATGCCAGTGACCGCTGTGGTGGCGAGCAACACGAGATGCACCCCGCCCAGGCCCAGATCGAGTGGGCCAGCCCAGATTGAGGCGAACGCTACCGCTGGGATCGTCAGGCCGATCGAGGCCATCGCCGAGCCCAAGCCAAGGTTGAGGCTAATTTGCACTCGATCTCGTAGTGCCGCGCGAACCGCCGCGATGGACTCGGGCAGCAGAACCATCATCGCGATCAATACTCCGACGATGGTGTATTCAAGCCCGATCGCGCTCACACCATCTTCAATAGTGGGCGACACGAGTTTGGCCAATCCCACTACTGATATGAGGGCCACCATCAAAAGTACTGTGCTGATCTGGGCGGCTCGGGTGGTCACATCGGAGGGCTGTTCGTCGTCGATCAGGTCGCCTTCGGCTCCGACTGGCAAAAAGTAGTCTCGGTGTCGCACTGTCTGCGTGAACACATAAAGCACGTAAATGACGAGCGACACCGCCGCCGCCGAGGTGAGTTGCGTTGTTGAGAGTCGTGGCCCTGGATGTTCGGTGAAGGTGGGCAGTGCGAGCGCCAGGAAGCTGAGGGTGAGAATTGCTCCGAACGTGTTGCGGGAGCCAGCGGCGTTGAATGTGGCTACCCGCTGTCGTAGGGCGCTGATGATCAAGCACAGCCCCACGATTCCGTTGCAGCAGATCATGATGGCGGCGAAAATGGTGTCCCGGGCAAGTGCCGAATTTTTATCGCTCGCGTCGAGCATCAGGGTGACGATGAGTCCAACTTCGATTGTGGTGACCGCGATGGCCAAAATGAGCGAGCCGAATGGTTCGCCGACGCGTTCGGCGATGACTTCGGCGTGGTGAACTGCGGCGAGCACCGAGCCGAGAAGTAGCATCCCTGGCACTATGACGGCCCAGCCGCTGGGGTGCGCTGTCCACAGTGCGGTCAATATCAGTACGGCAATGATGGGGACATATATGGTCCAATGCCGTTGGATGAGCCGCGTCATCTGCATGGCTCGACTTTTTCACATAATGGGCAAATCAGCTTAAATGCCGAGCCGGATGCTGGTGGCCATGGCGGTATTTACGAGCTTCAGGGCTGATATTCCTGGCTTTATGCCTGAGCAGTGAGCCGTGGCGCGCCTAGAACATCCCGTTGTTGTTCGCCGCGATGTCGGGGACGATTTGTAGCGCGTCCCAATGTTCGACGACTTTGCCATGATCATCGACCCGGAAAATATCGATACCCGCGTAGTCGTGGTCGCCTGGCCAACTCTGATGGCAGTGCAGAACGACGTAGTCGTTCTCGGCGATGACCCGAACGAACCGAACCTGCTTGCCGGGATACTCAGCGGCCATCTGTTCGAAATATTCAATGAATGCTTGTTTGCCGTCGCCGACCTGTGGATTGTGCTGGATATAAGTTTCCCCCGCGTACCGTTCGATAGCTTCGGCGGGCTTGCATTGGTTGAACATTAGATCGTAGAACGCCTGAACATTGGTCTTGTTACGCTCGATTTCGCTTCTCGTAACCATGACCCCCCACTCCGAACAATGTCGGTGACATTCAACCAAGTCCCAGCGTAAACACGGCCAGTTTCAACGCGGATACTTCGAGTGTCTCAGTGAGATACTGCTAATCAGGTTCAGAGTTCCCTGTATGGGCATCCTTACGTGAATTGAATTCTGGCGATTGATCGCGTGTTAGATCCCGAAGCATCGAGGCAGAATCGGGAATTTTCGGTTTGGATGGTGCGGGATCGGCCCCCGAACAGGGGAACTTTGAAGGTGCAAGTTCGTTCGCGAATGATCGCGCCACCAACCCCGCACCGCCCCACTACGGTGACGGCCTATCGGCGAGCATCACCCGTGGGGGAATCAAGGGTTCGGGCGTCATCACACAGACTGGGCCCCACTTCGAGCGCTTGGTGGGCAAGTGTTCCCAGTGGCCTGGTCTTATCTCACGGATGCCGTGACGGCAGATCGAACACATGGGCTTTCGCATGATTGGTCTGATTAGGAATGTCAACATTTGGTGCCCTCCAGTCGTTGAAGCGGCTAACGTCTTAGACATTCGCAGTTGCATTAAAGTTCCGCACGGTTGAATGGTTGAGGAAACGCCCTGGTTGGTGATCGTGAACCCAGATTTGATGAATGGTGGTCACATGAATACAAAACTGACCGGTGCGCAGCTTCGGCGGTGACGTGAGGCCGCGTGCATCGGCCTTTATCTATTTGGCAAACAGATCGGATACTCAAAGAGCTATTTGTCTAAAGTCGAAACTGGGAAAACCCCTCTTACCAGGTACGTCGCCTCTGCTTACGTCGAAGTGCTCCGCCCCTATGAAGACTTCGGGACGAGCGAGCTAGCCAGCGTTAATGTGAAAGCACGAACTAACGCCAGCGACGAGGATGACGACATGGAGCGTAGACATCTGCTTGGTGGTCTCGCGGCCGTTGCGGTGGGCGGGGCGCTTTTTGAGTCTTGGTCTGACATGGTGGCAGAAGCCGCTGTTCCAAAGCTTCCGTCACGTGTGGGAATGGCCGAAGTCGCCCAGATCGAACAGGGCGAGAAAGCATTCACTGAACTGGATTTGCGTTTCGGCGGAGGACTCACAGCTGAAGTTGCTCGCGCGCAGCTTAAATGGGCTATCCGTTTGCTTGAAGCTTCGATGACTGATCAAGTTCGCAAGGCCATGTGCGGCGCTATAAGTGCACTGGCTACTAGGGCGGCTTGGTCGACCTTCGACTCTGGAACCACTAATTGGGATCTTTTCAAACTCGCGCTTTCCGCAGCGAATGAGTCCTCAGATCCGGATCTGCGCGCATATGTTCTTATCCACCTGGGCGCGTTGCACTATGAGCTCGGTCGCCCCCACGATGGGCTCACATTTATTCGCATGTCCGCTGGCGATGAACGTGTAGCTCCTGCTTCCCAAGTGCTTATCGAGTCCGAGCGTTCCCGGCTGCTAGCGCTAACCGGAGACATCCAGGGCACCAGACGCGCTGTCGGTTTGGCGCAAGATACCTTCGCTCGCCTCGAACTGTCTGAGCTACCAACGCGCCTGGGTTATCTCACGGAAACCCATATCCAAAGTGTTACGGGCCAAGCCGCCGCCCGACTCGTTGAACACGGTGACAAAGCCGCTGCCAGGGAGAGCGCTCAACGGTTGAGTTCGGTTGTCGCCACCAATGCTGCTCCGCGCTCCCGGGCTATTGCGCTCTGCGGAACGGAACTCGCGACGGTACAACTGCGATATGGCGATCAAGAACGAGGCGTGGCGACGGGAAGGCGAGCCCTGAAAGCCGCCAGCCATGTCCGCTCTACCCGCATTGATCGAAACGTTGTTCGGCTACGCGCCGCGCTCCACGACACTGGCCGGGACGACGCCCGCGAAGTAGCGGCAACAGTCGGATAATTCAACCTTCATTGTTAAAACGTCGGCATTTAGCTCAGTTGGTCGCTCGGCGGGTGAACTCAACGAGAAAATCGCGGAGTTCATTAAGCGTGTTTTCTGGGGTTAGCGGGCCGTGTTCGCCGATGATCAGTGAGGTGAGGGCGGGGAATGCGTGTGGCCAGGCGCCGAGCCCGATGAGGGTGAGCAAGAGTTTCGCGCTGTCGGGTTGTGCGGTGCCGGCCGTCAAAGTTTTGACGCGTTCGGCGTAGTAGGCACGTCGGGCCGCTTCGTCGTTGATGCCGTCGGTGGGTGATTGCAGCGCTTCCCACATGAGCATGCGGGTGAGGTGGGGGTTGTGGCGGTTGAATTCGAAGACGCGGGCTACGAACGCGGCCGGGTCGGTGTTGGCGCTGTCATCGACGATGTCGCGGACTTGTTCGAGCGCGTGGGTGAGGGTGATGTCGAACAGCTTTTGCTTGTTCCCGAAGTGGGCGTAGATGCGCTCTTTGTTGACGCAGGCTTTGTTCGCGATCCGGTCGACGCGTGCGCCAGCCAATCCGTGTTGGCCAAATTCTTCGCGGGCGGCTTTCAGGATGGCTTCTCGGGTCGCGGCGGGGTCGCGGGTCTTGGTTGAGGTGCTGGTCACTGTTCACCCAATCCGTTGCCAACCAACTAGTTGGTTGGGTAGCTTTGGTCCAATGGTAGTCCTTTCGCGAAGACGCGTCACCCACTCCGCCGCTGGTGACGCCGGTAAGTCCCCACGTGCGGCGAGTAAATCACTCCCACGCCAGGCGCCATTTCTTAGCACCGTTATTTTGCTGTGCCTGGGCGCGCTGCTCACCTCGGGTCAGCTCTACGCGACCATTCCCCTCACGCACTTGCTCGCCGAAGAATTCGACGCCTCTACCTCGGCGATTACCTTCTCGGCGACCATGTTCGGGTTCGCCTACGCCATCGGCTTTGTCGCCTTCGGCCCGCTGTCAGACCGCTTTGGCCGGCGCCACGTGATTTTGGGCAGCATCATTGGCATTTCGCTGAGCACGGCGGCGGTAGCAGCGGCAACCGACGTGACGAGCCTGGTGAGTTTGCGCACCGTGCAGGGGCTTTTCGCAGGGGCGTTCGGTCCGGCGGCCATGGCATATCTCGGCGAGCGCATGTCGCCTGAGCGGCGCACCGTGGCAATGGCCAGTTTGATCACGTCCTTCGCCGCCTCCAGTGTGGTTGTGCAACTCGCTGCCCAAGAAGTAGTGCGCGTGACCTCCTGGCGTGCGGTCTTCATTGGTGGTGGCGTGCTGGGCGCCCTGCTGTTTCTCACCCTCGCCCGGATATTGGTTCCCGGCTTCCATGGCGATCGCCGGCCACCGAGCCTTAAACGCAGTTACGGCTCGATGTTCCGATTGTTCAAAGACAAAGTTCTTATCGCTTGGTTCGTCGCCTCGGCTGGTGTGCTTAGCGGCTTCGTGACCGTCTATACCGCTCTGCCCTTGAGTGGAATCGCGAGCGAAGGGCAGGTTACGGCTCTGCGCATTATCGCGTTGCCCGCATTCGTGGCCGTTCCGTTGCTCGCCGGAAAGCTTTCGGGCACGCACCCGGCCTGGCGCGGAACGTGGGGGCTCACGGTCGCCGCCGTGGTTCTGGCGTTGACCGCGATATTCGGTTCGGTGTTTTGGCTGCTCGTCGTGCTGATTCCAGTGTTGGTGCTGAGCATCAGTTTCGCTTCGTCGAGTTTGGCTCAGGCGGCGGGGGACCGGGCTAGTCATGCGCGAGCCAGTGCCACCGCGGTGTATAGCGCGATGATCTTTGTCGGCGCGAGCATTGGTTCGGCGATCGCGGGCAGTTTCGCTAGCGAGAGCTTCGCCTTGGCCGTCGGGTTGAGCACGATTGTTGTCGTGGTGGCGGCGCTGGCCGCTGCTTGCGGGGCGCGATGGATCAAATCCGAAGCGTAAGCAGGGTGGGGCGGTGCTGTTACTGGCCAGTCCAGTACGCTTGTACTGCTATATCGTTCTGAATGATCGGGAGTGCGTCAAATGAGCAAGATCAAGGTAGTCGGCCCCGTAGTCGAACTAGACGGCGATGAAATGACCCGCATCATCTGGGACTTCATCAAAAAACAGTTGATCATGCCGTACCTCGACATCGACCTACGCTATTTCGACCTCTCCATCCAAAACCGCGACGCCACAGATGATCAAATCACCGTGGACGCCGCCCACGCCATCAAAGAACACGGCGTCGGCGTTAAATGCGCGACCATCACCCCAGATGAAGCCCGCGTCGAAGAATTCGGCCTCAAAAAAATGTGGCGCTCCCCCAACGGGACAATTCGTAACATCCTTGGTGGCGTGATCTTCCGCGAACCCATCATCATGGAAAACGTTCCCCGGCTCGTCACCACCTGGAACAAGCCCATCATCGTTGGTCGTCACGCCCACGGTGACCAGTACAAAGCCACCGACATGGTCATCGACCGTCCCGGCACCGTCAACATCACCTTCACTCCCGACGATGCTAGCGAGCCCGTCGAAATCGAAATCGCCCAATTCACCGGCCCGGGCGTGGCACTCGGCATGTACAACTACGACGAGTCCATTCGCGACTTCGCCCGCGCCAGCTTCCGCTACGGACTCGCCCGCAACTACCCCGTCTACCTGTCCACAAAGAACACCATCTTGAAGGCCTACGACGGGCGATTCAAAGACATCTTCGCCGAAGTGTTCGCGAACGAATTCGAAGCCGAATTCAAAGAAAAGGGCCTTACCTACGAGCATCGCCTCATCGACGACATGGTTGCCGCCGCTCTCAAATGGGAAGGTGGCTTTGTCTGGGCCTGCAAAAACTACGACGGTGACGTGCAATCAGATGTTGTCGCCCAAGGCTTCGGATCACTTGGACTCATGACCTCCGTGCTGATGACCCCCGATGGTAAAACCGTCGAGGCCGAAGCCGCCCACGGCACCGTCACGCGTCACCACCGGGCGCACCAGCGTGGTGAGAAAACCTCCACCAACCCCATCGCATCGATTTTTGCTTGGACCGGCGGTCTCAAGCACCGCGGCAAGCTTGACAACACTCCAGAGGTCACCAACTTCGCCGAAACCCTGGAGCGGGTGTGCGTCGAAACCGTCGAAGGTGGACAGATGACCAAGGACCTAGCGCAGTTGGTGGGTGAAGACACCCCGTGGCTCACCACTGAGGACTTCCTCGCCGCCTTGGATGACAATCTCCGCAAAGCCATGAGCTAGTGCACGGCACGTGTTGGGGTGTTGCCGCCTGAGGCGAAATTGCCCCAACACGATAACTAAATTTGCGGACGCCAGATGTGGCTCGTTTTGCGATGTCCGTCATGGACACCGTGCTGGTATGCCTGGCGGGTCTGCTCATTGAGTATGTCTCGCTCCCCGCTGCGCTCCAGGAGTTTTCCGGTGCCCCAAGCTAGGCCTGCGGTGGCAAGCCCAAGCTGAGAGGTATCCCCAAAGGTCGTCGCTCCGAATGCACCCAGCGCGGCGGCGAAACCGCTATTTCGCAAGGTGTTGTAGGAGTGAAACTTTAGGCGCCCCGACTTTTTCGGCACATCCCTTTTCCCAGGATGGTATTCGCCGGGTACGGCCGGTTCGGAATCGAGCGCCTGCCGCTGGCCCTCCATCGCCCCATTGTTGTAATGCGGAACGCTAAGACGGTCAAACATTTCAGCGCGTGCCGTTTTCGCGCGCCGAGCAAAATATATGCCTAAAACCGTTGCTGTCGCCGCCGTGAGTAAACCAGGGCCATCGGCTAAGTCGGCGACCCCGGCACCCACTGCCATGAGAGCGGGACCCTTTAATAATTTGGCTATTCTGCGCTTGGCGACCGCGCCCCCGATGCGGGGCGCAACAGCATTTCGGAGTAAGCGCGCCTGAGGCGCGGGAAGACGCTCCCCAGTTGGTACAACAATTTCACTGTCTTGAGCCATAGAGCGAGTGTAGCTATGAAAGTAGCTGAGCTCTGAGGCCTTCGGTAACCCGAACAGGTCAAGGGTAAGGTTAGGTATGGCTATCTCTCCCAGACGCATTGTCGCCGTAGTAATCGCCGCCGGGGTGCTCGCGCTCGGTGCCGCCGCGTGCAGCACCGAATCCGACGCGGGAAAGAGCACCTGCAACGCTGAAAAGTGCACCGTCACCTTGAACCGGGGCGTTGACGCCAAGATGGAAGTCCTAGGCGTGGACGTGCGCCTTGATGAGGTCAAAGGTGACAACGTCACCGTCGAAATCGCGGGTCAAAAAGTGACCGTGCCTCACGGGCAGGAAACCGAGGCCGAAGGTTTCAACATCAAGGTCAAAGAAATTGACGACGATGAAGTGGTCTTGGAGATCGCCACCGGAATTACCGGGGGCTAAAGGCGCTAAAAGGTGGGCCATCCTTTACAGGGGTGGCCCACCTTTTAATACGTCTTATTTAGCTTGAAAGTTCTGGTAGAAGGACCACGCGTCAGCAATGATGTCCTCCAATTTGCCCTTGCGCGGCTTCCAGTTCAGTTCTTCACGCGCCTTGTCGGCGGCGGCGACCACGGTTACCGCGTCACCTTCCCGACGCGGAGCCATCGTGACCGGCAGTTCGCGGCCCGTCACCGCGCGAATCACGTCGACGACCTGCTTGTTCGAATAGCCGTGGCCCGTGCCCAAGTTGTAGATCTTGTGCTCGCCCGGTGTGGCGGCGTTGAGCGCGAGCAGGTGGGCTTCGGCGAGGTCCGACACGTGGATGTAATCGCGCACGCAGGTGCCATCGGGGGTGTCGTAGTCATCGCCGAACATCTGCAACGCTGGCCGGGCACCCGCCGCGGCCTCGATCGCGATGGGAATCAAGTGGGTTTCCGGGTCGTGCCGTTCGCCCAACAGTCGGTTGTTGCTGGTGACAGCACCCGCGGCGTTGAAATAGCGCAAGCTCACCGCGCCTAGCCCACTGGCCCCACATTCGCCAGTGATCATCATGTCTACCGCGAGTTTGCTGGCACCGTATGGATTCGTGGGCCCGGTTGGGGTGTTTTCAGTGATTGCGGTGTCGCTGCTGCCGTAGACGGCGGCAGTGGATGAGAACACGAGCCTTGCGGTGCGGCAATGACGGACCGCTTCGAGTAGCGCCAATGAGCCGCGCACGTTGGTGTCCCAATATAGCTCGGGTTTCACCACCGATTCGCCCGCGGCGATGCGAGCCGCGAAGTGCAAAACCCCGTCAAACTCTGGTGTGAGAACTGAGCCGACGTTGGCGATATCGCCTTTGATGAACTCCGCTTGGCTGGGCACGTTGTCGATGTGGCCGGTGGACAGATCGTCGAGCACTGTCACGGTGTGACCAGCATCGAGCAGGGCATGGGTTACGACGCTGCCGATATAGCCCGCGCCGCCAGTAACAAGCAGTTTCATAGCAACGGAGGGTATCGCACCCCCGCGAGTTGCCCGGGTGGGCATTAACTCAGGGAACTTAGATCCAGGTGACGCCAGTTCGTCCCATCGATTGACAAATACACCTCTCCGGCGAGCCCGGTTCCTACCAGCATTTCGCCGGTGTCGCGCAGATTGCGCAGCGCCGGGGCGTCGGGAAGTTCGCTGAGCGTGCTGCTGCCGGGGTCGCTGGCAAACAAGATGGCTCCATCAAGCACCAGCGCTCTACCGCTGGACAGTATGACGAAAGACACCGGTTGTGCTGGCACAGTCGCTAGGGCGTTCCAACTTCCCCCGTTGTCGTCGCTGCGGTACGAGGTGATGGTGTTGTCAACGCTCCGCGCCCACAGCAGCATCGTTCCTTCGGCATTGCCGCTGGCCCGCATGCTGCGTGGCTCCCCGACCTGTGGGGTCATTTCCATGGCGCGCCAGGATTGTCCGGCGTCAGGGGAAGTGACCACCATGGCGTTTCCGTGCTGATCCACGCCCGACAGGATGAGGCTGGAGCGGGTGAGCCGCTGCCAGCCGGCGCTGTCGACGTCGGCAAGGCCCGGCTCGGTTTCTAGGGTGACGAGTGTGCCGTCGGGTTCGATGGCGTCGACGTGGCAGGTGTTGTCTACGCATCGGGTGATGGTCAGGCTGCCCATGGGCAGTGCGGCGCGGGTCGCGAGTGGCTCGGAGGGCAATTTGCGCCAGATGCGCCCGCGGTCGTTGCTGATCCAGCGATCATCCTGATTTGCTAGAAGAACGCCGCTGGTGCCGAAGGTGCCGAGCTGCGGTCGGCTGGCTTCTACAAGCAGTGGGGTGGAGAATCCACGCCATGATTCTCCACCGGTTGCCGTGGTCCAGAGGCGGTAGTGACATCCTTCCCCGGTGCAAGGGGCGGCGAGGGCGTACCCCTGGTTCACGGTGGGGAAGGCAGCGATGGGTGCTTTTTCGTTGATGCCAGCGGCTTGGACTGGTTTGCTTTCTTCGCGGCCTGGGCTGGGTGGCGCCCATGCGGTGGTGGCGATGGCGGTGATGATGGCGATTGCGGCGGCGAAGGTGATGGCGAGGACGCTCCGTGAGGTGCTGGGGCTTTCGTCTTGTTCGCTGGCAAACGACATTGACATATCACCCCAAACACGTTGTTTATGTAATACATCGCAGTTTGCTCTGTGAGTGCCCGTGCTGTCTAGAGGTAGTCCCTTGGGAGAATCCAGACCATGACCTCGCCCGTACGCACCATCGGAGTGGCAATTCCTATACCGGAGCCATTTCAGACTCAACTCGTTGACTTCCGTAGTGCTGCAGGAGACCCATTGGCGCACCTAGCGCCGCCCCACATCACCCTGCTACCGCCCACATCATTGGCCCTCGAAAGTTGGGACGACGCCCTCGAACAGTTGACACGGGTTGCCCGCGGCGCGGCCCCGTTCGAACTGGAACTGCGCGGCACCGGAACGTTTCGCCCAGTTACCGACGTTGTTTTTGTTGCTGTCGCCAGGGGGATTTCCCAATGCGAACAACTCGAAAAGCTCGTTCGGTGCGGCGCCCTACGACGAGACGTGCAATACCCCTATCACCCGCACGTCACCATCGCTCACTCCGTCGCCGAAACCGCGCTCGACGAGGCTTACGAATCCGCTGCCGGATTCTCCGCACGATTCCACGTGACACATTTCACGCTGTACCTGCACGGCGCTGACAGCAGATGGCGACCCGAAGTGGATTTCGTACTGGGAGATCGCTGATGTTTCAGGCCATCGGACAAGGGTGGAACCGTGCTGACGCCCATACCCGAGCAACTCTCAACCGGTGGCGCACCCAAGCGGGCTGGTTCGACCACCTTGCCCGTGCCGTCGGCAGGTTCAACGACACCCACGCCGGGCGATTGGCCGCCGCGCTCACCTATACCGCGTTCCTAGGCTTGTTTCCGCTGCTGCTTCTGGCGTTCTCAGTGCTGGGTTTCGTTTTGGACGGCGAGCCCGCCGCTATGGAGCGAGTTGCCCACTATCTCGACAACAACATCCCCACCTTGGACGCCGAACAAATTGCCGAAGCCCGATTTCCGGCCGGAATCATTGGCATCATCGGAACGCTCTGGACCGGACTGAACTGGGTTTCAGCCATTCGGGGGTCGGTGCGTGCCGTGTGGCTCAAAGAAGACGAAGCCGAAAACCTCGTGTTGTCCAAGCTCGCTGACCTAGGCGTGATGGCTGGGCTGGGCCTGTTGCTCGGCGCATCGATGCTCGCCACGTTTTGGCTTTCCGACGGCGTTCGCTGGCTGCTATCCACGCTCGGCGCCGACGGGCGGATTGACATGTACGTGCATGTCAGTGGCTATGTCATCGGGGCGGCGATGAACATGGTGCTGGTGCTGGCACTGTTGTCATTCGTGCCCCGATTTAGGCTCGCGCCTCACCGATTGTGGTTTCCGGTGTTGTTGGGCGGCATCGGGATCGAACTGTTGAAAGGGTGTGCTGGAGTGCTGTTTCGGGCAGCACTAGAAAACCCCGCTTACGCGTTGGTGGTTTCAGCGGTTGGCATGATGCTCTTTTTGAATGTGGTCAATCGCCTGCTGCTTTTCTGTGCCGCGCTCACCGCGACCGGTGTGCACGGCACAGCTGTCGACAAGACCACTCTTGCTCTTGCGGCTGCCTAAACGGGTAAGCGAGTTCTGGTCCGGCGCAAGAGGCCAACCACCCCAAAAGTCATCGCGATAACCGCTACTGGAGCCAACAGCAAATATTGCGACGACGACGAATCGGACCCCTGCTTTTTGCCGGTCAAAGCAGCGGCCTCAGGGGCTTGCCCCTCAGCGGCCTTATCCGGCTGGGCCGGGGCGCACTCGGTGGTGGGCTGCTACTGGTTCAAGGTGCCAATGCTTTGTGTGCCCTCAGGTAGCGAGAAGCCCCAATCCAGCAGCGCCATGGACTGATTCCACAGCGGTGCGGGTGTGCGCTGGCCGTGAAGGATCGTGACAACCAGTTTCCGGTTGCCGCGCTGTGCCGCGCCAACGTAGCTGTGTTGGGCTTCGTTGGTGTAGCCCGTTTTCCCACCCAAGGCGCCCTCATAGTTGTAGAGCAGCTGATTGTCGTTCTGGATCTGAAAACCGTGGTAAGTGGGCTGCTCAGGCACCCAAGCTTCGGTCGTCCTGAGGTACTGGGCCAGCTTGTCGTTTTTGAACACCTCTTTGGCGATGACCGCCAGGTCATATGCCGTGGTGACCTGCCCAGGAGCGTCCAAGCCGTGCGGGTTCTCAACGTGCGTGTTCGTCGCGCCGATCTTGGCGGCGAGCGCATTCATCTCATTAATCGTGCCGGGCATGCCGCCCTGGCCGCCGGCCGCTCGGGCCAAGGTTTGCGCGGCATCGTTCCCAGAGTTCAGGAACAACCCCAACAGCAGGGTTTCGGCCGAATACTTCCCCCACGGCACCAAGCCCATCCTGGAGCTGGCTGGGTCCATCATCAGATCTTCGTAGGTGACATCCACGGACTGGTTGGGGTCCAGCTTGGGTTGCACGGCCAGCGCGGTCAGCAGCTTGATGACGCTCGCGGGCGCGTACTGGTCGTTGGGATTGCAAGCGGCCAGCACTTCGCCGGTGTTCATGTCGGCGACAACCCAGGACGATGCGTTTGGTTGCGGGATCGCCGGAGTGCCCCAACCGGCCTTTGGGCAGGGCTCATTCGGCATCCCGGCGGGCGCGGTTTGCGTGGAAGTCTGCTCGACCTGTGTGTTTAAGGTCGAGGGCACTGTGATCTGCGTCGGCGGTAGGGCCGGCGCGAGCGGAAATAGCGCGAGGAGCGCAGCAAGCAGAAATGGCACGTATTCGTTTGTACGCTATTGCTGCGTCGTGTCCGAATAGTGTGGCGTTGCGAGGTGCCAGAGTGAAGGTTTGAGTCAAAAATGTTGTCGGCATACTGCTGTCATGGTTATCGGACGACGTTGGGCCGCTTTTCTCATCGCGGTAGGAGTGTGGAGCTGGCTGATTTGGCCGCGCTTCGGTAAAGCGATTTATGACGATGATCGGGCGTTCGACGACGGGGCCACCGCCTTCTTCTGGATTCATGCCCTGCTCATCGTGACCTCACTAGCGATCGGCACCGCGATTGGTGTGTTGGGCATCAAGGCCTGGCGGGCGGCGGGTAAAAAACAGTCGGCCGCGCAGTGATAACTTCTACGCGCGGTAGACAACCCCCTGAGCTGAGGTATTGATGGAATTCCTGCGTTTGAGCCTGCTCTATATCCACCTGATCGGTATGGCTCTAGTTGTAGGCGGCACCGCCGTCGCGCTCTTCGCCAAGCAGTACCAAATCAACAAAGCAATGCTGGTAGGCATCATCACCCAGCTCATCACCGGCGTGGCATTGTGCGCGCCGCTCGGGCGTGATGAACAGCCCAGCTCGGCGAAACTAGCTGTGAAACTCGTGCTGGCTATCTTGCTCGCCATCATGATCATCATTCCGCGCAAACGCGAAAAGGTGAACCCAGGCCACTTCATGGGCATCGGCGCGCTGTCCGTGATCACGGTCGGCGTCGCGGTTTTCTGGACTTAATTCGCCAAGGTGGGGTCGAAGGTCAAGATGGTCACGGTGCCAAGCAGGCCAGCGGTCCCCACCAAACCAGCGAGCGCGACAGTGAGCCAAAAGCGCAGAGCCGGACGTTTCACCCGCTCATGTACATATTCGCGGGTGGCGTGACCGCCATGAACCAGCGCGAGCCACAGCAACGCGAAGTCCCAGGTCTGCCACCAGATAGACGACCACCGGCTAGACAAGTACGCGAAGCCAAATCGGGCCAACCCCTCATCGGTCATCGCCACCGAAATCACGGCACCGGCCGCCAGCACAATCAACGCCAAACTGGAAAGCCGCAACGCGATCGGCGCCAAGACGCGGGGGATATGCAAGCCTTCCGGCCGCGCGACAGTTTCACTATTACTAGACATCTGTAATGGTCCTTACGCGTCGCCGAACATCACCGCGGCGGCGTGCCGCAGCAAGTAGTAGCTCGCGGGAATCATCAACGCGAACCACAACGGGCTGATCATGCCGCGCAGCTTCTTAGCATTAGAGGCGCCCCATTTTGTGAGGTCAACCAGCGCGATCCGCACCGCGGACAAGGCCTGGAACAGCAGCATCGCCACCAGCACCCACACGACCAAAGCTCCGGCGGGAAGTTGGTAAAAACTGGTCGCACTATTGAACGCATCCGGCGAAACCCGGGCCAAAGCCAAAATGCCGATATGACTAACAACAAAAAGAAACAACACTACAGCGGTGAAATTGCTGAGCTTGCGCATCCAACGCGGATCATCGGCGCGGCGATAACTCGGCGTGGGAAGCAGAGCACTGTCGCTGGACCCACCTGTGCGGATGGTTTTTTTGCCGCTGGTAGTGGTGGTCACGACGGCCTTTCTCAGCTGGGAGGCATCTAGCGGCTTCGATGCTATTACTTGCCGCCACCGCTAGCCGCCGAGGGGCATATCTCAGTGACCTCACCGCCTTCTACAGTGGGGTTCATGCCAGCACCTCACCCTGGGCAGATCCGCGAAATGAACCTCAGCGACGTCGCCGATCTGGGTTATCCCCTGCCGCCACCCAATTTTCCATTGGTGTGGAGCGAACACGATGAGGTGGAGCTGCGCTCCCGGCTCGAGATAGAAATCCGATGCGTGATTTTGCATGTGCTGTTGACGGCGGCGTTAGGCGCATCTCGCGAGGTGACACTTGGCTGGCTGGAACGCAATGAAATAGCCGATCACCTCACCGACGACGAACGCATGTTCTTGGAGCGACGAAGTGGCAACATCGATGAGTTCATGTTGTGCATCGAAGCCGAATGGGCGCTGGCGTGGCTACTCGGCATCGCCGATGAACTAGACCCCACTCAATATGTCGGCGATGGGCTTGCCGCGTGGGCTCCGAATCTGCAAGAAGACGAACCATTTGAGACGTGGCGTCTGCGCTCGCCAGTACAAATTCGTTCCGCTGAAGAAGCAGCCGTATTGCTGGACCTTTACTACTGTTTGGACGCTGGAAACGCCGAGGCGATGCGCGCCGATGCCTTCCCACCAGGAGTCACACAGCCCTATGTGATCGGCCAGCGGCGTTGGGCTTTGGAATGGGCTGTCATCTTTCGTGGAGACGACCATGGGGATCCGCCAGCATGGGACGAAGTGGAGATGGGCGTGTAACAAGATGCTTCTTATCGGTACCCTTCGGCCATGACGATTGCCCCAGATGTCCTAAAGCGCGCCCCAAAAGTTGTGCTCCACGACCACCTCGATGGCGGTCTGCGGCCCGAAACTCTCGTTGAGTTGGCTAGTGAAGCTAGCTTTAAGAAAAAGAACCCAAAATTCGCGCTGCCCTCCTACGACGCGAAAACTCTCGCCGAAATCATTCAGCGCGGCGCCAATTCGGGTTCGTTGGTGGAATATCTCAAACCATTTGAGTACACCGTGGCGGTGATGCAGAACGCCGAAGCCATCACCCGCATCGCCGCGGAATGCGTTGAGGACTTGGCCGCCGATGGCGTTGTGTACGCCGAATCTCGTTTCGCCCCTGGGCTCTCCACTGAACATGGCCTCAGCGAGTCGCAAGTTGTCGAAGCGGTGCTAGCTGGCTTCGAACTCGGCATGAAAAACGCCCGTGTCGCCGGTAACGACATCGAAGCCCGTGCGCTGGTGTGCACGTTGCGCCACTGGGAGCCCACCCGGTCGGTGGATGCCGCGAAGGTAGCGATCGATTTTCATAACTCGGGCGTAGTTGGCTTTGACATCGCAGGACCGGAGAAGGGCTTCCCGGCTAGCGATCACGTCCAGGCTTTTATGTTGCTGCGCGACAACAATGTGCCCTTCACCATTCACGCTGGTGAAGCCGATGGCGTGGCCAGCATCGTGGACGCGCTTAGCCTGGGCGCTCGCAGGTTGGGCCACGGTGTCCGCATCGTCGAAGACATTAATGACGATGGCCAGTTCGGTGCGACAGCCACCCGGGTGCGCGACGAGCGCATCGCCCTAGAGACGTGCCCCTGCTCGAATGTACAAACCGGTGCGGTGGCGCACATGGCGGAACACCCGCTTCGCCGCCTCCAAGAACTGGGATTCGCCGCCACCATCAACACGGACAATCGCTTGATGAGCGGCACCTCAATGACCAACGAATTCACAGTTGGGGTAGAACAGCTTGGCCTTGACTTGGAGAATTTGGAACAGCTCACCATCACCGCTATGAAGAGCGCGTTTTGCGATGAGACGGTCAAGAAAGAACGGTTGGAAAAAATCGTCGCTGGCTACCGCGCTCTGAGCTAACGGCGAATAACAGAACGAAAAGATCGCTGGCGCCCATGCGGCGCCAGCGAGCACAATAAGAACAACCCGACCCACCATTTGAAGGACTCAGCTCCATGAACCCGGCTAGCGCGGCCGCTTTTAAGGCGGTCTTCTTAGCCCACGCTCCCAGCGCGGCGGAAATTTCCGCGCTCCGCGACGGGTTCGCCGCCGCCACTATCGCCATAGGCGGTCTCTCTGACGAAATGCGCGCCCTGGAGGGACAATTAGGGGTCGCGCTGACCGCATGCCGCCAAATGCGGCGCGAAGCAGTTGAGTTCTACCGCGAGCTCGGCGGCACCGAAACGCTGCTGGCCGATGATGAAGAAGTCACTCCAGCGTTTCCTGGCATGGAGCCACTTCGGGCCCGGCTGGCTAGGCTCGCGGCCACGGTGCAAAGCGACGAATTTCTACGACCCATTCACGAGGCGTTGTGCGCCAACCGGGAGCTTTCCCGCCCGTATGTCCGGGCGGCTCGAGCTGTGCAACATCACGTGAGCATGGCGACAGCGCGGCTCAACCTCATTTCGCAAGAGATAAGCCCACCCAGTTTGTTCAGAAGCGAACAAACCACAGTGTTGCGGCCCGACCATGCCACTGTGGTGGTGGGTGGTTTTGGGATCGCGCTCGCTCAGCCCGATCAGGCGACGGTGATGCTGGTGCGCGAGGGCGCGGCTAGTGATGACCAGGCCACGGTGCTGGTGTCCGCCGCGCTTGACGAACAACGCACCATGGTCATCTCTGGTTAGTCCCGAACCTCGGTGATTGTGGCAATCTTGCCGATAACCCCACGCCACCCAATCGACACTGTTTCGGTGCCGAGTTTGCGCATCCGACGCCGCGCCCAAAATCCGCCTTTACGCAGTGCGTCGTCGAGCTCGTCGAGCGGGGAGCCTGGCGCTAGCGCGGTACTGACTTCGGTGAGATCGCAGGCTTGGGCCACATCCCGCGCGATTTCTCCGGCGCTGATGATCAGGTCGGCGTCCCACACGTCGGGCCCGCCGCGCAGATTCTTGACCACTAGGTCAAGCTCATAGTGGTCATCGTCTGAAGGTACGAGCAGCTCGGTGGTGATTTTGTGCCGCGCTTTGGTGAAGGCTTCGATCTCGCTAAATGAGTGCTTTTCGTTCGACTGAACAAAAGTGGCAAGGGCTTCGGCGGAGCTGAAAAGCAGCAGGTTCTCGCCTTGGCTCAAGAACACCACATCTTCGCGTTCTTCAGGTTCGACTTCGACGTCGTCTTCTTCTTCGTCTTCATCGGGCCCCACGGTTGTGTCCCGCTCATCGAGGGGGCCGGTGTAATCCTCGTCGAGTTCTTCTTCAACCGATTCGGGCCGGCCAGGAATGACTTCGATGACTCGATAATGGCGCAGGGTGAGCCCGGATTTGCCGGGCATCGAAATTTCGACGGGATCAATGCCGATCTCGTCCCAAAAATCTTCGGTCGCCTCAGGGCGTTCGGTGATTTCGTCGGCGTCTTGTGCATCATCGTGGGCCACGCCGACACCTTAACGTTCGGGCCTTGTTGGTGCGAGGTCCCCTAGGTGCAATGTTCGATGTATTCACTGAGGTGACGTATGCCAGGGTGATGGGCATGGAGATCGTTGTCGTTGACCACCCGCTCGCAGCCGCTCGACTCACCACCATGCGGGACGCCCGTACTGATTCAGCTACATTTCGGGCGGCGCTTGCTGAGCTAGCCACCATGCTCGTCTACGAAGCCACCCGTGAGATCGAGATCGAGACCGGGGAGCTCGTCACCCCCGTCGCCACCACTACCGGCGTCCGGCTCGTCAACCCGCCCCTGCTGGTGCCCGTCTTGCGTGCTGGCCTGGGCATGGCCGAAGCCGCCTCGGCGCTGCTTCCCGAGGCAACGATGGGATTTGTGGGCGTGGCCCGCGATGAAACCACCTTCCAGCCACGCGCGTACCTCGAATCACTTCCAGCTTCATTGGTGGGTCGGCCCGTGTTGGTTCTCGATCCGATGATCGCAACTGGCGGATCACTAGCCCACTGCATTTCGCTGCTCGCCCAACGTGGTGCCACCGATATCACCGTGATCTGCGTTCTCGCCGCACCCGAAGGATTGCAGCGACTCGAAGAGCTACCCGGCCAAGTGCGGGTATTCACCGCCAGCATCGACGAGCGGCTCAACGAAAAGGCATACATCGTCCCCGGTCTGGGCGATGCGGGTGACCGCCAGTTCGGCGCGGCCGCGTAGCGCTCGCTACGCTAAAAGTTCAAAGCGCCTCTAGGCAGGGAATTCATGGCAGTCAATCTCGTCAATCTAGAAGCGGTAAGCAAGGCATATACCGCCCGTACCTTGCTTGACGGGATCTCGCTGGGAGTGTCTGCCGGCGACCGCATCGGCGTCGTCGGTCGCAACGGCGACGGCAAAAGCACTCTCGTGCGCATCATGGCGCAACAAGACACTCCCGATTCGGGTCGAGTCACCCATAGCGGGGGTTTGCACCTCGGTGTGCTCAGCCAGCGCGACGAACTCGACCCCACCGCCACCGTGCGCCACGAGGTGCTCGGCGACATGGACGACCACGAATGGGCCGGCCAAGCCCGGGTTCGCGACATTCTCAGCGGCCTGTTCGGTGGCCTTGACCTGCCCGGTCTGCCACAGGGCTTGGACACAATCATTGGCCCCCTATCTGGTGGCGAACGACGTCGTATCGCCCTGGCCAAGCTGCTGATCGCCGAACAAGACTTGATCATTTTGGACGAGCCCACGAACCACCTTGATGTGGAAGGTATCGCTTGGTTGGCCGAGCATTTGAAGGCTCGGCGCAGCGCCCTGGTGGTAGTTACGCACGACCGTTGGTTCCTAGATGAGGTGTGTTCCCGGATCTGGGACGTGCAAGACGGCGCGGTTCACGACTATGAAGGCGGCTACTCGGCATATGTGCTGGCCCGGGCCGAGCGGGCTCGCATCGCCGCCACAGAAGAACACAAAAAGCAAAACCTGATCCGTAAAGAACTGGCCTGGCTGCGCCGAGGCGCCCCAGCACGCACCTCAAAGCCGAAGTTTCGGGTCGATGCGGCCAATGAGCTCATCGCGCAAGAGCCGCCCGTTCGCGATTCCGTGGAACTACTCAAGTTCGCTAACGCGCGGCTGGGCAAAACAGTCTTCGAACTACACGACGTCACCATCACCGCTGGCGAGAAAACTCTGCTCGATTGGTTGACCTGGCAACTCGGGCCAGGCGACCGAATTGGTCTGGTCGGCGTGAACGGTGCGGGCAAAACCTCATTTTTCCGCGCTCTGGTGGGCGCGGCCCAAGACCATGCCAAACCGGCCGCCGGGAAAATCGTCGTCGGGCAAACCGTGCGATTGGCGTACCTTTCGCAAGAGGTCGCCGAACTTGACCCACGCTGGCGCGTACTCGAAGCCGTTGAGCAGGTCAAAGGGCGCATTAGCTTGGGTAAGGGCCGTGAAATGAGCGCGAGCCAACTGTGCGAGCGGTTCGGGTTCGTCGGCGAAAAGCAGTGGACGCCCGTCGCCGATTTGTCCGGTGGAGAGCGGCGTCGCCTGCAACTACTGCGGCTCCTCATGGACGAACCGAACGTTTTGCTGATGGACGAGCCCACCAACGACTTGGACATCGAGACCTTGACGGCGCTCGAAGACCTGCTCGACTCCTGGCCCGGCTCCCTCATCGTGGTCAGTCACGACCGCTACTTCTTGGAACGCACCACCGACACTTTCCACGCCCTCCTGGGCGACGGGAACTTGCGGATGCTCCCTGGCGGGGTCGATGAATACCTGGAACGTCGACACGCGATCGCCAGCACCCAAGGCTCCTCAGCGCCCGCTTCACGGGCTCCGAAAATCTCTTCGGGCGTCAGCGCTGTCGAGCAGCGGGCCGCCAAGAAGGAACTCGCCAAGGTTGAGCGTCAGCTCGAAAAGCTGACGAAGGCCGAAGCTAAAGTTCACGAGAAAATGGCTGAGCATGCCGCTGATTTCGCAAAGGTCTCCGAGCTTGATGAGGAGCTTCGCGCGGTCGCTAAGCAGCGAGATGAGCTCGAATCCCGATGGCTGGAGCTCGTGGAGCTGGCTAGCTAAAAGCGCGGCGTGCCGGGTGTGAGATTCGCGAAAAAGATACCTGGGCGTAATTTTGTTTAGTGCGGTAAGCTGACAGAGATTCTGCTCTCGGCGAACCTGTGTTCGGTCCACTGGAGGACTTCATGACAAACCCAGACCCCCAGGGTTCACCTGTACAGGTAACTGAGTCGGACACAGACCTGTTGCTTAGGGGTGATGTTCTCGCAAACCACACCGATCAGGTCTTAGCGTCGCTTCAAAGCGCGCAAGCTCGGGCCTTGGAACGGTCAGACATATTGCAAATCGCCAGCTGGCATCGTGCCAATAGCGTCCAAGCCAGAGGGCTGCTCGGAAAAATCGGAGACCGTGCGCCCCACCATCGCGACCGCGCTCGCGCGCTTGTGCAACGCATTCAAGATCAAGAACAAGCGTTCTCAACCTGGCTGCGCGAAGAAAGAAATATCCCCGACCTCGAACAGGCACTCCGGGACGCCGAACAAGCTGGTGAACCCTTTGGATACGCACAAAATGTGCGTCACGGTGATTACATGCTCGCCCTCGCCCCACTAGGCCAGCGTGGGGTGAACGAAATTTTCTCCCGCGCTCCCATGACGGTGACCGGCATTACGCCGCCCATGCCTGCTGCGCCGCCATCTGTCGGCCCGCAGGCAGGTGGCCCTTCATCGTCTTACGTCCCCCCACAACCCGCGCCTAGTTCAACCACGGGCACAGTGCCGCCCGGCACGACCGCGCCCACTGCCTCGGGCGCCGCTTCCGTTGTCACGCCTCCGGTCACGCCGCCCGCGACTGTCACTGACGCCGAAATCGACGCGCTGCGCGAGAAGATGTCTCATGCTCACGTGTCGCTGACATCGAACATAGAGCTTAAGAAAGACGGCACCGCGCAGCGCCCCAATGGTGACGCCTACCTGCCCGGCACCGGGGCGGCGAACTATCAGAGCGAGCAGATCGCCCTAGAGCTGAACAACATTATCGATGCTGACGCGCAGCGGGTTCTTTCCGACCCTCGTGCGGCAGATATTCGCGCGCAAGCCCAAGAACTGCAGCGCATGTGGCTCGCGACTCGAACCCCAAATGCTGACGATGCCGTCAACGATCAGGAAGTTCTTGCCAGCCTTGACCGATGGGGTCTTGCCCAAACCGCGGTCGCCAGTGGCTCTGGGCCAACTGACTCGGAAGGAAAACTAAAACTTCGGCTACCAGCGACGACCCGCGAAGTCGATCTCGCCGGACTTGCCGCGCTCGCGGATGACATTGTGGCTGATGCCGCATATGAGCGGCAAAAAATCGAGCAAAATGAGATCGCCGCGCGTCAAGCTTTCGACAATGGCGACATTGACGAGCCCACAATGCGCGCACACCTCAATCAGGCCGCCACAGATCGGCTCAAAGTGCAGCTCGATGAGGCCGCCCAACTCGCATATCTCTTTGACTCAAACAAAGACTTGTTGAGATGGGGCGCGAGTGAAGCCGCTGGTGCTGACGCCAACGACTATGTGACCAAATTGGCTGCGCGCCGGAGCGAAGCCGCTGCCGCGCTCGCGCAAAGCCGGGGATACCTCAAAGGCAAGGGCCTGTTGACTCCGGAGAACGAAAAGCACCTCGACCTGCTTTCGAACAAGCTCAACAACGGTCGTATCGCCATGGCATTGGGTGCGAACCGGTCGCCGAACCCATCAGGGATCGACACCAAACCTGGTAGCGACCCCAAGGCCACTTCGCCGTTTGATGCGCTCCGGGCGAAGAACGCCGGTAAGAAGGATCCAGACGCCACGGACCCAGATGCGGACGCCAGCGCCGAGCCCTCAGACAAAGAAAAGGCGCTTCAAGAGCAACTTGACAAGGCTGAGCAAGAGGCAAAGGCGCAGAAAGAGCAAGCGGCGGAGCGCGAACAACAGCTTCAGCAGCAGATGGAAGCTAACCGCTTCGATCAAGACAGCATGTACTCGCCCAACATGGGCGGGCAGGCGATGCAACGAATGCGTCAGCGTTACGAGCAAACGAAGAAGAATGCTCAAGAATTCGCGGGCTCAATCGTTGCGATGTTCGGCGACGTGCTTGGCGGAACTGAAGACATCCTGACCGGTGGCCTGATGAGCATCAACATGGGTGGAGGCGGCGTGAGCCCGCAGTCTTCCGGCCCAAGCCGACGGATGATGTAGCGGACTACTCGTTCAACAAATCGGTGACCTGCTGGCTGAGCTCAGCCAGCAGGTTCGCGGAGCCGCCCGTCACCTCAAGGTATGCCTTCAGTTTGGGCTCCGTGCCCGACGGGCGAATCACCACCCGGATCGTCTTGCCGCGAAAGATCAACGCGTCAGTGCGCGGCGCCAAGTCTTCACAACTTACGTTCTCGCCCGCCAGTTCGGCTGGTGGCTCAGCTCGGAGTCGGCGCATGAGAGCGCCGAGCTCAGCGCTGGTGCGAGCCCGAATCGACACCTGGCTGGTGTGGTGGGCGCCAAGTTCGTCGTTGAGTTGTTCGAGCCGGTCAAGCAACGTGAGATTTCGTGCCCGTAGCTCTTGCGCGAGTTCGCTTACCAATAGTGCGGCTGAGATCCCGTCTTTGTCGCGGACAAGATGAGGCGCGACGGCATACCCAAGTGCTTCCTCGTAGCCGTACACAATGTCGGTGCCCGCCCCGATGGGACCCGCATCGTCGAGCGCTCTCATAATCCACTTAAATCCGGTGAGAGTCTCCACGTAGGGCCGGTCTCGGGCGACACAAAGGCTGCGGAGCATTGAAGAGGACACGATGGTGGTGACGAAGGTGCCGCGCACGTCTTTCGTCATGAGATGGTCGGCGAGCAATGTTCCGAGCTCGTCACCGGTCAGCGCTCGCCATGTGCCGGGCTGTGTCAAAGGCACGACGACGGCGCAACGGTCGGCGTCTGGATCGTTTGCGATCGCCAGGTCGGCGTGGATAGCGTTTGCATGTTCGATCAGGAGGTCAAGCGCCCCTGGTTCTTCGGGGTTCGGAAAGTTTACTGTTGGGAAATCGGGGTCGGGTTCTGCTTGCTTGGGCACAATATGCGGGGCGTCGAACCCGGCGGTTGTGAACACGCGCGTCACGGTTTCCGCGCCCACTCCGTGAAGTGGCGTGTACGCGATGCGCGGCTTCGGTGTTGCCTTCACCTCGACCAGTGCCGCGATCTGATCGACGTAGTTTTGCACGCACCGCTCAGGAAGCGTTGAAAATCCCGCCGAGTCGACATCGGCTACCGGTATCTCATTGGGATGACCGAGCGCGGCGATATGAGCCGCGATCAGCGCATCTGTGGGGGGCGCGATCTGCGCTCCGTCAGCTAGATACACCTTGTAGCCATTGTCGCCCGGCGGATTGTGGCTGGCAGTGACCATCACGCCAGCGCTAGCTCCGATGGCACGGATGGCATATGCGAGCACTGGAGTGGGCAGCGGCCGGGGCAAAATCACCGCTGCACGCCCCGCCGCCACCGCAACTCTGGCGGTTTCTACCGCGAATTCGTGGCTGCGATGACGGGCGTCGTACCCGATCACGAGCGGCCCGGGGACTTTCTGCTCGGCCAAGTAGGCGACCAGGCCCGCGGCGGTGTTTCGCACCACGGCCCGATTCATGCCGTTGGGGCCGGCACGCAACGGGCCGCGGAGCCCGGCGGTTCCGAACTCCAGCGGCCCGCTGAAACGGTCCGCCAGCGCACTTTCGTCGTCTTGGTCTAGAAGCGCGGAAAGTTCCGCCCGATCGCCGGCGTCGGGGTCGTGCGCTATCCAGTGCCGCACTTGCGCCGCGAGCTCGGGCGTGATCATGTGACGTGCTCCAAATCGAGTGCGGGTGTATTCCTTTTTGGGTGGCTATGCCGCCGCGACTTGCGCGAGTAGCGTTCCGACGCGCTCCGCCGCGGCTTGCCCGGCCGCCAACACTTCGGCGTGGTTCAATGGCTCGCCAGTAATTCCGGCGGCCAGGTTAGTCACGAGCGAAATGGCAAGCACTTCCATGCCTGATTGCCGCGCGGCGATGGTCTCCAAGGCGGTGGACATTCCGACCAGGTCGGCGCCAAGCACGCCGAGCATCCGAATCTCGGCGGGTGTTTCGTATTGCGGTCCGGGCAGTGCCGCGTATACGCCTTCTTGGAGGCTGGGGTCGATGTGTCGCATCAACTCGCGGAGTCGGGGTGAGTAGGCGTGCGTCATATCGACGAATTGTGATCCGACGATGGGTGAACGCGCGGTGAGGTTGAGGTGATCGCTGATAAGCACTGGTTGCCCGACCTGCATTCCTTGCCGGAGGCCTCCTGCCGCGTTTGTCGCGATGAGGGTGTGGCAGCCGGCGGCCGCGGCGACCCGCACCGGGTGCACAACCGGTTCGACGCCTCGGCCTTCGTACAGGTGTGTGCGGCCTAGGAACACCAGCACGCGGCGCTCGCCAAGGGTAAGAGAGCGGACAACTCCAGCATGCCCGCTGGCGGAGGGCTGGGTGAACCCGGCCAGTTCTTTTACCGATATTTCGCTATCGGGCGCGCCGAGTTTGTCGGCGGCTGGCGCCCAGCCTGAGCCGAGCACGATCGCGATTTCGTGTTTTTCCACTCCGGTGAGGGTGCGAAGTTGATCGGCGGCGGTGCGGGCGGTGTGGTGCGGATCAGCGGCGGTCATGTGCCACAGGGTACTGATTGGCGGGCCTAGGAGGCTAGGACGGCCAGGAGGATGCCGAGTCCAATGGCAGCGGTGAATGCCGCGATGAGCATGCCCCAGGTGGGCGGGTTGGCCCAAGCGGATTCTTTGGCCACGCTCGGCGCGGTGGCTGGTGCGGCGCTGGGAAGGCCGGTGTCGCTGGCGTGCCGACCGCTGTTGTTGCGGGATACAACGATTGCGGCCGTCGCTTCGGCGGCGGTCATGATGGGGCGGGTGAGGGCGGTGAATAGGTCGCCTTCACCCGAGCGCCGGTGGCGGCCTCCGCGATGTTTGGTGGGTGTGGTGCCACGGGGTCGGTCGGGGAGCTTTTTGACGATCTTTGGGGCGCTCGGCGGCGCGGTTTGTTCTCGGATGCGTCTAGGCGGTGCTTCTTCGGTGCTGTTGCGGCGCCGTTCGGCGGCGATGACTGCGCGCATCGCTGATTTGGTGCGTTCGGCATCCCAGCGTTCATCCGCGTTTTTCTCGAGCAGGCCGAGGATAACGTCTTCTAGTGGCCCAGCATTGGGCATTGGGTCCGGTGGCTCGCAGACGACGGCGGTCATGGTGGGGATTGGCTCGCCTCGGTCAAATGGGGGCTTGCCTTCCAATGCTGCGTACAAAGTGGCGCCGAGCGAGAAAAGGTCTGAGGGAGCGCCGAAGGGGCGCCCACGGGCTCGCTCTGGGGCGATGTATTGCGGGGAGCCGAGCAGTAGGCCGGTGCTGGTGAGCCTGGATTCGTTGGGTGATCTGGCGACCCCGAAGTCGGTGAGTACAACGCGTCCGTTGGGGCAGATGAGAACGTTTCCGGGTTTGACGTCTCGGTGAAGAATGTCGAGTTTGTGGGCTGCTTGCAGCGCGGATAGCACTGATAGGCCAATTTCGGCGACGCGTAGGGGTGGAAGGATGCCGTCATCGGCGATTATCTCGGCCAGCGAGCGCGAGTCGAGGACTTCCATGATGATCCATGGGCGATCGCTGTCTTGGACGACGTCGTAGACCCGGATTACTGAGGAATGGTCGAGCTGGGCGGCGGCGCGGGCCTCTCGAAAGGTGCGTTCGCACAGCATCTCGCGTTCGCGGTCGGGGAGCCCGTCGTGAATGAGAACTTCTTTTACCGCGACTTCGCGTTGTAATAGCTGGTCAAAGGCTCGCCACACGGTGCCCATGCCGCCGGCGCCGATGGTGCTGCGTAGTTCGTAGCGGGCGCCGACTGTGCGGCCCTTTTCGCCGGTGCTGGTGCTGGGTTTTTCTTTGGTGGCCTTTGAGGGAGATTCGGCGTCTTTTTCCGGGGGTGCCGGCGCATCAAGTACAGCGTCGTCCACTACCCGCACTCCCAGCTATGTTGGCTTTTCGGTTGCCGCTTTACGATCGCGGTATGACCGCCTACAGCGACTCCGATCGTGGCATCAAGTCTGGTCCGAGTAGTCAAGACTCTGCTTCTCCGATCGAGCCTTCTCAGCCCGGTCCAGTAGCTAGATTGTCGGAGTCTGGGCTCCCAATCAAGCCAATCTACGAATTCAGCGACGTCAGACCGGATACAGCCGAACGAATAGGTACGCCTGGTAACTATCCGTTCACCCGTGGTGTATATCCGACGATGTACACGCAACGACTATGGACCATGCGACAGTACGCGGGCTTCGCGAGCGCGGACGAATCTAACCAACGTTATCGGGAGCTGTTGGCTGCCGGGACAACGGGACTTTCGGTGGCATTCGACTTGCCCACGCAAATGGGTTACGACTCAGATCATCCCATTAGCCGTGGCGAGGTCGGCAAGGTTGGGGTGGCTATCGACTCGCTCGACGATATGCGACGACTTTTTCGCGATATTCCGCTGAACGAAGTCACTACGTCGATGACAATCAACGCCCCCGCGGCAATCTTGCTGTTGATGTATCAGCTTGTTGCCGAAGAGCAAGGCGTGCCGGCCGAGCGTCTTGGCGGCACTATCCAAAATGACATTTTGAAGGAATACATCGCGCGAGGAACCTATATTTTCCCGCCCGAGCCCTCATTGCGCCTGGTCACCGACACTTTCGCATACTGCAAACAGGAGATTCCAAGGTGGAACACGATCTCCATCTCGGGCTATCACATGGCCGAAGCTGGGGCGAGTCCTGTGCAGGAGATCGCTTTTACGCTCTCTAATGGCGCCGAGTATGTCCGTGCCGCTTTGCGAGCTGGGCTCAACGTTGATGAGTTCGCGCCTCGACTGGCGTTCTTTTTCGTGGCCCGAACCCAATTGTTGGAAGAGGTCGCCAAGTTTCGGGCGGCGCGGCGCATCTGGGCTCGGATAATGCGTGACGAGTTCGGGGCGCGGGATCCCAAATCAATGATGCTCAGATTCCATACTCAGACAGCTGGAGTGCAACTGACGGCGCAGCAGCCCGAGGTCAATCTCGTGCGGGTGGCTGTGCAGGGATTGGCGGCTGTGTTGGGCGGGACGCAGTCTTTGCACACCAATAGCTATGACGAGGCGTTGGCGCTGCCCTCGGCGAAGGCGGCGAGGTTGGCGCTGCGGACTCAACAGGTGCTTGCGTACGAAACAGATGTCCCAGCCACTGTTGATCCCTTCGCGGGCTCCTATGCCGTTGAGGCCCTGACCGATGAGATTGAGGCGGCCGCGCTGGAGCTGATGGCGGCGGTCGATAAGCGTGGAGGGGCTGTCCGAGCGATTGAAGAAGGGTTTCAAAAGGGAGAAATCGAACAGTCGGCTTATGCGGTGGCGCAGGCGATTGAATCGCGGGATCGCATCGTCGTCGGGGTGAATAAGTTCACATATGAGGACGCTGAGGTACATGAACCCTTGCGGGTTGACCCTAGGATCGAGCAGGCTCAGGCCCGGCGCCTAGCGGTATTGCGTTCTGAGCGCGATAGCGGTGAGCTGGATTTGCGACTTTTGGAAGTGCGGGAGGCCGCGCTGAGCTCGGCGAATGTTCTGCCGGCGCTTAAGCGAGCGCTGGCCGCACATGCGACGGTGGGGGAGGTCTGTGATGTATTGCGGCATGCGTGGGGCAATTATCAACCAGTTGAAAAATTCTAATTGCGCTATTCAAATGCCAAGAGCTGCGTGAATAACGCTAGGTAATGATTCAATCTGCAAAGAGTTATGCCAACCGGTGAATTAACGTCACATGAATAATTGGCGTTCTCTACATTGGAGGAATGACGATGCCATTCATCCCCTCTGAGAAACAAAGCACGGTTGGCGTGGAATGGGAATTTTTTCTCATCGACCCTGACACGCGCGAACTGGCTCCTTACGCCAAAGATATTCTCACCGACATTTGCCCTCCCGGTAAGAGTGAGCATCCACAAGCTAAAACCGAGCTCATGAAGCACACCGTAGAAGTCGTCACCGGCATCTGCGATACAGCCGGCCAAGCCGGCGAAGATCTGGCCAAGACGGTCAGTGAAGTTCGCGTGGCCGCGCAAAAGCGTGGCTTGGAAACCATGTGTTCGGGTCTACACCCGTTCTCTAGATGGTGGGATCAAGAGCTCACCGAGGGAAACACCAGGTACAACCACATTGTGGAACGCCATAAGTGGACCGCCTGGCGGCTTCAACTTGTGGGCATTCACATCCACGTAGGTGTGGACAATCCCGCATTCGTTATTCCGATTTTGAACCGCGTAGCCGCTGACCTTCCCTACCTGCTCGCCTTGTCAGCTTCGTCGCCATATTGGCACGGGCGAGACACGGGATTGGCTAGCACTCGCGACCGCGTTTTCTATCCAGCCTCAACGGCCGGGCCGCCCCCTGTTCTCAACACTTGGGACGATTATGAAGAAGTAGTCGCGGGAATGAAAGCTAGTGGCGCAATTCAAGATCTTCGGCATCTTTGGTGGGATGTGCGGCCGCATCCTGATTTCGGCACTATCGAGATTCGAATCTGTGACGGAATGAGTACTATTGCCGAAATTTCTTCGCTCACGGCGCTAGCGCAATGCCTAATTGATAGGTACGCCGAACAACTAAAAGCGGGGTACACTCTTGACGTACCTCGCGGCTGGGTTGTTCGTGAGAATAAGTGGCGTGCTGCCCGTTATGGGCTAGATGCCCAATTCCTTGCAAATGAACAAGGCGCGTTGGTGCCGGCGCGTGACCTTATCGCGGAGCTGGTAGACGGCCTCCTGCCGACCGCGAATCGCCTGTCTTGCGTCGACGAACTTGCCGGAATTAGTCGCATTCTCGGTACCGGCGCGTCCTACCAGCGTCAACGTGCCGTCGCGGAAGCGAGTGGTGGCGACCTCACTAAGGTGGTGGACCACCTCATTATCGAGATGCGGGATGGGTTGCATACGTGAACGCGCCGTCGTCCCTTGTCCCTTCTACGAGCCCAACCTCTAAGCGCCAGGCCGCGCTCAGTGACGAAGGAATCAAAGAACACCTTGATTCCTGGTTTGCCACCCACGGCCAGGCGCTTATTCAATTTCGCCGCTACTTGCACGCACACCCCGAGCTATCGGGGTGTGAGCAAGGCACCGCGGCCCTCATCGCTGAGCGTCTGGCCGCCGCCGGC
The DNA here is from genome assembly GCA_013362805.1 of Mycobacteriales bacterium. Lineage (GTDB taxonomy): Bacteria > Actinomycetota > Actinomycetes > Mycobacteriales > QHCE01 > JABFVL01. The sequence continues at coordinate 153,299 of JABFVL010000004.1, read as the reverse complement.
CTGCAACCGACCTTGCTGCCCGCTGGCAACGGCGTCATTTGTGACGTCGGAGCCGGCGAGCGCACCATCGGATTGCGTGCCGACCTAGATGCGCTACCGCTGCCAGACCTCAAAGATGTGCCTTACCGTTCCACGATCGATGGCGTATGTCATGCGTGTGGGCACGACGCCCACACCACAGTGCTACTGGGGACCATGCTGGCCCTAGCCGAGATCGCCGACCTGCTTCCCGTGCGGGTTCGGGCACTTTTTCAACCTTCAGAAGAATCCGCGCCATTTGGTGCAATGGACGTCATAGACGCCGGTGGCCTCGCCGAAGTCGACGAGATATACGCTCTGCACTGCTATCCGCAGTTGCCAGCTGGCCAAGTCGGTCTCCGTGTCGGGGGCCTCACCGCCGCCTGTGATCTCGCGACTGTGCGGCTTACTGGCCCAGGTGGTCACACCGCCAGGCCCCACCTCACCGTTGACCTGGTCGGAGCCCTGGCCAGGCTTATCAACGAAGTGCCAGCCCTATTGGCTAGGCAGTTCGATAACCGGGGTGGGCTGCTTGTCGTGTTCGGCACCCTGCACACAGGAGCGGCGAACAATGTCATCCCGCAGGAAGGCACCGCGGGATGCACAATCCGTGTGCTGGACACCGAGATATGGCGACAAATTCCGAAGGCATTCGACGAAATAGTCCGCCACATCACCGCGCCTAGCGGGGCGAAAGTGGAAATCGACTACCAACGTGGCGTACCGCCCGTGATGAACGACGAGCGTCTGGTGTCGATCTTCGCGACGGCCGCCGGCGTGGCGTTGGGCCCGGGATCTGTACATCCAGCACCGCACAGCATGGGTGGCGAAGACTTCGCCTGGTACCTCGAGCATGTGCCTGGTGCGATGGTGCGCCTAGGCGTTGGGCGTTCTGACATCACTGTTGACCTGCACCAAGGCGATTTTGATATCGACGAACGCGCATTGGAATATGGCGTGCGGCTGATGACCCAAACAGTGATTGAGACGGGTCGACGCTAATGGAAAACTTCGACGAGGCGGTCCTTGCGGCCGCCCGGCGCTCTGCCAATACCGCGTCTATTCATGTCCGCGTGGAGCTTTTCGCCGCAGAGTTCAACACCGTGCGACGGGTTTCGAAGTATGGAGCAACCCGCGGTTTACCAAGGACTTTATTAAGCCCAAGGTAATGCATCGGGCGGCGACGCCTGCCGAGCTCGGTCCACACGTAGGCGTGTGGGCCAAGCTCGGCGCTCCGCCATTCTGACCAGTTGGTTTCAGATGCCAGTTGATCGGCAAGGGCGAGAACGCAATGCGGAGACGTAATCATCGGGGGCACCGGCGGCTTCCGCGGAGTCGGCGATAAGACCGAGGTACCGAGCCGAGGGCAGCCCGCCTTCGTACGTGTCCAACACGTATAGACAGGCCACCACATCAGAGTCCAGCGTGTGCACTCGGCTCCGTATCTTGCGGTACAGCCCGCCATCGGTGTTGCCTTCCCAGGCATCGAGGGCTTCCTCATCGAACGGGCTGATGTCGTAGAGCGCGACGAAAACACGGGAGTTCGGCTCTTCGACGATCGTGACGAGGGCGCCTTCCCAACCGAAGTCTTCCCCGCCGAACGTAAGCCGCCAACCATCGAGCCATCCGGTGCCAGCAAGTGGTGACTGGGGGGCGCGTTCGAGCATCATCTTCGGGTCCATGCTCGAGCCATATATGGCGTGAAGGGTCATGTCTTCGCATGCTAGAGCACGCTGGCCGCTATTGCAGCGCCCGAGGCCGCGTTGACGGTTGTTCACTTTCAATGAGATGGCCGGTTTGTGGGTGTGGGGGTAAAGCTTCGCGCCGAATGCGTGGGGCAAGATTGGGCTATGACGCGCGTAGTAATTCTCGGTGGTGGCCCAGCAGGTTATGAAGCGGCATTGGTAGCCGCCCAGTTGGGCGCGCAGGTCACCCTGGTGGAACGTGACGGCTTGGGTGGCTCATGCGTTCTGTACGACTGTGTGCCGTCGAAGACTTTTATCGTCTCCGCGAATGCGGCTACCACGTTTCGTGACGGTGACGCGGTGGGTGTAATGGCCTGCGAAGCCGAGGACGTGAAAGTGAACGCGCCGGCGGTGCATGGGCGGGTTCGTGGCTTGGCGTTGGCGCAATCCTCAGACATTCGCGCGAAAATGTTGGATGCGGGTGTGGAGCTGGTGCGGGCGCAGGCTCGGCTGGTACCCGGCGCTGCGAGTCATTTGCAGCGGGTGGAGTTCGATGAGGGCCAGGGGCATATCGACGCGCAGGTGGTTTTGATCGCCACCGGAGCGAGCCCACGGGTGCTGCCTGGTGCTGAACCGGACGGGGAGCGCATTCTCACGTGGCGTCAGGTGTATGACCTAGCGGAGTTGCCTGAAGAACTAGTGATTGTGGGTTCGGGCGTCACGGGCGCGGAGTTCGCGAGCGCCTATCAGGCGATGGGCACGAAGGTAACGTTGATCGCGAGCCGCGATCGAGTTATGCCGCATGAGGATTCTGACGCGGCCAACCTTATTGAGCACGTGTTCAACAAGCGTGGCATGACGTTGCTATATAACGGCCGGGCGACATCTGTCAGGCGAGAAGGTTCGGGCGTTGTGGTCGAGCTTGCCGATGGCCGGGTGGTGCGTGGTTCGCATGCGTTGATGACCGTTGGGTCCGTTCCCAATACTGATGGGCTCGGTTTGGCCGAGGCTGGTGTGGAGTGTGGCCCCGGTGGTCATGTGAAAGTGGATCGGGTTTCGCGGACGAGTGTGCCGGGGGTGTATGCGGCGGGTGACTGTACGGGATTGTTGCCGTTGGCCTCGGTGGCCGCGATGCAGGGCCGAATCGCGATGTGGCATGCCTTGGGTGAGGCGGTGGCGCCGTTGAAGCTGAACACCGTGGCCGCGAATGTTTTTACCGATCCGGAGATGGCGACCGTGGGTGTGGGTCAGTCGACGGTGGAGGCTGGTTTGGTGCCGGCGCGTTCGGTGATGTTGCCGTTGGCCACGAACGCGCGGGCGAAGATGACGGGCTTCGATGATGGTTTTGTGAAGCTGTATTGTCGCCCAGCTTCTGGTCTAGTCATCGGCGGCGTTGTGGTGGGGCCGCGGGCGAGTGAATTGATTCTGCCGATCGCGATGGCGGTGCAGAACAAGTTGACGGTCCAGCAGATAGCGCAAACGATTGCGATCTATCCATCGTTGTCGGGTTCGATTACTGAGGCGGCACGGCAGCTGATTGAGTATGAGACTGATTAGTGAAGAACACCCCCGCCACGCGGCTCCGTGCCTTGGCGTTAACGCCGCGGGGCAGGGGTGTTCAGCTTTTGTTAGCTGACGATGTCAGCCACGATGGTGACGGCGAGACCTTCGTGCTTGGCGTAAGCGTCGGGGAACGCGGAGCCCTGCACGGTCTGTGCTGCCACGGTCAACGGGAGGCTTTCCCAGCCCGGAACCTCAACCAAGCGGTTGTAGAACGCTTTGGCGGCATAGTTGGGGTCGGTGATTTGCTCGACAGATCCCCAGCCCATGCTTGGACGTTGCTGGAACAGGCCTTGTGAGTCGTAGTCGTTCCGGTCGCCAAGGTGACCGTAGTTGTTCAGGTTTGACTCTTGCATGGCGGTCGCTACGGCGATTTCGTAGGCGCGTTGCGGGAGACCCATTTCTTGGCCCGCGTGCACGATCGCGGCTGCGTTGTCCATGTTCTGTTGTGTTACCCAGGTGCCTGCGGGCGGTGAGTAGGTGGGTGCGGCAGGCGCGGCTTCTGGTTGTGGTGCCGCTTCTGGCTGTACTTGTTCGGCTGGCTGTGATCCCTGGGCGGCCGCCGCTTCGGGGGTCGCGCCTGGGGTTGCTGCGGGAGTTGCCGCAACGGGGCTAACGAATCGGGTTTCGTCTGAGTCGGCAGCGTTGGCGGTAGCCGGTATGGCGTTGATGCTCAAGCAAGCTGCTGCGATTAGGGCTGCGGTAATTCGGTTTCTATGCATGGTGTCTTCGCTCTTTAGTCGCGTTGGTGTTGGTTCACCGCGGCTATTGGGGGCACGGACTCCACCAAAGATGCCGAGAATGCGACAAAGCCACCATCGTGACCAAGGTCAGGCCTCGGTGGCCATTTGCGTGGTCACTCTCAGTTACGACGAGCGAATCGCTGAAGAAGCGGGAATGGCTGGTTCAACCGAACGGTCAGCCGGTGACTACAGGAGTCACACATGTTGCGCCCCGCCTCACCTATGCGGGTGAAGCGGGGCGTTTTATCTGGGCGTTATCTGGCCGTCAGTGTGGCCCGGCCCACAAGTTTATGCAGGTCAAAAGGGGCAAAAGCGTTGAGATGGGGATCACAAGTACGAGAAAGGCTTACGCGATCTCGCACAACACCGAGCCCGAAGACACCGTGGCGCCGACCTCGGCTTTGAGCCCTGAGATGGTGCCGCTCTTGTGCGCCATCAGTGGCTGCTCCATCTTCATGGCCTCCAGCACAACCACCAGGTCGCCCGCCTCAACGACGTCACCCTCAGCTACCGCGACCTTGACTATCGTTCCCTGCATCGGGCTGGCTACCGCATCGCCACTGGCGGCGCTGGCCGCCTTCTTCGCATTACGGCGCTTCGGGGTGGTGGCAGTGGCACCCACGCTCGAAGACGTAGCCCCAAAGCCGGCGGGCAAACTTACTTCCAACCGCTTGCCAGAAACCTCGACAACCATCGACTCGCGGGCAGCTGTCTCGGGCACATCGCCACCATCGGCGAACGGAGCCAACTGATTGTCAAACTCAGTCTCGATCCACCGCGTATGCACAGTAAATGGCTCAGCGGTAAACGCCTGGTCATTCAACACCGCTTCATGGAACGGCAAGACGGTGGCCACACCTTCGACCGTGGTCTCGGCCAAAGCACGACGAGCTCGTTCTATTGCTTCTTGACGGTCTGCCCCGGTCACGATGATTTTCGCGAGCATCGAGTCGAAGTTGCCAGAGATCGCGTCCCCAGCGGCGATCCCCGCGTCCACACGCACCCCAGGGCCGCTGGGCCACTCAAGCACGGTCACCGCACCTGGGGCGGGCAAGAAATTGCGACCTGGGTCTTCGCCGTTGATGCGAAACTCGATGCTGTGGCCGCGCGGGGGCAAATCTTCGGTAAACCGAAGCTTCTCACCATCGGCGATCCGGAACTGTTCGCGCACCAAATCCACCCCGGAGGTTTCTTCGGTGACCGGGTGTTCAACCTGAAGGCGCGTGTTTACTTCCAAGAAACTGATGACGCCATCAGCGCCGACCAAGAACTCCACGGTTCCCGCGCCCCAGTAGCCAGCCTGCTGGCAAATCGCCTTCGCGGCTTCATGGATCTGGGCGCGCTGTTCCGCGCTCAAGAATGGTGCGGGCGCTTCTTCTACTAGCTTTTGGTGGCGACGCTGCAAAGAACAGTCACGGGTGCCAGCCACGATCACATTGCCGTGTTGATCAGCCAGGATTTGGGCTTCCACGTGGCGCGGCTTGTCCAAATAACGTTCTACAAAACATTCGCCCCGGCCAAACGCGGCCTCGGCTTCCCGAACGGCGCTAGCGAACAGCTCCGGAATCTCTTCGAGAGTGCGAGCGACTTTGAGCCCGCGACCGCCGCCGCCGAATGCGGCTTTAATAGCCACTGGCAAACCATGTTCTTGAGCGAACTCCACGATCTCTTCGGCGGTATCCACTGGGTCGGGAGTTCCGGGCACCAACGGCGCGCCGGCCTTCAACGCGATATGGCGAGCGGTGACTTTGTCGCCAAGTGCGCGAATGGCATCTGGGGATGGACCAATCCAGGTGAGCCCAGCATCCATCACGGCCTGCGCGAAGTCAGCGTTTTCTGACAGGAAGCCGTAACCGGGATGCACGGCGTCGGCCCCGGCACGTTTGGCGACATCTAGAAGTTTGTCGACACGCAAATATGTTTCCGCGGCCGTGGTGCCGCTCAATGCGTAGGCTTCATCCGCTGCCCGCACGTGTGGGGCATTCATGTCCGCGTCTGCGTAGACGGCGACACTGCGCAACCCAGCGTCTCTACAGGCGCGCACAACGCGCAGGGCAATTTCTCCACGGTTAGCGATCAAAACAATATGCACAGCCCGAGCATAGGACAGGTGCTTGAATGCCGTTTCTCTACCGCAGCAAAAAGGTGGGGACCCGCATGTGCGAATCCCCACCTTTTTGACGCTAGTTACTTCTTATCGTCAGGTTTTGCCCCATCTTTTTGGGTTTCCGCGCTTGTGGCGCTAGCTTCGGTTCCGTCGGTGGCGCCGGGGGCCTTCTTTTTGCGCGCGAATATCGCCAAGGCGATACCGCCGCCAATCAAGACCAGTGCGCCGATGATGATGCCGGTGATCGCGACACCAGTTGTGGGCAGCTTCTTGCCGCCGCCTTGGCCGGGCGCCGCCGCGTCATGCTGGTGGATGCCGACATCTACCTTCTCATCACATGGCGTGGGGGCCGGAATATCGGGCAGGTCTGCTGAGAGCAGTTTGCTGGCGGCGTCTTTATTGTCGATGCCTTTAGTCAGATCCTTGATGTCGGGGAGCTGCGGGTATGAGCCGGGGCAACTGAACGCGGCCGAGGTTCCCGTGGTGGGGTCCACATCGGAGTCGGTGTTGCGGTCTTGGCCCGCGCCTTGGGTTGATATCGCATAGCCCTTGGGGGCGTTGACTTTGACGCTGTAGCTTTCGCTGCCGCCGAGGTAGTGAATTGCATAGGCGCCTTGCGCGTCGGTTTTTCCGTTGAGCACATCGACGTTGCCGTTTAGGAGCTGGAAGCTCACGTCTTTGACGGGCTTTTCGCCATTGTCGCGGATGCCGTTGCGGTTGGCGTCGTCGAACACCACGCCAGAAATGGTGGGTGGGCTCGGTTTGGTGATGCTGTCGGTGAACCCGGCCGAGTTGTTGCTCATGTCGCTGTCGGCCCCTTGGGCGCTCGCTTGGATGCCGGCGCCGAAGTTGCCCTCTTGGGCGGACACAATGTATTTGATTGTGACCACAATGGATTCATTGACGGGCAATGAGTTGACCGAGCAGGCGATTGCTGAGTTCTTGTCGGCGTTCTCGGAGGTGCAGACGGCACCGCCGGTGGCTTGAACGTCGCTCACATTGAGGTTGCCGGCCAAGCCGTGAATGTTGACCTGGTTGGCAGTGGCTTGACCTTGGTTGAGAACGGTGACGTTAGTCGTGATTTCTTTGCCGTTCTTGACGCCAGTGACGTCCACCGCAAGATCGTGATTTGTCGATTCGGCCTGGGCGACACCGGCGCCGAAACTGAGCGATAATGCTGCCACGGCGGCGGTCGCAGCTCCTGCGAACACCTGCCGTCCTCGAATAGCCCGCAAGGCGATAACTCCTTAGTTGGGAAGCGCCAGAAATTTAGATGATGCTGGCGGTTCAGTAGTTGCGTGTGCGAATGCTGAGAATACTGGCCAGCTCGCCACTTTGGGAGATGAGGGCCGAAAATAGCGCTATTTAGCAGGATTCTTTGCGCATTGTGCGCTGCTGAATCCGTGCTGTAATTGTGATGCCCTAATTGCTAGTGTCTAAAAGCGATAGTCAGGCCATCTGCGACCGGAATCATGGCGATATCGACCCGATCATCAACGCGCACTCGGGTGTTGAACTCCCGAATTGCTTGCACACTAGGAGAATCGGACTGTGGGTCAATTACTCTGCCATTTTGCAAAACGTTGTCCACCACAATTACGCCACCCGGTCGGGTGCGGGTCACGATTTCTTCCCAATATTCCGAGTAGCCAGTTTTATCGGCATCAATAAAGGAAAAATCGATTGTGCGTTCCATTGGCAATGCGCGCAACGTGTCCAGTGCCGGAGCGATTTTAAGATCTATTCGGTCAGTGACTCCGGCACGATCCCAATAACGTCGTGCGATATCAGTCCACTCTTCGCTGACATCGCAACACAATAGGCGACCGCCCTCAGTCAAGCCTCGGGCAATTGAGATTGACGAATAGCCAGTGAAAGTGCCTACTTCCACAGCGAATTTGGCGTTCACCAGTTTTGTAAGAACCGTCAAAAACGCGCCTTGTTCTGGCGCGATCTGCATAGAAGCTTCCGCCATCAACCCGGTTTCATTCATCAAATCCCGCTGAACATCGTCTGGCGGAGTGCCGTGAGCGACGAGGTATTGATGCAGGGCCGGGGTCATTTGCAAACTTTGGCGCGACATAGCTTCAGCTTAACGCTGGCTTCGGGCGGTTGGTAACCATATTTGGCCCGCCGGGCAAAATATGATGTCCCGGAATACGCACACTTGCCATGTCAATGGGTGCTCCGGCTTGCGCGGCCAGTTTGACAAGTAGGCCTGGCGGCACGCCGAACGTGGTTCCCCACACGTCATCATCGGGCGAGTGCGGGGAATGTATGAAGGCCCTCAACGGAGCTGGCGTGCCATTGGCATAGCCAGCCAAATTTAGACCGCCGGTGGCGCCGAGCACATAAGTGTCGGTGGCCACAATTTCTCTCACCAACTCGTCAGTCAGCTTGTCGGGCCCGTCGACACGCATGCTCGCGGTAGTGACACCTGAGAAAATTTCGCCAGTCTTCCGATTCAGCGCGGCCAATGCGCTAACGAATCTGACTTCGCGTCCGCGTAGGCTTTTTATTCGTATCTCCGCTTCCTCAGGCGAGGAAGGTTTATGTAGTGGAATGCCATCAAGTTCGACAACCACATCACCAGACAGGATTATTTGCGGAACATCTTCGCCGAGCCGCGCTTGTTCTTCGGCCAATATTTCTTCCAGATCGGCGGCGGCGTGACGGGCTTTTTCGATCGCCAATGCGCGAACCATTTTGGGTGTTTGAGCGTCAGCCAACATTGTGTCCTGGAATTCGCGCTCGTCGAATTCGGTGCGGGGCTCGATATGTCGAACAGGGACACCGAGCGCGGAGATCATGGAGAGTTTAACCGCGCTCCCGCTGGTCCACACCAGAGGTGCTGGGGCGGAAGTTTTTTCCAGCGAGTTATTAGTCATCCTTCAATCGTGCGTTTTATCGCGCTGAAGGGCTCTCCATTTAGCTCAATCGTGATGGATGTCATCACGATTGAGTCAGCGAGAATAGGGAAGCGCGCTTGCTCGCCATGCGCCGTATCCGTGTTGCATAGGTGCCCGAAGGGATGGCGCACCCCAGCGGGAAGCCGGAACCGGTTCGGGCGCTGGCTCGACTTGGCGCGAGGACAACACCACAACTAGAGCGGCGAGTTCCTCAAAGGTGGGGTTTCCCTTATCAACACGGATCACGATTATCCCCTATAGGCCATATTGCACATCGTTGAAGCGAGCTAAAACCTGCTCGCCAGCGTCAAGTATCCACTTCTCAGCAGTTGCCGCAGGAATGCCCGATACTGGCTTGTATGTGATGTGCAGAATGGTGTCGTCCTTACGAACGGCATATTCCAGCTCGGGGCGCTTATCCGGGCCGAAATCGGCGGCCCACACAAAACCGGTGTAGCCATCAAGCTCGTCAAAAGAAACCTTGGCCTGCTTCGGCGTCTTCTTCTCGGCCTTGCTTTCCAGACGCTCCAGCCACTCGTCGGCGTTCTCGTAGGGCTTGTGATCCTCCGAGCCACCGAAGCGACTCACCTCAAACATCAAGTAAACAGGTTCGCGATTACGTTCTGGATCAGGCTCGGACGTTTCCAATTCGCAAGCAATAGTTTTGCGGTCATCGGTGATGTCGCCCACCGAGTCATAAGCTGGTCCGCCCGGAGCCAGCTTGTTCAGCAGCGCCGCGCCCACCGTGTCGCACATGTTGCGCGGAACAGGCCGCGCGAGCAGCTCTTTCTGGTCGCCACAGCCGCTCAGGCCCACGACGAGAGCTAGGCTGAGCGCACTAAACGGCAAAGCCCAGCGGGTTTTTAAGCTCCGGCTGCGTGTCACAAAGCTGATGCTAGAGGATGTTGTCGGACCGCCACTCGTGCGGCCAACGAGATGAAGGAACTACCATGCCAAAACTGCCCTGGAGCGCAATCGATGTCTCGCTGGACCCACAAACACCAGTGGTAGTGATGGCATCAGAGTTCAAACTCGCCTCACATCTACACATCCCCGCGTTCTTCCGCGATTCACTCAAAATTCGGAGCCAAGTGCTCAAGGCGCCCGGTGCCGTCGGGATGAGCTTGGACGCGCAAATATTCGCCAAGACCTTCCGCACCTTGTCCGCCTGGCGTGACCGAAAAGTGTTGAACGCGCTGGTCAAAGCTGAACCGCACTACTCAGCTATGGCCAGGCACCGACCGCACATGGCCGATTCGACCTTCGTCTTTTGGGAAATGCCCGCGGGTGAACTGCCCGTGAAATGGGATGAAGCAACCGCACGACTTTCCGCCTAGTTGTGCGGGCGGACATGTACGACATCTCCCGCGCTGATGGTCGTCACTCCAGAGCCAGTGGCGACCAAAAGATGTCCATTGGTATCAATGTCGGCAGCTTGACCAATCAGTGGCTCTGATGCGGGCAACTCCACCCGCACTACCTGCCCAAGCGTCGCGCACAATTCGCGATACGCCTCCCGCAGACCTGACCGCTCGGCATCGCCGCCGTGGGCGCGCCAGGTTGTGTAGTCGTCGGCGAGTGCTCGAAGGATCGCTCGCAGAATCACGTTCCTATCGTTGGTGCTCGCATTAGCCAGTAGCAGCGACGTTGCCCCCGCATTGGGCAGCTCTTCTGGGGTGGTGGTCACATTCAGGCCAACGCCCATCACTACAGCGTCGGGCTCGACACGTTCCGCCAAAATTCCGCCAGCTTTCCGCAGCTGCCCGCTGCCAGAGCCAATCAACACGTCATTAGGCCATTTCAACGCGGCCTTAACCCCGGTGAGCTGGGTGATCGCCCTGGTCACGGCTACACCGGTCAACAAAGGGAACCAACTCAATGGCAACCCCGCTGGGCGCAAAAGCACACTGATCGCCAAACCCGCCCGAGGCGGTGAAACCCAAGTGCGGGCAAGCCGCCCTCGGCCCGCAGTTTGTTCATCGGCAACGACGACAAGACCTTCGGCGGCGCCCTCTCGAGCCGCGGCGGCGGCATCCGCGTTCGTTGACCCGGTGCTTGACAAAACCCTTATATCCCGCCAAAAACCGCCCGGTGTGATGAGCGTGCGGCGCAAAGTCTTGGCGCTCAACGGCGGTCGATCCAGGTTCGCAAATGGGCTGCTCATCTGTTCACGGTAGCCTGCTTGGCATGCCGGAGAACGAATCAGCTATCGATATTCACACCACCAAAGGCAAGCTGGAAGATCTGCGTCGCCGTCGAGAAGACGCGGTGCACGCCGGTTCGGCCAGAGCCGTCGAGCGGCAGCACGCCCGTGGCAAAAAAACCGCTCGCGAACGTATTGATTTGCTCCTTGACGAAGGCTCATTTACCGAGCTAGACGAACTGGCCCGCCACCGGTCCACTAACTTCGGCATGGATGCCAACCGTCCTTACTCTGACGGTGTCGTGACCGGATACGGCACTGTGGATGGACGTCCAGTGTGCGTGTTCGCTCAAGACTTCACGGTGTTTGGTGGCAGCCTAGGTGAAGTATTCGGCGAGAAAATCATCAAAGTGATGGACCTCGCTATGAAACTGGGCTGCCCGGTGGTGGGTATCAACGACTCCGGAGGCGCCCGCATTCAAGAAGGCGTCGTGGCGCTAGGGCGATACGGGGAAATCTTCCTCCGTAACGTCCGCTCCTCAGGTGTGATCCCGCAAATATCGCTCGTTCTCGGGCCATGCGCCGGTGGCGCTGTATATTCGCCGGCCATCACCGACTTCACCGTGATGGTCGACCAAACCTCACACATGTTCATCACTGGGCCAGACGTCATCAAAACCGTCACTGGGGAAGACGTCGGATTTGAAGAACTGGGTGGTGCCCGCACCCACAACGCCACCTCTGGCAACGCCCACTACTTGGCGAGCGATGAAGAAGACGCTATCGAATATGTGAAAGCACTGCTGTCGTATCTGCCTAGCAACAACATGGACGCGGCACCGGTGTATCCCACCGAAGTCGATCTTGAAATAACCCCAGATGATGTCGAACTAGACACCCTCATTCCCGACTCAGCCAATCAGCCGTACGACATGCACCAGCTCATCGAACATCTACTCGATGATGCTGAATTCTGCGAGGTTCAGGCGCTGTTCGCGCCCAACATTGTGTGTGGATTCGGCCGGATTGAGGGACGCGCCGTTGGCATCGTCGCCAACCAGCCCACCCAATTCGCCGGATGTCTCGACATTGACGCGTCAGAAAAAGCGGCCCGGTTTATTCGCACTTGCGATGCCTTCAACGTTCCGATCGTCACGCTGGTGGATGTGCCCGGGTTCCTGCCGGGCACCGAACAAGAATGGAACGGCATCATTCGTCGTGGCGCCAAACTTATTTACGCCTACGCCGAAGCCACCGTGCCGAAACTGACCGTCATCACTCGCAAAGCCTATGGCGGCGCTTACGACGTGATGGGCTCCAAGCACGTGGGCGCTGACCTGAACTTGGCTTGGCCAACCGCGCAAATCGCCGTCATGGGCGCGCAAGGCGCTGTCAACATCCTGTACCGACGGGAGCTCGCCGATGCGCAAGATGTGGATGCTCGTCGCGCTGAACTGATCACCGAATACGAAGACACTCTCGCCAATCCTTATCTGGCGGCCGAGCGCGGCTACGTGGATGCGGTCATCGAGCCCAACGAAACACGAGTGCAGCTGGTGCGTGCCTTGCGTCTGCTCAGCAATAAGCGGGAAACGCTGCCCCCGAAAAAGCACGGCAATATTCCGCTGTAAACGGCGCTGCCCCGGCGGCGCTAATTCGTCGCCGGGGAATCAGCTTCCACCGCTGGCAGCGTCAACACAACTGTCAGTCCCACATCGTTTTGCCCATCGCTCAACAACAATGTGCCGCCGTTGACGCGCATGAGTTCGGCGGTAATCGACAGGCCAAGCCCCGATCCGCCTTCTTGGCGCGCCCGCGCGTCATCAAGCCGAACAAAGCGTTCCAAAGCCCTTTCCCGGTCGGCGGGTGCGATGCCTGGACCATCATCGGACACGGTGATCACTGTCTTGGTGGCCAGCTCTTTTGCCGAAACATGCACTTTGGTGCGCGCATGTCTGGCCCCGTTGGCGACCAAGTTCGTCAAAACGCGCCGAATGTGGCTCGGGTCAGCGACAGCGAACACCGCGCCCGAAGACACAGAAATACGGTCGTCGTGCTGTTCTTCCGCGACGATCCTGGCCAGCTCAAGCACATCAATGGGCGCCGATTCCGTGACTAGTCGTCCCTCGTCAGCGCGGGCGAGTAGCAGCAGATCGTCCACGATGCCGCTCAAGCGCTCGATGTCTTGCACTGACTCCAGTGCCATAGTGGGATCACCGATATGCGCGGCGACCTCAAGATGGGTTCGGGCGCTTGTCAGTGGAGTGCGCAGCTCATGGGCGACGTTTGCCACGAACTCGTGTTGTCTTCGGCTCGCGTTAGCGATGCGATCCAACATCTCATTGAGAGTGAGCGTGAGCCGAGTTATTTCGTCAGTTCCGCTCACGGGCAGCCGTTCTTGACTGTGCGCGGCGCTAATGGATGCGGCCGCTTGCCGGACCGCCTCCACTGGTTGCAGAGCTCGGCCGGCGACGAACCAGGTCAGCGCGGCGACACCAGCGACCGCCAACGGCAGCGCGAGCCACAGTGAGGTGCGTACCACGCGCAAGCTGTCACTCGCTGACACCGCGGGCACGGCGACCACCACAGTGAGCGGGTCGGTCACCAGCCCAGTGGGCACCGCGACGACGCGCCACCAGCCGCTGTCACCGAGCCGGGAGCCGTTGAGCGTCATCCGCACTTCCGAGTTACGGCCGCCTAGCTCCTCGCTGCGCAAAATTGGCACGATTCGATCCGCACCAGCCGAGCCGCCGCGCACTCGATGTTGGTCATCGATGATCTGCACGATTGCCCCGGGCCCGCTCACTGGGATCGGGTTCGGAATGTTGCCGCTGCTGGTCAAAAGCGCCACATCGTGCGCGCTCTTGAGCGCCGCGGCGTCGGTGGTGTGTTTGAGCGAGTTCTCAACGACGCCGATCAGCGTCAAAATCCCGACGGTGAGCATCAGCGTGACAGCGCACGCGGTGAGTCCAGTGAGCCGAGCTCGCAGCCCGATTTTGCGTTGTTTAATCCGCATCACTGGCCACCGGTCGGGGTGCGGTGAGCCGATAGCCTGCCCCACGCACAGTTTGCAACAAGTCTCGGCCAATCTTGCGGCGCAGATAGCCGATGTACACCTCGACGATGTTCGGGTCGGTGTCTTCGTCAGCACCCCAGACCCGGTCGAGAAGTTCGGTTTTGGAGACCACGTCGCCAGGACGACGCAGCAGATATTCGAGCAAAGCGAATTCGCGGACCGTCAGGTTGATTTCGGTGCCATCGCGGGTGAGCCGGTGGCTGGCGGGGTCGAGGGCGAGAGGACCAAGCTGCAGCGTGGTTGGTCGGGCGGTGGCGCGGCGACGCAGCAGCGCCCGAAGTCTGGCCAGCAGCACCACATACGAAAACGGTTTGGTCAGGTAATCGTCGGCGCCGCAGTCCAAGCCGTCTGCCTGGTCATATTCGCCGTCTTTCGCGGAAAGCATGAGTACCGGCACCCAGTTCTTTTCCGCGCGCAGCGTCTCGACTACCCGATATCCCGACAATCTCGGCAGCATGACATCCAAGATGACCGCGTCGTACGCCTCGAATCTCGCCCGCTCCAGGCCAGTTGGTCCATCGTGAGCTACATCGACGGCAAAACCGTCGGCGCTCAGTCCGCGAGCGAGTGCGGTGGCCAAACGGGTCTCATCTTCCACAATCAGTAAGCGCACTGTTCCAGCCTCGCATGAGCGCCTATGATTCGTCACTTACCCTCTCAGCTCATATTCAGGCGCGTCACCTGCGCTAACTACTGACACGTTGACCTCAGCAACTCTCAGCTTGTGCACAGGCGAATAATCGGAGCATGGGTGTCATGGATATCTTTACGAAACGTCCCAAGCTGCGGTGGTTCGTACCGGTGGTGTTCGCCAGTGCCGCTCTCGCTATCCCGCTTGCCAGTGGGGCGATTTTCGCTGATGACGACACCCCTGCCCTGCCCAAGAAAACAGCTCAAGAACTTCTCACCGACATGCGCGATTCCGAGGTCGACGGCTTCTCGGGGACTCTCGTAAAGAACGCCGATCTTGGACTGCCGTCGCTAGGCGGTGACGCCGACTTCGCCGCGCTGAGCGGCGGAACCCACACCTTGCGGGTGTGGTCGGCGGGCTCCGACAAAACCCGAGTGGCCTTGCTCGGTGAGCTCGGCGAATCCGACTGGATTCACAACGGAAAAGACGCCTGGTTCTGGTCGAGCGAAGACAACAGCGTTATTCACGAGAAATTGGATGCTTCAGAACAGCCAGCCCCGCCCAACGCCTCGCACACACCTGACCAGGCAGCTGACGAAGTTCTCGGCTTGCTTGGCCCCAACACTGATGTGGCCACTGATGGCACCACCCGCGTCGCCAGCCGGGATGCGTACGAGCTGGTGGTGAAACCCCGCACCGATACTTCCCTGATCGGTGAGGTGCGTATTGCCATTGACGCTGAGAAAAGTGTGCCACTTTCCGTACAGATGTTCACCAAGACTGGCACCAAGCCAGCCTTTGAAGTGGGCTTTACTCACATTGATTTTCAGAAGCCCGGAGATGAACATTTCCGGTTTACCCCCCCACCCGGAGCTAAGGTTTCTGAGGGCTATGACAACGCGGGCGATAAAGCCTGGGAAGACATGATCAACGAAGGCACTTTTGTTGGCGAAAACTGGGAAGCGGTCTGGGTAGGCAACGGCGCCAATCTGGACGAGGAGGCGCAGCGCATGATTCGGGCCTTGCCAGCGGCCAACGGCGAATGGGGCCGAGGGCACATTTTGGAATCGAAGCTTTTCTCGGTGCTGATTACCGATGACGGTCAGATTTATGTGGGTGCGGTAACGCCGGAACGTCTGTATGAGGCGGCTAACTCCAAATGACGGTTACCGATTCACCTTCGAGAGCCCTCAGTCCTGAGGGCTCTCGAAATTCTGAGCACACGGCCTGTGGTGCTGTCATTACCCATGACCTAATGAAAACGTTTCGTCGTAGCTCGAAACCCGCGGTCGACAAGCTGAATCTGTTTGTGCCGCGCGGATCCGTGTACGGATTTTTGGGGCCCAATGGTTCCGGTAAAACCACGACCATCCGTATGCTGCTCGGTCTAGTTTCGCCCGATTCTGGCAGCGTGGAAGTACTCGGACAGTCAGTTTCCTGTCGAACCAGCGACACCCTGCATAAGGTGGGCGCCCTCATCGAGGGTCCCGCTTTCCACCCATATCTCTCTGGTGAGGCGAATCTTCGCCGCCTCGATGCTGCCGATACAGGTGTGGACCCGCGCACCAGCTCAACCCGCATCGGCCACGCGCTCGAACGGGTTGGGTTGACCGCCGCCGCCGGTAAAACCTTCCGGACATATTCACTGGGCATGAAGCAACGTCTCGGCATCGCCGCCGCGTTGTTGTGTGAGCGGGAGTTGCTTGTCCTGGATGAGCCCACGAATGGGCTCGACCCTCAGGGCACCCGGGAAGTGCGATCACTCATCCTTGAGCTCGCGGCCGAAGGGGTAACGGTGCTGTTGTCCACGCACCTTTTGTCGGAAGTCGAGCAGGTGTGTTCGCACGTTGGAGTGCTCCGCGCTGGCGTACTGCAAGCACAAGGTCCCCTAGCTAGCCTCCGTCCAACGCCGCAGCTCCGAATCGTCACCATCGATACGGTTTCGACCGTAGCTGTGCTTGACCGACTCGGCATCGCGGCCACTGTGAACGACTCCGGTTCGGTGGTCGCCGCTTTCTCGGCCGAAAATCCGCAGCCGCCAGACATTTTGCGGAGCTTGGTGAATGAGGGCATCGCGGTGCGCGAATTTCGCATTGAGCAACCAAATTTGGAAGAAACCTTCATCGAATTGACGGGGGAGGGCTTCGATGTCAGCGGTTAGCCCTCTGGCGCTGCGCGCACCTGGATTTCGTTTGCTTCGCTCGGAACTCCGACTCATTGTGGGAAGGCGTCGAAATCAGCTCGGTCTCGCCGTCTTGCTGATTTTGCCCATCATTATCGCCTTCACGGTAAAAGCGACCGACACCAGCGAAGGTGGTGATTTCATCGGGTCGATCTCCGGCAACGGCATGTTTGTGGCCCTGGCCGCGCTGTCGGCGGCGCTGCCGCTCTTTTTGCCTGTCGCGGTGTCAGCGGTTTCCTCCGACGCGATCGCCGGTGAAGCCCATCAAGGCACCCTGCGGTATCTGTTGACCGTCCCGGTAAGTCGAGCCCGCTTGTTGGCGGTCAAAGCGATCGCGGTGGCGATTTCCTGTGCTGGGGTCACTTTCGCGGTGGCATTGGTGGGGCTTGTTATCGGTTGGATCTTGTTTCCGATCGGCGATGTCACTTTGTTGTCCGGTACTCAAATTTCGCAGGGTGAGGGCATCGCACGGCTGGTGGGCGTCTGCGCGTATATGACCCTGTGTTTGCTGGCCCTGGCCGCGATTGGGTTGTTTTTCTCCACGCTCACCGAGCAACCACTTGGCGGATCCATCGCCGTGATCATTTTGGCGATTGTGAGCGCCATTTTGAACGAAATTCCGCAGCTAGATTGGCTGCACCCGTATTTGTTTGTGCATCACTGGATGGTGTTCGGTGACTTTTTCCGGGCGCCGGTCTTGTGGGACAACCTGCGTGAAGGAGCCTTGGTGAGCCTCGGCTACATCGTGGTGTTCGTTTCCGCCGCGTGGGCGCATTTCACGACGAAAGACATCACCAGCTGATTTTGTTCTCATGCCATGTCTAGCTGAGCCAGGTGGTGGCGGGGCGCATTGTTATGCCGTTTCTCGCATGACGGTTCACCCAAGCGCCTCCCGCCTATATCCTCACCGGCGGTGGAAATCCTGAATGGACTTTTTGGTGGAGCCTAGACATGACCGACGAATCTGACAGACAAGAGTTACTCGAAGAACCGGAACGGGGCACGCTTGATTGGGTCATCGCGAATCTCGCGGCCTTCGAACAAAAAAGCAGGCCAAAGGAGGGGGCTGCGAGCGCTGGGTCGCGCAGCCACGCTCATAGCGAGGCAAGGCGGCTTCTAAATCTGTTAATCGCCGCCCGCAAGGACATGGGCGAAGGTGCGAGTGAGTGGAGGATGGCCGCCGAAGGTGAGCCAGAGCCACATTGGGTGGAACGCCTGGAGATGCTCGCGAACTTCGACGAGCTTGACGAAGCTATGGCGATGCTCGATCCGGCTGAACGCGTTCAAGAACAATTGGCACTCCGTACCCATGTTCGTGTCCTCGGCGATGGGATTCAACCGATCGCTATTGGGGCACGTCCGAAAGTCCGGGAAGTCTCGGATGCACCGGAAAAGCCAGAAGCACCTCGTGATGAGGACCCGGCGGCTGAAGCCGCGCCAGAGGGTTTGCCAGCTGGAATTCGCTTCCGTGAACCCGGGCCGGAAGTTCCAGGGGTGCCTGGACACCATGTGGGCACTTGGAACAAGGTCCTGGGAATGCAGAACCCAAGCGGTCCCAGGCCCTAGCTGAGCGCGCGCCTGGACAAGGACCGTTTGCTTAGTCCACTGTCCAGGTGTTCGGCCCGTGAAGCAGTTTGCGCAGCTCATCAGGCCCGGCTGTGCTGGTGGCGGTGGCAAGTTGCTCGGCCATCAACGCGTCGTAGCTGGGGCGCTCCACAGCCCGGAACACGCCAATCGGGGTCACTTGGGAGTCCAATCGCGACAGCGAGTACGCGTACGACGAATCGTCCAGTGTGGCGTCGTGACGGATCACGTCGTGCAGGTTGGGTTCGTCGACGAGTCGCAAACCGCCGTGTTCGTCGCGGATGACGCCGCGCTTGCCGTCAGCGGTGAGCAGCGGCTCCCCGTCTTGGAGGGCCAGCGTGTTGGCGTCTCGCACGCTGGAGTCTTTTACCGCGTCGAATGCGCCATCGTTGAAGATGTTGCAGTTCTGGTAAATCTCGACCAGCGCGGTTCCCTCATGGGCGGCCGCGGCCTGCAGAACACTGGTGAGGTGTTTGCGGTCTGAGTCGATGGAGCGGGCCACGAAAGTGGCGTCGGCGCCGATGGCCAGTGACAGCGGGTTGAATGGATAGTCAAGTGAGCCGAGCGGCGTGGATTTGGTGACTTTGCCGGGCTCGGAGGTGGGTGAATACTGCCCTTTGGTCAGCCCGTAAATTTGGTTGTTGAATAGCAAGATTTTGAGATTTACGTTGCGGCGTAGGGCGTGAATCAGGTGGTTGCCGCCAATGGAAAGCGCGTCACCGTCCCCGGTAACAACCCAAACGGATAGGTCTGGCCGCGAAACGCTAAGCCCGGTGGCGATAGCTGGTGCTCGGCCATGGATGGAGTGCATGCCGTAGGTCTGCACGTAATACGGAAATCTCGATGAGCAGCCGATGCCAGAAACAAACACGATGTTTTCGCGGGCAACACCCAGTGAGGGCAAGAACCCTTGCACGGCGGCCAAGATGGCATAGTCGCCACAACCTGGGCACCAACGCACTTCTTGGTCCGTTTTGAAGTCGCCAGCCTTTTGCGGCACGCGAGTTTTGGGAACGTCCCGCAGTGAAGGCAGGCCAAGGTCAACGGTGTCGGTCATGCGGCTACTCCGAGGTCCAGCAGGGCGCCGCGAAACACGGCGGCGAGTTCAGTGGATGGGAAAGGCAATCCCCGTACTTTGTCGTAGGACACCACATCAACCAAATATTTTGCTCGGATCAAGGTGGCCAGTTGACCGAGGTTCATTTCGGGAATGATGACTTTGTCGTATCGGGCTAGCACGTCACCCAGGTTCGCCGGGAACGGATTCAGATGGCGCAGATGAGCACGTGCTATTTCGTGTCCTTGTTCCCGCAAAGCGCGCACTGCCGCGGCGATGGGTCCGTAGGTGGATCCCCAGCCCAAAGCTAGGACACGCGCGTTGCCGGTCGGATCGTCAACCTCAAGGTCATCGACGTGGACTCCGTCGACTTTGGCCGCGCGGGTGCGGACCATGTGGTCGTGGTTCATCGGGTCGTACGAAATGTTGCCGGTGCCGTCTTGTTTTTCTAGACCGCCGATGCGGTGTTCGAGTCCGGTGGTGCCGGGAATTGCCCATGGACGCGCCAAAGTGTCCGGGTCTCGCTGATAGGGCAGGAACTCTTGGCCTTCGGCGGGTGTTTGCGCGAATTCGACTCGTAGGTCGGGTAGCTCCGTCATGTCGGGTAGGAGCCAAGGCTCGGCGCCATTTGCGAGGTACCCGTCGGACAGCAACATGACTGGTGTTCGGTAGGTCAGCGCGATTCGGGCCGCGTCTATGGCCGCGTAGAAACAGTCGGCGGGCGATTGCGGCGCGATGATGGGGAGAGGAGCCTCACCGTTCCGGCCGAACATCGCTTGGAGCAGGTCGGCTTGTTCGGTTTTGGTGGGCATCCCGGTGGAGGGCCCGGCCCGTTGAATGTTGCAGATGACTAGGGGCAATTCGAGCATGATGCCGAGCCCGACAGCTTCCGCCTTCAATGCGATGCCGGGGCCCGAGGAGGTGGTGACAGCCAATGAGCCGCCGTAGCTTGCGCCTATCGCGGCGCCGACAGCCGCTATTTCGTCTTCGGCTTGGAAAGTGCGGACTCCAAAGCGCTTTTGACGGGCGAGTTCGTGCAAAATATCGCTGGCTGGCGTGATCGGGTAGGCGCCGAGGAAAAGTGGAAGTTCTGCCCGCTGCGCGGCGGTGATGAGCCCGTACGCCAAGGCGGTATTGCCGGTGATGTTGCGGTATGTCCCGCTGGGCATCGGCGCTGGCGCGACCTCGTAGGAGACTTCGAACGCTTCGGTGGTTTCGCCGTATGCCCAGCCGGCTTCGAACGCTTTGATGTTGGCCGCGGCGAGCACTGGGTTGTGGGCGAATTTTTGCTGGAGGAACGTCAAGGTTCCTTCGGTTGGCCGGTGATAGAGCCACGACAACAGGCCCAGCGCGAACATGTTCTTCGCGCGTTCCGCCTCTTTTTTGCCCAGTTCACCGCTTTCCCGAATTTCGGTGAGCGCCTCGGTGGTCATGCTGGTCAGCGGCACTTGGTGTACGGAGTATTTGGTGAGGGAGCCGTCTTCGAGTGGGCTTTGGGTATAACCAACTTTGGTGAGCGCCCGTTTGGTGAATTCGTCGGTGTTCACGATGATGGTGGCGCCTGGCTCGAGATCGCCCATGTTCGCCTTGAGGGCGGCGGGGTTCATCGCGACGAGTACGTCGGGATGGTCGCCAGGGGTGATGATGTCGTGGTCGGCGAAGTGAAGCTGGAAGCTTGATACGCCGGGCAGTGTGCCGGCTGGTGCCCGAATTTCGGCGGGGAAGTTGGGCAGTGTTGACAGGTCGTTGCCGAAGGCGGCGGTTTCCTGGGTGAATCGATCGCCGGTCAATTGCATGCCGTCACCGGAGTCGCCGGCGAACCGGATCACCACTCGCGAGAGTCGCTGCACTTGTTTTGCTGCTGCGTTGTCTGCCACGACTTCATGCTACGGGGTGTTTCCCACAGTTGTGAGTGAGCCACTAAGGCAGACCTTACTGGCGTTTATTGTCCAGAGTGGATCACGCTTTTAGCAGCCATTTCTGCGCTATTTGGGGCCTCTTGTGGCGAGTGTTGTTGTCGACGTGCAAAATGTTCACTAACAGCGAACGAAAGGCGGCGTTATGTCCACCACGACCCAACAGGCCCCCGCGAAAAACCAGTGGTTCGGCGCGTCAACCGCCAGGCGCGGCCCGCGAGTTGGGGTCCTTGTTTCGTTCGCCGCGGTAGCCGCGCTCGGCGTCGGAGCCTGCGGCAATGGTGATGGCGGCGCCCAGCAAACCTTCCAATGCGTGCCGCACAGCGCATCCCCGAATGTGCCCACCCTTTTGGCCAATGCGGTAAATGTGAGGTGGGACGACCAAGAGCTCGAATATGTCGGAGAAAGCCGAATCAACGACGCCGACGAACTCGAGAAACTTGAATTGGAACCATATTCGCGCAACATGGTCCATGTCGAACACGGCGATCGTGAAGCGGGCTGGGTGTACGACGAATGCTTCCGCGACTATCCGTTGTGGAAGAAGATCGAGGTCGACTTCAAAAAGCACCGGAACGCCAAAAACCTGCAATTGCCTTCGGCCGTCAAAGTTGATCAGTACAAACCAAAAGCTGTAACCGCTACTAGCTCGCCCGCTCCCACCCGATCATCGGCTAACAACGGGAAACAAAACACTCAACAGCAGAACCCTAGGTCCGCGGCTCCAGTAACGACAAGCTCATCGGCCGCGGCTCCAAAGCAGGGCAAGAAGTAACACATCTTCGCGACCAGCTGGGCTGGGGCGAGTGGTGAGGTCGCATCGCTATGGTGGTTGATGTGACCTCCTCGTATCTCGGGCAGTACGCAAGCTTGGCGCTCATGCTTCTGGTAGGTGTGGGGTTCATTAGTGTCTCGCTGCTGGCGAACCGGTTCTTGCGCCCAGCGACGCCCGGTGCGGCCAAACTCAGCGCTTATGAATGTGGCGTTGACGCGGTGGAAGGCGATTGGGCGCGCAGCCAAATTCGTTACTACGTATATGGCTACATGTATTTGTTGTTCGCGGTAGAAGCGATTTTCTTGTTCCCGTGGATTCTCGCGTTTGACCTGCCTGGAATGTTGGTGCGCTCGGCTGTGGAAATGGGAATTTTCGCGGCGTTGCTGGCCCTGGGTTTGTTGTATGCCTGGCGAAAAGGTGTTCTGCGCTGGGTGTAGCGGAGTCGGTGCAAGTCGCGGGCTAGGCTCGGGACCGTGCTGGGTGATCCGATTAAATTTGTGCTCAACTGGGGGCGGCGTTATTCGCTATGGGTGTTCAACTTCGGCCTCGCGTGTTGTGCGATTGAGTTCATCGCGACATCGATGGCGCGCCACGACTTCATTCGGCTAGGTGTCATCCCGTTTGCGCACTCACCGCGACAAGCTGACTTGATGGTGGTTTCGGGCACGGTCACCGACAAGATGGCGCCAGCTATCAAGCGGTTGTATGACCAAATGCCAGAGCCCAAATACGTCATTTCATTCGGTTCGTGCGCCAACTGCGGTGGGCCTTACTGGGATTCGTATTCGGTGACTAAAGGCGTTGACCAGCTCATTCCGGTCGACGTATACGTGCCGGGCTGCCCGCCGCGACCAGAGGCGCTGTTGGCTGGAATCGTGAAGCTACAAGAGAAAATCGCCGCTGAAAAAACCGGCCTGGGTCGCAAATGGCAGCGCGATGTGACCTCGCTCCAGACCCCGCTCATACGTCCGGAATAAATTGGGTCACCATTTACCCCTTGTTCACCGACTGTGGTTTAGCGTGGGTGCTTCCTAGTTGGGAAGGCGAATGATGTCAGACAGCGCGCGGGCCGGACAAATTATTGACGTTTTTCAAGACGCTTTTGGTGTCCTAGCCGCCGCTGACCCTGGCGCATTTCACCGTAAATTTCGCAAAATGGCCAATACGCCTTTCGCGTTCTATCGGGGCAGCGCTTGCCTTTTCGACTATGACATCGTTGGTGAACCAGACCCTTTTGTGAACGAACGCACCGGCCGAGTGTGGGTTCATGGTGACCTTCACGCCGAAAACTTCGGCACTTACATGAACTCCAAAGGCGTTCTAGTTTTCAACGTGAACGATTTCGACGAAGCCTACGTTGGCCCCTTCACCTGGGATGTGAAGCGCTTCAGCGCCAGTCTCGCTCTCATCGGTTACGCCAAAGCCATATCCGATGAGGCGATTTCCGAGCTCGTGCGCACCTACGCGAACGCGTACATCACCGAACTGCGAGCCATCGCCACCGGCGGCGACGATGCCATCGGCGAACTGACCCTAGACACCACCCATGGGGTGCTGCACGACGTGCTCCAACAAGCGCGGTTGAACACCCGGGTGGACATGCTCAACAAACAGACCAGCGTCGAAAACTACGATCGCAAGTTCGCGATGCAAGACGGCGTATTCACTGTTGACGAAGACACCCGGGAACGTGTCACCGACGCTTTCCGCGACTACATCACGACGCTGCCCGAATCCAACACGTTCTCCGTCGACTCGTTGCACGTCAAAGACATCGTTCTCCGCAAAGGCGTAGGCATCGGCTCAGCCGGCCTGCCCTCGTACAACGTCCTGCTAGAAGGGCCAACCCAAGCCCTGGAAAACGACATCATCATCTACCTGAAACAAGGCCAAACGCCAGCCGCGGCCCGACACATCACTGACGAACGCATCACCAACTATTTCCACCACCAAGGGCACCGAACCACCGAATCTCAGCGCGCGCTGCAGGCACACGCCGACCACTGGGGTGGGTTCACCACTTTGGATGGTGTCGGGCTCATGGCCGCGGAAGTATCACCATATGCCGCCGACTTGGACTGGGACGAGGTCAACGAACCCGAGGAGCTACTCGAAGTCGTTGCCGAACTCGGCCGCGCCACAGCCCGTATGCACTCCGTAGCCGACGATGACTCCAGCCACGACCTAGTGGACTTCTCCACCGAAACCGAAATTGTGCGTGCCATCGAAAAAGACGAAGCCGGATTCGTGGACATGCTCGTCGACTTCGCGCACAGCTATGGTGCGCGAGCCCGTGCCGATCACCAGATCTTTGTCGACCTGAACCGAAACAACGAACTCAAACTGCATTAGCGCGGCAACTGATCCCAGCCGGTAGCCGACAGAGCGATCAACAGGTCACGATCATCGGATCGCGCAGCCTTGTTGAGTTTGCGAACGCCGCAACGTGTGCATTCGTGCGTGATAATGAACGCGCCGTGATCTAGGTGCGCGCGCACCGGGCGCATCAACGCCTGGCACTGCGCCGCTCTGTCGCCGGGCTGAACATCAACATGCCGGGACCACAGACAGGCAGGGCAATGGTTCGTATAACCCGTGCCCGTCACCTGGGCACCACAATTGCCGCACTCAAAGTCTTCGACGGTGCGTTGAAATTGCCGGGACATACCTCACAGCCTACGAACAGGCGAGTCAACACTAGGATCGCGGTGTGCAGAACCAGCCCGAGGACCGAGCGGCCATGCTTGCTGCCACATTCCATGTCCCCGCCGATGCGGTGAGCACGTCAGGGGGCGGCACCTGGTCGCGTCCGGTGGTTGACGTTCCACCCGATACCTGGGTTGAGGCGCTGTCAACCGCACGAGACGCTCTTCATTTCACCTTCCTTGACTGGCTCACTGCGGTAGATGAAACCGCTGAAGGCCTGCGTGTGGTCGCTCACTTGTGGGACGCGAAGCGTCGGCAGGGCCTACTGCTGCGCACGCTCATCACGGAACCACGCTTGGACAGTGTTGTTGAGGTTTTTCCCGGCGCGGCCTGGCATGAGCGTGAAACCTTCGAAATGTTCGGAATCGATTTTGTCGGTCACGAGAATCTGCGCAAACTACTTTTGCCCGATGAATTCGAAGGTCATCCGCTACGAAAAGATTTCGTGCTGGCCGCCCGGGCCATCAAAGCGTGGCCAGGAGCTAAAGAGCCCGGGGAAGGCGGCACCCCGGCCGGCGGCAAACAAGCACCATCAAGACGCAAGCTGCTGCCGCCGGGCGTGCCCGAGACGCCGTGGCCATTGACCGAACAACCCGAAGAATCGGGTGAGAACGCACCACCGAATCAGAAGGAGAGCTAAGTGCCCGAGTGGGTGGAGCTGGCCCTTCGCATTGTGGCGGCGCTCGGCGCGTTTTTGGTGTTTCCGCTGATAGTTGGCCAAGCCGAGCACAAAGTTATGGCGCACATGCAGGGCCGGCTTGGGCCGATGAAAGCTGGGGGCTTTCACGGATGGGCGCAGCTGCTCGCCGACGGCGTGAAGTTCGCTCAAAAAGAAAGCATTGTGCCCGCGGGAGCGGACCGAGCGATTTTTCGGCTGGCCCCACTGGTGGCACTACTTCCGTATCTTTTCGTTTTCCTGGTGTTGCCGTTGGGTCCACATGGCTTGGTGGCCCAACCACTGGATCTCGGGTTGTTCTTTGTCCTAGCGATTCTGGGCATCGGCGTTGTCGGCGTGTTGATGGCGGCCTGGTCAAGTGCCAATAAGTACAGCCTGTTGGGGGGCCTGCGGGCCGCCGCTCAGCTGCTCGGTTATGAAGTTCCGCTGTTGTTGGCGGCGGCGAGCCCCGCCTTGGCGGCCGGCACATTGAGCCTGCCGGAGATAGTCAACGAATGGGAGCCGTGGTGGCTCCTTTGGCAGTTTCCCGCGCTTCTTGTCTTCTTTATAGCGGGGCTGGCGGAGATTCGGCGTCCGCCTTTTGATGCGCCGCTCGCTGATTCTGAACTCGTATTTGGCTATCTCACCGAATACACCGGCTTGCGGTTCGCCTTCTTCTTGCTGGCCGAATATGTGGGAATTGTTGTCATCTCCGCCCTCACCGCCGTGTTGTTTTTGGGTGGCTGGCAAGGTCCGCTCTCTGACAGCGTGGGATGGCTTTGGACGCTGGTAAAAACAGCGCTGGTCGCTTTCGTCGTGATCTGGCTTCGAGTGGCATGGCCACGTCTTCGTGCCGATCAAATTCAACGTTTTTGCTGGCTTGTGCTTGTTCCGATCGCGCTAGCCCAATTGGTCCTTACCGCTGGGGTGAGGATCGCGCTTGATGCCTGAGATATTGCGCCCGACGACGCCGCGTGGACCACTGGGGATCCCGCGCAAAACACGACTCGAGTTTATCGACGATGTTTTGACCATTTATGACGTCAGTGGTGCACGGCACGCATTTCCGACGGCCCGGGTGCTCATGCCTTATTCTCAGCCGGGGCAACAACTTTCGGCGGGCTTGGCCGTATGCGACGACGCGGGGCGCTTGCTTACCGCGTTGGATATTCCGTTTGACCCCTATGCGGTCACTGGGTTTGCCAAAGTACACGGGCTCAATGTCCGGATTCGTGAAGGTGATTTCACGGCCGCCACTTCGCAAACTCAATACGCGCCCGACGCGCGTCCAGTGGAGGTGCTGGCCCGCTGGTTTCTCGTCGAGTATGCAGCTTTTTACCTACTAATGGTGGTGTGTGCGTTTGCGGGCTGGCACATTGCTCGATCACTGGGGGATCTACCTGGCTTTGGCAGCACCGGCACGGGCATGTTTGGCATCGGTTGCGGGCTGCTAGCGGCTATATGCGTAGGGCCGATCGTGAACTTCTTCGTCAAGCCACGTCGGTAGCATCTTGCTTTAATGAGCGGACGTGACGCCTTAGTGTTGAACCCGCCTGGTGGGGCGAGCAGTTATCCGTCCTAGGCTGGGGTTTCTGCCGCCGATGCGCTGATTTGCCTGGGCTAAAAGCGCTAAGAATATGGACCCGATCCGAACTGGCGCGAGCGGCGCGGGGGAGTCGCGATAGCCACCTGGCAGGATGAGGGTGTGAGTCAGAATAAGCCGGCGCCTGGGCGTGCGTTGTTTAGTGGTTTGGGCGTGACGCTGCGGAACCTATTTCGTCGTGCCCACACCAAGCAGTACCCGGACGTTAAGCCAGAATTGCCCGCCCGGTCGCGAGGCGTTATCGCGTTGCTGCACGAAAACTGCACCTCGTGCATGCTGTGTGCGCGCGAATGCCCCGACTGGTGTATCTACATTGACTCGCATAAAGAGACATATCAGCCTGAGGGCGCGGCTCGGCCGCGACAGCGCAATGTGCTGGACCGCTTCGCGATTGATTATTCCCTGTGCATGTACTGCGGTATCTGTGTCGAAGTATGTCCGTTCGACGCGTTGTTTTGGTCGCCGGAGTTTGACTACGTCGAGACCGACATTCGCGAGATGCTGCATGAGAAAGAAAAGCTGCAAAGTTGGGTCGCCACCGTGCCGCCTCCGCCGGTGAATGATGCCAATGGTGAGCCCGCGAAGGAACTTGTCGCGGCCGGGAAAGCTCGGGAAAAAGCGGAAACCGCACCTGACTCTTAATCCCGACAAGAGCACGAGCATCCGAGCCTCAACTAGGCGTCACTTACCGGGCTACATTTTGGCCGCGGCGAGATTGTTCGCACCCTCAATATGTGTGCGGCCAGCGGCGATAGTTGCCAGGTTATTCAACACTGTCTGAGAGTCTGGCTCGGCGAGGCCGATCAGAGTCGTAATTCGCTGAGATGAGCTGGTGCCCGCCTTCGTGTAGGCGATTTCGAGCCGCTGAGGAAAACCGTTCACTTTTACCTTAGTGATCTGTCGCCATCCGATGAACATCGATGAGGCGAACAAAGACATGGGGCGGATGTATATTCCGGTTTTCGTGGCGGCTAAGAAAGGCTCTGACCTGGTCGCGCGAAATATGTGGATCCCACACACGATCGTCAGCGCGATGCCCAAGGCAATGCGTAGTCCGGTGAAATAGGCGATGAGCGGAACCGAAGCGAGATTCAGCACCACTACGACCCCAAGAAACCCCACGAATTTGTTCACCGATGGACGATGTGGGTGCGCCACAAAAATAGTGTTACTGGGGACATGAGGCACTTTATGAGTGTCGCGTGAAGAAGCCATACCGTCATCGTGCCCAAGTCTTAGCCGCCGGCCCCGCACTATCCACAGGTCGTGTGCCGCGCTCCAATATGGCTACTGTCCAGCGTTCGCGTGGTTGTCCTGGGTGTTTGCGCCCTGTGGACCGCGTGGGGGCGAGCAAGGCGCGCCTGGCAGGATGAGCGCCTGTGGGCGGGACACCTATGCCAGGTAGAGGCGACGGATGAGCGGCACTGATGTGTTGTTGGTTGCTCTCGGAGCGATCACGCTAGGCGGAGCCCTGGGCACGGTGAGTGCCCGCGCCGTGGTGCGGGCCGGTTTGTGGTTGGTCGTCGCCTTGGCGGGGCTAGCTGGGTGTTTTCTCGTGCTTCGAGCCGAGTTTGTGGCGTGGGTGCAAATTTTGATTTATGTGGGCGGCGTGGTCGTGCTGCTGCTTTTCGCCAGCATGATGACGCGAGCTCCAGTAAGTGGGGGAGAGCTTGACCGGCCACGAGGGCCAGGTGTGCTTGTTGCGCTTGGCGCTATCGCCGGCTTGAGCACACTGCTGGTGCAAGCGTTCGGCTGGTCCAAAGTGAATCAGGATGACAAAGACGTAGGCACCGCCGAACGCGTAGGCGACGCGCTTTTCCGAGACTGGGTTCTCGGATTTGAGCTGCTTTCCCTGTTGCTGCTTGCCGCACTGGTAGGTGCCATCGTTCTTTCACGCGCTCCAGCGGCGAAAAAGGATGATGCCTGATGCACCCCATCATTGGTTACCTGATTGCCGCCGCACTTTTTGGTATTGGGTTCTATGGCGTGCTGGTCAGGCGCAATATTTTGCTCATTTTGATGGCTGTCGAGCTTATGTTGGGCGCCATCAACCTGATTTTGGTCACCACCGACGCATCCGTGAAAGCCACCACTGGTCAGGTCTTTGTGCTGTTTCTTACCGTTATCGCCGCCGCTGAAATAGGCGTGGGGTTGGCAATTGTGCTGCGACTTTTCCGGGAACAATCGACGATCTCCATCGACACCGTTGACGTCACCACTGGAACGATGCCAGACCTAGACGCTGAGCCGCCAAGGAGCGATACGTGATCGCCCGCGCCTCCTTGCTATTGCTTGCCGCACCTCTCATCGCGGTGCTGGTGGGCTTCCTCGCCCCGTATCGTGCTCGCCGTCTCGTGGCCATCACATCTATCGCCGCGACCGCGCTGAGCGCCCTCGGCGCTGGTGTGTCCCTGTGGCTAGTTGGCACGCATCCATTCGTGTTGTCAGATGATCCAAAAATCGAACTTGATACTGCCTTTGGCACTAGCGTGATGATCGCCGACTTTGGCGATTTCGCCGTGACTCTCATTGGGCGAATTGACCTCGTGTCGGCGGTGTTGGCGCTGATGGTCACCCTGGTGGCGTTGGCCGTGCAGATCTATTCGGTGGGTTATCTTCGCGAGGACCAACGCTATGTTCCGTATGCCGCTCAGGTTTCGCTCTTCACTCTGGCGATGCTTACCGTTGTTGTCGCTGGTGATCTGCTTACTTTGGTAATCGGTTGGGAAGCTATGGGCATCTGCTCATATCTCCTGATCGGCCACGACAAAAACGTGGCAGAGGCGCCCAAAGCTGCGGTTAAGGCCTTCTTGGTGACACGAGTGGGAGATATCGGATTCCTGCTTGGCATCATCATCCTCGCCGTTGGCGCGGGCTCCTTTGACATCACAACCGTGCTGAGCGCGGTCAGAGATGGCGCGTTCAGCGCGACGACACTCACCTGTGTGGGACTGTTGCTCTTGGCGGGCATTGCCGGAAAAAGCGCACAATTTCCACTGCACACCTGGCTACCAGATGCGATGGCCGGCCCGACGCCAATTTCCGCGCTCATTCACGCCGCAACCATGGTCGCCGCCGGTGTCTACGCGTTGGCGCGGCTCCGCCCCGTTTTCCTCGCCAGCGAAACAGTGCTGTTGACGATCGCGATCATCGGCGCGATCACCGTGGTTTTGGGAGCGCTCGCCGCGTTGGCAGCCGACGACATCAAACGGGTGCTCGCGTTTTCCACAATGAGCCAGCTTGGATACATGGTGGCGGTGATGAGCCTTTCTTCCGACACCGCATCGGCGGCTGCTCTTTTCCATCTGCTCAGCCATGCCGGCTTCAAAGCACTGCTTTTCCTATGCGCTGGGGCATTGATTCATGCGGTGGGAAGCAACCTAGCCAGCGAGATGGGCGGGTTGAGAAAAACGATGCCGCTCACCTTCGGTGCCACCACCCTTGGGTTGGCCGCACTAGCCGGAGTGCCGCCATTCGCTGGGTTCTGGAGCAAAGAGGCAATTGTGCAGGCCGCGGAGCATGCTCCGGGAGCCGCCGGGGCGATTGTCACCGCCGCTACCTGGCTCGCGATTCCCATCACCGCCGCATATGTGATGCGACTATGGTTGCGCGTGTTCTTCGGGAAATACCGTGGCCGTGCTCGTCCACACGACCCTCCGCCAAGCATGCTTGGCCCGATCATCGCGCTCACACTGCCCACAGTGGGCGCTGGACTGCTAGTCCTGTGGCCTCTCGTGATCGATCGCTCCACCTTCTCAGCCAGAGTAAACGCTTTCGACGACATCACCGGCCTGCATGGGTACGACGCGACATATCCGCTGTTTACCCTCATGCCATCGGCGGAAAACCCGTCGCTGTCGCCCCATATAACCACTGCAACCATCAGCACGATTCTCGTGCTGATCGGTGCCGCGTTGGCATGGTGGGCATGGCGCGCCGATCGCGCCGCGGACCCCGCTCAACGTTTGGGTGCTCTGCGTCCGGTGTTCGCCCAAGCGTTCTACCTCGATGAGCTGCAAGACGCTCTAGTTACCCGACCCGTGCAGCGCCTCGCGCGTGCCGCTCGCTTCGGAGATGAACGAATCGTCGATGGCGCGGTTCGGGCAGTTGGCGGTGGCACTGTGACACTCGGGCAACGGCTCGCCCAACGGCACATCGGGCTAGAGCGCTACCTCACCCTCACCGCGACGGGCGCGGTGTTGCTTGCCGTTATCGCCGTGGTGGTGTGGGAGGTGACTCGATGAGTGCCCTCCTTCTCAGCGCTGCCCTGGGCTTGCCCATCCTGGCTGCGATCCTGATGCTGTTTGTGCCGGTGCGCCAAGCGCCTTGGTGGGGATTGGGCGCCGCCATCATCATCCTCGCCGCGAGCTGTGCATTGCTTGCCGGGCGAGAACATTTCGGCATGTGGCACGAGGTGAATGTCAGGTGGGTATCCAACCTCGGAGTGAACTGGCATCTCGGTGTTGACGGCCTGAGCTGGCCCCTCATTGGGCTCACGGCTTTGCTCGTCGTGGGCTGTGCCGCCTATTTGTTGGATAGACCCGTTCAACGTGATGTTCGTCAGCTGTTGGCGCTGATATTCGTGCTGCAGTTTGCCCTGGTCGGGGTTTTTCTCGCCCTGGACACCATCGTGTTTTTTGTGTTCTTCGAGCTCACTCTGCCACCCATGTACGCGATCATCGCCGGTTGGGGCGGCGCGAAACGCACATATGCGGCGCGTAAGTTCGCGCTCTATACGCTCGTTGGTTCCGCACTGCTCCTGCTTGGTGTGGTGCTGCTATCTATTGATGCAGGAACCACCAACTTGGTGACCCTGCAAGGCGGTGGACATGGTTCCCTAGCCGTCTTCGCGATATTGGCGGTGGCCTTCGCGGTGAAGAGCCCGCTTTGGCCGTTGCACACCTGGTTGCCTGACGCGCACACGGAAGCTCCGACGGTCGGTTCGGTGTTGCTAGCCGGGGTGCTGCTCAAACTCGGCACCTACGGCTTTATTCGCGTGGGTGTGGGCACCATGCCCGACGCCGCAGCGGACGCCTCACCGGTGATCGGCATATTCGCTGTCGGCGCCATCGTCATCGGCGCGTTGATTTGTCTAGCTCAGACAGAGCTCAAACGACTGATCGCGTATTCAAGTGTTGGCCACATGGGCTTTGTGTTGCTGGGGATCGCCGCCGGCACGACAGCTGGATTGCAAGCGGCCGTCATCGCTAACGTGGCGCATGGTTTTATCACCGGACTGTTGTTCGTCTTGGTGGGAATTATCAAAGAGCGATACGGCACTGGAGAGCTCGCTCAGCTTGGTGGCATCCGTTTTTCGGCTCCACGGCTAGCCGCCATCTTTGGCCTAGCGACAATAGCCAGCTTCGGGCTGCCAGGCTTGGCTGGGTTCTGGGGTGAAGCCTTCGCGATCGTGGCGACGGTGCAACGAGGCGGGGGCCTGTGGATGACGTTGGCGTCATGTGCGGCTATCGGCGCCGCGTTGACCGTCGCATACTTTTTGCGAGTATTGCGCCAAGTGATTGCCCGACCCGCCGATGCGGTTCAACCGACCAGCGGTTGGTCGTTCGGTGAAGTTATCGCGGTCGTTCCGTTGGTGTTGGGTGTGCTGGTGCTGGGTCTTTGGCCCAACGGGGTATTGAGTCTGAGCCTCGGCCCAGTGACGCAAATCGCGGAGGCATTGCCATGACGATCGACCACGCCGCACTAGCTCCGCTCTATGCGCTTTCTGGTGCGATTTTGCTGATCTTCGTTCTAGATCTGGTGCCAGTTCCACGAATAGTGCTGCTCGGCGTTGGCTTCGCCGGTTTGGGTGTGACCGCCGCCTTGGCTACCACAGTCGCAGACGAGCGGCGTAGCTTTTGCACAGAGCAATTGTGCTCCTATGTGACATCTCGTGAATCGAGGATAGCTGCCGCAGCGCTATGCGCGACAGTGGCCATCGTGTTGGGCCTATCGGTTCCCTGGCTGCGCGAAAACCGCGATAGAGCCGCGGAATACCTTTTTCTGCTGCTCGGGTCGCTGCTGGGCGCCATCTGTGTGCTTGGTGCCAGGGACGTGCTTACGCTGATTGTGGCGCTAGAACTGCTTACCTTGCCCCTTTATGTGTTGGTCGCATTCGGCTCACGTGGGTCCAGTGGCTCGGTCACCTTTTTCGTGTTGTCCGTGGTATCCACATCGGTGACATTGCTGGGTGTGGCGCTGTTGTACGCAGTGTCGGGACAGGTGCATTTCAGCGCGCTAGCCCAGGCATCCATCGCCGATGATGCGGCGCCGTTGGCGGCTTTGGGCGCCGCGCTGTTCGTTGCTGGTTTGGCTTTCAAGCTTGCCGCCGTGCCGTTTCACGCTTGGGCGCCCACCACATACGATTCGGCCCCCATACCAGTTACGACCTACCTCGCGACGGTGTCAAAAGTCGGCGGGCTTTTCGCATTTGTGCTCGCGTTGAACACAGCACGGTCGCATTTGAGTTCGCCGGGCGCATTGGTGAGTGTGATCGCGGTGCTCACGATTGTGATAGGCAGCGTTGCGGCATTGCGCCAGGTCCGCACACTGCGGCTCCTCGCTTGGTCTTCGGTGGCACAACTCGGATATGTGGTCGCCCCGTTGGTCACCGCCGATGGCGCCCAAGCGGCGTTCGCATATCTCGCTTTCTATGTCCCTATTTCCTTGGTGGTGTTTGGGGCGCTACTGGCGCTCCGTGGAGTCGATGACGGCGGAACTCTCGCGGATTTGCAAGGTGTCGCCCGAAACCGGCCAGTGCTGGCCGCGATTGTGCTTTTCGGGTTGTTGGGGCTCGCTGGCATTCCGCCGGCTTTGGCGGGAACCTGGGCCAAAGTCGCTGTGGTGTCCTCGCTATTTGATGGTTCGGTTGGCTGGATAGAGGGCATTGTCTCCGCCGCTGTTGCGATCGGCATCGTGGTGGGAGCGGCCGTGTATCTGCGTCTAGCCCGCGCCATGTTTGTTGCGGGTCCTCCAGTGCGCCGTGTGCCGATTTCCGCGTGGATTTGGTGTGCCCTGGGCCTATCGGTTATCGCAACCGTAATAGCTAGCGTGTGGCCAGACGAAATTTTTGAGGCGGCCACTGATGTGGCTAATAGTCTTGCCTCGCAGGTGAGTTAGTCGCCTGTGGACAACTAGCTCGCGCCGGGCCTATCTGCGTCATCCTTAAACCCAGGGTGGATGAATACTTCACCGGATATTGGGGATGTGTATGACTGACGTGGCCGTGATATGTCGAGCCCTCATCCAAAATGCGGCGAGATTAGGCGAAATCGGCGAAGAGCTTCGACGCGAAGCTGACAAGGTCGATTGGACTTATCAGCTCGCCGCAGAGCACTTCATTGCTCAATCCTGCCATCTCGCCGACGATATTCGGCGCTATGGGGAATTCGCGGCACGAGCGGCTCAGAGCTACACGCAGATACACGAAACCGTGGGAGTCTGAGGTGCTGAAAGTCGATGTGGCTGGGGCTGAACGTTTGGCCGCATGCGTGCGGGAATATGGGGCGGAATCAGATCGTCTCATTCGTGCTATCCGCACATGTCTGGAGGAGCTTCGCGCCGCGGCGGCGCAATTTCCCGAGCCCGCGCGTAGCGCGTTGCGGCGGGCCGCGCTTGACACAACTGAAACCGTTGCGGACCCATTAGGTGCGAGGCCGGTTGCCAGGCGGGCTGAAGATATCGCCCGGGCCATCGATGAACAGGTGAAAGACGCCAAAATATTCGACGGGCACGGAACAAGTCCACTGGATTCGGCCTGGGGTGCGATCACCGACGTAGTCGGCGATGGTCGCGAGCTGTTAACTGATCTCACTGGAATCGATTCAGCAGGTCTCATCTTGCTCACCCCAGGCATGGCCGGGCCAGTCGCGCTGGCTCCAAGTTTCCAAGCGCGGGCGCAGCGACTTGTCCGAATCAACGTGGGCATCGCTCGTCGAGTGCTTGGCTCGGCCGGCCACGTGGTCAACGATACGTTCATCGCCGTGTCAGCCAGGCATCACAAAAATGTTCCGGTGCGGATGCGAAAGTCCGGCGATGCGTTGAGGGCGACGAGCATATTAAAACCGGGTGAAGTAGGCGTTATCCAGACTGGACAGAATTCTTACGTCGTTGTGGTCCGAGGCATGGCGGTCAATAGCGTCGGTGCGAATGGAACCCCGGGCACGTTGAACACTTATGTCACTAATAACAGTCAGCTGACTCAAGGCACAACTAAGGCGATGCTAGACGCGATTCCGGCTGGAGCGAACGTCAAACTTGTCGGGCACAGCCAAGGCGGAATGAGCGTGATGGATATCGCGGCTAACAGGCACATCGCGGATCGCTATCACATCACTCACGTGGAAACCATCGGTTCGCCGGCGCAGCATAAAGACGCACCAGCCAACGCCAGCACTAAAGTTTTACATGTCGACAACGCCGAAGATGAGGTGCCGGAACTTGACGGGGGAGTCACCACGAGTGGCGGTGCTCAATATGTGTTCGTCGGCGAGGATGACGGCGCGTTGGGTCCGCAACATGGCACCAATCGATATAGCCAGGAGCTAAATAGCGAACGGTTTTTACAAAGTTCGCAGTACCAAGACTTCTCGAGGGGCGATGAGCAATATTCATCGCCTGGTTCTTCGCAGATGCGCGTCTATGAGATTGACTCGGATGTAAAAATCCCAAAACTGCCCCATTGACCTGCTGCAACGGCGCAGCCTATTGACCGCTCATAGCTTGATGCAATGCGAGTGAGTCCTCGAAGACGTGGTGTCGCACAATCTTGCCGTCCCGTACGGTGAGTCGAAGCACGAATGGTGATTTGTAGGTGCGTCCTGTCGCGACAACGGTCACGGCAAGGTCGCCCAAAACCACGGCCTCTGCCCCATCCACCAAGATCGCGTCCACAGTGGCTCCCTTGGCTTGGGTGCCCGCGAACAGGCGGGTGAAGAACTCTCTGGCCTTGGTCCGTCCAGTGAAAGTTCCGAGCCATGGGGCGACCGGAGTTCCAAATGAACGAAAATCGGCGGGCTCGGCTACCATTTCCATGATCCGATCAATGTCGCCGCTCGCACGACGTTGAAGAAACTCCGCAACGGTTTCCCTAGTGTCCATACGTGCAGTCTCTAGTGCAATATCCGAATATGCAGTTAGCTAGAGCATAAGTTGACCGCATTTATTTGGCGTGTCCTTAACCTCGCTGGCATAAGGCACCCAAACTGTCACGAAGCCCCAGACGCGTTACGAGCAAGACGAAACCCCAGGTCGTCGATCGCAAAAGTGGGGTGACTACGGCGCCGCACTGTCGCTCCACAGCCGCGTTCCGATTCCGCCCAGCCGCCGCCCCTGAAAATTCGATAGGAACCGTACACTTCCTCGTCGTAGAGGTCCCAGCACCATTCCCACACGTTTCCCAGCATGTCGTACAAGCCCCACGAGTTCGGCGTTTTGGTGCCAACGTCATGAACATGGCCGCCTGAATTTTCCTCGTACCACGCGATGTCGTCGATCTGACCATAGCGATATCCGCTGGTGCCCGCTTTGCAGGCGTACTGCCACTCCGCTTCTGATGGCAGCCGGAAGCCGTTAGCTGTCCTGTCCCAGTTCACCTCTTCGCGCTCCGGTGACCGCGTGTATACGGGCTCCAACCCCGATTTCGTGGACAACAGGTTGCAGAATTCTATGGCATCGAGCCAGCTCACATTCGTTATTGGCGTAGCTGAGCTGTTCGCTGAGTTCGTCTCCACGCCGGTTAGAGAGCGATACAA
This sequence comes from Mycobacteriales bacterium, assembly GCA_013362805.1. Lineage (GTDB taxonomy): Bacteria > Actinomycetota > Actinomycetes > Mycobacteriales > QHCE01 > JABFVL01. The sequence continues at coordinate 116,197 of JABFVL010000004.1, read as the reverse complement.
ACCCAATGTCACGGGAAATGCGCCGAGTAGGAAAGGCGCGATGTCTACCTGCCAGCGAGCGCCGCGGCGCTCATCTCGACGATCCACGGAACCGCCCGCGATGCGGACCATCGATGAGTTGGTTTTGCCGTGGATATGCACGTTCCGCGCACCTTTCCATGAGGAGTCGGGAGCTGCCTTGTGGGCAGGTCGGCAGCTGATCGTAGACGAGATGATCAGAATTTTTCGAGTCTTTAATTGTTGGAGCGAAGAGGACGTACTGGAAGCATGACCGATATGACGAAAATTCAGTACTACACGGCCACAAGCGTCGATGGGTTCTTGGCCGATGAAAACAATTCGTTGGATTGGCTTTTCGAGGTCGACTCAGCGGGAAACAAAAATTTTGACAATTTCTTTAGCAATATCGGTGCCTTCGCGATGGGTGCCACAACATATGAGTGGGTTCTCGAACACGAGAACCTGCTTGAAGACCCGGCAAAGTGGACAACCTGGTACGGGGCGGTTCCATGCTGGGTTTTTACGCACCGCGAGTTGCCGAGCGTAGCTGGGGCGAACATCCATTTCGTCAGCGGCGATGTCCAGCCGGTGCACAGTGCGATGCTTGCTGCCGCTCAAGGGAGAAACATCTGGCTTGTGGGTGGCGGAGAGCTGGTTGGTTTGTTCGCCGACGTTGGGCTGTTGGATGAGATGATCCTCACTATCGCGCCAGTCACACTCGGTCGGGGTGCTCCACTATTGCCAAGACGGCTCACTTCTCAACGTTTGTCGCTCGCGCATGTTGAGCGGGTGAATCAGTTTGTCCATCTCACATACCAGGTTGTGGGGTACAAGGCTCGATAGAGCGCTATTTCCGCTGGAAAGGCCATCTGCGCCCTCTGCCGTAGCTTTGTCGAAGGTGAAGCTGGCTGGCGAGCCGGCCTCTGTTGATCGCCATCAACGTCTCTTGGTGCGCGCCCAATACTTCTGAAAGGAAAACTTCGCCCGCACCGTTCGCGCCTTGCTTTGTTTTTGCGAGATGTAGTCCTGGCACTCGGGCGTATTCGTATCGCTCGTCAGAAAAGATGGTGCCTCTTCCATCGGGAAATACACTTTCAACGCTGCGCATGTGAGACCCATCGGGCTGAGTGGGCATTCCTTGATACGACCCGCTGGCGATATAGCAAGCAGCTCGCACACACCCCAACTCCAGGGCTCGCTTTTCCTGCTGGATGCTGATCGGTAGTGTGCGGGACTTCGCCAAGACTGTGACAGCACCTACATCGGTATGGATGTTGACCCGTGCTACTCCAAATTTCTCACTGATTCGGCGGGCGAGTTCTGTGGTAGAAAGCTCTTTCGCGTCAGGTTCTCCATAAAGGCGGCGCATGTCCGGCTCGTTGCCGCCTAATGAATTGATCGAATCGGCGATACGGTCGATGACGTATTCGCGGGCTTCGGGATGACGCCACGTGGCCATTTCGTAATGCTGGAGTACGTCGACCTTCGCGTCATTGGCGCATTGAGCGGTCTGCTGAATGCTGTCCACGATGAAATCGAGCTCTCGTTTGTGGGTGCTGAGGTCGCACTTCGTTCCCGATGAGTACAAACTCACGGCCGCTTGCCCCGCAACGATCAGTTTTTGAACTAATCGAACGTATCGGTGATCCATTTGTGGACCGCTGACATTCTCAGTAATGATCGCCTTGGCTTCTCGTATTCCAGATGGCTTCTCCTGCTCGTGTGCTTCACGAAATGCTTGAACAATTGCCAGGTTTCGCCAGTAATCGAATTTGGCAGTTTCGAGGCGACGCCGAATTTTGGCGGCCTGATAGGCCGATGTGTACCATCTGGGTTTGTAATCATTCGGGTCAGGCGCATTCGGAACCGCGTATCCCTCCCATTTCAGGTAGAGGATATGACTCACAGCTAAATGCCCACTATTGGCTTTATTCGGCTTTGCCAAATGGGCCGGTACGGGGTGTACGTCACCCGTGAGCTTGCCTTCGGCAACATAGACATGTTCATTCAGCTGTTTTAAGAAGAAATCGGGGCGGTCTTCCGCACAAAGCAGAACGCGATGCCCGGCGGCGGAAGCCGCATCCGCTGTGCGACCGGCATTTCCGGCGACTCGTGTTTCTGATTCTTCAATTTCGTACAGCTCGTAGAAACGGCGTAATTGCCGCGCCGGCTCGACAAAAGCCTCGAAACTATGAGGGACCCGTTCGTCATCGGAACGGCTGCTTATGCGAGGTAAGTACATTTCTGCTGGCCCTTCCACTGAATCCTCGCCAGTGGCGACCGCAATGGCAATTTTCATCGCGAGCCTATGGAAATTAGTTCGTTCGATCATCCGAATACCGTGCATTGGGCCCGGTGTCATGGTGCGAAATAGCGTAGGAATATCAAATTGGCCATAGCGGTCTATCGAATTACCGAAACCACACAGAATGAATGAGAGCGACTCGGAGTTTCCCCGCCGTTTTTGTTGCGACTCACATATATCGGCGATAATTTGCTGTGGCTGGCGCACATCTGTCGACACTTTTCGGGCCCTCCACAATTCACTTCGTTGCGGCCGCCAAGGGTGATGCCTGCTGAGTCTATGTTTTTCGACCGTATCGATACGTGATTCTGGTTCCGTCGCACGATCGGCTTCGAAGTTTGCTGACGGCTGGAGCGGACATTGCACAAGCTCGGGGGCGACGGGTGGTGGTCCGCGTTGAAAGGCCAGGGGTAAAACAGCCTGTGGGGCAAATGACTAGGTGGGGCGCGTCTGCGTTTCCGCAAACACACCCCACCTGATCCAACCTGTGGCGGCGCTAGGATTCGAACCTAGGAAGGCTGAGCCGGCAGATTTACAGTCTGCTCCCTTTGGCCGCTCGGGCACACCGCCATTATGTGGTTGTGGCACCGCACTAGTGCGGTGTTGCCGTGTTCTAACCTGGCAACGAATGGCAGGATATCCAATGCCTTTTTGTCCACGTGAACCACACCCCCATGTTTCAAGGAGTTGCCTGTGGCCGCCGATGCCTCATTCGATGTTGTGAACAAAGTTGATCGTCAGGAGGTGGACAACGCATTGCGTCAGGCGGGCAAAGAGCTGGCGCAACGTTATGACTTCCGGGGGACAGGCGCGAAAATTGAGTGGTCCGGCGAGGAAGCCGTAGCGCTGGAGGCTGAGACGGAGGAGCGGCTACAGGCCGCTATCGAAGTCTTCAAGGAAAAGTTGATTAAACGAAGCGTCAGTTTGAAGGCGGTAGATTTCGCTGAGCCGAAGCAGTCGGGCAAGGTTTACAAAGTCAGTGGTGCCATTCAGCAGGGAATCAGCTCTGAGCAGGCGAAAAAGATCGCCAAGTTGATTCGCGACGAGGGCCCTAAGGGCATTCAGGCGCAAATTCAGGGCGATCAATTGCGAGTGAGCGGCAAGAAGCGTGACGACCTGCAGGCTGTCATTGCCTTGTTGAAGGACGCGGATGTTGATGTGCCTTTGCAGTTTGTGAACTACCGCTGAGCTGGTATTTCGTGGGGGGCGCTTATCCAGTGCCCCCCACTTTTTTCTTTGGCGGCTTCGATGTCGTTCTTATCGGCAACGACATCGGTGTTGGTGAACGTGGCTTCTGCGTCTCGATTCGGGGATGGTTACCTCGTCGAGGGCGCCAGTTCCGCGGTGGTGCTGCCCTCGGGTTCGACCGTGGGTGCGACATGGCGAAGAAATATGACCGCACATATTGCTCCGGCGGCCATCACCAGCCCGCCGCCGATGGCCGCGATCTGCATACCATGGGTGAATGCTTCCCGCGCGGTAGCGACGAGGTTTTCCCGTATGGGCTCATCCAGCTGGGCGGCAACGGCAAGGGCTCCGCCGAGAGTGTCTTGTGCCGCGTGTGGCACATCGCTCGCGTTGCCCATTTCTCGGTGGAATGTGGCGGCGCCGAGGCTGCCCAAAAGAGCCAGTCCGAGCGCGCCGCCAAATTCAGTACCCGTTTCTAGTAGCGCTGACGCGGTGCCTGCTCGTTCTGGTGGGGCGGCACCCATCACCATTTCGGTGACGAGTGTCATCACCGCCATGAGTCCCGCGGCATAAATGGTGGCGCCGGTCAGCACAACCCAGAGCGCTGATGTGGCCTGCACTTGGGTGAGCACCGCGAAGCCGAGTGCGGCGATTGTGAAGCCTCCGGCCATCACGTAGGCACGGTTGATGCCGCGTTGGGCGAGTTTCGTGACAACGGGCGCCGCCGCTCCAACACCTAAAGAGGGCACCAGACTCCAGAGCGCGGCTTCGAATGGGCTCATGCCAAGCACGGATTGCAGGTATTGGGTGGTGAAAATCGCGAATCCAACGAGCGCGAACATGGCGAGCAGGTTCATCGCGATGGAGCCGGTGAAGGCGCGTCGGCGAAAAAGTTGTGGGTCGATCATGGGATGTGAGCTGGTGAGTTGCCGGCGCACGAAGATCGCTCCAAGGACGATCCCGATTCCGATGTAGATAACTGGGGCGAGTTCGAGCCCGTGGCTGGCTATTTCTTTGATGCCGTAGATCGTCGGCAGCACTGCGCTTAGTGATAGCCCGGAGCTGAGAATGTCAAACTTGCCAGCTTTGGGGTTCTTGAATTCGGGCACGAGCATGGGGGCGAGAAGCAGCAGGGCGACCATGGCTGGCGTGTTGATGAGAAAGATCGATCCCCACCAGAAATGTTCGAGTAGGAATCCGCTGAGAATTGGCCCAAGCGCGACTCCGCCGGTCATCGCGCCGGTCCAGATCGCGATGGCGGTGCTGCGCTGTTTTTCGTCGTGGAACATGTTTCGGATGAGAGCGAGCGTCGAAGGCATGAGGGTGGCTCCACCGATGCCGAGCAGGGCGCGGGCGGCGATGAGTGTTTCGGCGGTGTGCGCGTAGGCCGCCAGGAGTGAGGCGCTGCCAAAGGCGAGTGCGCCGAGGAGCAAAAGTCGACGGCGACCGATTTTGTCGCCGAGTGCCCCCATGGTGATGAGCAGTCCAGCTAAGACAAATCCATAGATATCGAACATCCAGAGTTGTTGGGTGCCGCTGGGCTCTAGGTCTTGGCTGATGTATGGGACAGCGAAGTAGAGAACGGATACGTCCATCGACACGAGCAGTAGCGGGAGCATCAAGACGGAGAAGCCGATCCACTCTTTGCGGCCGGCTTTGGCATGTTGGCTAGGCATGAGAAAAAATATACGTATGTATTAAACAAGCGTCAAGTACAGTTGTATAAAACAGTTGTTTAGATGCTGTTGTAAGGTATGGCCATGGGACATAAGGAAGACCTCCTTGAGGGGGCTAAACGTTGCCTGCTCGAAAAAGGGCTTGTGCGCACCACCGCGCGGGACATCGTTGCGGCATCCGGGGCAAACCTGGCCTCGATCGGCTATCACTACGGCTCGAAAGCGGCGCTCACCAGGCTCGCGCTGATGAAGCTGATTGAGGAGTGGGGCGATGAAATTGAAGCGGCCTTAACTCGGGCCGTGCCCCCAGATGCTGACCCCTTTCAGCGATTCGAGGTGGCATGGGCGACAGTGATCGAACAGTTCGAGCAACACCGGCAACTATGGGTCGTCAACTTGGAGATGGTGCTGGAGTTGGATCACGATCCCGAGCTTCGTGAGGCGATTGTTGCGGTTCAGCCCATCGCGCAGCGAGAAATCGGGAAGATGTTTCAGCGCTTGGCCGATAGCGAGGATGAAACGGTTCGGATTGTGGGTGGTTTTCACCAAGCGCTACTAATGGGCGTGGTGGCGCAACGGATAATTAGCCCAGAAACGGCGCCAACCGCAGCTGATCTAGCTGCGGCGATGCGCTTTTTGGTGGATGGGGAATAGTGGGAAGCGAGAAGCGGTTGGCAAAGTAGTTGAAAAATTAACTACTGGAAGGTGGGCGCAATGCATTTCGGAATATTCACGGTCGGTGACGTCACTCCTGACCCAACGAACGGCACTGAGCCCACCGAAGCGGAACGCATCAAAGCGATGGTCACCCTCGCCCTCAAAGCCGAAGAAGTAGGCCTAGATGTGTTTGCCACTGGCGAACACCACAACCCGCCATTCGTGCCCTCATCGCCCACCACCATGCTCGGCTACATCGCCGCGCGCACCAAAACCCTCCTGCTGTCCACCTCGACCACCCTGATCACTACAAACGACCCCGTCAAAATCGCCGAAGACTACGCGATGCTGCAACACCTCGCAGATGGGCGAGTAGACCTGATGCTTGGGCGCGGTAACACCGGGCCCGTATATCCATGGTTCGGGCAGGACATTCGCAATGGAATCCCGTTGGCCATCGAGAATTACGCCCTACTGCACAAACTGTGGCGCGAAGACATCGTCGACTGGAAGGGTAAGTTCCGCACGCCGCTGCAAAGCTTCACCTCTACGCCACGCCCGCTGGATGGTGTACCACCCTTCGTGTGGCACGGTTCAATTCGTAGCCCAGAAATCGCTGAGCAAGCCGCCTACTACGGAGACGGGTTCTTCGCCAACAACATCTTCTGGCCCCGCGAACACTTTGTCGCACTCATAAACCTGTATCGCGAGCGCTACGCGCACTACGGACACGGCACACCCGAACAAGCAATAGTGGGGCTAGGTGGGCAAGTTTTCATGCGCAAAAACTCGCAAGACGCCGTCCGTGAATTCCGGCCCTACTTCGACAACGCGCCCGTCTACGGGCATGGGCCCTCGCTCGAAGAATTCACGGCAGAAACGCCCTTGACCGTGGGAAGCCCGCAAGAAGTCATCGACAAAACCCTTACATTCGCCGAGTCCTTCGGTCACTACCAGCGCCAACTTTTCCTTATGGACCATGCGGGGCTGCCACTTAAAGTAGTCCTGGAACAAATGGATCTGCTCGGTGAACAGGTCGTGCCAGTGCTGCGGAAAGAGTTCGCCAAGAACCGCCCCGCTGATGTGCCGGACGCGCCCACCCACGCTCAGCTCGTCAACACGCAGCTGACTAACGCGAAATAAGGAGATCGACCAATGGAGCCCCTGAAACTCGTGGTGATCTCCGCAGGGCTGAGCCAGCCCTCCTCGACGCGGCTACTCGCCGACCGACTCACCAGCGCGACCCGTCGCCACCTCGACCAGTCGGTCGAGGTGCGCATCGTAGAACTGCGCGAACTCGCCAGCGATATCGCGCACAACATGGTCACCAGCTTTCCAAGCGCCGCACTGCGCGACACAATCGAGGCGACTCTTGCGGCAGACGGAATCATCGCGGTCACGCCCGTGTTCAACGCGTCCTACAGCGGATTGTTCAAATCGTTCTTTGACGTGCTGTTCTTTGACACGGCCGATGAGACGTTGCTTGCGGGTAAGCCAGTCCTGATCAGCGCCACCGGCGGAACCGCTCGCCATTCCCTAGCGCTAGAACACGCTATTCGCCCACTCTTTAGCTACTTGCACGCGATGGTCGTCCCCACCGCGGTCTTCGCCGCGCCGGAAGACTGGGGCGAAGGCGATGCGCAAACCCAAGGCCTTGCGCGTCGCATCGCACGCGCCGCCGGTGAATTCGCTGAGCTACTCAAAGGCAAGCCCGTTCATGAAAGAACCAAAGAAACGGTGGTTCCCTTCGCGCAGCAGCTCGCCGCGCTACGTGATGAAAAACAAAACTAGTCGCTACCGACGCACGATGCCGCCGTCACACTAGTTATGGTGCATAAATGCTCACTGTGACGACCGTGAACGTAAATGGCATTCGGGCGGCGGCTAAAAAGGGTTTCACCTCGTGGCTCGCTCGCACTGATGCCGATGTGGTGTGCCTGCAGGAAGTTCGGGCTGAACAAGATCAACTGCCACCAGAGCTGCGTGAACTGCCCGGCTGGCATACCTCGTATGCGCCCGCCATGGCGAAAGGGCGAGCGGGAGTGGCCATCTACAGCCGTCACGAACCCACCCGAGTGCAGATCGGCTTTGGCTCCGCTGAATTTGACACCAGCGGTCGTTACCTGGAACTTGAGCTGGCCGATGGCCTGAGTGTCGGAAGTCTGTACTTGCCATCTGGGGAGGTGGATACTCCGCGTCAGGAAGAAAAAGAACGATTCATGGCCGAGTTTTTGCCCTATTTGGTGAGTCTGCGGGAGCGTGCGGCGGCAGAGCACCGCGCCGCAATTGTGTGCGGAGATTGGAACATCGCGCATCAAGAAATCGACTTGAAAAACTGGAAAGCCAACCGGAAATCGGCTGGCTTTTTGCCCGAAGAACGCGCGTGGATGTCGAACCTGTTCGGCGAAGTCGGGGGCTATCGAGATGTTGTGCGTGACCTGCACCCCAATATGCATGGACCTTACTCCTGGTGGTCCTACCGTGGCCGAGCCTTCGACAATGATGCTGGCTGGCGGATTGACCTGCTCGCGGCAACACCCAATCTGGCGGCGAGTGCGGTGAAGGCATATGTGGAGCGGGCCGCCAGCCATGCTGAACGATGGAGCGATCATGCCCCGGTCACAGCTGTGTTCGACTGGCAGCCGCTCGGCTGAGCAATATTTACGGGATCAAAGTGGGCGCGACGCCACCGTCGACTCGTAGTGCGGCGCCGGTGGTGGCTGATGCTAGCGGCGAGCAGGTGTACACCACCAGGTTCGCGATTTCTTCCGGGCGGATCAGACGACCAAGCAGCGAGGTCGATCGTTCTTCGGCGATGAAACGTCGCTCCGCTTCCTCGAACGGGATGTCATCTCCAATGCGATCGCGCACAAACGCCTCCACGCCTTCGGTGCGCGTGGGGCCCGGCAGCACCGAGTTGACGGTCACGCCGGTGCCCGCCATCTCTTGGGCGAGACCACGTGACACCGCGAGTTGCGCGGTTTTCGTCATGCCGTAATGCACCATTTCGGTGGGCACCATGACAGCGGATTCGCTGCTGATGAACACGACGCGGCCCCAGGCGCGATCTCGCATCCCAGGCAAGTAGTGACGGGCCAGCCGAATGCCCGAAAGTACGTTCACTTGAAAGAAGCGGTCCCATTCCTCATCGGAGATATCTAGAACCGGTGTGGCTGAGAATATGCCGGTGTTGTTGACCAGGATATCTACGTCGTGTTGGGCTCGTATGAGTTCTTGAGCACCGGTTGCGGTGGACACATCCGCGGCAACGAGTCGAAGTTTCGCATTGGGAACCGTGGCTTCGATGCTTTTCGCGGCGGCTTCTAGGCGAGTTGTGTCGCGGCCATTGAGCACCACCGTGGCTCCGGCTTGTGCCAATCCATATGCGGTTGCCAAGCCAATACCGGCGGTGGAGCCGGTGACGAGTGCGGTTTTGTCCGACAAATCAACACGCATATTGCGCACCTTCCGTTGAGTATGAGCAAATACGCTAAGGCACGATTCGTACTTGATATTCCCTATGCGAGAGTGCGTCGACGTGCCACTGGCGTGATGAGTCGAAAATAGAGCCACTGCACGATCGTTACCACGAGAAAACCCACCCCGGGGCCGGCCGCACCAATGAGGAACGCCGCATCGGGCCCACGCCACTCAACCAACACTCCGCCCAAAGCCGCACCGCACGCCATGCCCAGGTAGCCCATCGTGCCGAGCCAAGTGAAGGTTTCCGTCGCGCCACCCGGCGGAGCCAGCTCCGCGGCATACATGGCCTGGGTTGCGAATGTGGGCGCGACTGTCAGGCCAGCGAAGAGTAACAACATAGCCATTGTGCTGGGCTTCGCCGCCAATATGAGCGGGAGGTGACCCAATGCCATCGCTAACAGCGCCCATCGATATTGCACACTCATCGGTGCTTTCGGCGCGATTACCCCAAACCACAGACCTCCAACCGCGCTCGCGCACGCCCAAATCGCGAGCAAGATGCCAGCCAGCGCGCCGCCACCAACAAATCCAGTGACAGCTACATCCAAGATGCCGAACCCCAAACCCATGCCCCACACGGTGGCGAACAAAAACCCCAAGGCAGTGCTTATGGTGCGCCGAGGCTCACTCACGGCGGGATGAAGCCGTGCGTAGCTGGCCACTAACAAAGCGCCCACGCTAGCGCCCAACGCCGCCAACAACATCGCCGCTGCCGGTGAAGACAGGGCAACAGCCACCGCCACCAGTGCGGGACCAGAAATGAAGACGATGCTGACCGCTGCCGAATCGGCGGAAAACAAAGCTTGCCGCACCGCCAGGTCATCTATCTGACGCCACGACCCACGCACTGCCGAGGCCGCGGCTGGCACACACGCCCCCGCCGCGATCACGGCGGCGAAGAGCACAAACAGTGGAGCCTTCCAAGCGAAGCACGTCACGACGGCGACTACCGCCACCGGATATCCGAGCCCCGTGGTGAGCAACATCGGTCGTGCCCCCACCCGATCCGCCCAGCGACCCCAAACTGGTGCGACCACAGCGGTGGCTAAACCATGGGCCGCAGCGGTAAACCCGCCAAGCGCTAAGGAATCAAGCTGCGCGGCGCTCGATAAGAGCAAAGCGAGCGGCATCATCGCCGAGGGATAACGGGCAATGGCCGCGCCGAACACTGTCGGTACGGCGTGCCGCGTTCTTAACAAAATTCGATAGTGGCCCAGCACGGTGCCTCCCGCTGAGCACTATTGCACATCGTCGTGCTTGGAGTGTCCTAAGCGATCAGATCTTAAGCATTGAATCCGCGTTCACGAGCCATCTGCTGAAGGCGCTCTATACGTTGTGCCATCGGTGGGTGAGTACTGAACAATGATGCGATGCCACCTGCGGAAAAGGGGTTGGCAATCATCAAAGAGCTTGTTGTTTGCAGCCGTGGCGTTTGCGGCAGTGGAAGCGCCTTCGCCCCGCCATCAATTTTTGCCAAAGCGTTAGCTAGCGCCAATGGATCATCGGTGAGTTCCGCGCCAGAAGCATCGGCTTGGTATTCACGTGCCCGGCTAATCGCCATTTGAATGACGCCAGCGGCCAATGGTCCGAGGAAAATCATCAACATCGCCACTAGTGGGTTTGATCGGTTGTCCCCGTTTCCGCTCGGAAGAAAAAACGCGAGATTCGCCAGCATGGTGATGATGGTGGCCAGGCCCGCAGCGACGGAGGAGATAAGAATGTCGCGGTTGTAAACGTGTGACAATTCGTGGCCGATCACCCCACGCAATTCGCGCGGCGTGAGTAGACGCATGATGCCCTCTGTGCAACACACGGCGGCGTTGCGCGGATTTCGCCCGGTCGCGAAGGCGTTGGGGGCGTTCGTGGGGCTGAGATAGAGGCGAGGCATGGGCTGCTGGGCTTTGACGGCAAGGTCGTGCACCATTGCGTATAGCTCTGGCTGCTCCTGTTGGGTCACCGGATAGGCCTTCATGGAGCGCAGCGCCAGTTTGTCGGAGAAGAAATACGACACGCCATTCATCAACAAGGCGATCACGGTGGCGATCAAAATCCCAGTCCGGCCGCCGATGACACCGCCGATGAGGATGATCAGAGCGCTTAGGGCGGCGAGCAGCACCGCAGTTTTCAAGCCATTACGGAACCTGTGCATAACAGCTGTCCTCCCGCTTCGACCGTAACACTGTGGGAGGTGTATTCCGGTTAAACCGGCTGCTCGTTATGCCAGCGAGGCGTATTCCAGCTGTACTGAGGGCGTGGTGCTGATGTTCAAGGAGGCTGGCTTGGCTCCAGCGCGGACGAGTAGATCGCCCACGGCGGCGATCATGGCGCCGTTGTCGGTGCACAGCCGGATGGGCGGCACACGCAGCTCTACTCCAACGGCATCGCAGCGCTCTTGGGCCAAAGCGCGGACTCTGCTGTTCGCTGCCACTCCACCCACCACGATGAGTTCGGCCGCGCCATATTCCTGACAAGCGAGGATGGCTTTACTGGTGAGAACGTCGGCCACTGCTTCTTGAAAGGACGCGGCGATGTCCTCTACTGGAACCGGCTGCCCCTTGAGCTGCATTTTTTCTACGGTGCGCGCGACAGCGGTTTTCAGTCCGGAAAACGAGAACGCATATTTTGGCTGGCCTGGGCCGGTGAGTGCCCGTGGGAATTTGAATGCGTGTGGGTCTCCTTTCGCCGCGGCGGCGTCGATGCTGGGTCCGCCCGGATAGGGCAAGCCCAAAATCCGAGCCACCTTGTCGAAGGCCTCGCCCGCGGCATCGTCTCGGGTGTCGCCGATGTGGTTGATGCGATCTACCGCGAGGTCGCGCAGGGTGAGGAGCGAGGTGTGCCCACCAGACACGATGAGCGCAACGCATTGGGCGGGCAGGGGGCCATGAGCGAGGGTGTCCGCGGCGGCATGCCCGGCCAGGTGATGCACGGCGAACAGCGGCACTCCGAGCGTGACCGCGTAAGCCTTGGCGGCGGCCATCCCAATTTGTAGTGACGAGGCGAGCCCAGGTCCGGTAGTGACGGCGATAGCGCCGACGTCACGAAGGTCTAGGTCTGCCTTGTGGAGGGCTTGTTGAACGCAGGGCACGATGGCCTGTAGATGCGCGCGAGCCGCGATTTCTGGTACTACGCCGCCAAAGATCGCGTGTTCTGCCATCGAAGAAGCGAGCGCGTCTCCCAGTAGTTTTCCATCCTGAACCAGACCTACGCCGGTTTCGTCGCAGGAAGTTTCAATCCCCATCACTATGGTCATTTTTGGTTCCTCGGTGTGTTCTGGTGGGGTGCGCGCCCGGTTCCATTCAACTTTCCGTTGGGTTGGCGACGGCAACGGGGGCCGGTATTTGAAGTTCGGTTCGTGATTGGCCGCAGTGTGGATACGAAATGTCTTTGTGATGTCCTAATGCCAACCGTTGGCCGTATTCTCGCCACACACTGTAAATAACCTCTGGGGGTGGCGATGAACGGGATCGAGCTCGAAGACAAGTACGGCGCACACAATTACTTCCCAGTGCCGGTGCTCCTGACCCGCGGGGAAGGTTCGTGGGTTTGGGACTCCGAAGGTAAAAAGTATCTTGATCTTCTCTCCGCTTATTCGGCCTTGAACTTTGGGCATCGACACCCACGGTTGGTTGAGGCGGCGAAGGCCCAGCTCGATACGTTGACGTTGACGAGCCGCGCGTTTCACAACACGCAACTCGGGTTGTTCTGTCAAGAACTCGCGGAGCTATGCGGGTTGGAGTCCGTGCTTCCGATGAACACGGGGGCCGAGGCGGTGGAGACCGGCATCAAACTTGCCCGCAAATGGGGATACCAAGTCAAGGGAGTTCCCCGGGATCAGGCCAAGATCATCGTTTTTGAGGACAACTTCCATGGCCGCACGACGACGATCATTAGTTTTTCCCCAGATCCGGACGCCCATGATCACTTTGGCCCATATACCCCTGGGTTTGAGTGCATCCCATATGGCGATGTCGAAGCCTTGCGCGCCGCAATCGATGACAACACGGTGGCGGTGTTGTTTGAGCCCATTCAGGGTGAAGCGGGTGTGATCATCCCGCCGGAAGGGTGGCTGCGCAGCGTTCGAGAAATTTGCACACAGAACAACGTCTTGATGATCGCTGATGAAATCCAATCAGGATTGGGCCGTGCGGGAACCACCTTTGCCTGTGAGCACGAGAATGTGCTGCCCGATGTGTATCTGTTGGGTAAAGCCTTGGGTGGCGGCATAATGCCCGTTTCGGCGGTGGTCTCGACGAGGGCAGTGATGGATGTATTTGGTCCGAATCAACACGGCAGTACCTTCGGGGGAAACCCCCTGTCATGTGCTGTAGCCCGCGAGGTCGTGGCGATGCTCCGCACTGGTGAATGGCAGCAGCGGGCCAGTGAGTTGGGTGCGCATCTGCGCTTGCGGTTGGAGTCGCTCGATGGTGCGCACGTGAAAGAAGTGCGTAGTCGGGGTCTGTGGGCTGGGATTGAGTTGGCGCCAGGAATGCCCACCGGGCGCGAGGTATGTATGACCTGGATGGGTAAGGGAGTGCTCGCCAAGGACACACATGGCAGCACGGTACGAGTGGCTCCGCCGTTGACAATCACGGAGCAGGAACTTGATCACGCGATCGCGATGCTGGCCGAAACGTTGCAGGGTTAGCCGGCCACGTTGAGCGCGCGCAGGACGTGGCGTTCGCGTTCGAATCCACATATCGCGATGTGTCCGGTTTCAAAGGTGAAGAGGCTGCCCGCGTCGGCGGGCAGCCCAAGCCACCGTGCGATGAAGATTCGGGACATATGCCCGTGTGAAATGACCGCTACGTTTTGATCGGCGTGCAGTGTGTCTTGAACTTTTTCGATCACGGCATCGGCCCGGGCACCGACGGCATCAACGGTTTCGCCGGGCGTCTCGCCAGGAATGACGCCGTCCCGCCATACGTCCCAGCCGGGTCTTTCTTTGCGAATGTCGTGGGTTGAGATGCCTTCGTATCCGCCGTAGTCCCATTCCCATAGGAGCGGCTCTACTTGTGCCCATGCGAGTCCGATGAGTTCAGCGGTGTGGCGAGTGCGTTGGGCCGGGCTGGTGAGTGCGGTGGCGAATCGCTGTTGGGCGATGAGCGCGCCGGTGGCGCGGGCTTGTTGTATGCCTTTTTCGGTGAGGGGGAGATCTGTGCGGCCGGTGTGTTGCCCTGACTCACTCCACCGGGTGGCGCCATGCCGAATAAGCCACAATTCACCCATAGGTGCATCCTGCCATCTTTTACCGGAGGGCGCCGCCCAGCGAGGTGAGTAAAACTGGTGGTCAAATAAGCTGAGCGGCGATGTATAACTTCGTTTTCTGGGCGTTCTTGAAGCGTCTTCCCGCCGAGTTCGCCCACTACCTCAGCTTTTGGGCATTGCGTGTCCTGACGGCGGTGCCGGGTGTATCGGCGTTGATGCGGCGCAAGTTCGGGCCGAAGGGCCCGGTGATTCACGCACTGGGGTTGCGGTTCCCGGGCCCGTTGGGTTTGGCGGCCGGGTTCGACAAAAATGCGACGGCGCCCGAAGCTCTGGCCGCGTTGGGTTTTTCATTTATCGAGGTCGGGACCGTCACGGCACTGCCGCAACCGGGCAACGACAAGCCTCGGCTCTTTCGGCTTTCTGATGATCGTGCGTTGATCAACCGAATGGGTTTTAACAACAACGGAGCACAGGCCGCGGCTGAGCGCCTCCGTGAGAAGCCCCGTCGCGTCATCGTGGGTGTAAATATTGGCAAGAGCAAAGTCGTGTCCGAAGCTGATGCGATTGAGGACTATCGTGCCAGTGCGCGTGCGGTTGCCGAGGTTGCTGACTATGTCGTCGTGAACGTCAGCTCGCCCAATACGCCTGGCTTGCGCAATTTGCAGGCAGTGCAAACCTTGGGCCCATTGCTGCAGGCGGTGCGACAAACGCTCGATGAGAGCGCGCTCAATAGGGTTCCCTTGCTGGTCAAGATCGCTCCAGACTTGGCTGATGATGATATTGACGCGGTAGCTGACTTGGCTTGCGCATTGGAACTTGATGGCATCATCGCCACCAACACCACGATTAGTCGTGAGGGTTTGAGCGCCGCGGCGGACGATGTCGCCGCGCTAGGCGCGGGCGGTCTGTCGGGTAAGCCACTGAAAGCTCGCTCGTTGGAAGTTTTGAAAAGGCTCAAAGCCCGGTTGTCTACACACGCGGCTGGCGCGGATGTGGTGCTGATCGCCGCTGGTGGCATCGAAAACGCTCAGGATGCGGCAGAAAGGCTCCGGGCGGGGGCGACCCTGATTCAGGCGTACACGGGATTGATTTACGGGGGCCCATGGTGGCCGAGTCGTCTACAAAAAGAACTGACTCTTATGGATACTCAATATAGAGCTACCGATGGGTAGTCGTGTCACGTATGTCTGATTTGGTGGGGAAATTAACTCAGCTTTTCGGCCGATTTCTGCAGTAATCGGTAGTAAATTACTGCGAAACTTGCCAAGACATGGAACGATGCCCGGAGGGGCAATCCGTACGCGGAATCGAACTGCAAACCGGGCTTTATGCAGTTTTGCACCGCGGGGACTTCCAAATTGTGCGGAGTTCAGGGGAAACGGATACACAACTGCCCCACAAATAAAGGAAACCCTGCGTTAGTAGGGCGTCCCAAAGAGGGGGAGCGGATGCGTCGAATCAGTCTGCCCAGTTTGCGCCTAACAGAGGGCAACGGCTGGCTTTAACCCGCCGAACAGTTTATAGCGGCTGCGGGTCGAACAATTCGGCCCGCAGCCGTGCTATATCTGGCGTATTGTCCATAAAAGAATTGCGGACCAATGCGGCTTTCGAGCGTAGGTAAGCCTCCCCAAACTTATAGCGCCAGAGAGATGAAGGTTCACTCGTGGTGGAAACAGCCCAACGTTTTGTGAGTTTGCAAGGAGCCAAGCGCGCCATCTACGCAGCAGGCGCATTGATGCTAACTATCACCCTGCTCATGCAAAGTGCGATCTACTCGCCAGAGGATTACACAGATCTCAATTGGACGGCTATCGGCGCGATCGCGCTGCTCATGATAGTCGCCGACAACATCCAAATAGACTTGGAAATCGGCCGACAGACCATCACGTTCAACACAATCGAAATACCGCTCCTGCTGAGCTTCTTTTACACGCCCGCTCTCATATTCGTATTACTGCGTATTCCGCTCACCATCTTTACTTACACCGTCCGGCGTCGACTTCCAATCATCAAGGTGTATTTCAACGTCGCGGTTGTCTACTTTGAAGCAACCCTCGCGACATTTGTTTTTCACCAACTGGGCTACTTCGACGCTGCCAGCCCTAAGGCGTGGATTGCGGCGTTCGCGGCCATAGTTCCCGCGAATCTTCTTGGTGCATTGGCCGTAGGTTTCGCCATCAATATGGTCCAAGGGAAAATGACATCGGAGCAAGTGCGAGGGGCCGCCGTTTCAATCCTTGGCGCCGTGGTCATAAACCCAACTCTTGGGCTCATCGTCGTTCTCGCCATCACCGTCAACGCATGGTCGATCGTGCTTCTTGCGATTTTGGGCATCATGCTGCTGCTCGGATATCGTCTTTACTCCCGTTCAATCAAACATTTTCGTACCGTCGGCGACCTGTACGAGCTCACCAATGCCCTCGATGAAGGTCGCCAAGATGGAAACCTCGCCGATATCTTGCTGACCCGAGCGCGGCAACTGCTGGGAGCCACCTCGGCGGCGCTGTGGCTACCGCCGGACGAACGGCACCCGGAGCTGTCGCTCATTGCCCATGAGAACGAGCTGGGCGTCACCGATGACCCACACGGTGGCACGGACCCGATTCGCCGCCAAATCATCCTCACGGGCAAAACCGTCGCCGTCAGCACCGTCAAATCGGACCTACCCAGCCCGCACGGCGAAATTGCCAGAGGTCTTGACGCTCGGAACGCCAAAGACATCATTGCCGTGCCACTGCGCTCGGGAACCGCGGTAATCGGTTGTTTGGAAGTCGCTGGCCGTATGGGGGAGCTAGCCACATTCACCAGTACCGAAGTTCGGCTCATGGAGACATTGGCCGCCCATGCCGCTATTGCTCTTGAAAACTCACGGCTTATGGAACGGCTCAGGCACGACGCGTATCACGACGCGCTCACCGGCCTTGCCAATCGCAGACGCTTCAGCGCCGCTCTGCTGGACGCGATCAGTGTCCAATCGGTTCCCACTGAGGTAGTAGCGGTCATGCAATTCGACGTTGATTCGCTGCGAGATGTGAACGAGACTCTCAGCCACGAGGCAGGAGACCAACTTCTCATCGAAGTGGGAGACAGACTGCTCAGAAAAGCGCCCGATGGCGCGCTCGTCGCGCGTTTGGGAGGCGACGAGTTCGCGGTGCTGCTCCGGGCCGCTAGCGCAGTAGAGGTGCAAACGAGGGCGGCCGCGCTTCAAGCCGCGCTGACTGAGCCGCTACGGATGGACAAACTCACCTTGGACGTTGGCGCCGCCGTAGGAGTGGTGCTGTATCCCGAACACGGCAATGATGTGAATACGCTGCTGCAGCACCTTGACGTCGCCACCTACGCCGCTAAACGTAACCCCAGGTCCATTCAGCTATATCGCGCGACGATGGAATCACGAAGCCTGCACCGACTCGGGTTGGTCTCAGAATTGCGACGCGCCATCGACAATGATGAGCTCACCGTCTACTACCAGCCGAAAATAGCACTGCAAAACTTTGAACTCATTGGCATGGAATGCCTTGTGCGCTGGGATCACCCCGAATACGGACTCGTCTCACCCGATGATTTTGTTCCGGTCGCCGAACACACTGGGTTGGTTGGTGCACTCACCAAGGCGGTGCTTCGCTCAGCGTTGGCGCAGTGTCGACAATGGCGCGCTTCGGGCCAACACATTGGGGTGGCCGTGAATTTGTCGCCACGGAGCTTGCTCGACGCCCAATTCCCCGACGAACTTGACGCGATGCTGCAGGCTGCGCAGTTGCCAGCTGACGCCTTGACCCTGGAAATCACTGAGACCGCCATGGTGGGTGAATTCGGCCGTCCGCTGTCCACACTGCGACGCCTGCAAGCGTTGGGGGTGCGATTGTCGGTGGACGACTTTGGCACCGGTTATTCGTCATTGTCGTATCTGCGCAACCTGCCGGTCCATGAGGTGAAAATCGATAAGTCTTTCATCCTCAGCATGTCCAGCGATGCGAGCGATAGAAGCATCGTCCGCGCTATCGTTGACCTGGGACATCATCTCGATCTGCAGGTGGTCGCCGAAGGCGTGGAAAGTGAAAGCGCGCTGAGAATTCTTTCCGACACCGGTTGTGACCTCGTTCAAGGTTTTCTTTTCGCTGGTCCGCTGCCAGCTGACGAAGTTTGGCGATGGATGGAGGAACGCACGGCTGACGGAAGAGTGCTTCTAGAGAAGGGAACAACCCTCGATCTAACAAGCTAACCCCGCCACAACGGCTCTATCGTGGGGCGTGTAATCTTCCACTTGCTTCCGCCCCTTTAGCTCAGTCGGCAGAGCGTCTCCATGGTAAGGAGAAGGTCTACGGTTCGATTCCGTAAAGGGGCTCAAGAATTAGGTGAGATTCTGTCTCACCTTTATTCTTTGCAGTCTCTTGAGAGCTAGCTCTCAAGCCCAATTCAGGGTTATGTCCCTGGCCTCACGGGGTTTGGGTAAAGCGGTGTAGCTCAGCCAGGCAGAGCAAACGGCTCATAATCGTTGTGTCGCGGGTTCAAATCCCGCCACCGCTACATCACAGTTGAATCGCGCTCGATGCGCTTCAACTGACCTTTGCCAACGCTCACATCGCGGGTTGCCGCGTCAGCTGGTCACCTCTCAGGCGCTTGAGCTTCTTGTGGTTCTCTCCCGCTACCTTTTCTGGGCAGCTCACTTCCGTAGTCCCGCCATGTGGACTCGGCGTGGGGCCGCTAGAGACGTCTTTGGTCAACTCGCGTCCTCGTCGAGAGGGCAGGTCCGGCAGCCCCTGCTTCGGTTGCGTGGGTAGTTGGCTAGACTGGGGCCTTGGCGTGTGGTGTTGCCACCCCGCGCTCACTCAGCTAGGCGCACTGAGCGCTCTTGAGCTGTCGATGCACTCAGATAAGAAAGGCGCACTCCAGTGGCCCGCAGTGATGTCCGTCCAAAGATCACCATGGCTTGCGTGGACTGCAAGAACCGCAACTACATGACTCGCAAGAACCGGCGTAACAACCCCGACCGGCTCGAAGTGAAGAAGCATTGCCCGAACTGCAACAAGCACACCGCGCACCGCGAGACCCGCTAACTAGGGGTCCGGCGGTATGACGCTGGGAGTTGAAGCGGGGGCGACTTACGCCATCGAGGCGCCGTATGCGGTCACTGCGGGCAAGATCGCAGAGTTCGCTGCGGCGCTGGGCGAAAAGAACCCGGCTTTCACGGATCGAGATTTCGCACGTTCGCTTGGTCTAGCTGACGTGATGGCTCCGCCCACCTTCGGCATCGTGGTGACCATGCCCGCGTTGGAGCGAATGCTCGCTGGTGTTGGTGTTCCGCTGCACCGTGTCGTTCATGGTGCGCAAAGTTTCGTGTATCACCAGCCGATATGCGCCGGTCAAGAGCTTGACGCGAAGTTGACGATCACTTCTGTTCGCTCCTTTAAAGCCAGCACGATCCTGATGGCGCGTGCCGAACTTAGTGTTGCTGGTGGTTCAGCGGTGACCTGTGATTCCACGCTCGTCGTGGCTCCCG
The DNA here is from genome assembly GCA_013362805.1 of Mycobacteriales bacterium. Lineage (GTDB taxonomy): Bacteria > Actinomycetota > Actinomycetes > Mycobacteriales > QHCE01 > JABFVL01. The sequence goes on along the minus strand of JABFVL010000004.1, from coordinate 96,183 downwards.
ATGAGGAGCCTGAGCCCGCGCCGATGGTGGATGAGGGCGAGTCAGCTGACGATGCGCCGGTTTTTGAGCCGGTGATCACGGAGTCAATCCCGTTGTCAGTGGGTGCTGAGCTACCTAACCGTGTTGTGCGGGTTCGCCGGACTGATCTTGTCCGTTATGCGGGCGCCTCCGGCGACTTCAATCCCATTCACTACAGCGACCATGTGGCTCGTTCAGTGGGCTTGTCTGGGGTCATCGCACACGGCATGTTGACCATGGGAATCGCGGCTCGCACGGTGACCGACGTTCTGGCGAGCCCCGCCGATTTGAAGGAATATTCGACCAAGTTCGTTAAGCCGGTGCGGGTGCCAGACGACATGGTGGGAGCTGGGCTTTCTCTTGGCGCCATTGTCCGTAAAGAACTCGATGACGCGGTTCAGATCGACGTGGCGGCACAAGCGCGCGGTGAAAAGGTATTGGGCATGGCGAAAGCGATAGTGCGCCTGCCAACCGAAACACGGAACGCGAAATAACGGGCAAGACACTACTATTCGGGCATGTCGACCACCCTGTCTTATGTAGCTGCAGCTTCTACCGGGGTTACAGATACGGTCCCGCCCCCAGCCACTCCCAAGGCGGTACCCCAGGTGAAGCGAACCGAAAACACCGCTCGCTGGGTGTGGTGGATCCCAGCGCTCTTCACACTGGTTGTCTGCCTATGGAAACTCTCCGGCGCCTCACTATGGAGCGATGAGCTTGCCACCTGGCTCGCCGCCGACCGCTCGCTCAGCGACCTTTTCGCGATGCTCCCGCACCTAGATGCGGTACTGGGCGTCTATTACGTCTTCATGCACTTCTGGATCGCGCTATTCGGCGATTCGGAGTTCTCGCTACGCCTACCCTCGGCGCTGGCTATGGCCGCAGCGGCCGGGCTGCTCGCCGCCCTCACCCGCCGCATCATGAACAGCGCGTCTCCTGACACTCCCCAGATCGCCGCCCGAGCCGGGCTCGCTGCCGGTGTGCTTTTTGGCCTCACTCCAACGATAAGCCGCTTCGGGCAGGAAGCCCGCGTGTACGCCGTGGTGGTAGCGCTAGCCATCGCGGCAACCTATGTCCTCGTCGTCACCCTAGAAAAACCCACCAGGTGGCGATGGGTTGGCTACGGCGCATTGATCGTCGGACTCGGCTACGCACACCTCGTCGGACTCACGCTGCTGGGTGCCCACGCTGTCGCGCTCGTGCTCTATTGGAACCGCCATGGCAGGCCCCGCGCTTTGCTGTGGGGCTGGATTTTGTCGGCCGGAATCGCGGTGGCGCTCACAACACCGATCATGATTCTTGGGGCGGGTCAGCGACAACAAGTCGCGTGGAATCCCACACCACGGCTGCTCGCGCTAACCGAATTTCCCAACGAACTGTACGGACTGGGGGTCATCGCCGGCGCGATCGTGGGATTGGCGCTATGGGCCGCACTCACCGACCGGGTCGGGCAATGGCTTCCGCTGTTGGTTGCCTGGGCGGTCATTCCGCCAATCGCGCTCTTCTTGGCGGCACGTGTGGTCTCACTGTGGAATCCGCGCTATGTGCTCTTCGCCGCGCCAGCGTTGATCGCTCTTGGGGCCTGTGCGTTGGCCCAACTTTCGTGGCGCAAGATCGCCGTAGCCCTGTCGGTAGTCGCGTTGCTAGGACTAACCCACCAAATTGATCTGCGTCGTTCCGATGGCCATGTTGACATGGATGGGCGCGCTGTCGCTAAGTTGATTCGTGAGAATCAGCGCCCAGGAGACGTCGCGATTTATTCACGTAACGACGTGTGGGGTGCTCGGGCGAGCGTCGCCTACTACATGGGTGATGACGCGCCGCCGGATGTGCTGGCCGATGGAACACCGGCGGATGCCAAAAAGTTCATTCCGAAAGAGTGCAAGAAAATCGCGACCTGCCTGGACGATGCTCCCCGGTTGTGGGTTGTCCGGTGGGGCAGGTACGCACACGATCCATTGTTTTGGATGGACGGCCATAAAGCTGACCTGATTTACGAACACTACAACCAGGTTCGCATCTGGGAAGCCAAGGCTATGACCGTCATCCTCTACGAGAAAAAACCATCAACGAGCTAGCAGCTGAGCTATGCGGGTGAGGCCTTCGACAAGGTCCTCGTCGCCAAGGGCGTACGAGAGCCGCACGTATCCGGGAGCACCGAACGCCTCGCCCGGGACAACAGCTACTTGGGCCTCATCCAAAATCACTTCGGCGAGCTGACTGGAACTTTCTATTCGGCGTCCGGCCACATTGCGTCCGATGATCGCCTTGACCGATGGGAAAGCGTAAAAGGCGCCACGGGGTTCGGGGCAGGTGATTCCGTCGATTTCGTTCAACATCCGTGTCATCAACTTGCGTCGACGGTCAAATGCTTCACGCATGGTGTGAACGGCTTCCAAATCGCCACTCACCGCGGTGAACGCGGCGGCCTGCGCGGCGTTGTTCACATTCGAGGTCAGGTGTGATTGCAGGTTCGTCGCGGCTTTGATGACGTCCACGGGGCCGATCATCCAACCAACACGCCAGCCAGTCATGGCATACGTTTTGGCGACGCCGTTGAGGACCAATGTTGTGTCGGAAAGCTCGGGCACCACGCTCAAAATCGACACAGACTTGGTGTCGCCATAGACCAAGTGTTCGTAGATCTCATCGGTGATGACCCAGATGCCATTCGCGAGAGCCCATCGGCCAATCTCGGCGAGTTGCTCGGCGCTGTATACGGCACCGGTGGGGTTTGAAGGCGAGCAGATGAGCAGCGCTTTGGTCGCTGGGGTGCGCGCCGCTTCGAGCTGATCGACCGTGACCAGATAGTCCTGTGTCTCATCGGCGAGCACCTCAACTGGCTTGCCCCCGGCAAGGCCAATGGCCTCTGGATACGTTGTCCAATATGGCGCCGGCAGTATCACCTCGTCGCCGGGATCGATGATCGAGGCGAACGCTTGATAAACGGCTTGTTTGCCACCGTTAGTGACTAGCACCTGATTCGCTGACACCGTGACGTCAGAATCCCGGAGAGTCTTCTCCGCGATCGCTTCCCGCAACGCCGGCAGTCCGGCGGTAGGGGAGTACTTGTGGTAAGCGGGCGTTGCGCAGGCAGCCGCGGCTGCCTCGACGATGTAGCCAGGGGTGGGGAAGTCCGGTTCACCGGCTCCGAAACTGATGACGGGTTCACCAGCAGCTTTAAGCGCTTTAGCTTTTCCGTCGATCGCGAGAGTGGCTGATTCGGCGATAGCGCTTATGCGAGCGCTCAACCGGGCCGGGCGCGTTGAGGAGGTCATGACTGCAATGCTGCCATAGCCTTGCTTGGTGCCGCGCACCGTCACGGCCCAGACTTACCATGCAGTACGGTATTGGTGTCGCGAGCTCAAACCCCCTTGGGTAGGCTGTGCGTCGGTCGCGTGCAAGCGAGACCTGAAGGGGTGTAGCTCAATTGGCAGAGCAGCGGTCTCCAAAACCGCAGGCTGCAGGTTCAAGTCCTGTCACCCCTGCCATCACCACATCGATCTCCATCACCGTAAGCTAGGTGTAGCAATCAGTATCTTTAGATAGACGGGGAGCTCTCATGGCAGACAAGCACGAGGCGGCGAGCGCCAAGGGCTCGGCTGACAAAGACCTCGTTAAAGACGAAGCCAAATCTAAGAGCAAAAGCTCGGCTAAAGGCGATAAGCAGAAAAACGCAATCGGCCGACTGCTGCTTTTCCTTCGCGAAGTCGTCGCTGAGCTGCGAAAAGTTATTTGGCCAACGCGTAAAGACCTTGTCACATACACCACAGTGGTGTTGATCTTCGTCGTCATAATGGTGGCGTTTATTTCTGGCCTTGACTTCGGCCTCGCCAAGGCAGTTCTTTACCTCTTCGGCGATCCTGACGCTGAAAGTGGCAGCTAGGCCGGGTAGCCTGCTCATTAAGCAGTTACCACGTTTGACACCACATAGATAAGAAAGAGCCATCGCGTGCCCGAGTTCGATGAGACCGTAGAGAGCACTCCAGCCGAGGAAAACGCGGCACCTGACAACACGGTGGATGCGGAAACCTCCCAAGCTGTCTCAGATGAGTCAACCGAGCCCCCCGCGCAGGCTGACGAAGAGGCCGAAGATGTAGACCCCGCGGCTGAACTGCGGGAAGCGCTGCGTCGGGCTCCTGGTGAATGGTATGTCGTGCACTCATATGCGGGATATGAGAACAAAGTGAAGACCAACCTGGAAACCCGTATTTCCAGCTTGGACATGGAAGATTTCATCTTCCAAATCGAGGTGCCTACTCGTGAGGTCACTGAGGTTAAAAATGGCAAGCGCCAAAACATTCAAAGCAAAGTTTTCCCTGGATACATCCTGGTGCGGATGGACCTCACCCCGGAATCTTGGTCCGCGGTGCGGAACACCCCTGGTGTGACAGGATTTGTCGGCGCCACCTCGCGTATCGATCAGCCATCAGCGCTGTCCGTAGATGACGTCGTCAAAATCCTCGCACCCGCTGTGGCTAAGAAGGAAACCAAGCGCGAAGTTCGCGTGTTGGACTTTGAGGTTGGCGATTCGGTGACAGTGACCGAGGGTGCATTTGCCACGCTCCCAGCCACGATCAGCGAGATCAACGCCGACCAGCAGAAACTGAAAGTTCTGGTCTCTATCTTTGGGCGAGAGACCCCGGTTGAGCTCAACTTCAACCAGGTCGCCACAATATAGGTTGGCCCCACGCGCCCTCGCGCGTGTGAGGTCATCATTAGCAGTGCTTTTACCAGTGCCTTTACCAATAGGAATGTGTTTTTCATGGCTCCCAAGAAGAAAGTCTCGGCGCTTATCAAGCTCCAGATTCCGGCTGGCCAAGCCACTCCCGCGCCCCCAGTGGGTCCGGCCCTTGGTCAACACGGCGTCAACATCATGGAGTTCTGCAAGGCGTACAACGCCGCTACCGAAGGTCAGCGGGGGAACATTGTCCCCGTCGAGATCACGGTGTACGAAGACCGCTCCTTCACCTTCGTCACTAAAACCCCACCCGCGGCCAAGCTGATCCTGAAAGCAGCTGGCGTTGACAAGGGGTCGGGCGAACCGCACAAGACCAAGGTCGCGACGATCAGTCTCGCCCAGGTCCGCGAAATCGCTGAGACAAAGATGCAGGACCTCAACGCCAATGACCTCGACGCCGCCTCAAAAATCATCGCGGGCACCGCTCGTTCGATGGGTATCGACGTTAAGTAACCCCGTGATCGGTGCCGTTCATCTCTGTCTGCCTTAAGGGCGGTTCAGGACGCGGGGCGCTCATCTGCCATCGCCTCACGCGGCGGTGGCGCACAATTTTGAACTCGTGGGAGGGCCAGCGCTGGCCCGCAACCACTACTTATGAAGTGAGAGAAAAATGAAGCGCGGAAAGAACTACCAAAAAGCTGCCGACCTAGTCGACAAATCGAGGCTGCACAGCCCACTTGAGGCTGCGAAGCTCGCCAAAGAAACCACTGTCGGCAAGTTTGACGCCACTGTAGAGGTCGCCATGTCTCTAGGCGTCGACCCTCGAAAAGCCGACCAGATGGTTCGCGGCACCGTAAACCTCCCGCACGGCACTGGTAAAACCGCTCGGGTCATCGTCTTCGCCACTGGTGAAAAGGCCGCTCAGGCCGAAGCCGCCGGTGCGGACGCGGTAGGCAGCGATGACCTCATCGCTCGCATTCAAGAAGGCTGGCTCGACTTTGACGCGGCCATTGCTACGCCTGACCAGATGGCCAAGGTGGGGCGTGTTGCTCGCGTACTGGGTCCCCGTGGTCTGATGCCGAACCCCAAGACCGGCACGGTCACAATGGACGTCACCAAAGCGGTGGCTGACATTAAGGGCGGTAAGGTCAACTTCCGCATCGACAAGCAGGCCAACCTGCACTTGGTCATCGGCAAGGCTAGCTTCAACACCGAGCAGCTCGTCGAAAACTACGGCGCGGCTCTGGATGAGGTCCTGCGGGCCAAGCCAGCGGCAGCCAAGGGCAAGTTCCTTAAGAAGGTTACCTTCTCCACCACCATGGGCCCGGGCATTCCAGTCGACCCGAACCGCACTCGCGCGCTGCTTGAAGAAGACGCGGCCGCATAAAAGTAAAACACTGCTTAAACGACAGCGCCCTAGAAAACTAGGGCGCTGTCGTCGTTTTGAGCACCCAGTGCGCGAGTGCTCAAGAGCATTAGTTACTCTTGCAAGAGTTCCACCCAAGACCGCTGGTTGCCATCCTTGATGGCCGAAGGTCCCCCAAGGGGCGACCCGCGCAGGTAGGACGGAAGCTTCGCGCGTTTCGCGCCATGCCCCGTGCCCTGCGCCGGGGTTTTTTCTTTGGGTCCCTCTCGTCAGGTAACTCGATCCGCCCTCTCGCCGGATCGGATTATTGTGACCAGCCTTAGTGCGCAAGAGAGGAGGCACATGAGCGAGCAAGAAACCCTCAGCCCATCCCGCCAGGCCAAAACCGAAGCGGTTGCTGAGCTGACAGAGCGGTTCCGCGTCTCGCAGGCCACGGTTCTCACTGAGTACCGCGGGCTGTCGGTAGCTCAGCTTAAGGAGCTTCGCCGCTCCCTCGGCAGCGACACCACGTATGCGGTTTCCAAAAACACTCTCACCAAGCTAGCGGCCCGCGAAGCCGGTTACCCAGAAATGGACGACCTGCTGGCTGGACCCACCGCGGTGGCTTTCATCTCTGGTGACCCAGTTGAAGCCGCTAAAGGCCTGCGTGATTTCACGAAAGAGAACCCTGCCCTGGTGATCAAGGGCGGCGTGATGGAAGGCCGTAAGCTTTCCACCGCCGAGATCACCAAATTGGCTGATCTTGAATCTCGTGAGGTGCTGCTGGCCAAGCTGGCTGGCGCCATGAAGGGCGGCATGTCCAAGGCCGCCGCAGTATTCGCAGCCCCGGCGACGCAATTCGCCCGCCTGGCCGCGGCTCTGCAAGAGAAGAAGCCCGCCGAAGCGGCTGCCCCCGAGGCGCCCGCCGCTGAAGCTGCCGAAGCCCCCGCCGAGGCATAAGTTTCCCCACCGGGAATACCCACCACCCCGTTTGGGGATTACGAGAAAGGACGCCTGTCATGGCGAAAATGAGCACCGAAGAGCTGCTCGACACGTTCAAGGAAATGAGCCTCCTTGAGCTGAGCGAGTTCGTGAAGCAGTTTGAAGAGACCTTCGACGTCAAGGCCGCCGCTCCGGTTGCCGTTGCCGCCGCCGCTGGTGGCGGAGGCGACGCTGGCGCCGCTGCCGCCGCCGAGCAGGACGAGTTCGACGTGGTTCTCGAGGCTGCTGGCGACAAGAAGATCCAGGTCATTAAAGAGGTGCGTGCACTCACCAGCCTCGGCCTGAAAGAAGCCAAGGACGTTGTTGAGGGCACCCCCAAGGCCGTTCTTGAGAAGGTCAACAAGGAAACCGCCGAAAAGGCCAAGGCTCAGCTCGAAGCTGCTGGCGCCACTGTCACCTTGAAGTAGTTTCTGATTTGGTTCCCCTGGCTTTGGGCTAGGTGAAACAAATTCCCAAAGTATGGGCCCGCCGAATGTGGCGGGCCCATACTTTTTAGCTTTCGCTATTGAGCGCGTAGACACGGGCCCAATCAACGGCAAAACTTGCTTTGCTGCTGGAGTTGGGATCTTGATCCCAATCAGGGAACCAGTCAAGTTGAATTGTGAGCCCCATAGGGGCGGAGGGCTGAATGCTCTTGTTAGTTGTGCTGCCCCACTCTTCTCCATCTACATAGATGGTGATTTTCTCGGGCGTCCATTCAATTGCCCAGTTATGCCATTTGGTGGCATCGATTTTCTTTTCGAATGATTTTTCGTCATTATTTCCTGGGCCATGCAAATATGATTCGACATTTTGCCGACTGGCGTCATTTGTGATTTCGAGAAAGTCGAGTTCGCCGCCACCTGAGGTGACGTTTCCGCCTTCGTCGCTGGGCCACAAAATAAGCACTGGATGGTAGTCCGTGGAGCTTGTAGCAGGTGCTTTGGCTCGTACTTCCCATCGGCCATATGTTTGGGCGGGTCCGCCGGCCAGCCCGCCGGTGTCGCCATCTTCTGTTCCGTTAATGGTGACTATTCCGTCTTTGACGGTCGTCTGTTTCTTGAGTCGCTGGCCATTTCCCGCGTGACCTTCGTAGTCTCCATAGAGTTCCCATTTATCGAGCGACTCGAAGTCTTCGCTAAATATGGGTGTTCCCCAATTATGTTTCTTTGCCGCTGTGGTGCCGCCGCTAGTAGCCGATTTCTTTTCATTTGCGGCCGAGCAGGGCGCCGCGGAAGGCGTGGGGTCGGCGGTAACTTCGGAGTATGCCGCTGGGCCAAGTATCGCGACGAGCAGTCCGGCAATGGTGGCGGTGGATAACGCTAAATAGGCTTTGCGTACAGGTTTCATATGTATTTCCTCCAACTGTTGGCGCGGCAGCGTCAGCAATGAACGAGCGCCAAATGAGGGCAACATAGCTCGTGATTGTCATGGGCTTGTCCGGTTCCGCCCGCGGGGTGAAATGGGTGCGGGGACAGCGGTTTTCGTGTTATTGCTGTGGTGGATGTGCTGAGTTGATGTTGAAGTTCGTTAGGCGGTAGGGTCAGTGCTCGCCCGTTTCGCCCTACAAACGGCAGCCGGTAATGTCCTAGAAAGCGGATCTTTACGTAGGATTTTTTCGCAGATCGCGTAGCGCACAGCTTTTTTATCCCTATCCCTCTTGACTCAGCGGGAACATCCCTGCACCCTAGGTGTTACCTCACTGGGCCGGGTTGCCCTTAAGGTGGCGTAGCACGCTCATTGACGCTTTTCGTCACGAGCGCTTTTGTCGGGCGGGGTGATCCACGCCACCCGACTAGACAAGCGTGGAATCCATGGCTAAACTGCCAGTTTGCGCTGCCTTCCGCATATCGTCTGGCCTATTTTGGGTCTTTCTTAATGCGTTCGAGCTGGTCATCCCGTGTTTCTGGGTCCACCCCGTTTCTCGGATAATCGGCATTGAGTGGGTTTAACCGCCTAACGAAGGCCGCGCGCGAACCTGACGGATGTGTAACTCGGAAGGACGCATCTTGGCAGCCCGCCCCGGCACCAGCGCCCCAGCAGACAACAGCAACCTCGGACCTCGCCGCGTTTCCTTCGGGAAAATCGCTGAGCAACTACAGGTCCCGAACTTGCTCGCCCTACAAACGGAATCTTTCGACTGGCTTATCGGTAGCGAGGCCTACAAAGCTCGCACCGCCGATGACCCACACGCCGAAAGCGGCCTCGACGAGATCCTGAAAGAGATCTCACCCATCGAGGATTTCTCCGGCTCGATGTCCCTCTCATTCGCGAACCCACGGTTCGAAGAAGTGAAGGCACCCATCGAGGAGTGCAAGGAGAAAGACCTTACCTACTGTGCCCCGCTGTTCGTGACGGCGGAATTCACCAACAACACCACTGGTGAGATCAAGAGCCAGACGGTCTTCATGGGTGACTTCCCGATGATGACGCCGAAAGGCACCTTCATCATCAACGGCACCGAGCGTGTCGTCGTCTCCCAGCTAGTCCGCTCACCCGGTGTGTACTTCGACAAGAGTCCCGACAAAACCTCGGACAAAGACCTTTCCAGCGTGAAGGTCATTCCGAGTCGTGGTGCCTGGCTCGAACTCGACATCGACAAGCGCGACACCATCGGCGTGCGAATCGACCGTAAACGCCGCCAGGCCGTCACGGTGTTTCTGAAGGCCCTGGGTTGGACAAACGAGCGGATCCGCGAGCGTTTCGGCGACTCCGAAATCATCATGGCGACCCTGGAGAAAGACCACATCGCCAACTCCGATGAAGCTCTGCTGGACATCTACCGCAAACTGCGGCCAGGTGAACCGCCCACGCGCGAAAACGCTCAGACGTTGTTGGACAACCTGTTCTTCAACCCCAAGCGTTACGACCTCGCCAAGGTCGGCCGCTACAAGGTGAACCGCAAGCTCAATGTTGATCTGCCCATCACCACGGGTGCTCTTACCGAAGATGACATCGTTGCCATCATCGACTACCTGGTGAAACTGCACACCAACGTTGAAGGCTTCGAAGCCGACGACATCGACCACTTCGGTAACCGTCGTCTGCGCACCGTCGGCGAGCTGATCCAAAACCAAATCCGTGTCGGTCTTTCCCGCATGGAGCGTGTTGTTCGTGAGCGGATGACCACCCAGGACGTTGAGGCGATCACGCCGCAAACCCTGATCAACATCCGTCCCGTCGTTGCCTCCATCAAAGAGTTCTTCGGCACCTCACAGCTCTCGCAGTTCATGGACCAGACCAACCCGCTGGCCGGGTTGACCCACCGCCGTCGCCTCTCGGCGCTTGGCCCTGGTGGTCTGTCTCGTGAGCGGGCCGGCATGGAAGTGCGAGACGTACACCCCTCGCACTACGGCCGCATGTGCCCAATCGAAACTCCAGAAGGCCCGAACATCGGTCTGATTGGCGCGCTGTCCAGCTACGCCCGAGTGAACGCTTTCGGGTTCGTGGAAACGCCATACCGCAAGGTCGACAACGGTCGAGTCACCGACCAGATCGACTACCTCACCGCCGACGAGGAAGACCGTTACGTCAAAGCGCAGGCCAACGCCGCGCTGCGCAGCGACGGCCACTTCGCCGAATCCAAGGTGCTGGTGCGCGTTAAGGGCGGTGAAGTCGACTATGTAGCCCCCGAAGCCGTGGACTACATGGACGTCTCGCCACGCCAGATGGTGTCAGTCGCGACCGCGATGATTCCGTTCCTGGAACACGACGACGCGAACCGTGCCCTCATGGGCGCGAACATGCAACGTCAGGCAGTGCCCCTGCTTAAGAGCGAAGCCCCACTCGTGGGCACCGGCATGGAATACCGTGCCGCTGTCGACGCCGGGGACGCCGTGCTGGCCGAAAAAGCTGGTGTCGTCGAAGAGCTTTGCGCCGACTTCATCACGATCATGCACGACGATGGCACCCGTCGCACCTACCTGATGCACAAGTTCCGTCGCTCCAACCAAGGCACCTGTATCAACCAGCGGCCCATCGTGGACGAAGGCGCCCGGGTTGAAGCCGGACAGGTCATCGCCGACGGTCCATGCACCGACAACGGTGAAATGGCCCTAGGTAAAAACCTGCTCGTCGCATTCATGTCCTGGGAAGGTCTGAACTTCGAGGACGCCATCATCCTGAGCTCGCGCATCGTGAGCGAAGACGTGCTGACTTCGATTCACATCGAAGAGCACGAAGTTGACGCCCGCGAAACGAAACTGGGCTCGGAAGAAATCACCCGAGACATCCCGAACGTTTCCGAGGAAGTTCTCTCCGACCTCGACGACCGTGGCATCGTGCGCATCGGTGCCGAAGTTGGCACTGGCGACATTCTGGTTGGCAAGGTCACCCCCAAGGGTGAAACCGAGCTCACCCCAGAAGAGCGCCTGCTGCGCGCCATCTTCGGTGAGAAAGCCCGCGAAGTGCGGGACACCTCACTCAAGGTGCCTCACGGTGAGTCCGGAACGGTCATTGGTGTTCGCACCTTCAGCCGCGATGAGGGCGACGAGCTCTCACCAGGCGTGAACGAACTGGTCCGGGTCTACGTGGCCCAGAAGCGCAAGATCCAAGACGGTGACAAACTTGCCGGTCGTCACGGCAACAAGGGTGTTATCGCCAAGGTGCTGCCAGAAGAGGACATGCCGTTCCTCCCCGATGGCACCCCAGTGGACGTAGTGCTGAACCCGCTTGGTGTTCCCGGTCGTATGAACATCGGTCAGATCTTGGAAACTCACCTTGGGTGGGCTGCCAAGGCTGGGTGGAAAGTTGACGGCGACGACGCCGACTGGAAGAAGTCACTGCACGCCATCGGCGCTGCGGAGTCCGAACCCAACACCAACACCGCCACCCCCGTGTTCGACGGCGCATCGGAAAACGAGATTAGCGGCATCCTGGGCTCAACCATCCCGAACCGGGACGGCGAGCGCATGGTGGGCCCCAACGGTAAAGCCACCCTGTTCGACGGCCGCACCGGCGAGCCATTCCCAGCTCAGATCGCTGTGGGCTACATCTACATCTTGAAGTTGCTGCACTTGGTCGACGACAAGATCCACGCCCGTTCGACTGGTCCGTACTCCATGATCACCCAGCAGCCGCTCGGTGGTAAGGCGCAGTTCGGTGGCCAGCGCTTCGGTGAGATGGAATGTTGGGCGATGCAGGCCTACGGTGCGGCTTACGCACTGCAGGAACTGCTCACCATCAAGTCCGACGACGTGCTCGGTCGCGTGAAGGTATACGAGGCCATCGTCAAGGGCGAGAACATCCCCGAGCCGGGCATTCCCGAATCGTTCAAGGTGCTCCTCAAAGAGCTCCAGTCGCTGTGCCTCAACGTCGAAGTGTTGTCATCTGACGGCACCCGGCTTGAAATGCGCGACACCGACGATGAGGTGTTCCGTGCCGCCGAAGAACTCGGCATCGACCTTTCGCGCCGCGAACCCAGCAGCGTCGAAGAAGTCTAGAGGTGAAGCCCGTCGCTTTCGAAGGCGGCGGGCATTCACAGGAATTGAAAGCAAAACGACGAGCGACTACGTGAAGGAATGACGACGTGCTCGATGTGAACTTCTTCGACGAGCTGCGCATTGGCCTGGCGACCGCCGAGGACATTCGTACCTGGTCTCACGGTGAAGTGAAGAAGCCGGAGACCATCAACTACCGCACTCTGAAGCCGGAAAAGGACGGGCTCTTCTGCGAGAAGATCTTCGGCCCTACCCGCGACTGGGAGTGCTACTGCGGTAAATACAAGCGCGTCCGGTTCAAGGGCATCATCTGTGAACGCTGTGGCGTTGAGGTGACCCGAGCCAAGGTGCGACGTGAGCGCATGGGCCACATCGAGTTGGCCGCATCCGTCACCCACATTTGGTACTTCAAAGGTGTGCCTTCCCGCTTGGGCTACCTACTTGACCTGGCGCCAAAAGATCTCGAAAAGATCATCTACTTCTCGGCCTACCTGATCACCAAGGTAGACGACGAAGCCCGTCACCGTGACTCGCAAACCCTGGAGTCCGAGATCCTGGCCGAGCGCAAGCAGGTCGAGAACCAGCGTGACTCTGACCTCGATGTGCGCGCCAAGAAGCTCGAAACCGACTTGGCCGAACTTGAAGCCGAGGGCGCCAAGAGCGATGTGCGTCGCAAGGTCAAAGAGGGCGGCGAGCGTGAGCTGCGCCAGATCCGTGACCGGGCACAGCGCGAAATCGACCGCCTCGACGAGGTGTTCGAAACCTTCCGTAAGCTGGCCCCCCGCCAGCTGATCACCGACGAACTGCTGTACCGCGAACTCCGTGACCGTTACGGCGAGTACTTCAACGGTGGCATGGGCGCCGAATCGCTTAAGGCTCTGCTAGAGAACTTCGACCTGCAGGCCGAAGCCGAATCGCTGCGCGACACCATCCGCAACGGCAAGGGCCAAAAGAAGATCCGCGCCCTGAAGCGGCTCAAGGTGGTTGCCAGCTTCCTGGCCACCAGCAACAGCCCCATGGGCATGGTGCTTGACTGCATTCCAGTCATCCCACCGGACATTCGCCCCATGGTTCAGCTCGACGGTGGCCGTTTCGCTACCTCCGACCTGAACGACCTCTACCGCCGCGTGATCAACCGGAACAACCGTCTCAAGCGACTCATCGACTTGGGTGCTCCGGAGATCATCGTCAACAACGAAAAGCGCATGCTGCAAGAAGCGGTAGACGCGTTGTTCGACAACGGTCGTCGTGGTCGTCCCGTCAGCGGCCCGGGCAACCGTCCGCTGCGTTCGCTGGCCGACATGCTTAAGGGTAAGCAAGGTCGTTTCCGGCAGAACCTGCTCGGTAAGCGCGTGGACTACTCCGGTCGTTCCGTGATCGTGGTTGGTCCGCAGCTGAAACTGCACCAGTGTGGTCTGCCCAAGCAGATGGCGCTGGAGCTGTTCAAGCCCTTCGTGATGAAGCGTCTGGTTGACCTCAACCACGCGCAGAACATTAAGAGCGCCAAGCGCATGGTGGAGCGGGCTCGCCCCGTCGTGTGGGACGTCCTCGAAGAGGTCATCACCGAGCACCCGGTGCTGCTGAACCGTGCGCCTACCCTGCACCGTTTGGGTATTCAGGCGTTCGAGCCACAGCTCATCGAAGGTAAAGCCATCCAGATTCACCCGCTCGTCTGCACCGCGTTCAACGCGGACTTCGACGGTGACCAGATGGCCGTGCACGTGCCGCTGTCCGCTGAAGCCCAAGCTGAAGCGCGCATCTTGATGCTGTCGAGCAACAACATTTTGTCCCCGGCGTCTGGTCGTCCGATCACCGCGCCAACTAAAGACATGGTGTTGGGTCTGTTCCACGTGACTGGCGCTCGCGCTGGCCGCACAGGTGAAGGCCGCATCTTCGGCACGGTCGCCGAAGCGATCATGGCGTACGACCGGCACGAGATCGACCTGCAAGCCACAATCAAGATCCGTCTTGACGAGGTCTACCGCGTCGACAATGGCCCAGGCGCCAAGTGGGAAGCTCCGCAAGGCTGGGAGCCAGGCCAAACGGCACTGGTGGAAACCACTTTGGGTCGTGTGTTCTTCAACGAAACCTTGCCCGTTGACTACCGCTTCGTGAACTACGACGTGCGTAACAACGAGCTCCGCGAGATCATCAACGACCTCGCCGAGCGGTACCCCAAGGTGCAGGTAGCTGCCACACTGGACGCCTTGAAAGAGGCGGGCTTCCACTGGTCAACTCGTTCCGGCGTCACCATCTCGATGGAAGACGTGATGACTCCGGCTGAGAAGTCGGAAATTCTGGAACGCTACGAGGCCGAAGCCGACAAGGTTGAGAAGCAGCACCAGCGCGGTGTGATCACCAACGAAGAGCGCAAGGGCGAGCTGATCGAGATCTGGACCAAGGCCACCAACGAAGTCGCGGCGGCTCTGGAAAAGAACATCGACCTGACCAACCCAGTCTGGGCAATGGTGAAGTCCGGTGCGCGTGGTAACCCCATTCAGATCCGGCAGATCTCCGGTATGCGTGGTCTGGTGGCGAACCCGAAGGGTGAAACCATCCCGCGTCCGATTAAGTCCTCGTTCCGTGAGGGCCTGTCGGTGCTGGAATACTTCATCTCCACCCACGGTGCCCGTAAGGGTCTGGCCGACACCGCTCTGCGTACCGCCGACTCCGGTTACCTCACCCGTCGTCTCGTCGACGTCTCCCAAGACGTCATCATTCGGGAAGACAACTGTGGCACCGAGCGTGGCGTCATGGCGACAATCGCGGCTGGCCCAGATGGTGCCCTGGTGAAAGACCAGCACATCGAAACCAGTGCGTACGCCCGGACACTGGCAGAAGACGCGGTAGACGCCAACGGCAAGGTTGTAGTGCCCGCCGGTACTGACCTTGGCGACGTGCTCATCAACGAGCTCATCGAAGCTGGTATCCGTGAAGTCAAGGTCCGTTGCGTGCTCACTTGTGAGTCCGCGATCGGTGTCTGCTCAGTGTGCTACGGCCGCTCCTTGGCCACTGGCAAGCTCGTGGACGTCGGTGAGGCTGTGGGTATCATCGCCGCGCAGTCCATCGGTGAGCCCGGTACCCAGCTGACAATGCGTACCTTCCACACCGGTGGTGTGGCCGGGGTGGACATCACCCAGGGTCTACCTCGTGTGGTTGAGCTCTTCGAAGCTCGTGTCCCTAAAGGTAAGGCGCCTATCGCCGAAACCCCAGGACGCATCCGCATCGAAGAGACGGAGAAGTCCCGCAAGATCATCATCGTTCCGGACTCCGGCGACGAAGAGATCGTGCACGACAAACTCCCGCGTCGTGTCCGCCTGCGTGTCGCCGAAGGTGATCACGTAGAGGTCGGGCAGCAGCTCACCGACGGTGTTATCGACCCGCACGAAGTGCTGCGAATCCTTGGCCCACGCGCCGTGCAGCTCCACCTCGTTCACGAGGTGCAAGAGGTGTACCGCTCACAGGGTCAGCCGATTCACGACAAGCACATCGAGATCATCGTGCGTCAGATGCTGCGCCGCGTCACGATCATTGACGCTGGACAGGCCGAGTTCCTGCCCGGTTCGCTGGTTGAGCGCCCGCAGTTCGAGGCCGAGAACCGTCGGGTGGTCGCCGAAGGCAACGAGCCGGCCTCTGGTCGTCCCGTGCTGATGGGTATCACCAAGGCATCGCTGGCTACCGAGTCGTGGCTATCCGCGGCCTCCTTCCAGGAGACCACCCGGGTGCTCACTGACGCGGCAATTGGGGCCCGGAGCGACTCGCTCATTGGCCTCAAGGAGAACGTCATCATCGGTAAGCTCATCCCCGCCGGTACGGGCATCTCCCGTTACCGCAACATCAAGGTTGAGCCCACCGAAGAGGCGAAAGCCAAGGCCTACTCCATGTCTTCATACGAAAACGTGGACTACGGCGTGTTCGGGCCTGGCTCCGGCCAAGCCGTACCGCTGGACGATTTCGACTACGGATCGTTCCGCTAAAACTCGCTCGACCGACAAAGCGGCTGGTGCTTCGGCGCCAGTCGCTTTGTCGTATGCGTCGGAGATAAATCAGTTGATTGGCGCGAGAATTTCAGCCACACTCGTGCGGGCTTTCACACCTGGTGGTGCTTCGACGCGTCGACTTGGTATTCCCGTCGCCCGCTTCTGCATAGGAGAATCTGATGGTTTCGGTAGCTGGCAGTGCTGCTCCGCGCTTGGGAGTAGTAGGGCTGAAAATGGGGCTGCACTTGGCGGATTGGGCAGAGCGAGTCGGGTTCCAGATCGCGGCATGCTGCGATCTGGCGCCGGGTGCGCTTTCTGATGCGCAAGCCCGATTTCCCGCTGCGATGCTTACCTCGCGTTGGCAAGATCTGTTCCGTGCTGGGCTCGACGGGGTCATTCTCGCGAACGATTTCGATGCGCACGCACCCCTAGCAATGGATTTCCTTGCACGTGGGATCCACGTTCTTTCAGAGTCCGCCGCGTGTGTGAATGAATCACAGGGGCGTGAACTCATTGACGCGGCTCGGACATCCACTGCGACATACTCCTTAGCGGAGAACTATGTTGTGCACCCTCATGTCCGGCTGATTGACAGCATGGTTCAACGGCAAGAAATTGGGCGCGTACAACTCATTGAAGCCGACTATCTCCATAGCCTGTCACCTGAACTAGTGAGCCAGCTGATCAAAGACCCATCTCATTGGCGCGGGCGAATCGCCCCCACTGCTTACTGCACGCATACAGTGTCGCCCATCCTCGCGATAACTGGCGCCGATCCGGTCGACGTTACCGCCTTCACGGTGGATGAGAACGATCCGCGCTCAGCTGTTGTGCTGATGATCCGACTATCTACGGGTGCGTTGGCGGTAGCCCGACACGGGTTTCTGCAAGGGGAGCCCGCCAGCCACTGGAGCTGGGTTTCGGCTCGAGGTGAGCGCGGAATAGTCGAATCTGTGCGCGCCTCTGCGGAGCGTTCGTGGTCGGTGCGCGTGAAACGAGAGGAGTGGACTGGCACTTATGTGGAGGCAGAAAAGGTGCCTCCACATATTCAGCTTTCGGGCACCACTATCGATCGCAAACATGAGGGCACGGTGCTTCTGCTGCAAGCGTTTCGTTCCACGATCGTTGATGGGGCTCCACCGCTTGTAAACGTGCGCGACGCCGTGGCCGCCTCACTCGTCGGAGTTCTCGGGGGCCGCTCGCTGGAGTTGGGCTCAGTGCCGGTAGCTATTCCGTCGTTTACGTGACTATTGCCGTCAGTTCCTGTTGAAGTTCAGTGGATGTGACATTGCGTAGGTGCAGCACGGCCTCGTTCCCTTTTTTCGTTGGGCTACCCATAATCACTTGATCTTCGAGGGTGTAGATCGCCCACCTGCGAGTCAATATTTGGCCACCCACCAGGTCATCACGCCGCATCGCTGTGACGAAGAGTGCTCGTTCAACGGGCTCAAAGTTTTCCGGGGTGATCTGATTTTCTTGTAAATTCCATTGCTGCGTGGGGTTCGTCCACTTGTCCGCAGCCGGCTCCGGGTCTACAAACTCAGCAAGCCGTTGAGCAATGCTTTTCGAGCGACCTAGTGTGAAGCTATGAAATCCCTGCTCAGTAACGTCTTCTTCCAAGACCAAATCTGGCGCTTGCCCAAAAAGCACGCGACAGCGCATCCCTCGCGCCGACGCCCGGTTCACGATCGTCATGGAGGACATCGCTTGTCGCATGGTGAGTAGCGCATGCAGGTTGCGGTCCAAATCCAGATTGAGCTCGCCCTTGGAGGGCTCATTTCGTGCAAACCCGAGGCCCCGCACGGTGAGACTTCGAAGTGCCGCGTCACGCAATAGACGACGATCCGACTCATTGTGCTCGAAATACCAAGGCAAGGGAGCGCTCAGCTTTTCACGGCCGATGTCTTCAGCATCGTCCAAGATTGCCAGCTCTTCATCACTGAGAGCCATGATAGATATTGGCTCGTTTTCGACCTGGCTGCGAAGTTCAGCCACCGCGCGAAATGCTAGATCTGAGTTACTTTCGCCGTGCATTTACTCTCCGGGGTTTATGGGAGCTGGTCCAATGATCGGGTTCGCTATTGCCTGTCTGCTCATACGCCGCGCGCCACGAATTCCTTGACGCACCATCACTTCTTCGAGGGCTTTGACGAACTTTTCGGGTTCGTTTGTGTGCACATACCACCGAGTGAGAAGCTCGGGGCAATCCCGAACTCTTAAGCTTTCTGGAGGTAGGTGCGCATATTTCTTGCCGACCTCGTGGAAGACACTCGTGTCGATGAACAGTGGTTTTATCAGTTCTTCCGATAGCCCAGTGAAACTGACAGCTTTGCGAGCGAAGACAGTCATAATGAGAAGCTGGAGAGACTTCGGGGCTCCTGGCGCACGCGCTGATTCCGCATACTGAATACGCATGAAGCGGAAACGAGGAAGGTGAATTCTCACCGAGCCTGGGTCTATTGAAGACAAGGGGATTTTGATGGAGCCGCCTTGTGGGTGGCTTAATTGTGACCTGAAGGCTTGTTTCCAAGCAAAAACGCCTTCGTTAGCAATTCCATGTCTATTTGTAGTTTTTGAGAAAAAAATAAAAAAGATGCCAAAGCCGATGAGGGCATTATCTGATCCATCGCGAATCATGCCGATAAGAATCATCAATATACCCACCAAAGGTATAAGCGAAATACCATCTCTTTTAGAATATCTTATCTCGAAATTTTTCCACTCCCAATCAAGATCGGAATCAATTAGTGCCGGTGCGATCTTTCTAACTCGATCCGGGAAAGATGTGTATGTTTGACCTGTCATATAAAAAATCCCAAATCGAAAGCTGTCATGGCAAGAACTTCTCTCTAAACTGCTCAGGTTCCCAAAGGGAATCGAGATAGAGTCTGATCGGGTCCCGGTTCTCGTAGATATACCAACCGAGCACCACGATCCCGACGCCAATCCCAAATGTACTTAAAACAACAGCGGTGGAACCAGTGACGAGGGTGGTAGCTGCTAGAACCTCACATGCAGAGCCTGCGACGGAAAGCCCTGCGACAAACTTGGCGGTAATCGGCTTATTCGGATCGAGAATGTCAATGATGTCGAAATAGCTACCGACTATCGGAACAGGCAAGTTTGTCGTTGCCCAATGGATATTGCGTGGGAGTTTATCAGAGAAGTCGTTTATTAAAATTTGAAGCTTTTTTCCATCCTGTTCTGCGGTAGTTTGCTTGACAATTTGTGCTTCTTCTTCCAGTTTTCGTTGGATCTCTTCGTATGCCCCGAGTCGAGTTCTTGTGGCGTCAAAGAATATTGCATCCAGGTCCACTTTGAGATTCTTGAGAATGTGCGATCCAGTTTTCCCTTGAACTCCCAATTTTTTCCATGTGGTGAGTGCGCTAATGTTCGATCTGATGTCACTGTATTTATCAACAACTATTGCGCTGGCGTTAGCGTGGCTCCATTTGTCACGCAGAACTTCGTCTGGCTCTCCAAGAGCACTTCCGAAATCCTTAACATATTGAAGTAATTGCTTGGGTGTAGGAATCTGCTCAACAACGATGCATTGCGCTGCCTGTCCGTAAAGCTCTATTGCGAGTTGCTGGGCTTTGGTTTTCAAGTCCCCTTGAACCGTTCCTACGGTTTCTTGAATTCGTTTCATCCGAGTGTCGAAGCTGCCGCCTTCGCCAGGATTCGTAACTGAGCTGCGAGGTTGCTCGTAACAGTCAGCGGCATTACGCCGCTCCGTTGCCAGACGGTCGTATCGAATCGTCTCCTGGGCCAGAATGCGTTGTGCTTCTTCGAGAGCGCTTGCATAGTCATTCAGGGCCTTCGCGCCTGCGCGCAGTCGCATCTCGGCTGATGGCGTGGCTGTAGTCAATGTGAGAGCGGATTCCACGAATTTTTGAGATCGATTGCTCTGCCAATCCCTAACTGCGGTTTGCATTCCAGTGTCAATGGTGCCGTTCGTGGTGATGATTCGATCAGCGAGTTGGCTAAGCACCGTGGCGGCGCGCCGTAGCGCTGATGGGTCGCCAGGTATCCGGGTAAATTCATCGGGTCGGCTATAAGCGTTCGTATCTCGTATCGCGCTGCCGTAGTAGTAGTCGTAATTGCTCACGATTACTCCGTCGCTGCGGCGACTTGTTGGGCCTGCACCACGGTGATTTCGCGCAAAGTATCCAGCTGGCCAGAGGAAAAGCTCATGACTTGAGCCACGGTGCCGCTAAATGTGCCTAGAGCCCCATCGATGCCGGGATCTCCGCAAGCGGCCATCGCGTCAGCGCAAGCGGCGGCGATGCCCTCCGCGATGGTGTAGCAGTCGGCGGAGGCTTGCCCAAGGTGCGTGCCAGCGGCTTCCAAATCACCAATGTTTGCCCCTTTGAAGTCCATACACACCTTGCCTTCCAATAGTCGCAATTTTGACGTTAGCGAAACGAAGAGGGCGAAGCGTTGAGTTTTCCCCAGGCCGTGTTTATGTCCCTGCCGGATGCAAAGATGGGATTGAAGCGCACAAAGTGCTATCAGTGACAGGCGAGGTGCATTTCATGGAAAGTGAGCAACATCCAGCCGATGCTTTTTCTCCGCCTAGGGTCGACCAACATGCGATGGGTGCGACTGCGATAGGGATTTTGTCTTTCTGCATGCCCACTTTGTTTCTGTGTTATATACCTCTGCTCGCGGGTCTACTGCAGCTCGCCGGTGGGGTTACCGCGGTGGCTTTCGGGATAAAAGGTCGGCGGAAGGTAATGCGTTCGATGGGCCGACTCAATGGCGAAGGCTGGGCGATTACCGGCATGATCATTGGTGTTGTCGTCGTGCTCTCCGGATTCCTCATTACTGTCATAGGTTTTAGCGGCGTTTGGGACTAAGCATCGCTCGAGGTAGACCCCGCCTTACTGGGTGGCAAAAGGGATCGCTATCCTCGTCTCTTGTGCCTAGCGCCTTGTTGGGTACGCGAGCCCGCACTCATGTGTGAAGGTCGCCCCGGGTCTAATCGGGGATAGACCATCTCCTAAACTGGCTCACGGAAAGTGCCCGTCCTGTTATGCAGGCTGTGCCAGTCCGTGAACCTCGGTTGGTGGGTTCAGTTCAACCCCTCCAACGACGAGCTTGTGTTTCACACAAGTCACGCCATTGAGCGTTTAAGTCGCCATAGTGTTCCTGCGGTTTCTGTGGGTTCCGAACGCGACACGCCCGACAGCGTGGGTCGGAGGAGTCGGACAACAGACTTAAGAACTGTCGAGTAAGGAAGCGAAGACCCGGTGCCCACAATCTCGCAGCTGGTCCGCAAAGGCCGGCAGGCCAAGACGGGGAAGACTAAGACCCCGGCCCTCAAGGGCAGCCCGCAGCGGCGCGGCGTGTGCACACGTGTGTACACCACCACCCCGAAGAAGCCGAACTCGGCACTTCGCAAGGTCGCACGTGTGAAGCTCTCCAGCGGCATCGAGGTGACCGCTTACATCCCCGGCGTTGGCCACAACCTTCAGGAACACTCCATCGTGCTGGTGCGTGGTGGTCGTGTTCGTGACCTCCCCGGCGTGCGGTACAAGATCATCCGCGGCACGCTCGACACCCAAGGTGTGAAGAACCGCAAGCAGGCCCGCAGCCGCTACGGTGCCAAGAAGGAGAAGAGCTAATGCCCCGCAAAGGCCCCGCCCCCAAGCAGCCAGTACACATCGACCCCGTGTACGCGTCGCCGCTTGTTACTTCTCTGATTAACAAGATCCTGCTTAACGGCAAGCGCTCCACCGCCGAACGCATCGTCTACGGTGCAATGGAAGGCCTGCGCGAAAAGACCGCTGGTAGCGACCCTGTTATCACGCTCAAGCGCGCTCTGGAGAACGTCAAGCCCACCATCGAGGTGAAGAGCCGTCGTGTTGGTGGCGCCACCTACCAGGTGCCGGTCGACGTTAAGCAGCCTCGTGCCAACACTCTCGCTTTGCGTTGGTTGGTCACCTACTCGCGCGCTCGTCGTGAAAAGACGATGACTGAGCGTTTGATGAACGAACTTCTGGACGCCAGCAATGGTCTTGGCGCCGCTGTTAAGAAGCGCGAAGACACCCACAAGATGGCCGAATCCAACAAGGCCTTCGCTCACTACCGCTGGTAACCCCGCGAACCAAGATTTGAGGACGACGAAAGTGGCTGCCAACAACGCCGCCTTGGCCAAGACCCGCAACATCGGGATCATGGCTCACATCGACGCGGGCAAAACCACCACCACGGAACGCATTCTGTTCTACACCGGCATCAACTACAAGATCGGTGAAGTTCATGAGGGCGCAGCCACCATGGACTGGATGGAGCAGGAGCAAGAGCGCGGCATCACCATCACCTCCGCCGCCACCAAATGTATTTGGAAAAACCACACGATCAACATCATCGACACGCCAGGACACGTCGACTTCACTGTTGAAGTAGAGCGTTCACTGCGTGTCCTTGACGGTGCGGTTGCCGTGTACGACGGTGTTGCCGGTGTTGAGCCACAAACCGAGAACGTGTGGCGTCAAGCCGACAAGTACAACGTTCCCCGGATGTGCTTCGTCAACAAGCTCGACCGTACGGGTGCTGACTTCCTGCGCTGCGTCAAGATGATGCAAGAGCGCCTGAACTCCACCACCTTGGTGCTCCAACTGCCAATTGGTGCTGAAGCTGGCTTCCTTGGCGTTGTGGACCTAATTGGCATGCGCGCACTCACCTGGCGCGGTGAAACCGTGATTGGTGAGGACTACACCGTCGAAGAGATTCCCGCGGACTTGAAGGGTCAAGCGGACGAATACCGCGAACTTCTCCTCGAAACTCTCGCTGAGAACGACGACCAGGTCATGGAACGCTACCTCGCTGGCGAAACATTGACTGTCGAAGAGATCAAAGCTGGCATTCGCCGCGCGACCATCGCCGGCAACCTGAACCCAGTTCTGTGCGGCTCGGCCTTCAAGAACAAGGGTGTTCAGCCCATGCTTGATGCTGTTCTTGACTACCTTCCAAGCCCCATCGACATTCCAGCGGTAGAAGGCACCCTGCAGGACGGTGAAACACCGGCCTCACGTGAGCCTGACGCTGAAGTGCCGTTCTCGGGTCTTGCGTTCAAGGTCGCTACCGACCAGCACCTTGGCAAGCTCACTTACGTGCGCATTTACTCCGGCACACTCATCAACGGTAGCCAGGTCATCAACTCGACCAAAGACCGTAAAGAGCGGGTCGGCAAGATTTACCAAATGCACGCGAACAAGCGCGAAGAACTACAAAGCGCGAGCGCGGGGGACATTGTCGCTGTTGCTGGTCTCAAGCAGACCACCACAGGTGAGACACTGTGCGACCCAGCCAACCCCATCATTCTGGAATCGATGACCTTCCCGGCGCCAGTAATCAGCGTCGCGATCGAGCCCAAGACGAAGAGTGACCAAGAAAAACTCTCGGTTGCTATTCAGAAGCTCGCGGAAGAAGACCCGACTTTCCAGGTTCGCAACGATGAGGAAACCGGCCAGACCGTTATCGCGGGTATGGGCGAGCTTCACCTTGAGATTTTGGTCGACCGGATGAAGCGTGAATTCCGTGTCGAAGCCAACATTGGTAAGCCTCAGGTTGCCTACCGCGAAACCATTCGCAAAGCTGTCACTGGCATCGATTACACCCACAAGAAGCAGACTGGTGGGTCGGGTCAGTTCGCGAAGGTCAAGGTCAACGTTATTCCGATTCCTCGCGAAGCCGATGCCCCCGAATACGAGTTCGAAAGCCAAATCACTGGTGGACGCATCCCGCGGGAGTACATCCCGTCGGTTGATGCCGGTGCCAAGGACTCGCTTCAGTACGGCATCTTGGCCGGCTACCCACTCGTGGGTGTCAAGCTTGAGCTCGTTGACGGCCAGTACCACGAAGTGGACTCGTCGGAAATGGCATTCAAGATTGCTGGTTCAATGGTGATGAAGGAAGCGGCACGTCGTGCCGATCCGACCATCCTGGAACCAGTTATGGCCGTCGAGGTCACCACCCCGGAAGAAAACATGGGTGACGTCATCGGCGACCTCAACTCTCGGCGCGGTTTGATCCAGGCAATGGAAGAGCGCGGGGGAGCCCGTGTTGTTCGTGCTCTGGTTCCACTGTCCGAGATGTTTGGCTACGTCGGCGATCTGCGGTCTAAGACCCAGGGCCGCGCGAGCTATTCCATGCAGTTCGACTCCTACGCCGAAGTTCCAGCGAACGTGGCGAAGGAGATCATCGCGAAGGCAACCGGCGAGTAGCCGGAGGACAGGCATCGCGAGGGCCACGGTCATAGAAGGAGGATTTTCCAGTGGCGAAAGCTAAGTTCGAGCGGAACAAGCCGCACGTCAACATCGGTACCATCGGTCACATTGACCACGGTAAGACGACGCTGACCGCGGCCATTACCAAGGTGCTGCACGACAAGTACCCTGAGATTAACCCGTTCACCCCGTTCGACCAGATCGACAAGGCGCCTGAAGAGCGTCAGCGCGGTATCACCATCTCCATCGCGCACGTCGAGTACCAGACCGAGAAGCGCCACTACGCGCACGTCGACTGCCCTGGTCACGCGGACTACATCAAGAACATGATCACCGGTGCCGCGCAGATGGACGGCGCGATCCTGGTGGTAAGCGCGACTGACGGCCCCATGCCGCAGACCAAAGAGCACGTGCTCTTGGCCCGCCAGGTGGGTGTGCCTTACATCGTTGTGGCCCTGAACAAGGCCGACATGGTCGACGACGAGGAAATCCTCGAACTCGTCGAGATGGAGGTCCGTGACCTTCTTAGCCAGTACGAATTCCCCGGCGACGACGTTCCCGTGGTCAAGGTTTCTGCGCTGAAGGCACTCGAAGGCGACGCCGAGTGGGGCGAAAAGATCATCGAACTGATGACCGCCGTCGACGACTCCATCCCGGAGCCAGAGCGTGACATCGACAAGCCCTTCCTCATGCCCATTGAGGACGTCTTCACCATCACCGGCCGTGGAACCGTGGTAACGGGTCGCGCCGAGCGTGGTGTCCTCAAGGTCAACGAGACCGTTGAGATCGTCGGTATCAAGGAAGAGAAGCAGACCACCACCGTTACCGGTGTGGAAATGTTCCGCAAGCTTCTCGATGAAGCCCGCGCCGGTGAAAACGTCGGCCTGCTGCTTCGTGGCATCAAGCGTGAAGACGTCGAGCGTGGCCAGGTTGTGGTCAAGCCCGGCACCACCACGCCACACAAGAAGTTCGAGGCGAACGTCTACATCCTTTCCAAGGATGAGGGTGGCCGTCACACGCCATTCTTCAACAACTACCGCCCGCAGTTCTACTTCCGCACAACTGACGTGACCGGCGTTGTGACCCTCCCAGAGGGCACCGAAATGGTCATGCCAGGCGACAACACCGAGATGAGCGTCGAGCTCATCCAGCCAGTCGCGATGGAAGACGGCCTGCGTTTCGCGATCCGTGAAGGCGGCCGCACCGTTGGTGCCGGTCGTGTCACCAAGATCGTTGAATAACTAAGCAACACAACGGGTTAGTCCCGGGGACCTCATACCCCGGGACTAAACCTGGAAGTAAGACCCGCAGATTTACCCAGACTTTCGACAGTGAAGGACAGGCAGCCACCATGGCCGGACAGAAGATCCGCATTCGGCTCAAGGCCTACGACCACGAGGCCATCGACGCCTCGGCTAAGAAGATCGTAGACACGGTCGTGCGTACGGGTGCGAACATCGTCGGCCCGGTTCCGCTGCCGACTGAGAAGAATCTCTACTGTGTCATCAAGTCACCGCACAAGTACAAAGATTCGCGCGAGCACTTCGAAATGCGTACTCACAAGCGGCTCATCGACATTATGGACCCCACGCCGAAGACTGTTGACTCGCTGATGCGACTCGACCTGCCAGCCGGCGTTGACATCGAGATCAAGCTTTAAGCGCGGAATCGATACACGGACTCGAGACGGAAGCACTAATGGACAGGCAAATTAAGGGCGTTCTGGGCACCAAGCTCGGCATGACCCAAGCATGGGATGCCGACAACCGGATTATTCCGGTAACGGTCATCGAAGCTGGGCCGTGCGTGGTGACTCAGGTGCGCACTCCGGAAAAGGACGGCTACTCAGCTGTCCAGCTCGCGTTCGGCGCGATCGACCCGCGCAAGGTGAACCAGCCTGAAACAGGCCACTTCGCCAAGGCAGGTGTCACGCCCCGGCGCTACGTGGTGGAGATTCGCACCACCGATGCCGCCTCATATGAAGTCGGCCAGGAAGTCACAGCCGAAGCTTTTGAGGCTGGGCAAAAAGTTGATGCCGTCGGCACCAGCAAAGGTAAAGGCACCGCCGGTGTCATGAAGCGCCACGGATTCAAAGGTCTAGGCGCTTCCCACGGTACCCACCGCAAGCACCGCGCCCCAGGATCTATCGGCGGTTGCGCCACACCTGGTCGCGTATTTAAAGGTGTGCGCATGGCCGGCCGTATGGGCAACGAGCGCGTGACCACTATGAACCTCAAGGTTTTCAAGATCGACGCGGAACGCAACCTCATCTTGGTCAAGGGCGCTGTGCCCGGTCCCAAGGGTGGTCTCGTCGTACTGCGCAGTGCAGTGAAGGGCGGTGACGTCAAGTGACCTCCATCGATGTACTGGACGTAGCTGGCAAGAAGTCCGGCAGCGTGGAACTCCCCGAGGCCCTGTTCGGCGTTCAGGTGAACATTCCCCTGATTCACCAAGTCGTGGTGGCCCAGCAGGCCGCGGCCCGGCAAGGGACCCACAAGACCAAAGCGCGCGGCGAGGTGCGCGGTGGTGGCGTGAAGCCATACCGCCAGAAAGGCACCGGTCGGGCTCGCCAAGGCTCGATCCGCGCCCCGCAGTTCGCTGGCGGTGGCGTTGTTCACGGACCAACTCCCCGTGACTACAGCCAGCGCACTCCGAAGAAGATGAAGGCTGCCGCCCTGCGTGGCGCACTTTCTGACCGTGCGGCCCACGGCCGCGTCCATGTGGTGCAGGCTTTGGTCGAGGGCGACGCGCCTTCGACGAAGACCGCACGTATCGCGCTAGAGAAGATCACCAGTGCTGCCCGCGTGCTGCTCGTGGTGACCCAGGGCGATGAACTGACCGCAATCTCGGCGCGTAACCTGCCTCAGGTGCACCTGCTCACCGTTGATCAGCTCAACACGCTCGACGTGATGGTCAACGACGATGTGGTGTTCTCCGCCGCGGCGCTGGAAGAGTTCGTTTCCGGTGGTCGGCGCTCAGCCACCGCTGCCGCCAGCTCCAGCGAGCTCGGAGAGGACGACAAATGAACATCGGTAAAGACCCTCGCGACATTCTCCGCAAGCCAGTTGTCTCTGAAAAGAGCTTCGGCCTGATGGAGAACGAAAACAAGTACACGTTTATCGTCGATCCGCGCGCTAACAAGACTGAAATCCGCATTGCGGTAGAGAAGGTCTTTGGCGTCAAGGTGCTCGCGGTGAACACCACAAACCGTACGGGTAAGCGCAAGCGTACCCGTGCCGGCTGGGGCAAGCGCCCCGACACCAAGCGTGCGATCGTCACCCTCGCTGAGGGCGAAACAATCGCGGCGCTTGGCGGGCCAGTCTCCTAAGCCGCAGCACAGATAGACGAATGGACAAGGGCTAAGAACCATGGGTATCCGCAAGTACAAGCCGACCACTCCCGGTCGTCGCGGGTCGAGTGTCTCGGACTTTACCGAGCTCACCCGCGATACGCCGGAGAAGTCGCTACTGCGCCCGCTGCACTCGAAAGGTGGCCGTAACGCGCAAGGTCGCATTACGACACGCCACCAGGGCGGTGGCCACAAGCGCCAGTACCGGGTGATCGACTTTAGGCGCCACGACAAAGATGGTGTGCCTGCCAAAGTCGCACACATTGAATACGACCCAAACCGCACCGCGCGCATTGCGTTGTTGCACTACGCGGATGGCGAGAAGCGTTACATCCTCGCTCCTAACGGACTGCGGCAGAACGACCGGATTGAGAACGGTCCCGGGGCTGACATCAAGCCAGGGAACGCGATGCCACTGCGCAACATTCCAGTCGGTACCATGATCCACGCGGTAGAACTTCGCCCTGGTGGAGGCGCGAAACTGGCTCGCTCAGCGGGTGCCGGTATCCAGCTTCTGGCTAAAGAAGGCAAAGATGCGCACCTGCGCATGCCTTCTGGTGAAATCCGTCTTGTTGAGGTCACCTGTCGCGCCACCGTGGGCGAGGTCGGTAACGCCGAGCAGTCCAACATCAACTGGGGTAAAGCCGGACGTAAGCGCTGGAAGGGCATCCGCCCAACCGTGCGTGGTGTCGTTATGAACCCCGTTGACCACCCGCATGGTGGTGGTGAGGGTAAAACCTCTGGTGGTCGTCACCCCGTTTCACCGTGGGGTAAGAAAGAAGGCCGCACTCGTCGCCCCAAGAAGACGAGCAACAACCGCATTGTCCGCCGTCGTAAAAAGAACAAGAAGCGGGGTTAGGCCTCAATGCCGCGCAGCCTTAATAAGGGCCCATTCGTAGATGAGCACCTGATCAAGAAGGTCAGGAAGCAAAACGATAATGGCACCAAGAACGTCATCAAGACCTGGTCGCGTCGTTCGACGATCACACCCGAGATGATCGGGCACACGATCGCCGTTCACGATGGCCGCAAGCATGTGCCGGTGTTCATCACCGAGTCCATGGTCGGGCACAAGCTCGGCGAATTTGCTCCGACCCGCACGTTCAAGGGGCACGTAAAAGATGACCGTCGGAGCAAGCGGGGCGGCGGCGGCCGCTAAGGCTTCCGCATCCGCAAGCTGAATTTCAAGATCTAAGAGAGCAGACAAATGGCAGTGATCGAAGGCGAGCGCACCAACGTGCGACGTGAGCGCCTGCTCGCCGACGCCCCGGGCGCCTTTGCGCAGGCCCGCTTTGTGCGGGTGACTCCGATGAAGGCACGGCGTGTCGTCGACCAGATCCGAGGCCTGACGGCCACGGAAGCCGCCACGGTGTTGAAGTTTTCTCCGCACCGGGCCAGCGATGTAGTCGCCAAGGTGCTAGCGAGCGCGGTAGCGAACGCAGAGAACAATGACCGGCTTGACCCGGAGCTGCTGTTTGTCGCTCAGGCATTCGTCGATGAGGGGCCGACCCTCAAGCGCATTCGGCCGCAGTCCCAAGGACGTGCGCACCGTATTCGCAAGCGCAGCAGCCACATCACCATTGTGGTGGAAAGCGTGCAGCGCGACGAGCCACGCAACAAGCGCAAGGCGGCCAAGAAGTCCACATCAGCGAAGCCCGAGTCGGTAGCGCCAGCGGCGGAAGCCAGCTCGGAAACCAAGCCAGCGAAGAAGGCCGCCAAGTCCGCTAAGAGCGACTCGGCAGAGCCTAAAAAGGCAGCTAAGAAGGCGACCAAAAAGGCCGCTAAAGCTACCGCCAGTGCCGATGCAGGCGCCGAGACCAGCGCCAAGACCGGTGCGAAGGAGAGCGGGGAGTAATGGGTCAGAAAGTTAACCCGCACGGGTTCCGCCTCGGAATCACCACCGAATTCAAGTCGCGGTGGTATGCGGACAAGATGTACGCCGACTACGTCGCCGAAGACGTGAAGATCCGGCGGATGCTTACCGATGGCATGGAGCGCGCTGGCATCTCCAAAGTTGAGATTGAGCGCACCCGTGACCGCGTTCGCGTCGACATTCACACCGCTCGCCCGGGCATCGTGATTGGTCGTCGTGGTGCGGAGGCCGACCGCATTCGCGCTGAGCTCGAGAAGCTCACCGGCAAGCAGGTTCAGCTGAACATCCTCGAGGTGAAGAACGCCGAACAGGATGCACAGCTTGTGGCTCAGAACGTTGCCGAGCAACTCTCCAGCCGTGTGGCTTTCCGCCGGGCGATGCGCAAGGCGCTTCAGTCCGCGATGAAGAGCCCGCAGGTCAAAGGTATTCGTGTTCAGTGCTCTGGTCGTCTTGGTGGCGCGGAAATGTCGCGCTCTGAGTTCTACCGTGAGGGTCGCGTTCCTCTGCACACTCTGCGTGCTGACATTGACTACGGCTTCTACGAAGCCCGCACCACCTTCGGCCGTATTGGCGTGAAGGTTTGGATCTACAAGGGTGAGCTCATGGGCACTCGCGCCGAGCGCGAGGAAGCTGCCCGGGCGAACCAACGGCGTGAGCGTCCGGCCCGTGGTGGCCGTCGTGGCGACAAGGCCGAGCGTGGCGGCAAGAGCTCAGCTCCCGCCGCAGAGGCCAAAGCAACGCAAGCCGCGGCTGAGAAGCCAGCTGCTGCCGCTGTCGCGACGGACGCCGCCGCTACCGCAGGGCAGGAGGGTTAAAGGCCGTGCTATCGCCAAAACGAGTCCAGGAAGGGCGTCGTAAACCGCACAAGCCGAAGCGTCGCGGACGTGCCAAGGGTGGCACAAGCGTCAACTTTGGTGAGTTCGGTATCCAGGCCCTGGAACACGCCTATGTCACCAACCGACAGATTGAGTCGGCGCGTATCGCGATCAACCGACACATTCGTCGTGGTGGCAAGGTTTGGATCACTATCTTCCCTGACCAAGCCCTCACGAAGAAGCCTGCCGAAACCCGCATGGGTTCAGGTAAAGGTTCACCCGAGTGGTGGGTCGCAAACGTCAAGCCCGGCCGAGTTATGTTCGAGCTGTCGTTCCCAGATGAGCCGAAGGCGCGTGAGGCTTTGACTCGCGCAATGCACAAGCTCCCGATGAAGTGCCGGATTGTGAAGCGCGAAGTGGGTGAGGCAGCATGAGCAGCAGCCCAAACCAGCAAGTGACTGAGTTGCGTGAGCTCGGAGACGAAGAGCTGCGCTCGAAGTTGGCTGAAGCGAAAGAGGAACTGTTCAACCTGCGATTCCAGTCTGTGACTGGCCAGTTGGACAACAACCGTCGGTTGCAAACCGTTCGTCGTGACATCGCCCGGCTGTACACGGTGATGCGCGAGCGCGAGCTCGGCATCGCGCCCGCTCCGGTGGCCGCGAAGCCAGACGCTTCAGAAAAGAAGACAGTGAAGAAAGCCGCGAAGGCTGAGAAGGCCGATTCGGCGGATGAGAAGAGCGAGGTCTCGGCATGAGCGGGGATGCGAACACGAGCACGCAGACCGTGACGGCCGAGCGTGCGCGTCGGAAAGTACGTGAGGGCTACGTCGTTTCCGACAAGATGGATAAAACTGTTGTTGTCGAGGTGGAAGACCGCGTTAAGCACCGCCTCTACGGCAAGGTCATGCGTCGTACCAAGAAGTACAAGGCGCACGACGAGCGGAACGAGTGTGGCATCGGCGACCGCGTGTTGCTGATGGAAACTCGTCCTCTTTCGGCCACTAAGCGGTGGCGAGTAGTCGAAATTCTTGAGAAGGCTAAGTAAAGCCGCATTCTTTACTCGGTAGGAAAATAGGGGTTTGACGTGATTCAGCAAGAGTCGCGACTGAGGGTCGCTGACAACACCGGAGCCAGGGAGATCCTGTGCATCCGCGTGCTCGGCGGCTCGGGTCGGCGTTACGCGGGCATTGGCGACACCATTGTCGCCACCGTCAAGGACGCCATCCCCGGCGCTGGGGTTAAGAAGGGCGATGTCGTCAAGGCAGTCGTGGTGCGGACCGTGAAAGAAAAGCGGCGCCAGGACGGTTCTTACATTCGCTTTGACGAGAACGCAGCGGTGCTGATCAAGGATGGCGGCGATCCACGTGGCACCCGCATCTTCGGCCCAGTCGGTCGTGAACTGCGGGACAAGAAGTTCATGAAGATCATCTCGCTCGCGCCGGAGGTGCTGTAAGCCATGAGCACGAACGAGAAGGCAAAAATGAAGGTTAAGAAGGGCGACTCCGTAGTCGTCATCGCGGGCAAAGACAAGGGTGCAAAGGGCAAGGTCATCGCCGTTCACCCCGAGCGACTGAAAGTGGTCGTCGAGGGTGTCAACCGCGTCACCAAGCACACCAAAGTGGAAACGAGCCAGCGCGGTTCTAAGACCGGCGGCATCGTCACTACTGAAGCCCCCATTCACGTGAGCAACGTGGCAGTGGTCTCCAAAGGCAAGGCCACCAAGGTGGGCTTCCGTTTCGAAGAAACCACAGACGAAGACGGCAAGACCGTGAGCAAGAAGATCCGCGTAGCGCGGAAGACTGGTGAGGACCTGTAATGACGACCGCTACCGAAGAAAAGGTCGTGCCGCGCCTCAAGGAGCGGTACCGTGCCGAAATGGTGAGCGCTCTGAAGGAGCAGTTCAACCACGACAACGTCATGCAGGTTCCCGGCGTTGTCAAGGTTGTTGTGAACATGGGCGTGGGCGATGCCGCTCGCGATTCCAAACTCATCGACGGTGCGCTACGCGATCTCGCTTTGATCACCGGCCAGAAGCCACAGGTTCGCAAGGCACGTAAGTCCATCGCGCAGTTCAAACTGCGTGAAGGTCAGCCCATCGGTGCCAAGGTCACCCTGCGTGGCGACCGCATGTGGGAGTTCCTGGACCGTCTGCTTTCGATCGCTCTGCCCCGTATTCGCGACTTCCGCGGCCTGTCGGGCAAGCAGTTTGACGGCAATGGAAACTACACGTTCGGCCTCAACGAGCAGTCGATGTTCCACGAGATCGACATTGACTCGATCGACCGCCCTCGCGGTATGGACATCACCGTGGTGACGTCGGCGACTAACGACGATGAGGGCCGGGCACTGCTCAAGCTCCTCGGATTCCCATTCAAGGAGAAGTAGGAAATGGCGAAGAAATCTCAGATCAACAAGGCCAAGCGGCTCGCAAAGCAGGCCGCTAAAGGCAAGTTCAAGGTCCGCGCGTACACTCGTTGCAGCAAGTGCGGTCGTCCGCACTCGGTGTACCGCAAGTTCGGATTGTGCCGGGTTTGCCTGCGCGAGATGGCGCACGCCGGCGAGCTTCCTGGCATCACCAAAGCTTCCTGGTAACCCAGGTTTTTACAGGTAAATACGCGCGGACCGGGCACTTCATAGTGGCCGGTCCACAACTTTGTTTCAGGCCCACGCTCGCAAGCGCGAGGTTGCATGGGAACCGAGGCAAGAAAGGTAAACAGAACTCATGACAATGAGTGACCCGATCGCAGACATGTTGACCCGTCTGCGCAACGCGAACTCGGCATACCACGACGAGGTGGTGATGCCCTACTCGAAGCTGAAGGCTCGTATTGCCGAGATCCTGCAGCGCGAGGGGTACATCTCCGGTTGGAACGTTGTTGACCCCGAGGACGTTGTAAAGCGTCGTCTCGTGTTGGAACTCAAATATGGCGCTACCCGGGAACGCAGCATTTCCGGCGTCAAGCGTATCTCCAAGCCCGGTCTGCGGGTATACGCCAAGTCGGACAACCTTCCCAAGGTGCTCGGCGGTCTTGGTGTGGCGATCCTTTCCACCTCTTCCGGTCTGATGACCGACCGGCAGGCTTACAAGAAGGGCGTGGGTGGGGAAGTCCTCGCCTACGTCTGGTAAGGGAGGGCTGCACTTATGTCACGTATTGGACGTCAGCCCATCCCGGTTCCTGCCGGCGTTGAGGTTAAGATCACCGGTCAGGATGTCCTGATTAAGGGGCCAAAAGGCCAACTTAACTGGGTCGTTCCCGAGCCGATCACCATTGAGCAGATTGAAACTGACCTGCTGGTTCAGCGGCCAAACGATGAGCGCGCGGCTAAAGAGCGTCATGGGCTTTCTCGTACGCTTGTCGCCAACATGATCGCTGGTGTGACCACCGGTTATAGCAAAGAGCTCGAGCTGGTTGGTACTGGTTACCGTGTGGCTCTCAAAGGTCAGGACCTAGAACTACAGGTCGGGTACTCCCACCCGGTGCTGTACAAGGCTCCTGAGGGCATCACCTTCCGGGTCGTCAAGCCCACTGAGTTCGTTGTAGAAGGTATCGATAAGCGTCTTGTCGGCCAGGTTGCCGCCGAGATTCGTAAGATTCGCCCACCAGAGCCCTACAAGGGCAAGGGAATTCGCTACAAGGGCGAAAAGGTGCGCCGCAAGGCCGGAAAGGCTGGTAAGTAATGAGCGCGACTCTGCAACACCGTTCGCGCGCGAATGGCGTCTCCTCGGCTCGGCGTATTGGTCGAGACCGTCGCCACTTCCGGCTGCGCAAGAAGGTTTCTGGAACCGCGGACCGTCCTCGTCTGGTGGTGACGCGTACTCTGCGTCACATCTACGCCCAGCTCATCGACGACATCGCTGGCCACACCATCGCTTCCGCGTCCACCATGGACACGGCCCTGCGTGGGGTGGAAGGCGACAAGAAAGCTCAGGCCGCCAAGGTCGGCGCATTGGTCGCCGAGCGCGCCAAGGCCGCTGGCATCGAAGCCGTGGTTTTCGACCGTGGTGGTAACAAGTACCACGGACGTATCGCGGCACTTGCCGATGCCGCTCGTGAAGAAGGGCTGAAGTTCTAATGACACTCCACGCCCAGTTTTTTGTTAGTGAAGGGACATTCTGATGGCACGGCAGAGCAGCGGTGGCGCCGGTGGGCGCAGTGGCGGCCGAGGTAATCAGGCTCCCGACCAGACATACATCGAGCGGGTCGTCACCATCAACCGTGTCGCCAAGGTGGTTAAGGGTGGTCGGCGTTTCAGCTTCACCGCTTTGGTCATCGTTGGTGACGGTAAAGGCAAGGTTGGTGTTGGTTACGGCAAGGCGAAAGAGGTTCCGGCCGCTATCGCTAAAGGTGTGGAAGAGGCGAAGAAGAACTTCTTCACCGTTCCACTCATTGAGTCGACAATTCCGTTCCCAGTAATTGGTGAAGCGGCTGCCGGCAAGGTGCTCCTTAAGCCCGCTAGCGCTGGTACCGGTGTTATCGCCGGTGGCCCGGTGCGCGCTGTGCTTGAGTGCGCCGGTGTTCACGACATTCTCTCCAAGAGCCTTGGTTCTTCGAACGCGATCAACATTGTTCACGCGTCGGTGGCCGCTCTGAAGCAGCTCGTCAAGCCGGAGTCAATCGCGGCTCGGCGTGGTCTGCCCCTGGAAGATGTCGTTCCTGCCAGCATGCTGAAGCGGATGGCAGGGGAGGCAGCGTAATCATGGCGCAACTGCAAATCACTCAGGAACGTTCGATCATCGGCGCGAAGCACAATCAGCGCGAGACGTTGAAGTCCCTGGGCTTGCGTGGGATCAACAAAGTAGTAGTGCGTGAGGACACGCCAGTGGTGCGCGGCATGATCAATGTCGTCTCTCACTTGGTTCGTGTCGAGGAGGTTAAGTAACCATGGCGGAGAAGACCGAGCAGGCAGATGGCGCGAGCCGTCCGCTAAAGCTCCACCACCTGCGCCCGGCTCCCGGTGCGCACAAGCCCAAAACACGGGTTGGCCGTGGTGAGGGCTCCAAAGGTAAGACCGCTGGCCGCGGTACCAAGGGCACCAAGGCACGTTCGACTGTGCCGGTGGGCTTTGAAGGTGGCCAGATGCCAATCCACATGCGGCTCCCGAAGCTCAAGGGCTTCAAGAACCGTAACCGGATTGAGTTCCAGGTTGTGAATCTCACCCGTCTGGCGGAGCTCTTCCCGCAGGGCGGAGAGGTTGGCCCAGAGGAACTGGCCGCGTTGGGCGCCGTTCGTGCCTTCCATTTGGTCAAGATCCTGGGGGACGGTGACCTTGGCGGTGTCAAGCTCACGGTGACCGCGCATGCTTTCTCGAAGTCTGCGCGCGAAAAGATTGAAGCGGCGGGCGGTACAGCTACAACGCTGTAGCAAAGCTGTTTGAAGAGGGTCTCCTAGCTTGATTGTGGGAGGCCCTCTTTTTGTTGCTCATGCGGGCGATTGCGGGCGCTCAAGTGATTGTGGACAGTGGTACAGCGCATGCTGGTGGCTCGCGTGTTTTCGGCCCGAGCTTGCAGTTGTTAGCGTTTTTTGCGTACGGTGGGGGGGAGCTAGTGAATAACGAGACAGTGTCGTCGACATTCATGGAGGCTTCAAGTGGCTGCTGTACTAGAGCGCATTCATGGTGATGTGACCCCAAATGCCGCCCCAACCTTGCGGCGCTTCGCTCGTATGGCCCCGAATAATCCCCAGCGTGAGGCTTGGCGGGAACGGGCAATAGAAATGTATTTGCCACTTGCCGGGCATCTTGCACAGCGATTCCGTGGACGTGGTGAGAGTTTGGATGATTTGGTGCAGGTCGCGGCGGTGGGCTTAATCAAAGCGGTGGATGGGTTTGATCCAGATCGCAAGAACGATTTTATTAGCTATGCGGTTCCAACTATTGCCGGTGAACTGAAACGCCATTTTCGCGATAAAACCTGGGATATCCGGGTTTCCCGCCGTGTTCAAGAACTACGGCAAGCGATCTTGGCGGTGTGGGATCCGCTCACTCAGCAATTGGGACGAACGCCTACCGCAAAAGACTTGGCGATACATCTTGGCGTGACTGAATCCGAGGCCACGGAAGGTCTATTGAGCACCAACGCCTACAGTGCCTTGTCGTTGGATACACCTATTGGCGTGAACGAATCGGGTAATTCCATAACCTTGAGCGATGTTGTGGGTGGACCAGACGATGCGTTGGTGACTGCGGAAGAGCGAGCCACATTGGCTCCTAAACTGCGGGAGCTTCCTAAGAGAAAGAAGCAGATTCTCGCCAAACGACTATTCAGTGACATGACTCAGGCGGAAATTGGCGCAGATATGGGCATCTCACAGATGCATGTTTCCAGATTGCTGAACCAATGTTTGACCGAACTCTCCTCTGAATAGTCCACCTGGTTCCAGGATGATGGGTTTGGCTTGTAGTTCCGGCCGCGAATCGATTGATGGCTGACAGCTTTCTTAAGTTGTCGCTGTTGGTCGCGTCGCGGCCGTTATGCGGTGATAGCGAGCGTTTTCATTCATGCCAGCTGGTGAAACGTTCATCGAAAGAACAAGCCGACTAGTGCTGATGTTGTCTGCTCGCCTACGCAATGCTCACATTGCCCGAGGATGCCATCGGGATTTCGAAGATTCTGCATGGATGTACATGGGCGCGTGTGCTGCGCTTGTGAGCGCCTTCTTCTCAGCGGCCGTGCTTTCCAGCGTCGCCAATGTGTTCGGAATTGTTCTCTCTGCACCTCAGGCCACGTTGACTCGGAATTTCTTCCCGAACGTTTTTGCGAATCGAGCGAACATCGAACCAGCGGGGCACTTACGTCGTCTTGAGTTGAGTGGCAGTTCTCTATTTGGCTCAAGGAGGGGCATCAGATTTGAGAGGTGTTAGCACGGCACCAATGGAGTGGTAGTTGTTTCTTCCTGCGTGATTCTGGATTAGTTAACAGGCAGCTAGCGGCCCTGATAGCCCCGACAATGGCCACGGCGTTCAGCGGTGTCTGTCGAATGACATCAGTGTTCACGACTTGTTCATCGCGAAAACTTTTCAGTTGACCTTTGGCGCCCAAAGGTACTCGCGGGGAGAGAATAATCGCGCGTCTGATTTGCCGGAATAGCCGTCATAGGCCCGCCTGTGCTGGCGCCCGCTGCGCCCTGTTACAGTCACTAGTCAGCTCAGTGAATTCAGTGGCATGCCTAACACTCCCGAGATGATGGCTGCCCCCCTTACCCTTCGCAGGAGGAGTAGTGCTCAGCGCCTTTACGCGGGCGTTCCGTACCCCGGACCTGCGGATGAAGATCCTCTTCACAATCTTCATCATTGTCATTTACCGCATCGGTGCATCAATGCCTTCGCCAGGCGTCTCGGTGAAGAACATTCACCAGTGCATCGACATCATTAATAAAGACGGCACGAACGATGTATTCACGCTGCTGAACTTGTTCAGCGGTGGCGCATTGCTGAACCTCGCGATATTCGCGCTCGGCATCATGCCTTACATCACCGCCAGCATCATTCTGCAGTTGCTCGTTGTGGTAATTCCCCGACTTGAGCAACTCAAAAAGATGGGCCAAGCTGGCCAAGCCAAGATCACGCAATACACGCGTTATCTGACTATTGGTCTTGCGATTCTCCAGGCCACCGGTTTTATCGCCTTGGCGCGTTCTGGAAACCTTTTCCAGGGCTGCACCCTGCCGATCATTCCGGAAACCAACGATCAGCCTTACTGGCTGACGCTGACTGTTCTGGTTGCGGTAATGACCGCCGGTTCTGCTGTGGTCATGTGGCTGGGTGAGCTCGTCTCAGACCGGGGTATCGGCAACGGCATGTCGATCCTGATGTTCACCTCGATTGCCGCTCGTCTTCCCTCAGAAGGCAAGAACATCCTGGACAGCAAGGGCGTGAATGTATTCGCGATCGTGCTGCTCATCGGCATGGTGATTATCGCCGCGGTGATCTTCATCGAACAGGCGCAACGCCGGATTCCCGTGCAATACGCCAAGCGCATGGTCGGGCGACGAACCTTTGGTGGTTCCTCGACCTATATCCCGCTGAAGGTGAACCAAGCTGGTGTTGTTCCGGTCATCTTCGCCTCGTCGCTGATCTATCTGCCGACTCTGCTGGCGCAGATGGGCGATCAAAACAATCCAGCTGAATGGCAGAAGTTTATTGCCAGGCATATCCAGCCAGCGGATAGTTGGGTGCACATCGCCCTCTACTTCTCCCTGATTATCTTCTTCACTTACTTCTACGTCGCGATCACTTTCAATCCGAAAGATGTCGCGGACAACATGAAGAAATATGGTGGATTTATTCCCGGAATTCGTCCAGGAAAGCCCACCGCCGACTATCTCGACTTTGTCTTGAGCAGGATCACATTGCCTGGCTCGCTATATTTGGGCATTATCGCAGTGCTGCCTAACCTCTTTATCGAGCTGGCCGGTGGTCAACAGAACACGCAAAACTTCCCGTTCGGTGGAACTGCGGTGCTGATCATGGTCGGGGTGGGGCTTGAAACGGTCAAACAGATAGAGAGCCAGTTGATGCAGCGCAACTACGAAGGTTTCCTGCGGTAGGGGTGCGCTTGTGAGGTTGGTACTTGTTGGTCCTCCGGGAGCTGGAAAAGGCACGCAAGCGGCATTTATTGCGGACCACTTTGGCATTCCGAGTATTTCGACCGGAGATCTGTTCCGCAGTCATGTTGCTGCCGGAACAGATCTTGGGAAAGAAGCGAAACGCTACCTCTCCACCGGAGAGCTAGTGCCAGATGAAATCACGATCAACATGGTGGCCGGGCGTCTCGACGACCGGGACACCGTAGGCGGGTTTCTGCTGGATGGTTTTCCGCGCAACGTGCCCCAAGCTGAAGTGCTGGGTCGGCTACTGAAAGATCGTGGCCTTGAGCTCGACGTAGTTCTCGAGCTTGTCATTGAACCTGAAGAGGTCATTCGTCGGCTATCGGGCCGCCGAACGTGTCGGGGCTGCGGAAAGATTTGGCACATCGAATTCGATCCGACCGCGCGTCCAGGTGTATGCGACCGGTGCGGTGGTGAACTTTATGTGCGCGATGACGATCAACCGGAGACCGTGCGGCACCGACTCGAGGTATACACCGAACAGACCGCGCCTTTGGTTGACTATTACGCCGCCACTGGCCGGCTGGTTGGCATCCAAGCCACTGGTCCCGTGGAAGACATCACCGCGCGCGCCATCGATGTGCTGGAAGGCTTCACCGAATGACTGAGGTGCTGGAACGCAAAACACCCGAACAGCTCGAGAAAATGCGGGCTGCCGGTCTCGTTGTCGCCCGGACGTTGGAGTTATTGCGTAAATCCGCGGTGGCTGGCGTCAGCACCGCCGAGTTGGATCAGATTGCTTCCGAGAACATTAAGAGCGAGGGCGCGAAGCCATCGTTTCTCGGCTATAACGGCTACCCGGCCACTATCTGCACATCGGTAAATGAGCAGATAGTCCATGGCATCCCTTCTAAGAACCTCATTTTGCGCGATGGCGACACGATCTCCATCGACTGCGGCGCGATTGTCGACGGCTGGCATGGTGATTCGGCCATTACGGTTCTCATCGGCGACGTCCGCCCTGAGGTGAGCAAGCTCGCGAAAGTCTGCGCGGACGCGATGTGGGCCGGGATTGAACAAATGCGACCAGGTAACCGGCTGACCGACGTCAGTCATGCCATAGCCAAATCGATTCGCAACGCGGGCAGGTACGGCATTGTTCGGGAGTATGGCGGTCACGGGATCGGCACCGAAATGCACATGGATCCGCACGTACTTAACTATGGACGCCCGAATCGTGGGCCAGTTCTCAAGCCGGGCGTAACTCTGGCGATTGAGCCAATGGTTACCTTGGGCTCGGCAAGTGTGAAAGTGCTCCCCGATGACTGGACCGTGGTCACGAAGGACAACTCTTGGTCGGCCCATACCGAACACACGGTCGCGGTGACTGATGGAGCTCCACGGATTCTCACCGCCCTAGACTAGTTCGCTCTCGGCGAATTTTGGTTTATGCTGGCCTTTTGATGTCAGCACGGTGAGGAAGCGGCGTGTTAGAAATCGGCAGAAGACTGCTCCGAAAAATCGATGGCGTAGCTGGCATGCTTCCGCGCATGCATGTCAGAGTTGGGCCAGACGCGGTAGATGAACTGTTTCTCTTTAGCGTCCAGCAACTTGACTCCAAGTCCGACGTTCCGACTATCAACAGCCCGAGCGGCGCCGCTCATTTCGTCAGGCAAAGCCGCAGTCAGCCCCGTGCTCGTGGAAACTTCCTTGCGGCGTTCGTGCCGCTGAAGTACCCGGAGGTGGAGCTCAAAGGAGTCGATGCCGAGCTTATGCGGGGTCTGCGCGACTCGACATCCGGCCTGTGGGGTGCTGCCGTCGCCGAAAAAGGGCTCAGCGCGGCTATCGCGGTGAATCTTCGCCCGATTGAAGAACGTCAAGCGGGCACGTTGCGGGTGGCTGTCGCAACAGGCTTTAACGATGGCGTCGCCGCTCTGAAATATTTGCGAAAACTATCTGCGACTAGCGCCGATAACAAGCCTGTTGCTGACGTCGCAGTGCTAGGAAATCGCAATGCGGCACCTGAAGACATGATCGGTCTCGTGCGCGACGTTGTTCCGACGGTAGGCGATGTAAAGCTTTTGAAGTCTCGCCGCGACACGTCCGGTTGGCGCGCCAATTTTGCTCGTACATTGCGGGCCCTCCACTCTGCCGGAAAGACGAGCGTAGAGGCGGAATCAGCGATCCCGCGTTCGCCAAGCCCGTCGTTGTTGACCCGCGGATTTCTCAACCCCAAGGATGATGGGTTCGCGCAGCAGGTTGTTCAAAGCATGGGAGAGCGGGCGAACACGCCGGCGCATTTGCTTTTCCCAAGAAGACCCGATTCTGGGTCGTCTCCGCGGCGAGGGTGAGGCGACGCGCCCAGGTGCCCCCCAGGCGAACAGGGCGAATTGTGCCAGCTACACTTTCTTCTTGGCGTACTACGTCTGTTCTCCTGCGTCACGGTGAGCATGTCGGTTTGAGCCCCGGATTGGCCCCGGGAGCCACGATGTGCCCCTGAGCTGGTGCAAGAGATGCGGCCCGACGGTGTGCGCGCAGTGTGGGTTTGCTATCCAGCCCCATACGTCACATCCACCTCGTCACGATTGCGGAGTACATGCCGAAGAAGGCTGGCGCCATCGAGATGGAGGGCATCGTCAAAGAGGCGTTGCCCAACGCGATGTTTCGCGTTGAGCTCGCCAACGGACACCTGGTGCTCGCCCATATCAGTGGCAAGATGCGACAGCACTACATCCGGATTCTTCCGGACGACAAAGTCGTCGTGGAGTTGTCACCGTACGACTTGTCGCGCGGACGCATCGTTTACCGCTACAAGTGAGCGGCGCTGTAGAGAAAATTACGACAAAAGGAGCGAGGCGGCCGTGAAGGTTAAGCCAAGCGTGAAGAAGATCTGTGACAAGTGCAAGGTGATTCGTCGCCACGGCCGCGTCATGGTGATCTGCGAAAACCTGCGCCACAAGCAGCGCCAGGGTTAATTCGCTGATAATCGCGCACCCAGCCGGCCAACTGGTTGGCAACCCCTGGACGAAGGCCAGGGCCTCCTGCGGGCAGCGGGGGATGGGTGAGCACCACACCTTCGTAAACATCAGAAAGGACTGCCCACACAATGGCACGTATCGTTGGTGTTGACCTCCCGCGCGACAAGCGCCTGGAGATCGCACTCACTTACATTTACGGTGTCGGCCGCACCACCTCAAAGCTGGTCTGCGTAGGAACCGGCATCAGCCCCGACAAGCGCGTCAAAGACCTCAGCGAGGCCGAGGCTCAGCAGCTGCGTGACTGGATCGAAGCGAACGTTCAGGTCGAAGGTGACCTGCGCCGTGAGGTCGCCGCGAACATTCGCCGCAAGATCGAGATCGGCTGCTACCAAGGCATCCGCCACCGTCGTGGTTTGCCTGTCCGTGGCCAGCGCACCCATACCAACGCCCGGTCCCGTAAGGGCCCACGTAAGACTGTCGCCGGTAAGAAGAAAGCCGGCAAGAAGTAAGTGGGCGGCCCCATGGGATCACTCCTATGGCGCTCCACCTAAGAAAACCAGAATGGAGTATTTGTAG
The DNA here is from genome assembly GCA_013362805.1 of Mycobacteriales bacterium. GTDB lineage: Bacteria > Actinomycetota > Actinomycetes > Mycobacteriales > QHCE01 > JABFVL01. The sequence continues at coordinate 53,370 of JABFVL010000004.1, read as the reverse complement.
ATGCCGCCCCAGAAACGTGGCGCCACTAAAGTCCGGCGTAAAGAAAAGAAGAACATTGCCCACGGGCATGTTCACATCAAGAGCACATTCAACAACACCATCGTTTCCATTACCGACCCGATGGGCAACGTCATTAGCTGGCGTTCCGCGGGTGGGGTGGGCTTCAAAGGTTCGCGTAAGTCGACTCCTTACGCCGCGCAGATGGCCGCCGAGGCCGCTGCTCGTCTGGCGATGGATCACGGCATGCGTTCTGCCGATGTTTTCGTCAAGGGCCCAGGTTCGGGCCGTGAAACCGCGATTCGCGCACTGCAAGCCGCAGGCCTGGAAGTGAAGTCGATTTCCGACGTCACCCCGGTCGCGCACAATGGTTGCCGCCCGCCCAAGCGTCGGCGCGTCTAAGGAAGGTTGAGTTAGAAGATGGCGCGTTACACAGGTGCCGACTGCCGCCGTTGCCGACGGGAGAAGGTCAAGCTCTTCCTTAAAGGCAGCAAGTGCGAGTCCGCTAAGTGCCCGATCGAAGTTCGCCCCTACCCCCCAGGTCTGCACGGACGTGGCCGCAGCAAGGACAGCGAGTACTTGCAGCAGCTTCGTGAGAAGCAGAAGGCCAAGCGTATCTACGGTGTGCTGGAGAAGCAGTTCCGTAACTACTACGTAGAAGCCAACAAGACTGAGGGCAAAACGGGTGAGCGTCTACTGCAGCTCCTCGAAACCCGCTTGGACAACGTTGTCTACCGCGCTGGTTTTGCCAAGTCACGCGACATGGCACGCCAAATCGTTCGCCACGGCCACATTCTGGTGAACGGCAAAAAGGTTGACATTCCCTCGTACCAGGTCAGCGAAGCTGACGTTATTGAGGTGCGCGAGAAGTCCCGCGAATTGACCCCGTTTGTGGTGGCTCGGGCCGAAGCCGGCAGCAAGCCAATCCCCGCGTGGATCGAAGTTATCGCCAGCGAGATGAAGATCCTGGTGCACTCTGTGCCAGCTCGTCAGGTCATCGACACTCAGGTGCAAGAGCAGCTGATTGTGGAGCTCTACTCCAAGTAAGCCTTGTCGCGCGGCCGACAACTCAGTCGGCCGCGCAATAATTGAATAGTTTTTCGCAGCGTCAAATAGTGGTCGTTGCAGAACCTATGGAGGAAATGTGCTTATCACTCAGCGCCCTGTGCTGGCTGAAGAAGTTGTAAGCGAAGCGCGTTCGCGTTTCACCATCGAGCCCCTTGAGCCCGGCTTCGGTTACACGCTCGGCAACTCGCTGCGTCGTACCCTGCTCAGCTCAATTCCTGGTGCTGCGGTTACCAGCATCAAGATCGATGGCGTGCTGCACGAATTCAGCACTGTGCCTGGCATCAAAGAAGATGTAACAGAGCTGATTTTGAACATCAAGTCGATCGTTGTGAGCAGCGAATCCGACGAACCGGTTGTCATGTACCTGCGTAAACAGGGCCCTGGCATCGTTACCGCCGCTGACATCACGGCTCCGGCCGAGGTCACCGTGCACAACCAAGACCTGCAGATCGCCACCCTGAATGACAAGGGTCGGCTTGAGGTCGAGCTCACCGTTGAGCGCGGCCGTGGCTATGTCACCGCCTCGCAAAACAAGCAGTCGGGTCAGGAAATCGGTCGGATTCCGGTCGACTCCATCTACACCCCAGTGTTGAAGGTCAGCTACAAAGTTGAGGCCACTCGTGTTGAGCAGCGCACCGACTTTGACAAGCTGATTGTCGACGTTGAAACCAAAAACTCCATCAGCCCCCGTCAAGCTGTCGCCTCAGCTGGGCACACGCTAGTTGAGCTCTTCGGGCTCTTCCGGGAGCTGGACGAAGAAGCCGAGGGCATCGAGGTTGGGCCATCCCCAGCTGACCAGGCACTCGCCGCCGATCTCGCATTGCCCGTCGAGGAACTCGACTTGACAGTGCGTTCTTACAACTGCCTTAAGCGTGAGGGTGTTCACACTGTTGGTGAACTCATCGGACGCAGCGAGGCCGACCTCCTCGACATCCGGAACTTCGGTGCCAAGTCGATCGATGAGGTCAAAATGAAGCTCGCCACGATGGGGCTGGCGCTCAAGGATTCCCCACCCGGGTTTGACCCAGCACGTGCGGTGGAGAATTACGGCGACAACTACAACGACAGCGAATACGACGGACAGGACTACGCCGAAACTGAGCAGCTGTAAGCTGCGCGTTCGGTTATTGGATCGAGGAGTAATAAGTCATGCCTACGCCCACCAAGGGTCCCCGTCTCGGCGGTGGTCCAGCCCACGAGCGGCTCATGTTGGCGAACCTGGCCACCGCGCTGTTCGAGCACGGCCGGATCACCACCACTGTTGCCAAGGCCAAGCGCCTGCGCCCGCTGGCGGAGAAACTCATCACCAAAGCCAAGCGGGGTGACCTGCACTCTCGTCGCCAGGTGCTGACCGTGGTGCGGGACACCGACGTGGTGTACCAGCTCTTCGATCACATCGCACCGCGCTATGTGGGACGCCCAGGTGGCTACACCCGCATCCTCAAGACCGGCACTCGTAAGGGTGACAATGCGCCTATGGCGATCATTGAGCTGGTCGATGGTGAAGTCGCGCCGGTCAGCGATGCGGGCAAGGCTCGTGCGGCTGCCGACACCAAAGCCGATTCCATGGCAGCTCTTGCCGGTAGCAAAGCTGATGAGGCGCCGGTCGCTGAGGACGCTAAGCCTGAGTCTGAAGCTGACGAACAGGCTGCGGCTGAAGTTGAGAGCATCGAAGCCGAAGCAGCGGATGATGCCGATGCGGAAGCGAAGAAAGACGAGAAGTAGAGCGTTAGCGAAAGTGGCCCGCCCCAACTTGGGGCGGGCCACTTTTTTGTTCTTACTCAGCTAAGACTTTCGTGAGCAGCTCTCGCAATTGTTTTTGCTCGCCTGCGGGCAGTTTGAACAGTTGCGTAGCTTTTGTAGTGGTCAAGGTGTTCAACTCGGCGCGTTTGCGTTCTCCAGCTTTGGTGAGGACGAGAAATTTGACTCGCCTGTCGGTGGGGGAGGGTTCGCGAGTTACGAGTCCTCGTTGTTCGAGCCCGTCGACGATTCCGGTGACGTTGGACGCGTCGCAGGACAGCCACTCGGCGAGATCCCGCATTGGGGCTGGAGCATCCAATCGGGTGAGTGCGAGGGCTTGCGCGGGAGGCAGCCCTAGCTCTGAGGCGGTCGCATTGAATCCATTGCGGAGACGTCCAGTTACTTCAAAGACCAGGTTGACTAGATCTTCTACGTGATTATCGGCGTCCATATATCTATGGTAGCCCGCCAGTTCATGCGCTCAACTGTTGAGAATCTCAACTATATGCTTTAGGCTCCGTGCATCTAGTTAAGAAACTCAAATATTGACATGTATAGGGGAATTGCATGAGCGGCTCACAAAAATTCATCACGCGGTTTCGTCGGCCTCTCGCTGTTGCCGCCGCAGTAGCTGGGACTCTTGCCGTCTGGGTTATAGGCGATCCGCTACTTGGACATGAACTCATCGTTCAACAGCCAGAGAAGGAAGCGATGAATCTGGGTGCTAGTGAACTCGGTTTCATCGCGTTGATGGCGGGATTGTTCGGATGGGCGGGCATCGCAGTCCTGGAGCGAATGACCCGGCATGCCCGGTTAATCTGGACGATCGCCGCATTCTTGGTACTTGCCGTGTCATTCCTGCCATTCATTGGCCTAGAGGCGACCACAGGCACGAAAGTCGTGCTCGCTCTCACTCACTTCGCTGTCGGGGCCGCGTTGATCCCCGCATTTCGAAAGACGTCGATTGAAAAAGCGGATATTCGCGCCGAGGCACCCATCGCCGCATGAAACCCCACGGGTGGAACCGCGACAATCCCTGTGGTGGTTCCACCCGAACAATGTTGTTCAACCCACGATCTACCCGAGAAAATCCGCTCGGCCAAGAGGGCGGAATGAACCGCGCCAGCGATACCTGTCCCAAGCTCAGCAAGTACAGACCCCCACCTGTTGTTAGCTGGTTTGGGGTGTTAGATGGGGTGTCACGTCAAAGCCCATGGACCTCGTCTTTGGCGTGACGGAACCAAGACTACGAGCAACACAGAGATGAGTACGAGCGCATGACGGTGCGGATCCGCCTCGATATTTCATACGATGGCACCGGTTTCAATGGTTGGGCTGGGCAGAAAGGCCAACGCACCGTCCAAGGCACAATTACCAATGCTCTTACGACGATACTGCGTACGCCGGTGGCGCTGACTGTCGCTGGACGTACCGATTCAGGCGTTCATGCCACCGGGCAAGTCGCGCATGTTGACATACCTGAACCGCTTTGGCATGACTTCAAGACGTCTCTCGTCCGCCGACTCAACGGCATAATGGATCAAGATGTCCGCGTGCACGCGGCACAGGCGGTGCCCGCGGATTTTAACGCTCGGTTCTCGGCTCTGCGTCGGCATTACGAATACCGAATCGCGGACCATGTCTCACTGTGTGACCCGCTACGTCGTTTCGACACGCTGTGGTGGATGCGTTCGCTCGACATTGAAGCCATGAACGCCGCGTCCAGACATCTACTAGGTGAACATGACTTCGCGGCATTCTGTCGCCGGCGAGAAGGCGCGACAACCATTCGGGCACTTGAGCGCCTTGATTGGCGCCGTGATGAGTCAGGCATGGTCTATGGCCACGTAAGCGCCGACGCGTTTTGCCACTCCATGGTGCGCTCGTTGGTGGGAGCTTTGTTGCCAGTGGGTGATGGCCGTCGTCCCGTCAGCTGGCCCGCAGAGTTGTTGGGTGTAAAGACTAGAGCGATCGAGGTGACGGTCGCTCCGGCACACGGTTTGGCGTTGGTAGGGGTTGACTATCCCGCAGATGACGAACTGGCCGCGCGCACCGAGCGCACCCGCAACATGCGAACGCTAGCCACGCCCGAGGGCATGTAGCCGTAGGGCCTCATCAAGATAGGCCTCGCCGTCATCAAGTGCCTGAGTGAGTCCGGGGGTGCTGCCATCGACGGGTGAATTGCCAAGACTCGCGATGGCCCCATACAACACATAGTGGCCCTCTGTGCGGTGTTGCACGAAAATGCGACGACCATCGTTTAGGTCGATTCCACTCGGGTTCATGATCGTAAACCGGGCCTGCCGGGCGTCGGTGATGGACTCGTCGACGGCCGTCGCACCTGCGGAGTCAGCGAGATCGGCGACGCCGATGGTCAAGGCCCATAGCCCATCAGCGCTTTTGACCGTCGCGCGAATGACCTGTGTGCAGTCGTGTTGGGCGAGCGCTTGGCTTAGCCCTGTGCCATCTCCGGCCTCTGCGCAGTTCGTTCGCGTGTCCTTGGCGAGAATCTGGTATTCCCGGCCGCGGGAAGTGAAGTTATTGCCGCCGAACACTTCGCTTTCTTGGAGGGGGGTGCCGTTGCGGGAGGTAAGTGAGGCTGGTTTCAGCGGGTTACCTTTGCCGCCGTTTTCTTTCTTTGACGGTTCATAGGTGAGAGCGGCGGTGGCAAGCACGATGCTCGCCAAGCCGAGTAGGGTCGCGGTGGTGAGCACAGCGGTGAGAAGCCGGCGCGCAGATGCTGGGGCTGGACTGTTACTCATGGGGCCTTTTCACCTCGGTGGCGGCAGAAGTCTCAGCTTAGCTGGCCGGGTGGGGCGGCGTGCCAGCAGCTTTTCTATGCCCCCCTTTAAGCTGAATAATTGTCTGCGGGTATCGTTGGTCGCTGATACGCGGTTGTTCGCAGTCCCGCTCCCACTCGGGCTAGATTACCTCCGCAGTCCCACTGTCAATAGTTGGATTATTTAAGGGCAGAACTGTGCGTACTTACAGCCCCAAGCCGGGCGATGTGAAGCGCGAGTGGCATCTCATCGACGCCACCGACGTGGTGTTGGGTCGAGTGGCGAGCCAGGCGGCTCAACTGCTTCGCGGCAAACACAAACCAATCTTCGCGCCACACACTGACACCGGCGACTTTGTCATCATTGTCAATGCGGAAAAGATCGCTCTGTCGGGCACCAAGCGCACCGATAAGCTGATGTACCGCCACTCCGGTTACCCAGGTGGTCTGCGTTCGGTGAACTACGATCGCATGCTCGCCACGCACCCAGAGCGGGTTCTGGAACAGGCCATCCGTGGCATGCTCCCCAAGAACAGCCTTGGTCGTGCGATGTTGAAGAAGCTCAAAGTTTACGCCGGCCCGCAGCACCCGCACGCGGCCCAGCAGCCCGTGCCGTTTGAGATCACCCAGATCGCTCAGGAGACAGCAGCGTGACCACCGCCACCCCTACTCGTGTTAAGCCGAGCGTGGGCCGTCGTAAAGAGGCCATCGTTCGGGTTCGTTTGGTCCCAGGTTCGGGCAAGTTCACGCTGAACAAGCGTGACCTTGAGGTGTACTTCCCGAACAAGGTGCACCAGCAGATCGTGAAGTCTCCGCTAGAGCTGGTCGCACGTCTCGAGCAGTACGACGTCATCGCGAATCTTAAAGGCGGCGGCACCTCGGGTCAGGCCGGTGCTCTTCGCTTGGCCATCGCCCGTGCCATCATTGAGCTGCACGAGGACGACCGTCCAGCCCTCAAGAAGGCTGGCTTCCTTACTCGTGACTCTCGCGAGACCGAGCGTAAGAAGTACGGTCTCAAGAAGGCCCGTAAGGCTCCTCAGTACAGCAAGCGTTAATGGGTTCCGCGGTTACGCCGCCCCCCAGCCGACTCTTCGGCACCGATGGTGTTCGAGGTTTGGCTAATGACGAGTTGACACCCGAATTGGCGCTGCGCGTTGCCGCAGCGGCGGTTCGGGTGTTGCCGTCCAGGGGCGAGCGACCTATCGCTGTTGTCGGTCGGGACCCTAGAGCTTCCGGCGAGATGTTGGAAGCCGCGGTGTGCGCGGGCTTGGCCTCTGCCGGTGCCGATGTACTCCGTTTGGGTGTGCTGCCCACTCCTGCCGTGGCCTATCTCACCGCTGAATTGGGCGCCGATCTAGGCGTCATGCTGTCGGCTAGCCACAATCCCATGCCCGACAACGGCATCAAGATTTTTGCCGCTGGTGGACATAAGCTGCCTGATTCGGCTGAAGATGACATCGCCCTTCAGCTTGATGCCCAGGCTCCTCGCCCAACTGGCGCGGCTGTGGGACGTATCCGCGATCTCGCGGACGGTGGATCCCGGTATATCGAACATCTTCTATCGACGGTTTCTGATCGACTCGATGGAATTCGGTTGGTCGTCGACTGCGCGCATGGAGCCGCATCAGCGGTTGCGCCGGAGCTTTATCGACGGGCGGGCGCTGAAGTAATTGTGATCGCGGCTGAACCCGATGGTCTCAACATCAACGATGGAGTTGGCTCAACTCATCTTGATGTACTGCGCGCCGCGGTGCGTGAGCATGGCGCGGACCTTGGCATCGCCCATGATGGCGACGCTGATAGGTGTTTGGCTGTCGACGCGGCCGGCGAGATCGTCGATGGAGATCAGCTCATGGCTGTGCTCGCTATAGCCATGAAAGACGCCGGGACGCTTACCGAAGACACTCTGGTCGCGACGGTGATGAGTAACCTCGGTTTGCACTTGGCGATGCGTGAACAGGGCATCAACGTGCTGACCACCGCAGTGGGTGATCGTTACGTGCTTCAGCTGCTACGAGAGCGCAAGCTGGCCCTTGGTGGCGAACAAAGTGGACATGTGGTGTTTCCAGCCTTCGCGACTACCGGCGATGGTTTGCTCACCGCTCTCCAAGTGTTGTCGCGGATGGCCAGTACGGGTAAGTCCTTGGCTGAGCTCGTGGGCGTAATGCAGCGTTTGCCGCAGGTATTGATCAATGTTCGCGTTTCTGACAAACGGGTCGCACAAGCCGAGAATGTGCAAAAAGCGGTGGCGGCGGCCGAGGCAGAACTTGGGCAAACCGGCCGGGTTTTGTTGCGTTCCTCGGGCACAGAGCCTCTAGTGCGGGTCATGGTTGAGGCTCCCACGGCTGATCAAGCGCAACTGATTGCCGATCAGCTGTCCACAGTGGTACGCGACCATCATTGAGCGGGACACCCTTGGGTAGCGGTTTTTCAGTAGATTCGACCTAAAGGTTAATTCTGCCTGGGAGATCCGATGACTACCTTGCTGGAGGCCACTGGAATGCGCAGTTCAGTGGTGTTGACCTGGCGGCGTTTGGTGGGGGTCATGCTCCTGTCCGTAGCCTGCGTGCTCCTCATATGGAGTGTTGTTCAATCTGGGCCCCCGGCTCTCGATACCGCGGTTATCGAGGCTCTGCATCAACTCGATGCCTCCTGGTGGGTGTGGTTCTGGCACAAGCTAAGTGTCCCTACCGGCGTAGTCGCGGTGTATGGGGTGGTGATTGCCGGTGTACTGGTGTTGAGCCGACAACATCGGTGGCGTTTGGCGGCATCCCTTGTGTTTCTAGGCTTGACCGCGATGCACATTCAGATCTATACGAAGCGGTTTTTCGCTCGCGATCGGCCGCGTTGGGATGATCCAGTCGAGCAAGCGCATGGGTTTTCTTTCCCTTCGGGTCATGCGCTGTCGGCCACCCTGGTCGCGCTGATTGTGGTTTTAGTCTGCTGGGCGATGGTGCGAGGACGACTACGGCGGATTCTTTTGGGCTGCGCGGCTGGATATGTGGTGTTGATCGGATTTGATCGATTGGCATTGGGTGTTCACTATCCGAGCGACATCCTTGCTGGCTTCTTTACGGCTGTCGCTTGGTGTGCGCTTAGTTTGCTGCTGACGGGTGGGTGGCGCGAGATCGGCAGTCGAGGTTCTAAAGCAAAGTTAGCGTTGCCGAAAAGGTAGCGTCCGGTGCTCGGGTCTCATACATCGTGAAATTTCCGCGCGGGTTGGGCGCTGCTGGTGGCGATATCGCGGGCATAAGTAGATGGATGGGTGCGGAGGTGACCCTGGCGGGGGAGCATTGTGGGGCTAGCTTGCTCGCTCGACGCGATGGCATGTGCCGTGCGACGAAGCCTCCTCCGCACCCGCCTTTGCGGGTCGGCTCATAGCAGCGGCGACCTGCAAAGGTAGTCGGTGGACTGTGCAAAAGAGACAGTAGAGAGTGCGGCCATTCTGCCGCTAGGTGTGTGCTCAAGTGTGCTTGGGATCCCCTCTACAAAGGGATGAATGCACGTTTTGAACTTGACAACAAGATCGTAAACTCGGAGAATTATTCCCAGTAATGCCGAAGATATGATGTAGGGGCTGGCATGAGTTTACGATTTCTTGGCAAGGATCCTTTCAGTAAAGGTGATGGCTCTCCCACGCTGTATGAAGATGGCGATACTTACGTTTTCCAGGGCTGGAAAGTTTTTGATCTCAACACCCTGGTTGCACTGGGCCAGCTTCCAGAATGGGAGACCGTCATTCGTTTTCCCAAGCGAATGATGATGTTCTTCCCGGAGGTTGGTCATGTCCAGTCACGCGTCCCGGAACTTGCCGCGCCCTAAAACCCGCACACCACAAGCGAACGCGTCTGTCCGAGCGAGTCTCGGCGAACGCCTGCGCGAGATTCGCGCGGATGCGGGGCTCACCGCCCGTGCATTAGCTCAGCTGGCTGGCTGGCATGACGGCAGCAAGGTTTCCAAAATAGAGCACGGCCGGCAAATGCCTTCGGCTTCCGATATCCGAGCCTGGTGTGTAAGTTGTGGCGCCGAAGGCGAGACATCAGAGTTGCTGTCGTTCCTTCACGGGATGGACTCTCTATATGTGGAGTGGCGGCGCAAAGAACGTGGGGGTCTTCGTAAGATTCAGGAAGCGTCGGCTCCGCGCGATCAACGGAGCAACGTTTTGCGTCTGTATGAGTCGGATGTCATTCCCGGGCTACTTCAAACTAAGGCATATGCGACCGCGTTGCTCGGCGTTATAGCCGAGTTCCGGCGCATTCCCAATGATGCTGAGCTAGCAGCTGAAGCCAGAATCGCTCGCCAGAAAGTTCTGCACGACGGTAAACACAGATGCGCGATCTTGATGGAGGAAAACGTGTTGCGCACCGTATTTGGCAGCGCGGAAACAATGTGTGAGCAGCTCGATCACCTTGCCCGGGCAACCACGTGGCCGAGTGTCAGCGTGGGCGTGATCCCGATGGGTAGACCACGTTCGATATGGCCAACTGAGGGTTTTTGGCTTTATGACACCGAAAAAGTGCTCGTTGAGTTATCCACTGCCGAACTAACAATCACGCAAAGCCATGAAGTGCACACCTACGCGCAAATGTTTCAAGGATTCGCAGAACTCGCACTATATGGAACGCAGGCGCGATCATTAATCGCCGACGCCAAACAGTCGCTACAAGTCGTGGTGTGAGCACAAAACGTGGGGGGCCAATGCGATGTAAATAGGCCAGGAGCTCGCTCTACTATGGATCAGCATGACCTTAGCGTTCTCTTACGCACACAGCCGTGACGAGCTCATTGCGCTTTCTGCTGTCCTGGATCGCGGGTTCGAACAGCCCAAAGGCACCACCATATGGCGCACCGGGTTGTTGTTCGAGCTTGTGCAATCGGGTCAGTTGCTGGTTCTTGCCACTCGTGCTGATGTTCCGGTTGGGGGATTGGTTGCGTTGCGTGGCGACGGGCATGCGGCGCTCACCCATATCGCTGTGACGCCAGAAGCGCGCCGCGCCGGTATTGGTCATGCTTTGTTTTGTGAGCTCACCGCCTGGGCTGAGAAACAGGGCTTTCCCGAAATTCGCTGGAATGTTGAACCCGACAATGCTGCCGCCATAGCGGCGTACACCTCATGGGGTGCGCGCATCACTGGAGAGCTCGAAGAAGCGTTTTGCTTCAATTCTCCGGCTCCAGTTCTTGGCGTGGTGTGGCGCTTTGATAGTTGGTTTGATGAGAACCCTAAAGCACAGACACCTGCACCTGGCATGGCAAAAACCACATAGCGCAATAAATCGTATGCCTGGCTGCTCGCGAGCACAGTTGCATTACGCTGACGGCATGTGCGGAATCGTGGGATACACCGGCAGGCAGCGTGCCGTAGATGTTGTGGTCGATGGGCTTAAGCGGCTGGAGTATCGGGGATACGACTCAGCTGGCGTCGCGATCGTTGCTGACGGGAAACTGGACGCGCAGAAGCGTGCTGGCAAGCTCACCAACCTCACTGAAGCGCTGAAAGCTCAAGCCACAAGTGCCGATGGGGCGGTTTTCGAAGCTGGAACCACGGGCATCGGACACACCCGCTGGGCCACCCATGGCGCCCCTAACGATCTAAACGCTCACCCGCATTTGAGCGAGGACGGCAGCATCGCGCTTATTCACAACGGAATCATCGAAAACTTCGCGCAACTGCGCGGCGCACTCGAACGCGATGGTGTGTTCTTCGCGTCGGAAACCGACACCGAAACCGCCGCGCATTTGCTCGCGCGGGAATACGCGAATGCGCCCGAGGGTCAAGATCGCCTCAGCGAGGCGATGCGGCGGGTATGCCGCCAGCTCGAAGGCGCCTTCACTCTGCTTGCGGTGCATCGAGACGAGCCGCAGACAGTAGTCGGGGCCCGACGTAACTCACCACTGGTGGTGGGGCGCGGAGAAGGCGAGAACTTCCTCGCCAGCGATGTGGCCGCATTCATCGCCCACACCAGAGAAGCAGTGGAGCTCGGACAAGACCAGGTGGTGCGCATCAGCCCCACCGACATTGTGGTGACCAACTTCGACGGCACCCCAGCGCAAACCCGCGAATTCCACATTGACTGGGACGCCTCAGCCGCGGAAAAAGACGGCTACGACTACTTCATGCTCAAAGAGATCGCCGAGCAACCGCGCGCCATCGCCGACACATTGCGTGGTCGGCTTACCGGCACCGGCGAAGTGGTTCTCGACGATGTGCACCTGACTCCCGCACAGCTTCGGGAGATCGACAAAGTGTTCGTGATCGCCTGTGGCACCGCATACCATTCCGGGCTGGTCGCCAAATACGCGATTGAGCACTGGACGCGGATCCCGGTGGAAGTTGAGCTGGCGAGCGAATTTCGGTACCGCGACCCCGTGCTCGGGCCTAAAACGTTGTGTATTGCTGTTTCTCAATCCGGAGAAACGATGGACACCATCATGGCGTTGCGGCACGCCAAAGAGCAAAACGCCCCGGTGCTGGCCATCTGCAACACCATCGGTTCCACCATCCCGCGTGAATCAGACGCTGTGCTCTACACCCGGGCTGGGCCGGAGGTAGCGGTCGCCTCGACCAAAGCGTTCTTGACGCAAATAGTGGCGGCCTATTTGGTCGGTTTGTATTTGGCGCAGGTGCGTGGCGTCAAATTCGGTGATGAGGTTTCGGCCGTGGTCCGCGAACTGGAAGAAATACCGGCCGCTGTGCAGCAGGTCATTGAGGTATCTGAGCCAGTGCGGGAGATCGCTCAACGTCTCAAAGACGACAAGCAAATCCTTTTCTTGGGGCGGCATGTCGGTTACCCCGTCGCATTGGAAGGCGCGCTCAAGCTCAAAGAACTCGCCTACATGCATGCCGAGGGCTTCGCGGCTGGCGAGCTTAAACACGGTCCTATCTCGCTTATCGAGGAAGGCTCGCCGGTTGTCGTCACTGTTCCCTCGCCCAAGGGCCGCAGCGTGCTGCACGACAAGATGGTGTCGAATATTCAAGAAGTGCGGGCGCGGGGCGCCAAAATGATCATCATCGCTGAAGAAGGCGACGATGTTGTTGAGGAATATGCCGACGAGCTGATTAGGGTGCCACATGTTCCGACGCTGCTTGCTCCGCTCGTTACCACCGTGCCCTTGCAGGTATTGGCCTGCGAGATCGCTTCGGCGCGTGGCCACGATGTTGATCAGCCCCGGAACCTAGCTAAGTCCGTCACGGTCGAATAGCGCTAAGGTTCTGCAGCATGATCGTTGGCATTGGCCATGACATTGTTCGTGTGGAACGGTTTGAACGAGCTTTGCGGCGTACTCCGCTGCTGGCCGATCGCCTTTTCACTGAGGCGGAACGGGCCACCTTGGCGGGTAATCCCAGAACGGCAGAGTCTTTGGCCGCACGCTTTGCGGCCAAAGAGGCTGTCGCTAAAGCCTTGGGCGCCCCAAGTGGCATGCTGTGGCACGACTGCGAAGTCGTGGTCGACGCTGATGGTCGCCCCTGGCTTACCGTGTCAGGCACCGTGCACACGGCTGCGGCAGAACGAGGTGTCGCTCGGTGGCATGTGTCGCTTTCGCATGATGCCGGCATCGCCAGTGCCATGGTGATAGCGGAGGGCTAACAACCTTAGACGAGCCGGTGAATGTCCGCTCGGTTTTCTTGCCTAAGGCTGCAATGGTGGTGCTATGGATGTTTACTCCGTTGCACAGGTGCGTGCCGCTGAGGCCGCTTTGCAGGAAACGGTTCCGGCCGGTGCTTTGATGCAGCGTGCGGCTTTTGGGTTGGCAACTAACTGCGCCCAATTGTTGCGTTCGGTTCGCGGCAAGCTGTACGGCTCGCGTGTGGTGCTTCTCGTTGGGGGAGGCAATAACGGTGGTGACGCACTATTCGCGGGTGCCCTGTTGTGCCGTCAAGGTGTCAAAGTCACTGCTGTTGTAGCGCCCAAGGCGCTGGCTAGTCAGGAGACTTTGCCCCTGACCTCGCATCAGGTGGCGCCGACGGCGCACGAGGAGGGTGTGGCGGCGCTGAAGGCAGCTGGCGGGCGGATCGAGTCCGCTCTTTCCCGTGAAGAAATCCCCGACATGGTGGTGGACGGGTTGACGGGAATTGGGGCGCGCGGGCCGTTGCGAGCTGAGTACGCCGAGCTCGTCGAATACGCGCTGTGGGCAGATCAGGCTGGGGCGTTGATTGTCGCGGTGGATATCCCCAGCGGGGTGAATCCCGACACTGGGCAGGTGTATGACCGTGCGGTGCGAGCTGATGTCACCGTCACCTTCGGTGCCCACAAGATCAGCAATGTAGTGACACCGGGAGCTTGGCAGGCTGGTGTGGTGCGCTTGGTAGATATCGGCTTGGAGCCGCATCTGCCCGAGCTGCCAGTGGCCCGGCTAGTGACCGAGCCCAACAGCTGGCCGGTGCCCACGCCGGGCGACACGAAATACACGCGGGGCGTGCTGGGAGTGGTCGCTGGTTCGCAGCGCTACCCGGGGGCCGCGCAGCTTGTGGTTGGCGGTGCTTTGGCGATGGACACGGCGGGCATGGTCCGATATGTGGGTCCCGTGGGAGCCAGCGTCGTGGAACGGTATCCGAATGTGATCCCGTCCTGGACCTTGGCGGAAACTGGCCGTGTTCAGGCTTGGGTGGTGGGGCCGGGTTTGGGCACCGATGACGCGGGGGCGAGCAGTCTCTACGAACTGTTGAGCTCGGATCAACCCGTGGTGGTGGACGCCGATGCGTTGACGATGTTGGCGGCGCATCCGGCGAGGTTTGAGTTGGTGCGGCAGCGTCGTGCGCCAACGATTTTGACTCCCCATGAGGGCGAGTTTGTGCGCCTATTTGGTCCCATTAATGGCCGGAGACTGGACGCGGCGCGTCATGCCGCCCTTTTCGCCGATGCGATTGTGGTGTTGAAAGGTGATCGCACGATTGTGGCCGCGCCGGGTGAGCCGCCGCTAGTAGGGCCGACAGGGGCCGCCGCGCTCGCCACAGCGGGCACGGGCGATGTGTTGGCTGGGGCGATTGGTGCGCTGCTGGCCGCTGGTTTTGATCCAGTGCTCGCGGCGGCCGATGCCGTGTATCTGCACGCCCAAGCCGGCATGCGAGCCGCGCAACGCGGGCCAGTGACCGCGCCAGATGTTGTCGACGCCTTGGGGCCGCCTCACTAAATGCGCTATCGGTGTGACGGGTAGTGCGTGAGGGTGTCAAGCTAGTGACATGGTGCAAGCCGAAGCTGTGATTGACCTCGACGCGATTCGCGACAATACCGCTGTTCTGGCTGGGCAAACGTCCGCCGCGGTGATGGCCGTTGTCAAAGCCGATGGTTATGGACACGGCATGGTTCCTGCGGCCCGGGCCGCGTTGGCCGGTGGCGCCACATATTTGGGCGCCTGCACCGTCAGTGAGGCCTTGGCGTTGCGTGCCGCTGGAATTGACGCCCCGATGTTGGCGTGGTTGTTCAGCCCAAGCGTGGATTTGGCGCCGGCGGTGTTGGCGAAGATCGATCTGTCCGCCGCGAGCGTGGATGATCTGCGCCGCATAGAAGCAGCGGTGGACGCCACTGGAGTGACCGCGCGAGTTCATTTGAAGGTTGATACCGGGTTGGGCCGTAATGGTTCTCCCGCGCAATTGTGGCCGGAGCTGTTGCAACTGGCCGCGAAAGCGCAGGCCAGTAACGCGATCGAAATTGTGGGCGTGTGGAGCCATTTCGCTTGCGCGGATGAGCCGGGCCATCCTTCGATCGTCGCGCAGTTGGATGCGTTTGAAGACGCGTTGAACCTGGCCGCACAATTGGGGGTACGCCCTTTGTTGCGCCACTTGGCGAATTCGGCCGCGACATTGACGGTGCCGCGAAGTCACTTCGACATGGTGCGGCCAGGCATCGCCCTCTACGGTTTGTCGCCTATGCATGGCCGTGAGTCCGAATTTGGGCTGCGCGGTGCGATGACCCTTCGGGCTGAGGTAGCCCTCACCAAGCGAGTAGGCGCAGGTCATGGGGTGTCGTACGGCCTTACATACACCACGGATCGTGAGACAACGCTGGCACTGATTCCGCTGGGCTATGGCGATGGCATCCCTCGCGCCTTGTCGAGCAAGGCGCCGATTTTCGTGAATGGCGC
The DNA here is from genome assembly GCA_013362805.1 of Mycobacteriales bacterium. Lineage (GTDB taxonomy): Bacteria > Actinomycetota > Actinomycetes > Mycobacteriales > QHCE01 > JABFVL01. Next base: position 37,706 of record JABFVL010000004.1, on the reverse strand, counting down.
TTGGCACACCATCGCTGGACGAGTCTGCATGGACCAAGTGGTGATTGATGTGGGGGACGAAAAAGTTCTGCCTGGCGATGTGGCTATCTTGTTCGGTCCGGGGGATGCCGGAGAACCGCATGTCAACGACTGGGCCGAAGCGATGGACACCATCAACTACGAAATCGTGACGCGGATAAGCGCCCGGGTGCCTCGTCGTTACGTGGGCGGCGCGGCCCAACCCGTGATTTAGTTGCGGTTATGAACATGGGGTCCGCGCTTAAAGGAGCCGGGGTGGCTGGTGCCTTGGTGGGCGTGGCCGCGTTGGGTGCGGCGGTGGGTGTGTTTGGGGAAAGGTACGCTTTGCGTCGAATTCGTAAAGCCAAAGATCCACACGCCGATGAGCGCTTTGGTGCGTTGCCCGCTGATGAGACACGTACGGTGCGCACAGATGATGGTGTGGAGCTGCACGTCGAGGTGATGGGTCCTCCTGGGCGTGGCAAACCGATCAATGTGGTCTTTGTGCACGGTTTTTGTTTGAACATGGGCACATGGCATTTTCAGCGACTCGCGCTGGATTCGCGTGTTAATCCTTCAGTGCGCGATGCCCTTGGCGATATCAAGTTGCGTTTGGTTTTTTACGATCAACCCGGTCATGGACGTTCGGACCGGCGCGCCGCCAACGAATACACGCTGGACCAGCTAGCGGAAGATTTGCATACAGTGTTGGAGCAGGTCTGTCCCCGTGGCCCGCTTGTCTTGTTGGGACATTCTATGGGCGGCATGACGCTGATGGCGCTGGCGGAGCGGTATCCAAAACTGTTCGCCGATCGGGTGGTGGGCGTGGGTTTGTTGTCCACTTCGGCGGGTCATTTGGATGATGTGGCTTTGGGCATGCCGCGCTTCATGACCAGACTGCGCAAGCCGCTCATGCCCACTATTGCCGGTACTCTGAAAAGTCATCCTAAGCTTGGGGAACTGGGCCGCATGTCAGGCACGGATCTCGCATATCTGATGACGCGCTATTACGGTTTTGGATCGCGTTCCCCTAGTACGGCTCTGGTCGAATTCACGGAGCAGATGATCGAAAGCACGTCGATGGAAGTCATTGCGGGCTACCTGGGAACCCTCGCCGAACATGACCGTTCGGCGGCTTTGCGAGTGTTTGAGCGCCTCGAAACGCTCATCGTGTGTGGCAACAAAGACCGCATCACGCCGGTGGCGCATACGAAGGAAATGGCGGAGTTTTTGCCCGCCGCGGAGTTGTTGCAAATTCCTGACGGCGGTCATTTGACGTTGTTGGAACACCACGAACGAGTTAACGAACATTTGGTGGCCTTTTTGGCCCGGGCCGCCTATGCGGTGTCTTAGTTTCGATGCGGTTAACCTTGGCGGTTGTGAAGTTCACCTGGAATACGCCGGAAGAAACGCACGCCTTCGGGGTGCGGCTGGCCGCGTTGTTGCGCGCTGGCGACTTGTTGGTTCTTAGTGGGCCCTTGGGCGCGGGTAAGACAGCACTGACGCAAGGCATTGGCGCGGGGCTCGGTGTGCGGGGTCCGATCACTAGTCCCACGTTTGTCATTGCGCGTGCACACGAGCCGGATGCGGGTGCTGGTGGGGTTGTGCCTTTGGTACATGTGGACGCGTATCGCCTTGGCGGTGTTGGTGAGGTCGACCATCTTGACTTGGAAGCCGATGTAGAAGATTCGGTAACAGTGGTCGAGTGGGGTGGAGGCTTGGTGGATCACCTCGCGGAGGCACATTTGGAGATCGCGATTGAGCGCCCTGACGTCGCTGAGGATGCTGAGTTTGAGCCTCGCACAGCGGTGCTGACTCCCCATGGCGGGGATTGGGAACAGCGCTTGAATGTGTTGCGCGAAATTTCCTAGCTCTGTGGAAAACGTTGAAGGCCCAGGGCATATGCGCCCTGGGCCTTCAACGTGGGAATTTTTATTCGAACTTGAAGCTGTCGAGAATCGTCTCGATGGCGTCCTTGGCATCGCTGCTGGTGTTCTGGGTCACGATCAGAACTACGTAGTCATCGTTCGCGAAGACGTAGATCATGCCGTTGCTGGGGTCGTCGTACACAGAGCCTTCGGCGCCGTCGATGTCGGGTAGCGGCTCGAAGTTTTCTTCGCCCAAACCGGTGCCGCCAATGAAGCTTTCGAGTGCGGTTTCGGGCTGACCGTAGCTGCTCATGTGCCCGATAAGAATCGCATCACTTGAGCTGGAGCTGTCGTTGATGGCGATGGATTCCAGCCCTGGGATATCCATGGCGGCTGGTACGTCTACCTCGTCGTAGCCGCGTGGAACATCGTAGGTGTAGGGAGCGTCTGTGCTGGGCCCCGGCTCGTTGGTCGGGTCCGGGTCTGGGTCGTCGGTTTTCTTGGGATCGTCCGTCTTACTGCTGGACTTGTCGTCGCCGCCGCTGTCGTCGTCACCGCCGAGGAGGAAGAATCCACCAATGCCCAAACCAATAAGCACGGCGACTGCCGCGATGATGCCCACGATGAGGCCGGTGCTTGGCCCGCTTTTCTGCGGAGGCGCAAAACCTCCGCCATATGGGTCTTGTTGTTGGTAGCCAGCGTTTGGGTCTTGGTATCCGCCAGCGTATCCGGCGTTCTGTTGCTGATAAGGGTCGTTGAACCCGCTCTGAGCTGGGTAGCCGCTGGCTGGAGCGCCGGAGGTTTGGTACGGGTCTTGTTGTTGGTAGCCAGCGTTTGGGTCTTGGTATCCGCCAGCGCCAGACGCGGGATAGCCAGAGGTCGGTTCTTGATAGCCACCCGGGTTTTGTTGGTAGGGGCCACCGCTGGAGCCTGAGTCTGGAACGCTCCAACCGCCGGATTGCGGAGAGTTGTAAGTCATGGGCTAGGCCGTCCTCTGGGAGTCAATCGTGGGCGTTCCATGCGGGCATGGTGCCGCGTTGGCTGACATCGTTGCTTATCTGGGTTTTCTCTATTCAACAGGGGTCACTCACAGGCTAACCTCCCGCAATCGTGCCGCTTTCATTCGACCATTCGGACAAATTCGCCTTTTCCGAATCAAGGTCGCGGGTAAATCTGGGCAAACGGGAAGACACCATTATCTCTTGAATGCCACCTAGATGGGGTCCTAGTGCTGGCCCGCAGCGGCACGGATTCATAACAAGGTTCTACGCTGAGCCCATGGTCATCCTGGCACTAGACACTGCGACAGCCGTCGTGACAGCGGGAATCGTCGATCTGGAAACATCTCGCACATTGGCCAGCCGAGCCACTCCCGATGCCCACAAGCACGCGGAGGTACTTTCATCTCACGTGCGCGACTGTCTAAATGAATTGAGTCTGGCTTTCACAGATATCGAAGCCGTCGTGGTCGGCGCTGGCCCAGGTCCCTTTACTGGGCTCCGAGTGGGTATGGCTTCAGGAGCTGTTTTCGCCAACGCTCTTGGCCGTCCCCTCTACACGGCATGCACACTGGATGCCATCGCTCTGACGGCCGCCACTGAACTAAATGAGCCTTTTCTCGTGGCCACCGACGCACGTCGGCGCGAAGTTTATTGGAGCATCCATTCAGCAACAGGGGCTCCACTCACCTCTCCAGGTGTGGCCAAGCCTAGCTATCTGCGTACTTGGCTCGATGGCGATGTGCCTGACATTGGGCCAGGTCAACCCCCGGTCGGGATAGATCAGCCCATTTCGATGTCAGTCCCGCGCAAAGCTGTGGGAGCGGGCGCGGTTCTTCACGCCGACTCACTTGGCTACGCCGATGCCATGGCAGTTGATCCGATGCCGTTGGCCCTTGCCCAGGTCGCGGCGGCCAAGATTGCCGCAAAGGCACCCAACGATGCCCTCACTCCGTTGTATTTGCGTCGCCCCGATGCTGTCGCGCCGAATGGCAACAAATCGGTGTTGCCGTGAGCGAGGTTTTTCTTGCCGATATGCGCTGGTGGCACATCGCGGCCGCGGTGAAGATTGAGCAAGAAATCTTTGCTGAAGAGGCTTGGACCGCGGCGGGCTTTTGGTCCGAACTGGCGCAACGACAGACCCGCTATTACCGGGTGGCTCAGCATGACGAAGAATTGATCGGGTACGCCGGGCTGTGTGTGTATGGCGAACCACCTAATGCGCAGGCATGGGTACAAAATATCGCTGTGCGAAAGGCATGGCAGGGCAAAGGCATAGGAGCCCGACTTCTCGATGATCTTCTGGACGAAGCGGTTCGTCGAAAAGCCGCTGACATTTGGCTGGAAGTCGCGGTGGACAACGCTCATGCCCAGCGCATTTACGCGCGACGGGGCTTTGAGCCCATGGGCATCCGCAAGGGCTACTACCAGCCATCCAATACGGACGCGCTGACAATGCGTAGAGAACTGTGAGGCGCTACGTTGATCGCTCGGATGTGGGAAGTTGTCGCGCACCCAGAAGGATTTGCCGATCTTCTGTCGTGGGTGTGCGAAGTGGCGGTTGTGGAACTGCAGGGTGATTTGAGTCTTATCGACGTGCAGGTCTACACATCACCCGAGCAGCGCATCGTTGTCATAACAAAGTGGCGAGCGAATCCAAGGCTTTTGTCAGATCCGCCTCGGCATACGGTGAGGGCTGGACCTTTCTTCGCGGATTTCTCACCTGTCGACTTATGAACAGATGAACGCCGTCGGTTGAGTGCCTAGCCGGGTAAGGACAACGGTGGCTGTGTTTGGGCCGTGCAGCTTGAGCTGCGGTCGAAGCTGCTCGGGAGTGACGGCGATGCCGCGCTTCTTGATTTCTAGAGTGCCTATTTCGCGAGCGCGCAGCCATGCGCGAAGCTTTTTCACGCTGAAGGGCATGACCTCTTCCACTGTCATCCGTCGCGCGAACGGGGTGTTTATCGCTGTGTCGTTGGTGAGGTAGGCGATGTGTTCGTCGACAAGATGTGCATTGAGTTCTTTTGAGAGCTCGGCAATGAGATGCGATCGCACGATTGCGCCGTCGGGGTCGTACAAGTAGTTGCCCACAGCGCCTGTTGGCGCTTTTTCCAGCCCGGTTCCCACCAGTTCCGCTGCTCGCTTTTCGCGTCCGAAAACGACAGCTCTTCGTGCGGCTTGGCTAAAGCCCGGTGACCACAGGGCTAGCTCAACTACAGTGCCTTCGCAGCTCACCCATTCGGCTTCCACGTTGTCGGGAATGAGTGCGTGGTCCAGGCCCGGCCCCAGTTTCACGGCGGCGTACTGACGTTTCAACAATTGTGTGACAAAGCTCCATGGTGGGCTGAAATCGTCAGGGTCAAAGAGTCGTCTCCCGCCTCCTCGACGCGCTGGGTCGCAAAACACGCTGTCAAACTCGTTCATATCAATGTCTGTCGCGTCGGATTGGCGTATCTGGGCGTGAGGTATTTCCAGCGCGGCAAGGTTAGCTGCGGCGATTTCGGCCGTGTCTGCGTCACGCTCGACCCCTACCGCGGTCAACGAAGCGCGAGCGAAAGCGATGAGATCCGCGCCAACGCCACAGCCCAGATCTATTACGCTTCGCACCCCAGCAGAGCTGAAACGGGTTGCTCGACGATCCGCCACCACTTTCCGCGTCGCCTGTTCTACTCCGTTTTCGGTGAAGAACATTCGGTTTGCCTCTGAACCGAATTTTGGGATGGCCCGCTGGCGCAAACGGTGCTGGGTCATCGCTTGCGCCACCAATTCAGGTGTGTGTCCGTTAGCGCGGAGTTTTGTTGCCAAACTCAGTGGATCAGTTGTGTTCTCAGCCGCGATCTGTGCCAACAGCGTTGTCAGCTTCGAGAAATTCATGGCAACGACTTTTGACGACGCATGCTTCTACCCTACGAAACCTGAGAACAGCGGATGAACCTGATCGATGTGCATGAATGGGCGCCCAAGTCAACACGCCAAAATGTGAACCTGTTAGCACTCCACTTGACGGAGTGCTAACGCCAGCATAGGGTTCGAGCTGGCGCGAAATGCGTCATTGCGGTCCGCCCGGCTCCCGCGACGGCGGGTGGTCATCGCAGTTCTTCCATAGAAGCTCCGGAACAACTGAAGGGGGAGGTCACACAAGTGACGACCGCCACCAAGGTCACCATCCGACCGCTAGAAGACCGAATCGTCGTTCAGGCCAATGAGGCCGAGACCACGACATCATCTGGCTTGGTCATTCCTGACACCGCCAAAGAAAAGCCCCAAGAGGGCACCGTTATCGCTGTCGGCCCGGGCCGCTGGAACGACGAAGGTGACGAGCGCATCAAGCTCGACATCGAGGTCGGCGACACTGTGCTTTACAGCAAATACGGTGGCACTGAAGTCAAGTACGGTGCGGAGGAATACCTCGTGCTGTCTGGCCGCGATGTCCTTGCGGTTATTGAGAAGTAGCCGTTTCGCTATCTCCTCTACAATGCCCCGAAGAGTGAATTCTTCGGGGCATTGTGTTATTTCGTGGCTATAGCGTATCTGCCGACAATAGTGGGCAAATGGTTCTGTACCCTGGGGTAACTGTTCTGAGGGGGTCGCCGACGCGCCCCGTACCGGATACGGTCAACATTCGCGAGACGCACGCGGAATTTTCGTGTGCGCCGCGAATGTGGAGTGTCGCCGCAATATCACTAAGAGTGGCCATGCGGATGTAATACGCGAATTCCGCAACAGAAATTTTCGCCCAGATGTAACGCGCAGGTTCGGAGCAGCGATATGTCAGAAGAGGACGCCGAGCAAGGGCTAAATGGCCTTGTCGCTCGGGCAGTCCAGGGCGATCGCTACGCGATTGAGGATCTCCTCACGCAGATTCGTCCCATGGTGGTGCGATATTGTCGCGCCCGTTTGGGTCGAACTGGTGGCGGCGCCTATACCGAGGCTGATGACGTAGCGCAGGAGGTGTGTGTCGCAGTGCTAAACGCACTCCCTCGTTACGAGGATCAAGGTCGTCCATTTGCGGCATACGTGTTTGGCATAGCCAGCCATAAGGTCACCGACGCTCACCGCCGAGCCGCTCGCGACCTATCTAGCCCTGTCGATGAAGTTCCCGACTCCGTTGACACCGAACAAGGCCCCGAGGCCAGCGCCATGGCCGCCGCGACAAGTGTTCAGCTGCAAAAGCTATTGAACGTGTTGCCTGAGAGCCACCGAGACGTCCTCATTCTTAGGGTCATTGTTGGCATGTCTGCTGAGGAAACTGGTCAGATGCTAGGCATGTCGCCCGGCGCTGTCCGTGTGACGCAACACCGCGCCCTCGCCAAATTGCGGCAGCGCATTCGTCCCGGGGCCGAGGTGGGCGCATGAGCCGCCATCATCTCGAAACCCCGGAATTCGACGAAGGCGAAGAGATCATCGACGAGAGTGTTCTACTTCGCGACGACGTTTTGATCGCGGCTATGGCTAAAGGAGTGCTCCCCATGGAGTACTCCGAAGATGAACTCGTTCACGACATGCTCGTGTGGCGCGACGAAATCTGCTCCACGCCCATTCCCGAAAATGTCGGTGTTTTCACCGAAGCGATGCTGCCGGGCGAAGCTAAATTCGCTGAGGCGCAAACTCAACTACTCCCGCCGCTACTCGATATAAAAACTTTGGGTGCCGCTAAAAATCCACGCGCGGCTGATGTCGAGGAACCCGACGTTGATGTGGCCATTCCGCGTCAAAAGGGCGAAGTGGGTCCTGGGGACGCGGCTCCACACGCCGAGCGAGGTCCACGCAAAAAGAGCGGAACTAAGGACAAAACGCGTCCCCGCACCACGAGCACCCGTGCGGCCAGGTCTCCTCGCCTCAAGCGGCCGCTTGCTATTGCCGCTGCGATGGTCGCGATTGCGCTTGGCTCCTTGGGCAGCATGGCGGCGGCCACGACGGCGCAGCCAGGCAGTGCGCTGTGGCCCATCGCCAAAGTTGTCGATAAAGAACGAGCTGAGTCGCTGGAAGCCCGCGAGTCCGCTTTTGAGCAGCTTGAAGATGCTCGTGCACAAGTCGAGAAAAACGACACCGAGTCGGCGCGCGAACACCTCGATGAGGCAATCGCCAGGGCTGATTCGGTGCGCGGTAAAGATGGAAAAAGCGAGCTTGATAAAGAAGTAAAAAGCGTGGAAGCACGTATCGCGGCTGCCGAAGGCGGCGCTACCAATCCCACAACCGGACCGAGTGGCTCCAGCTCCGCTCCTAGCCCTACTCCCACCCCAAGCACGCCCACGCCGACCCCCTCACCTTCGGACAGCACCCCATCGGCCACAGCTACACCAAGTTCGCCATCACCCACAAAATCCAGCTGACGAAGTAGGCGGGTGGCGTTGTGAGATGAGTGCGCCATGTGTCCGCTTGTTGGGTCGAGCGCTTGAATGAAAGTGATGATGCTGTGCTTAGAACGCAGCTAGCCCATACCTTGGTGGGTACTTAGGAAAGAGAATCCTGATGCCCATCGGCGTAACCACGAGCGTATTCCCACGTCACGTAGTCATTGGGGTCCGGATCGAAGGCGGGCTCGTGCACCCGAGCTCTCCCCGCGTCCAGTAGGTGCTTCAAATTTGAGCGCAGCAAATCCCAAGCGAAATAATGGGGGATTCGGCAGTCTTCACAATCAACAACCAGGCCACGGATACCCCGCGGGGCGAGAAGCGTTTCAAACACTTCTAGGTCCGCCATGTCGTCCAGCACGTCTTGTCGTTCGGCTGGGCTGAGGGGAAGTGGGCGCTCTTCAGAGTCGTCGACGGCAAACGCCGGGTCGGCGGGATCTCCGGCGAACGGGTCGATAGGCTCGTCGTGCACACTCCTACCGTAGCTGCCCGAGGCGACGAATGTGCCCCCGGCACGGCGATAGTTATGCCAAACGAGCATTATTCACGGTGAATTTGGGTGGTGCGGAACACTCTGGCAGCGGTCCGGGCGCGGCTACGGAATGTGCGGCCTAGTATGTGAACATGGAGCACACCCCCGCCATCACGGCCTTTTTCGATCGGTTTGCGTTTGAGGGTTTGACCTTCGACGACGTCTTGCTATTGCCCGCTGAATCCGCGGTTTTGCCTTCGCAAGCGATGACCTCGAGTCGTCTCACTCGGAACATTGAGGTAAAAATCCCGCTCCTGTCCTCAGCTATGGACACGGTCACTGAGGCGCGGATGGCAATTGCTATGGCACGTCAGGGTGGCGTGGGCGTGTTGCACCGCAACATGTCGATTGATGAACAGTCCGGCCAAGTGGACCTGGTGAAGCGGTCCGAAGCTGGAATGGTCACCAATCCCATCACGTGTTCCCCGAACGACACGCTTGCTGATGTTGACCGGCTGTGCGGCAAGTACCGCATCTCTGGTGTCCCGGTGACCGATGCCAACGGCGTACTGGTCGGCATCGTCACCAACCGTGACATGCGTTTCGAATCGGATCAGAATCGTCCTGTTCGCGAAGTCATGACCCAAATGCCGCTGATCACGGCCCCAGTGGGCGTCGATCCAGACGAAGCACTGCGCCTGCTGCGCTCAAATAAGGTGGAAAAGCTTCCACTCGTAGATGAGGCTGGGAAACTTCGCGGATTGATCACTGTCAAAGACTTCGTCAAGCGCGATCAATACCCGCTTTCGACAAAAGACGCCGATGGCCGCCTTGTCGTCGCCGCGGCCGTGGGAGTGGGGGAAGACGCCTACAAGCGGGCGCGTTCCCTCATTGACGCTGGCGTCGACGCGGTCGTCGTGGACACCGCGCACGGCCACCACCGTGGAGTTTTGGACATGGTGCGGCGCCTTAAGGCCGACACCAACGTGGATGTTGTCGGCGGGAACGTCGCCACCTACGAGGGTGGTAAATCTTTGGTGGAAGCGGGTGCCGACGGGATTAAAGTCGGGGTAGGCCCAGGCTCGATCTGCACAACTCGTGTTGTTGCCGGCATCGGTGCTCCTCAGCTCACCGCCATCTACGAAGTTTCTCGCGCGGCCGGTCCCGCGGGAGTTCCAGTCATCGGGGATGGTGGACTTCAATACTCCGGCGACATTCCCAAAGCTCTTCTCGCTGGTGCCGACACCGTGATGCTTGGCAGCTTGCTGGCGGGTTGTGAGGAAAGCCCAGGCGAGCTGCAATTCATTAATGGCAAGCAATACAAGTCTTACCGGGGCATGGGCTCATTGGGTGCTATGTCGGCTCGCACGGCTGGCAATGCTCAAAGTCGTTCATACTCCAAAGACCGCTACTTCCAGGACGATGTCCTTTCTGACGACAAGCTTGTGCCCGAAGGCATCGAAGGCCAGGTCCCCTATCGTGGGCCGCTGGGTTCGGTCGCCCACCAACTGGTAGGTGGCCTACGCGCGTCAATGGGATATGTCGGAGCCGCTAATATCGCTGACCTGAAAGTCAATGGTCGCTTCGTCCGCATCACGTCGGCCGGGTTGAAAGAAAGCCACCCGCACGATATTCAGATGACGGTAGAAGCACCGAACTATACCGGCCGGTAAGCAAATCCGATCGAGGCTTAAGGAAGAGTGCGAATGCGGGAATATGTCGAGATCGGAATCGGGCGAAATGCTCGCCGCGCATATGGCTTGAGCCAGGTCGCGATTGTGCCTTCACGGCGCACCCGCGATATTGACGATGTCAACCTGTCGTGGCAAATCGACGCCTTCACCTTCGAAATCCCAATGGTGGCGCACCCTTCTGACGCCACGGTGAGCCCAGCCACGGCAGGGCTGATCGGCCAGTTGGGCGGACTTGCCGTGTTGAACGCCGAAGGAATTTGGACGCGGTACACCGACGCAGGGGAACGCCTCCAAAAATGGGCGTCTTCCGAGCAAGACACCGCGGGCCTGCAAGAGCTTTACACCGCTCCTGTCCAGCCCGAATTGATCGGGCAACGAATCACCGAAATGCGTGAGGCCGGTGCTGGAGTCGTCGCCGTTCGGGTGTCGCCACAGCACACTGAGGCCCTGGCTCCAGTTGCGGTAGCCGCTGGCGTGGATCTGCTCGTCATTCAAGGAACCATTGTCTCGGCCGAGCATGTGTCAAAAAATGGGGAAGAGCTGAACCTCAAACAGTTCATCGCGGACTTGGATGTTCCTGTTGTTGTGGGTGGCTGCGCTGACTATCAGACCGCCTTGCACCTCATGCGCACTGGAGCGGCTGGTGTCATCGTCGGAATGGGCGCTGGCAGCTATGCCTCCAACGACGACGTCCTTGGCATTCGGGTTCCCATGGCGACAGCTATCGCCGATGCCGCGGCCGCACGACGTGACTACCTTGACGAAACCGGTGGCCGGTACGTGCATGTGATCGCAGATGGTGGCGTGTCGACATCGGGTGATATCGCTCGAGCGATCGCTTGTGGAGCTGACGCGGTAATGGTGGGTGAACCACTGGCCGAGGCCGCTCAAGCTCCTGGTCTGGGCGCGTGGTGGTTGTCGTCGGCTTCGCATCCGAAGTTGCCACGCGGTCACATCATCGCACCGGATATGGATTGGCCACAGGCTGACATGGAAACTGTGCTTTACGGCCCGGCCAGCGATGGGTGGGGCACCACCAACCTATTCGGAGCTTTGGCTCGCGCCATGGGTAAAGCTGGGTACCGCGATGTCAAAGAGTTCCAGAAAGTTGATCTGGTACTCGACGCTTAAGGCGTTTGCGTTGGCGAGGGGGTAATAGTCGGGGTCGGTGTGGGAGTTCCACTCGACCCCGGGCTTGTCGTGGGGCCCTCTTTGATGAGGTCAGTAATTTTGTCCTGGCTATTGTTCAGCAGCATGGTCACCGAGGCGACCAGTGCGCCGATCAACACCGCACCAGCGATCAAGGCATAAAGCACAGCTTTAAGGTCGGGTTTCTTCCACGACTCGCCCGGTTTAGCTTCTCGCAGTTGCTGCCTGTCTGGCAGCACGCTGAGTTCGCCCTGACGGCTACGAACAACGCGAACGGCCGCGCCCACTGGAAGATGGGAGGAGGCTGGCAAAAAGAGTTGAGCGAAGCCCAATTCGTACCCATCGTCATATTCGATCCGGGTGTCGTAGTATTTCGCCGGTTTACCCTGCCGTTTGAGCCATGCTGGGCGGGAGCTGATCACCACTCCCTCGAACCCGGGGCGTGGACGAGGACGGTCATCACGGCCATGTGAGCGTTGCCTGCGTACCATCTCTTCACTCCACCTTCACCCGTAACGCGACCCAGTGTGGCATATTGCTTCCGGTGTCCTATGCTTGCTTCCTGACTCGCTGAGTGCGGGACTGCCGATCGTGTACCGTAATTTGGAATAGGCGGACGATTTAGGAGGTAGCCGCCGATGACGGGACCTCATTCTCCTGCGGAAGGCGAGCCGGAAACCTTCCCAGGCTTAGCTGCTAACCCCAGCGCGCCTCCTGCAGCGTTCACTTCTAGTGATCCAACAGCGGCGGGAACTTTCCGTGTTTCTGGCACCGCTTCCCCTCCGCCTCCTATCGACAACGCGGCGCCACCGGCGTATTCAGCGCCACCGCCTCCGATGCCTGGCGCTGTGACCCCGCAAGACGCCGCCACAGTGGCAATTCCAGATTCTTCAGCTGTGCCGCAACAAGGTCCCAGCACATTGCAGGCACAAGTGGTTTACGAAGATGACGAACAATGGGAACCGCTCGAGGTCGCACTGCCTCCGGGCACCGAAAGCGCCTATGTTGGTCTGCCGGAAGATCCTCGACTTTCTGAGCAGCGGGAGCGCACGGCCGCGCTTTTGGACCGTGGTGTGTTGGTGCTCGGCGGAGTTTCGCTCATCACCCTCATCCTGGCCATAATGCAAACCCTTCGCGGCGGGGCGACTCTGCTTTCGTGGAGCTTTCCTGTTGTTTTCTTGGCGCTGGCTGTTGCCTGCTACTACTTCTTGAACTTCATGCATAAACGTCCGCCGAACTCGGTTGAAGTCCCACTAGATCTGGCCGAAGACTTAACGGATGCGATCGAAGCGCGAGCTGAGTTGGACGCTCGAGGATTGCAGGTTCTTGAACCTGAGGAATACACCGAAGTTCTAGCCGAAGCCGACGACATTTTGAAGGCAGCGAGTCAAGCGGCTGTGGCCGCGTTGCGGGCTGACCGGGCAAAAGAAGCGGCTGAAGCCGCGCCAGAAACGGCCGATACGAACTCGGCTGACCACGATACCGAACGGGTTCGGCTTCGTGCCGAAACGCAGACGCAAGTAAGCGCCCTGTTGGGTCTCGCTGATGAAGTATTCGGCGAGTGGGACGACTTCGACGACGAATATGATGAGTACGACGAATACGACGACGAAGATGTCGACTACATGTACGAGGAGCCTCGGCGGGTACCAACACCTCGCGCCGCGGCGATCAATGACGATCCTGAACCGGCTAGCGCCTCTGCTGGTGCGGTGCCTGGTTACGGTTGGGCAGCTCAGCCTCTTCCTCCAGAGGCCCCGGCCGAAGGGTATCCGGCTAGCTCAGTGAGTCCGGCTCCTTCAACGGGCACAGTTCAGGTTGCTCGTGCGTCAACACCGGTTCGCGCCACGACGTATGGTCAGCCTATTAAGGCTGAACCCGCGGAGCCTGAGGACACTGATCCGCCGAAAAACGCGTAGCAGCTTACCGAGCAACGTGCCATGACTGGGCGGTTTCTTGGCAAAAGCGCGAGAAAAGGCCTTTGGGTGGATAGTTTCGCGGTAGAAGTGAGTCGGGATAGCGGAGGCACTTCTCCGCCATTTAGACCATTCCTGTCCCGGCGCAAAAATGTTGGGATGGGCGTTGTGGAGTATTCGTCCCTAACTGAGGGTCTGCGTCGCAATGCGGAGAGTTTTGTAATGCGACTAATTCTCGATGCTCGCCCCATCGGATATGGGCGAGCTGGTAGTTATAGGGGCGCAACGAGCCAAGATGGGGGCGGTGACAGATGAGCGACGCTGCGGACAGCAATGAGCACGTCGACGAGCAGACGCCCAACGCCCAGCCAGCGAGTGGGCGTTCTAGTGCTGTATACCGAGGCACCGGATCCGCTTCGGTGCCTCCGCCGAACTCCGCGGCCCCCGCACGTGGCGGTGCGTCTGTGCCCGGCCAAACCAACCACCCAACTGGGCGCGCCACAGTAGCTGGGGTAGCTCCGTCATCTGCCGTGCCAAGTGGTTCCGCCTCGGTGCCAACGAGCGGTTTACCGGCGGGCCCCATGCCACCGGTCATTCCTTCGGCGATGCCTTCGGTGACAAGCGCTCCAATTGTTCCCCCGCAAGCGACCTTCCCCACGTCGGCGCCCGCCGGTTATTCAGTGCCGAGCATGCCTTCAGCTATGCCCGCCACATCCGCTCTGCCCTCCGCTCAACCGCCTACATCGGCGCCGGTACCACCCCCTTCGGGTCCGCCTATCGCTCCACTCGCTCCGCAAACACCCCTAGATCAACAGCAGAGCTTGTATGGCCTCGATCCCGCGTTGGCGGCGGCGTATGCGCAGCAAGCCGCCCAGCCAGAGCAAGCCGACACCGATAGCAAAGGTAAGAAAAAGAACAAGAAAAAGGGCAAAAAAGGCAAGAAGGATCAAGAGGTCGGTCTGCAGCCCCTGGCAGCTGATGGGAACCTCGGCCATCGCTTGGATGCCACCGGCGGGGCCTTGCTGCAACCTGTTCCAGGATTCGCAGTAGAAGACGGCAACGTTGTGCCCGCGGCGGTCAAAAACGCGCAGAAGAAAAAGAAATCTTCGCTCACCTCCGGTGCCTTTGCCGGGGGTCGTTGGCAGCGATTCGCGTTTCTCGGCCTTGTCGGTCTATTGCTTTTTGTACTTGTCATCAATGGCTTCCAGCGCATGATTGGTCAAGCCTTGTACGACCCACCGAAGCTTCCCGCTGAATACAACTTCCCGCTTTCCGGAGCGGAAGGCTATGGATCGCAGTTCCTCTCGACCTATTACACCTACGACCGAACCGTCGAAGACGCTGACGAAATTCGCCGAGTTGCTTTGAGCTACTACTTCCCAGGCGATCAGATCGCCAATGAGCAGGATGGGTTGGCCGGCGCGGGCAAACAGGCCGTTGCTCAGGTGATTCCTAGCGGCAGCAAAGTTTTGGACGCGAATAACGTTGTTCTGCGCTATGGCGTTGTCATGGTGAGCCCCGGTTCCTCAACGGGCCCACAACTGCGTTGCGTGGACTTGAGCGTGTACACCGACCGCAAAGGTCACTTCGCGATTCTGCAATTGCCGTCATTCGTCGCTTGTGAAACCACTGCCGCGGCCAAGGTTGAAAACCGTAAGGACAGCCGAACCGAGGCGACGCTATCTCCCGATGAATCACGTGGGCTAGAAGAAGACCTGAAGTCCTTCTTTGCCGCTTATGGTTCGGAAGATCGGAAGACTCTTCGCGAATACACCACCACCGAAGGCACCATAAAGCGCGGCCTAGATTCCAAGCTGCTATTTAGAAACTTGGATGACCTGGAGACGTACGAGACCGATGAATCAGGGAAACTGGAGGTCTTCGCTCTGGTGACCTGGGAAATCCCCGATAGTGGTGGGGTCACTACCTCGCAGTGGTATCGACTCACAGTGTTGAGCGATGACAAACAGGATCAGTGGATCGTCAATGACATTACTGGTGCTGTGCCTGACGAGAATGTGGCACCGAAAAAGGGTGGGCCTCCTGGCAAGACCGATGAGGATGAAGCGAGTGAGAACGTTTCTGATGGCGCGAGCCAGAGTCCCTCGGGGGAGAACCAGGATCAGCAGCAACCGACGTCATGACCATATGATGTCTGGCCGGTTACGGAATAAGAGACAAACGGCCTATATGCCGGAACTGTGCTTCACCGGCACGGTACGGGTAGCAGGCGGAATGGACCAGGTGACGTTCGGGAAGTTCGGGCGGCACGGGAAGAGATACAGGAGAAAATGACATGTCGACCATGATGCAGGCGCTGGACACGGTGCAGGCCTACCTGCCCAGCCACGAACACATCGCTAACCTGGCCGATGACAAAAAGATCGATGGTGACAACTTCGCGACAGAGTTGAAAGACTTCTTCGCGCCTATCGCCGCAGTGTTGATCGGTATCATCGGCCTGAAATTCCTCTTCGGTGAACTAAAATCTCTCGCTGGGTTCATTGGCTTCCTTGTACTAGCTGTGGCCGTCTATGCCCTCATCATGTGGGGCGAGGACATCCTCGGTTGGCTCGGTTCGACCATGAAGGACTGGCTCAACCCGCAGTAAAGTTGTTTGCTCGCGGGTCATTACGGCCCGCGAGCATCCCAGCTGTATCTCCCAGATTCCGCACATATTTTCTCCTGCAATAGCGGGGCGCTCCGTGAGAGGAGGCAGTGATGATAGTTCGCACCTTCACCAGCACCTGGAATCTACGCACCAAGATTTACGCGTTTGATGACATCAAAGTGCCCATCAAGGGCGGCATCACCGTGCCTCAACTCATCGCGGGTGCGCTCGTAGCTGGCGTATGGGTTCCAGCGATGCTCTGCATTGGGCTACCTAGCCTGGTAGGTAACACGGGTATCGCCGCGGTCATCATGCTCGGCCCACCGATTTTGGCCGTGATGAAGGCCGATACGCCTGTCAAACACGAAAAGACCGTTGAAGAGTGGGCATCGTCAATGGCCACCCGAATGGGTGAACCAAAGAAGCTTGCCAGCTTGACGGGTGCGCGAGACGATCGCCCGCTCATTCTCACCGCGAGCCGCTGGGTGCCGGAAGCCTCAAAGGACTTTGGACGCGAGCCACGCGAGATAGGGCGGTAGGCCATGGCTTTCCTAATTATCCTCGTTCTCGGCGGCATCATCGCCGCTGTCGTGGCGCAGTACCAAGGCACCGAAAAGAAACAGAAGGACCGCAAAGCGCTGCCGGAGCGCTTGAGCGTGCGTTACTTCGATGACACGATTCTGCTTTCCGAAACCGAGGCGTGGACGTATTTGCGTTTGCCAACGGTATCCGTGGAATTCAAGACTCCAGAAGAGTGGGACCGGCTGATCTCATCGTTCGCTCACGCATTCGCTGGCCTGAATGATGTACGTGTTCACCTCAAGACCGCGTTCCGTGGTTACAACATCGCGGACTGGGCGGAACAACTCGACAAACGCACCCGTAACCCCGCTCCTGGGTGGGGAGACTTGTTGGTTGCTCAGCAAGAACACCTGTGGCACGAACACTTCCTGCAAAAAGAGGTGTATCTCGGTGTTCGCCTAGGCCATCGCTCCACCGAAGCGACCACTGCGCTCAAGGGCGCTTGGCAAACCATTGAGCGCTTCTTCAACCGGGCGGCCGATGCCGTGGTTGGTGAAGACGACGCGATCAAAGACAAAGAAATCGCGCGCTGGCGTGCGGCAGCTGTGCCGATTCAGCGCCTTATTCGAGGCAGCGCTTTTGGTGGAGTTCCGGCGACCTCGGACGAAATAGCCTGGTTGTTCCGTCACCACATGCACCCGGAAATGCCCACGCCACCCGCTCCGGCAATGGAAAATCAGCCTTGGGGTCGTGGCGAGGTACAACATCTCATCGAGGGCCACATCGATCAGTCCTCGAGCCCGTACTACCTCAAAATCACCCAGCCTAACTGGGACTACGTCAAGCTTGATGATGCGTTCTTGATGGATCCGGACAACGTTGAACCTCCGGAGCGCTTCTACGAAAGCTACGTGGCCACTCTGTGCATCAGCCGCATGCCGCTAGAGATGGAAACCTGGGATGGCAACCCGTGGATTCACCACGCCGAAGACCCAGAGCTTGGTTTCGCGGTGGAGTTCTCGGGCCACTTCGACATCGCTCCACCGAGCAAAGCCAAGAAAGAAGTTGAGAAGCAAGTACAGAAGGTTTCCGCCCAGCAGCGGCACATCGAAGAGGCCGGCGCCGAGGTGCCGACCGGTGTGGCCGATGCTTTCTACGCGGGTAAAGACTTGGAAGCCGAAGTTGAAAGGTCGCGGCGATTCCTCATCTTTGGCGCGGGTCGATTCCTTATTTCTGCGCCCGACCCGGACGAACTGACTCGTCGCTGCCAGGTGATCATTGAGCACTACCGTGACATTGGTATCGATGTGGTGTGGACGCCGAACGATCAGCTGCGCCTTTTCACAGAGCAGTTCCCAGGTGATAAGCCACGGTTGAATGTGCGCGCCTACCGTCAAGTGCAGGAGATGGAAGCGGTCTCAGCCGGCCTGTTCACGGCTTCCAACTCGCTGGGCGATGGGGAAGGGCCCTATTTGGGCCGAACCACTGGTCGTTCTGAAGAGATCGTGCACTTTGATCCGCTGTATGCCCCACGAAACAACAAGCCCCCAGGTGTGGCCATCGTGGGTGCACCCGGTGGTGGTAAGACCTTCACCACGTTGACCACGGCATACCAAACAGCGATGCGCGGTATCACCACGGTATTGCTTGACCCGAAGGGTGACGCGAAGGGCCTTGCCACGATTGAGGGCCTGGGTGATGTCCGTATTTTGGAGTTGGGTGCGAAACTCGCTGGTTTGCTCGACCCGTTCTCG
This sequence comes from Mycobacteriales bacterium, assembly GCA_013362805.1. GTDB lineage: Bacteria > Actinomycetota > Actinomycetes > Mycobacteriales > QHCE01 > JABFVL01. Next base: position 19,371 of record JABFVL010000004.1, on the reverse strand, counting down.
CTAGCGGACTCACGGGAAGAGGGAACCCTGCTGGCGATGGAAACGATGCGTTTGCTGCTCGGCGGTGAAATGACCGCTGAACGTGAAACGGTCATTGTTTCCGCTATTCGTTTTGTTGCGGTTCAGCCTGACCCCAACCTTCGAAAAGTGGTCGATGTGCTGCTTGCCGGGGGCGTGGAGGCGCTCACTGGTGTGCAAACGCAATTTTCTGAGCAGCAGAAAACAGTCGCGCGTTCGGCGGGTAACCTCTTGCAGGTTATTTCTGAACTTCCGCTGGGTAACCTCTGCTTCTCGCACGCGTCGTCATCGGTCAAGATCGCCCAAGGTCGTTTGACGATCATCACCCTGGCCGGATTGTCACTGCCCAGTGCTTCTACTGATCAGGACCGATACACGTATGCCCAGCGCCTATCGGTGACTTTGTTGTACCTGGTCACCCACTATGCGCGCACGCTGGTCTCTGACCCGCTGTACACCGGTCCCAAGGCGCTGATTATCGACGAGGCGTGGGCAATCACCCAGACCGCTCAAGGCGCCCAGCTCGTTGCCGAGGTAGCTCGATTGGGTCGATCTCGAAATACCGCGATGGTCCTCGTTTCACAGAACGCTAAGGACTTGCTGGCTGAGGACGTCAAGAACTGTTTGACGACTATGTTCGTGTTCCGGTCAGAGGATCCCGATGAGATTCTGGCTGACTTGGAATTGTTGCGCGTCTCAGATTCCGAGGAGCATCGCAACATCATCGCGACGTTGCCCACGGGTAAGAATTCCGAGTGCATCATGCGTGACATCAAGGGGCACGTTGGCACGATGCGTGTTGACATGTCGTATCTGCCAGATGTCATTGTCGCGTTTGACTCCACCCCAGACGATGGTGAGGGCCGTGTTCAGTCGGCCGCGCGACGAATCATCACCGATGAGTCCGGCAAGGTGTTGGGTGTGGCGAACTCGGCTGAAGAAGCCGTCGCGCTGCAAGCAGAAATTGATGCCCGTCAATTGACCGCGGCGCAGCTTCCGAGTGTTCCGGCGTTGCCTTCGGTGCCGCCAGCGCATTCGGGTCCACCGGCCGTTCCTAGTGCTCCGCCCACTCAGCGTTCAAGCACTACCTACGGTGGTTCAGCGACGCCACCAAATTGGAATAATAATCAATAGTCTCTAATCGCGACGTTTCCATCTCACTGTGCGTGATGTCCTATTAACGGTGCTGGCCGAATGGTTGGTCAATGTTGTCTACTCAGTGGGCACAAACGTGAGTCACGGCTTCGGGACTTCGATAACATCATCGGGACCGCCCCGTGCCCTCGCGCCTTGAGTGCGAAGTGCCCGCGCCGAAGCTGGATCTAAGGACTTGTCGCACATGCCAGCAAAAGACTTCGTTTTAGCAGATGCCGCCACACGTAATTCCCACACGCGTCACCGCGCCTCGGTGCGTAGTGGGAGCGGCAATGTCGCACCAGTGCGCGTTGTTGCCCCTGGCGAGCTCGATGCGGAATTTATCGATGACCTCGTAGCTGAGGCGAAGTCGAGTCAGACCCGGCTTGGCCGGATCCGGCTCCGCTTGGTGGGCATGGGTCCACAATTTAGGCGCGGCAGTTTCATGGTCGTGCTGCTTTCGCTTATCGCCGGATTCGGCTTTGTAAGCACTGGTGATACCGCTCAGGCGATGCCCTGGGACGACATGATCAACAAATGGTGCGAGTTCCGTCGCATCAACGTGGACACTGATGACCCGCATGGCCACCTGGTTCCATTTGGTGCTCCCTATGGCGTCACCGAGGATGATGCGACCGGGCTGGAACGTCCAAATAATGAAAGTGGGAAGTGGGCCGAGACCACGTGGGCTCAGCGCGGCATCTCTGGAATCAAATGGAAACCCTTCTGGCTGCTATGCGGGGAGTGGGGTAACTGGATTTTCAATGGAATGGCCGATATGGCGCTCACAATCCCGGTGTATATCACTGGAGCGCTGATCACCTTCTTCCAATGGACATTCCAGGGGACAATTGTCAACATTTTCGTTGATCCGCAAACCACGGGTGGAGTCTCAGCGCTGGACAACATGGTGCGCGCGCTGAAGCTTGGATTGTTCGCCAACCTCGCCGCCCTCGCGATCGTCATTGCCGCGTTGATGCTCGCTTATCGAGCTTTGATCAAACAAACGGGACTTGCCGACTTCGCGAGCAAACTCTTGATCATGACGTTGATCGCTGGCTTTATTGCCTGGTTTACTCCTAATGCCTCGTGGGCTGTTAGGTCAATGAACGACGTCACGAACAGCATTACTGGTGACGTATTTGCCGCGTTCTCAAAAGCGATCTGTGCCGTGGGCCCGGCGGGTGTTACGGACGATGCCGATCTGAATAGTTGTGATCTGCAAGCTGTAGATGACGACGATATTTTCCAGACGAATCAACCACCAGACACATCAGACGGCGTGGCTTGCTACGACAGCAGCGGTGTGGTACTCAAGGGGGTGGAGCCCGTCGATTGCATCGGCCAGGTGCTCTATCACTCCCTGATATTTACGCCGTGGGCGACGGGCCTGCTCGGCCCGCTTGAAGCACAAGCAACAGTAAACGGTCAGAAACTAAGCGCGGATCAGTTCCAGCAGAATTATGAAGCGCGATTGCGACTCGCGTATGCCACGCTCGCTTGGCAAGGCTATTCGCGCGCGCAGATTGAAAAGCTTGAACAGGAAAAACTTCCTATTCATGGGGTAATAGGAAAGCCCAAGGACAGTTGGGTTCAGCAATCTATTGATGAATATCAAGATTTCTTGGGCTGGTTGAAAGGGCCCGGCGCTGACTATCTGCGGAAGAACTATCCGTGGGGCGCGGCCGAAGTTGTTGAAGTTGTCGCAACGGTGCAGCAGGTCACAACCGCGATATTGGAAGGCGCATATAAAGTGCTGTCTGCGGTGGGTGACTTCCTGTTTGGAAGTGACCCAGAACCGACGATCATCGCCGCGCATCCGAATGCGGTCGCATTCTCAATGTTGATGAAGGAATTTGCCAACGAAGATCGCATGAAAGACGTGTTTTCTAAAGACTACGACCATGGCGAAGCCCTGCCAGATATGTTCCAAATCGCGCAGGGTGACAATGCTAATGATTCAAAGAGCTATTCAAAGCTTGAGCATGCCGTAAAAGATGAGCACCGCACATCTTTTAGCTACTTCACGGGTCGCCACCCAGAACATCGATTCATGACGGTGTTGTTGATGTTTGTGGCGATGATTGCCTTTGGTGGCGTGCTTATTTCGGTGTCAATGGCTTATTTGGTGCTTCAACTGATGTGTGTCATTTTGACGGTTCTGGCACCTTTGGTGATGCTTGTCGGGTTGATCCCAGAAATAGGTACTCGAATATTTTTGCAAGCGGCCAATCTTTGGTTTGGGACCTATTTGAAACGTATCGGGTTGGGGATAGGTGTCGGCCTATTGATGACGCTGTACGCCGCGATCCTCTCGATGCCATTCCAGTGGTATGCCCAGCTAGCTTTGTTGGTGGGTATAGCCATGGCGGGTGTGGCCTTCCGCAAGAAGCTCATGGAAATGGCGGGCCTTGGTGGTGTGGATGCCGCGTCCATGAAGATGGCAGGTGGCGCCGCCCGCGCACCGTTCAAAGCCGCTGGGATGACTGGTAAAGGGTTGATGGCGACGCAACGCGCCGGCCGCCTTTTTGCTAGCGGAATGCGCAACAACCTCAAGCGCACAAAGAACATGCGCGACAAAGATGGCAAGCGTGTTGGTGGTTTGCGTCGTGGTGCCATGGCGATGTGGGCCGGCGGGAAGGGTGCCGCTGGCGGCATGCAAGTGGACGGCACAATGTTCGACAAGCAGCAGCGTGCCCGCGCTATTTCCGGTCAGCACACCCGCAACAAGATTGACAAGCGCGGATACAAGCCGTTGCCAGCCTCGGCTACGCAAACTCGGGCCACACGCAGCACGGCCGCCTATGAGCAGTACGTCGATGAGCAGGTCAATGTGCGGCAGGGTAGGCGCCGGACACGTGTCGAGCGTCAACGTGACACGGAAGTGCGGCGCGCAGCCCGTAAGCAGCGGTTGGAACGCGTTGTAGATGACGTGACGAACGACGTCACCTACGTCCAGACACCAACTCGTCGTCAACGTCGTCGAGGCAGCGGTGGAAGGCAGCTCTAAGCTCGGGGACGACAGGTAAGAGAGCCAGAGCGCGTAGTGTGATCGTGGGTGCGGAGTGAGAAAGAAACGTCGGGTGTGGGATGACGAAAAGCCATCCGCGCGCTCCGCACTGCGAAAAACTGGGCGCTTTGGGCTGAAATTCGCGCGTTGGATCTCCTCGCCGGTGCGCAGCCTGGTTGCCGACGTGCGCGAATCGGTGCACACGGAGCGGGCACTTCGGCCCGTTCCGATTGGTCAACCTCGCAAAAGGACCGCGCGGGCGTGGACGTACGCCACCGTTGGCGTCGCCGTATTAATCGTCCTCGCGTTCTTCAACAACCGCGAATTTTTCGCCTCGGCCGTCATCGCCGCGCTGGCATTGGGTTTGATGTATGTCTGCTGGATGTTGTACCGAGGCATTGTCTCGCTGCTGATCGTGTTGGTGCTCTGGGGTGCTGGGGGCCCATTAGCCGCTTTCATAACCACCGAAATCAGCGCGCCTGGAGATTTCAGTGCCCATCTGACCTCGACCATGCCGTTGTTTTGGTCCACGGGTGCCGCGGTATGGCTGGCCGCGGTATTGCTTCGAGTTCGTCGGCCATGGATGATGCTGCTCGCCTCGTGGGCTTTAGCGCTGGTGACCATCATGCTCGTCGCGATCGTCAGTAAGGACTTTGCCTACTATGCGGCGTGGCTCGTGCTGGCGGTGTACGTGTTGTGGCGCGGTGGCTGGTTGCTCGCAGCAGCAGATCAATTCACGGGCCGGGCCAAGGTAGGCGCGGATTACGAAGAAGCCACGGAGGGGCAGTACGCCCTGTATCGGGATCTTGCCAAGCTTGGCCAGGGATTTGAACGCTTTGTCCAGGTGAAGATCGCCGAGCCTGATAAGCGAGCGACTGAATCGGACGGCGATTCTGAGGGCGAAAAAGAAGCCAAGGTTCCTGAAAAGGCCGATCCAGTTGAGAACGGGACTTCTCAAGCGTTGGATGCCTTGATTGCCGGCCCCACTGGCCTTTTCTATCTCGCGGTTTTGGAGGCCGGAAACGACATCACCGTCTCGGCGGGTAGGCCGCGCCGGGTGCTTGTCGAGGGTAAGCCGGCAGACGATCAGCTGCGGGTCATCGCACAAAACGCTCGGGCGTTGGCGGCGGCTACCGAGCTGGAAGTTGTCACGTTGGTCATGGTCCATGAGGGCAAGTTGCCCAATCGTGGCCTGTTGGCTACTCAGTCTCGTGCCGATGGAGTGGTGGTGGAAATGACCTTGCTCCATGCTGATTTGATCGCGCGCCGCATAAAGTTTGGGCCCCCCGTGTATACCGTGGGGCAGCTTCGGCGAATTGTGCACAGGCTCCGGAAAACCGTGGTTTCGGCGGATGCAGATTTGACAACAAGTAAAAAAAACGAAAAAACGACCAAATCCGCCGTTAAGGCAAGCTGATTCCTCCCTATGGATGGGGCTTTTAGTCGTTAAACCGAGCCACTTGGGGTAAAGGCTCCGGGTAGGCTCATAACACAAGATTCACCTGGGGGAGAACGACGTTATGAGTGCCACCGCCGCCGGCAAGGACGCAGACCTTGACCCGCTGATGATCGGTGCGGTTTTCCTTGCCGGGATCTGTCTGCTCGCGCTTGGTTGGTTAATGAGCTTTGTGCTTTGGCTCTCGGGCCAAGTCACCGGGTTCATCGTCAACGGTGAATGGCCCGAGTCCAAACCCTCATTGCGCATGCTCACCGAATGGGTGAAAAATCCCTTCGATATCTCCGCTGGATGGCCCGAAGAAGTCCAAGACCAAGTAGGGCCCGTCTGGCTCGCGCTGCCCCTGGTGCTGATTCTTTTCGTACCCATCGGATTCGCTGGTTATTACATTGTGCGCGCGGCTATTCGCTACCGTCGGCACCGCGAATATCGTCGCCTCCGACTTGGCTTCGCCGATGGTGGCGAAGTAAACAAGCTGCTGTCGGGCAAAGCGGTAAAGAAAAAAGCAAAATCAGTTCGCCCCTCATATAAAGCCAAGAAGATCAGCAGCTTCGATCCGCTGGAAGTCGGATATGCATTAGGTAAAGACGTTCGGTCGTATCAAAAGCTCTACTGTTCCGTAGAAGACGTCATGCTGGTCGTAGCCCCGCCCCGCCAAGGTAAAGACGTCCATTTCTGTATTCCAAACATCATTGACGCGATGGGCCCATGCATCGCCACCACCACTCGTGCCGACATGTTCGCGGCAACCGTCAGCGCTAGAGAAAAAGTCGGCGAAGTGTGGGTGTTCGACCCCAACAAGATGACGAACTGGCCATCTCAGATGCGCTGGTCGCCAGTCAACGGTTGCGAAGACCCGCTTGTCGCACTTAACCGCGCTTCGGCTTTCGTCTCGGGTGCTGGCGTCGGTGAAGGCGTGCAGAACGCGTCCTACTGGACGGGTGTCGCCACCGCCATCATGCGCTGCTACTTCCACGCCGCCGCGCTGTCGGGACGCACCATCACCGACGTGGTCCGGTGGTCAACTCAGCCGGCGAACCCCGAACCCATTCAAATTCTGCGTGCGTTCGAAGGTCGCGGCGCCGCCCAAGGCTGGGCCGGTGAACTTGAATCCGGAGCCTCCGCCGACGGTGAAACCCGAGGCAACATGTGGTCCGGTGTCCGTCGCGCCCTGGACTGCTTTGCTGACCCCGACGTGTTGGAATCCTGCTCGCCAGGCCCAGACGAAATCTTCGACGTTAAACGTTTCGTTTCGGCTCGCAACACTATGTACGTGCTTGGAAAAGAAAAGAAGAATGGTTCTGTCGCCCCGTTGGTAACCGCGATGATGGAAGACATTTTCGACCAAGTTCGTAAGATCGCCTCCAAAATGCCGAACTCGCGTATCGATCCACCGCTGACGGTGGAGCTGAACGAGGTTGCGCACATCGCCCCAATGCCGAACTTGCCCGGATACATGGGTGACTCCGGTGGTTTCTCGATCGCCCTGCACATCTACTTGCAGTCGTTGGCGCAGGCCCGCTCCAAGTGGGGTAACGACGACGCGGCGACCATGTGGGACACCTCAGCTATCCGTGTCATCATGGGTGGCGCCGGTACCGTCAGCGACTTGGAAGACATCTCCAAGCTGATGGGTGAGGTCGACGAGAAAACCAAGAGCGTTTCCAAGGGCGCCGGTGGTCGAAGCACCTCAATCTCGAAACAGAAACGTCGAGTGCTCTCAATTGAGGAACTGCGAACCCTCGAATTTGGACGCGCTGTGGTCATCGCGCGAGCCGCCCGTCCAGTAGAAACGAAGCTCACTCCGTACTGGAAGCGCAAAGACATCAAAGAAATCTCTGCTGGTCAAGCCCGAGTCAACAAAATCATTAACGGCGAAACGCGCGACCTCGGAGATGCTTCCACGACCTTGGCCCCACCGAAGGAAATGTCGCTCGGACAGCACCCCTTGCAGCTAGGCCCTGACGGGCGGCCGATGAGTCCGCTAGTCGCGGCTGGTGCACAGGTGCGCCCAGGCGCTCAGGTGCATCCAGGCGCTGCCCAAGTTTCCGCAATGCCAGACTCGTCGATTTCAGTGCCGCCCATTTCGGGTATCCCGAACTTCCAGCCAATCTCTAGCCTTCCAGCTTCGGGGATGCCCGCGGTCGCACTGCCCGGGGAAAACGGCGCGATGCCCGGACCGTTCCCGCCAGCTGGGCCGCCACAAGGAACCACCTACGGGGCGCCGGCTGGTCAACCAGCTGGGCAAACCTACGGCCAACCGGCGAATCAGCAAATCTACGGAGAATCCAGTGGCCAGTATGGCCAACCCAGCGGGCAACAGGTCTACGGTCAACCAGCTGGGCAAACCTACGGCCAACCGGCGAATCAGCAAGTCTATGGCCAACCCGCCGCACAAGCTCCAACAACCGGTGGCGCGCCCGCCGGTTACCCAGCGGGCCAGCCGCAACCCATCATCGATCCTCGAACCGGTCAACCGCTTATTGATCCCGCTACCGGGCAACCGATCTACGCGCAACCCCAATTCAACCCAGGCGTCGGTCAACCTGGGGCCGCGCAACCGATGGACCCGGCGATGGCTCAGCAGTTGTACGCGCAGCAACTGGCGGCCCAACAGGCAGCGCAACAATATGCCGCGCAGCAGGCGGCTCAGCAAGCCGCGCAACAGCAGTATGGGCAGCAGCAGAATAATCAGCAACAGCCTCAGCCCGGTCGGGCTAACGTGCAGGGAACTGCCGCATTGGGCTGGGCTGTGAACCGAGACGAGGACAACAAGTAGCGTCTGTTGAGTGCCATCATCAATGGCACTCAACAGCCCCTAATGCGTGATCGTGCGATCTAGGTCTCGTGCTGAGTTCTAAGCAGGTCAGGCGACTGCATTAAAGCGTCTCGCGCCGTTTATCCTTAACAGGGTGACGATTCCCTCGCCCGTACTTGTCGTTGACTTTGGTGCCCAATACGCGCAGCTCATCGCGCGTCGAATTCGGGAAGCCAAGATTTACTCCGAGGTGGTTCCGCACACGGCCACCGTGGAAGAAATGCTCGCCCGTAAACCAGCGGCGATTGTGCTTTCCGGCGGTCCCGCTTCCATCTATGCCGAGAATGCCCCTCAAGTGGATCCGGCGCTGTTCGAGGCCGGCGTTCCCATTTTTGGCATTTGCTATGGCTTCCAAGCCATGGTGCAGGCTCTGGGCGGCACTGTCAGCCACACTGGTTCGCGCGAATATGGCCACACCGAACTCACAGTGACCACACCCGGGACCCTGTATGCGCAGGCGCCCACCAGCCAAGCTGTCTGGATGAGCCATGGTGATTCCGCGACCAAGGCGCCAGAAGGTTTCGTGGTCACCGCTAGCAGCCCGGGTGCGCCCATCGCTGCGCTGGAGAACGCGGAGCGTCGGCTCGCTGGAGTGCAATACCACCCAGAGGTCCGCCATACCGAGTGCGGTCAGCAAACCCTAGAGAGCTTCCTTTACGACATCGCCGGCATTGAGCCCACCTGGACCATGGGCAGCGTGATTGAGGAGCAAGTCGCGGCGATCAAAGCGCAGGTCGGGACGGACCGGGTCATTTGTGGTCTCAGCGGCGGTGTGGACTCAGCGGTAGCCGCGGCGTTGGTTCACCGCGCCGTGGGCTCTCAGCTCACCTGTGTATTTGTCGACCACGGCTTGCTGCGTGAGGGCGAAGCGGCTCAGGTTGAGCGCGACTATGTGGCCGCCACTGGCATCAACTTGAAGGTTGTTGACGCGCGCCAGCGCTTCTTGGACGCTCTGAGCGGGGTGAGTGATCCTGAGCAGAAGCGCAAAATCATTGGCCGCGAGTTCATTCGTGTCTTTGAGGCCGCTGAGCGAGAGCTGGTCGCCGAGGCTGGGGCTGAGGGCGAGCAAGTGAAGTTCCTCGTTCAGGGCACCCTGTATCCCGATCTGGTGGAATCAGGCGGAGGCACGGGCACCGCCAACATTAAGAGCCACCACAACGTGGGGGGCCTGCCGGAAGATCTGCGCTTTGAGCTGATTGAGCCGTTGAGGATGCTGTTCAAGGACGAGGTACGTCAACTCGGGCTTGAACTGGGGCTGCCTGAGGAGATCGTGTGGCGCCATCCCTTCCCCGGCCCGGGTTTGGGTGTTCGCATCATCGGCGACATCACCGCCGAGCGGCTCGCGATTTTGCGCGCCGCTGATGCGATTGCTCGGGAAGAGCTCACGAAAGCGGGCTTGGATCGCGATATTTGGCAGTGCCCGGTTGTTCTGCTTTCCCAGGTGCGTTCGGTGGGTGTTCAGGGTGATGGTCGCACGTACGGGCATCCGATTGTGTTGCGCCCCGTTTCAAGCGAGGACGCGATGACGGCCGACTGGTCGCGTTTGCCTTATGAGGTACTTGCTCGGATATCTTCTCGAATCACCAATGAAGTGCGAGAAGTGAACCGTGTTGTGCTTGATGTCACAAGCAAACCACCGGGCACCATTGAGTGGGAGTAGCCTGCTCAGGCATCTATGGCGCATGTATGTCACGATGAAGGGTGAAAAAGGATATATTTTTTGGGTCAATGATGAAAGCTGACAGGCTAAAATCGCTCGGAAAATATTCCTGACCCCCACGTTCGTCTGCTAGTTGTGCAATGGTGGGTCCTTGTCAGCCGGTTACGACCCCCTTGGTTGACATTAAGTAGGAGGAATCCAGGGTGCACGGACGAGTATTAAGGCCCAACGCTGGTTCACGGCGGCGGTTGAGCTACGGAATACGCCGCGGAGCCACGTTTGCCCGGCGGGTCATCACCGCGCCAACTCGCATTTTGCACCGTCGTGAGGCATACCCAGTCGCGGTGGCTTCAGCGAGTCCGGAAACCCCAGTCAGCCCAGCGCCGATGATGGCCCCTGAGTTCGGGCCAGAAGTTGATAAGGCGCATCCTCCACTCCTGCCGGGCCCGCACACGCCGGCCCGGATGCGGGCCTTTGTGCTTGTGCAATCCTTCACGATTAGCAGCATCGTCCTCGGCATCTTTTCCGCGATTGCCGGGCTGAACGGTTCGGTGGCCCTAGCGGCAGGTCTGCTGCTAGGTAGCGTCGCGTTGGATGGCCTTGATGGCGCGTTCGCTCGAAAGTTTGGTGTAGCGTCGCCCTTTGGCATGCAGATGGACTCGTTGGCGGACATGTGTTCTTTCGGCTTCGCCACCGCGATTCTCGCCTACGCTTGGTTGTCTGACTCAGCCCCATTGTTGGTAGCCGGCCCCGCATGTGCCCTTGTCGCTGTTTGCGCAGCCATCCGCTTGGCTCGATTTAACATTTCGCCAAAAAGCAGCACCTTCTTCGTCGGCGTGCCCAGCACGATGGCGGCGGCCATTGTGGTGCTGTCCGCCCTCGTTTTGCCGACCCCATCGGTGTGGTTTGCCGCCGCGGGTCTGACCGTGGCGGTCGCACTGGTCGCATTGGCAATGGTCAGCCCATTCCCTTACATGAAGTTTTCCCAGCTCAGTCGCGTACCCGTGTGGGCGTGGATCGTGCCGCTGGCTGCGGCGTTGGTCAACCCAGTGTTGGGCTTCGCTGTGGTGGTAGGTGGCTACCTAGCCTCCGGGCCGTTCCTTCACTTGCGGGGCGTGCGCCCATAACCGTTGAGCGATGTAGAAAGGGCCTCCCAGAAATGGGAGGCCCTTTCTACATTCAGCCAGAACTAGCCGCGAAAACGCGCTAGCAATGTCGCGGCGCCGGAAACCTTGTCACCGGGGGCGACTAGTGCATCGGCGGAGCCCGCCGGCAAATACACATCTGTGCGTGAGCCGAAGCGGATCAAGCCGTATCGTTCGCCCTTGGCTAGTAGCCCACCAATTTTCGCCCGGTTGACGATTCGGCGGGCGATCAAGCCGGTACGTTGCGCGGTGACCACCCGTCCGTACGCCGAATCGATCACGGTGTACTGCGCGACGTTATGTTCCGCCGCCGCTTTCTGCGCCATGGCATAGCCGCCTTCTTCGCAGATGATGTCGACGACTTTGCCAGCCACTGGCGCGCGGTTCACGTGGACATCAAGCACTGACAGGAACACAACGATGCGCAACCAGTTCTCGGTGTATCCAAAACGCGCGTCCTCAACTTCTTCGACGGCCAAGACTTTGCCATCGGAGGCGGCGACGACTGACCGGGGGTCATCAACGATTTCCCGCCACGGATCGCGGAAGAACGCGGCAACTGGCGCGGCGAGGGCGGCGGGCAGCATCCACGCTGATGAGCGTGGTCGCACTAGTTTGGTGGCCAATGCGAGTCCACCCAGGATTCCAGCCGCAGCCACCCCATTGGAGTCGATGTTCATGCGAGTACTCAGTGGCACACTGCTCGGCCGCGTGATGGGGGCCAGCTGACTCGCGAGCTCAGGATCAGCATCGGTAAATCGTGCGTGGTGCACGCGAACTGGCGGCATATTGCGCAGTACGAGGTCATCACGCACAACATGCTCGGATACGCCGGGGATGGGATCGGCGGTGAAGAGCCCTTTGCCACGCGCGGGAGTCACGAAGCTCACGACGCCGGAGGCGTTGAGGAGGGGACGGACGAGCGCGAGTTGTTCGCTCACCTGTGAGCGCAGTACCTCGGCGACGATAGCGACGTCAATGTCGCTCATGTGCCCGGCAATGCTATCTGTCACGGTGACTCGTTCGGTGACGAACCTGGACCGGGCGGCCACGCGGGCGCGTACTGGCAGGGCCGCCAGCCCGTCGGCCACCCAGATAAGAAGTTCATCTTTGGGGCCCAATACGTCAAGCACCTGCTCAACAATGCCCGGATCATCCCCGATAAGGGCGACGCGTTTGGGGCCTGGGTGTCTGGTGAGTTCGCTCAGGAGGGCATTGCTGGCGGCGATGCCCAGGCCAGGAGCGCTCACTGGCTCAATCATCGGGTTTTCGGAAGCATTTTGCGGGGAAGTCATCTCATACCTTCAGCGGCTTCGAACCCGCCGCGCCTATTTCGCGACGGGTTCTTACGTATTGGCGCTGTCAGCTTACGTCCTGGCTTTCCGTGGACGCCTTCTCGGCCTGCGGCGGTGTAGTTGACACTGATGGTGTGCTTGGTTCAGCTGGTGATGGTTTCAGTGCACTGACCGCGATCAGGACTCCCACCAGGCCAAAGAATCCAGCTAGCACCCACAACGGATTCGCGTCGCTGTATTTGAATACGGCCCAGCACAGGACGATGGTGGCGAAAAATAGCCCAGCCCCGAAGGTCACTTTGTCGAGCTTGTTTGTAGTCATCGGGTAACCTCCACGTCGCCGACGCCCATCAAAATGTCGATGGTCAGGGTTGTATCAGTGTCGACTGTCGCTTCTTGCTCGACAGTGCGGGTGATGTCGAAGCCGTCATCGTGGGTGCCAAGTACTGACAGGTCTCCTACCACGACATTCGTCGTTACTTTTACGTCGACATTTTCGGGAACGGTGACGGTGAGTTCTCCAACGCCGTGTTCGATGTCTATGGTTCTTGATTCTTCGAATTGCACGTCGCTTAAATCGAGTTCGAAACTTCCAAAACGGTGGGTATATTCGTCCTGCATCTGCGTGACGTGAGTAATCCGCACGACGTGTGGGTTATCGTTCACTCTTTTATTTAGTTCGGTGGCACTCGCGGCGGCGCCAAGTGCGAGTGCGCTGATGATGCCGAGCGCAATGAGCCCGCGCGCTTTTCCGAAAAAAGAGCCAATGAGCATGCCGGCCGCGGTGATGATCAATGCGGTGGCCGCATACCACTCGAGCGGTATCCCGCCAATGATCGTGTCGCTGACCAGCAGGATAGCCAGCCCACAAAACACAGCCCCAACGGTGATCAGGCTAGCTTTGGCTGGTTTGCGGGCTCGCGCTTTTGGGAGCTGGCTCGGCGGACTTGTCATCGCGTAAGGCCCGTGAGGGGCGAAACCTCCACTGGCCACCGGCGCGGCAATCGGGGTGGTGATGGTGCTGTTAGTGGGCGGGGTTGTCCATTGTGGCGCCGGTGGTGGCTCGGTGGAGGGCGCGGAGGGGAAGACCACGCCATCTCGACGGAGCAGCAGCCCGACGATCAAAATCCCGATGGCCAGAAGTGCTACTGCGGCGAAACCTACGTTCAATGCGATGGCGCTGGCGACGACGGTCAGAGCGCTCAAAATTACGGTGCTGGTGGGACTGGTGCTTGACGTGCCCCGGCCGAGGAGGGCCTCCAGCGGAGAGCCGGTGTCTTCTTCGCTGGGCAGCAGTAGCCAGCCCATCAGATAGAGCAGGGCACCGATGCCACCGAAGAACACAAGCACGGCGACGATGACTCGCCACAGAATAGGGTCGGTGTTCGTGGCGCGCGCCATGCCGCTGCACACGCCGGCGAGGATGCGAGGTCTGGCGCGAACAAATCGACGCTCTGGTGAGTGTGGGGGTGGGATGTCTTCGGTCTTGGTGGCCCCGCTGTCGCTGGCTGGGGCCTGCTCTGGGCTCGAGGCTTCGGTGTCCATGACACAAATCGTGCGTCAAAGGGTGACCAAAAACTATTGGGCTCCACCCTGATAACTACCCTGAGAGTTGTCCCTGATCCGGCGATGTCGCCTTTGTGGGGTGATTCCCGGATGGTTGACGCGTTTTCCGCATGTCACAGTGTGTTCAATGGCATTTTGTGGGCGCGTGTCCCACCACTGCCGCTTGAGTTGCCAGCGGTTGAATTGCAAGGAGACGGTCATTAGCCAGCCAGCTATCACCCTTGAACCGGAGCCATTCGCCCGGCTTTATCGGCGTCAGTCGGGACGGTGGGTCGCCGGCGTCGGAGAAGGCATCGGCACGCATTTGCGTGTGCCGGCATGGCTAATTCGGCTGGCTTTTATCTTTCTAATGTTTTTCTACGGCATTGGCGCCGTGCTTTATGTGGTGTTCTGGATCGCCCTAGAGGTTGATCCAGCGCAGCGGGGTCAAAAGCGCAGTAAGTTTCGAGTGCTTCCGGCAGCACTGATTTTTGTGGCTACGGTTGGGCAGTTGCTCATTTGGCGGTATCGCAGTGGCGGAAATTTGATTTTGTTCGCCTCAGTGGCGGCGGTGGCCGCTGGCGCGGCGGTGGTGTGGCATCAAGCGGATCCCCGGCAACGGCAGGCGTGGGCTGAGCAAATGCCGCGGTTTCCGATGTTGGCGATGGTGCGGGGCCAGGGCGGCAGGCTGGTTTTGGCACGCTTGTTTGTGGGCGGCCTTCTGCTATTCGTTGGCTTTGTTGGGATCATCGCGGCGAGCGGACAGTTGCGGGCACTGGGCGATGGGTTGCTGTTTGGTTCGTTGACCCTGGTAGGCGTTGCCATTGTTGCGGGTCCTTGGTTGTGGAACTTGGCTGAGTCCTTGCGTACTGAGCGCACCGCCCGTATTCGCTCTCAGGAGCGGGCGGAGATTGCGGCCATCGTGCATGACAAAGTGATGCACACCTTGGCGCTGATTCAGCGTAATGCGCAGAATCCGCGTGAGGTTGCCCGGTTGGCGCGTGGCCAGGAACGAGAGCTGCGCAACTGGTTGTATAAACCCGAGTTTTCGCCAGCGGAACGTCTCACGGCCGCGTTGGAAGTTGTGGTCGCGGAAGTGGAAGACACGTACGCGGTAAGCGTCGAGTCGGTGTTGGTTGGTGACGCGACGATGACTGAGCCAGTGGGAGCGCTGGTGGCATCAGCTCGTGAGGCGTTGGTCAATGCGGCTAAGCATTCTGGGGTTCAAGCGATCTCGCTGTATGCGGAGACGGAGCAAACCCAGGTCAGCGTGTTTGTTCGTGATCGCGGCACCGGGTTTGACGCTGATGCCATAGCGCAGGACAGGCATGGTGTGCGCGGCTCTATCGTGGAGCGAATGCGTCGCCATGGTGGGGATGCCGAAATACGTTCTACTTCCGAGTTGGGTACTGAGGTGCGTTTGCGAATGCCTTTGCCGGTCGGAGCACAACAAATGCCGTTGGAGGGAATCGCAAATGACTAGTCGCCCACGTGTTTTTCTTGTCGACGACCATGGCATGTTCCGGGCCGGGGTGCGATCTGAGTTGGGTGAAGCCGTTGAGGTGGTTGGCGAAGCCGGCACGGTGGCTGAGGCGATCGCTCGGATCACTGAGATTCGGCCCGAGGTGGTGTTGCTGGACGTGCACATGCCTGATGGTGGTGGCGTCGCTGTGTTGACGGCGATTCGTCAGATTATTCCTTCCGTCAAGTTCTTGGCGTTGTCCGTTTCTGACGCCGCTGAAGATGTCATTGGCTTGATCCGGGCGGGTGCCCGAGGGTATGTAACGAAAACGATTTCAACTTCCGAATTGGCCGCGGCGATTGTTCGTATCGCTGAGGGTGATGCGGTTTTCTCGCCGCGTTTGGCGGGGTTCGTTCTCGATGCGTTCAGCGGAGCGGCACCGGCGCCCGTGCCAACGCAGGCCCCGCATGATCCTGAATTGGATGTTTTGACGAGTCGTGAGCGAGAAGTGATGCGGCTGTTGGCTCGTGGGTATGCCTACAAAGAGATTGCCGCGGAACTTTTTATTTCGATTAAGACGGTTGAGTCCCATGCGTCCGCTGTGCTCCGAAAATTGCAGCTATCCAGCCGTTATGAACTATCTCGCTGGGCTGTGGATCGTCGAATCGTGTGAACGCAACTTGCCTGCGATGGTCGTTGTCACATAAAAAGTCTTAAGGAAGGGTCGGCAACAGGCTTAGACGCAGTCTAGTATCGCGAGATAAGCGCTCGACTCACCTGCGCGGTGCTTAGCGCTCGTTTGTGTGGGAGGTCGGATGACGGACGCGGTAAGCGTGGGTGACGGCGGCCGTGCGCTGCCTGAGGTTCTTCCGGAGCTGCGTCGTTCTCCAGGTTTCGCTGAGCTTATTTCCTCAATGGCGCGTGCCATGCGGCTTCCATTCGCAACGGTGCGTGCGGCCGATGGGGTAGAAGAGCTGATTAAAGTTCACCGCCGTAAGCACCGTCGCACAAATCCTTCTTTGATCCGCCACGCCTATCGGGTGGCGGATCAAGCACATTCTGGACAAATGCGCAAAAGCGGTGAGCCTTACATTACGCATCCACTCGCCGTTGCCACGATTTTGGCGCAGCTGGGTCTCGATGCCACAACTTTGACCGCCGCGCTTTTGCACGACACGGTGGAGGACACGACATATACCCTGGAACAACTTCGCAATGATTTTGGCGATGAGGTCGCGCATCTCGTTGACGGCGTTACAAAGCTCGAAAAAGTCCACTTTGGTGGCATAGCTGAAGCCGAAACCACTCGGAAAATGATCCTTGCCGCCGCGCGGGATGTTCGAGTGTTGCTCATCAAGTTGGCGGACCGTCTGCACAATATGCGCACATTGGGCCATAAAAAGCGGGCTTCGCAAGTGCGCATCGCCACGGTAACTCGGGACATTTTGGTGCCATTGGCTGGACGGCTTGGGGTCCAAGTCATCAAGCGAGAGCTCGAAGATCTGGTGCTTGCCGCGCTCGATCCGGAAGCGCACGCGTCGATCGACGCGATGGCTAACGAGCGAGAGTCCCAGCGGCGCCAATATGTGGGCGCGGTGATGCGTCAGGTAAGCCAAGAGCTTCGCGATGAGCGGCTGACGGTGCGGGTCATCGACCGTCCCCGTCACTACACCTCCATTTATGAGCGACAGCGCGCAGCTGGAATGCCTAACTATTTGTGCGACAACCCTCGTGTCGTCATCGTGGTGCAGGGCGACAACGCTGATTGCTATGCGGCTCTGGGCGTCATCCATACGAAGTGGCGACCAGTGCCTGGTCGATTTAAAGACTTTATTGCGGTGCCGAAATACAACCTCTACAAATCCCTACACACGACGGTATTCGGCCCTGACCGTAAACCGGTAGATGTACTTATTCGCACTGAAGAAATGCATGAAATAGCTGAATACGGGATCGCGGCCCGACACCACAACCGATCCGCGCACCATGCAGGTGGTGAATGCGATGGGTGTTGGGCGGGCGAATCGGCCGAACTTGATTGGCTCCAGCGCCTTTTGGAATGGCAACACGAGGCAGAGTCGGGGGCGTTCCTCGAGTCATTGCGTTACGACCTATCTGATCATGAGATTTTGGTATTCACCCTTGATGGAGAAGCCATTTCTTTGCCTTCAGATGCCACCCCAGTCGATTTCGCGTATGCCTTGGATACCCAGTTGGGCGACCGATGTATTGGCGTTCGGGTGAACGGCAACTTGATGGCGCTGTCGGCGCCGCTCGCCGATGGTGATGTGGTGGAGATTTTGTCGTCCCCCTCCGCCTACACGGGGCCGGAGCGGGAGTGGCTGGAGACGGCGCGGAGCCCTCGAGCTCAGCTGCAAATTCGTCGCTGGTTTAGCGACGAGGAAAAAACGGCCGATGTTTCCGATGCTGAGCTTAAGGCCGGCAAATCTAGTATTGAGGCGGCCTTGGCGCGACGGGGTCGTCTTTTGTTGTACGACCGGCCGTTGATTGCGGTCGCGCGGGTATTCGGCTTTACCAATGTGGATGAGTTGTACGCGGGTATATCCGAGGGCAGTATTGACGCCGACGACGTGGTGGCCCGGCTGATTAACATGATTGACGCGCGCTAGTTTCAGGCCGCCGGATCTACGGTGACTTCACGAACAGTGAGTTTGCCGTAACCGCCGTAGACGCCTTTCGATTCAAATACTGCGATCTCGTATTTGCCGGGCGCTGGCGCGACAATACTGAATTGAAATGGGGCGGCCTCGGTTTCGCCGCCGCGGGTTGTTCCAGAGTCAATTGCTTGGCCGCCGTATCGCAATTCCCAGCTCACTATTCCTTCAAAAGTGGCTGAACTGCCCGTTACCCAAAACTGATTGCCGACGTGCATTCCATTGCTGGGTGTGTCGATGACGATTGGGCCGTTGATCGCGGCGGCGCTAATTTTTTCATTGCTGACATTATGCGTTTTAGTGGCGGAATTGTTATCTGGAAGATTTTTTCCACAAGAGGCGGGGGCGGCAAGCATAAGGAACGCGAATGCGATTACCGCGATTCGGCGTCGACGGGCGTCAGGTGCTACTGCCATAACTCCTCCTATGATTACCCTTATAGTCCATTTTCGATGGATATATGTCGAGGCTGTTTGAGAAAATGATGTAGAAAAGCCGGATAATTGGTGATGTTGGCGGCTTAGATTAGCGAAAGCAACACCCGCCGCGCCGCCCCCTAGAACCTGAATTGCCCCATACCCGGAGCCCAGAGGACTACCCTGAGCCCCACGCTGGAGACAGGAGAAAGTCGTGGCATTTCCACAAGAACTACTCGACAGCGACGAGCGGGTGATTGTGCATCTGCACCCCCACTGGAAGACGCTGTTCTTCCCGGCGATTTGGTTGCTCCTCATCACCATCTTGATGGGCAGTCTGATCGCGATGATTAATATCTCCGCGATCCAGCTCATCGTGTTGCTTGTCGGAATCGGACTGTTGTGTTATCTGGTTGTGCGGCCACTCGTGTACTGGATGACCACCCACTTCGTGCTCACCACCCACCGCGTCCTGACGCGCACTGGTTTTTTGCACCGAGCGGGGCGTGACATCCCCTTGGCTCGGGTCAATGACGTGTCCTTCTCACAGACCCTGTTCGAGCGGTTGCTTGGCTGCGGAACTTTGGTGGTGGAATCGGCCGGTGAGCGCGGCCAGGTCGTCTTGCACAACATTCCCGGAGCCGAAGCTGTGCAAAGCCGTCTCTATCGCCTCATGGAAGACGATGCCGAGCGTCGTGCGGCTTTGCATCACACGCCGCCTACCGTCTCGGGCTATA
>JABFVL010000065.1 GCA_013362805.1 Mycobacteriales bacterium | reverse complement strand
TAAATGATTATTGAGACACATGAGTTGCGCAAAGATTTTGTGCTCTGGCGCAAAGCTGGACGTATTAGGCGTCGGCGAGAGACCCTCACCGCGGTAGACCGGGTGAATTTGACGGTAGCTCCCGGCGAAATGATTGGCTATATCGGCCCCAACGGCGCCGGGAAGTCCACAACGTTAAAGATGCTCACCGGCGTCCTCACCCCATCCGGCGGCGAAGTGCGTGTCTGCGGTGTTGAGCCGGTGCCACATCGTCGGAAACTAGCCCGTCGTATTGGCGTCGTTTTCGGGCAGCGCAGTCAATTGTGGTGGGACCTGCCGCTAGAACAATCGTTCACCGCGTTGCGGCATATTTACGACGTTGATGACACCGCTCATCGCGCTCGACTAGGGGAGTGTCGCAAACTTCTTGGACTCGACGAGTTCTTGCAGACGCCGGTTCGCCAGCTTTCGCTCGGGCAGCGCATGCGTGCCGAAATTACCGCGGCGCTGTTGCATTCTCCAGAACTTCTTTTTCTCGACGAACCCACTATCGGGCTGGATGTGATCAGCAAAGAAGCGGTGCGGACCTTTCTGGCCGAATTGAATTCAGCGCATGGTGTGACGGTTGTGTTGACCACTCATGATTTGGCTGACATTGAACGATTGTGCGAGCGACTTGTCGTCATAGATCACGGCACAGTGGTGCATGATGGCTCACTCGCGGCATTGCACGAAAAGTTTGGCAGTCGACGGGAAATCGTTGTCGAACTGGAGAATCCGCATCCGCCGTTGAGCATCGAGGGAACAACGCCCGAAGCGGTGGAAGATGAAGGCCGTCGACAACGTTTAGCGCTCACTGACGGGATCATTCCGCAAGTGATCGCGGCCATTGCCGCGCAAGCTCCCGTGCGCGATGTGCGGATCATTGAGCCGGATATCGATGATGTGATTCGGCGTCTTTACACGAGTTGAGTTTTATGCGCTAGCAAGCAATGCCACTCCGAACAGCGCCATTGTTATGGCTATCAGTCCGTCCAATACGCGCCACGATGCTGGTCGAGTGAAATATCGGGTGAGCAGTCGTGCGCCATAACCTAAAGCGGCGAACCAACATAGGCTGGCTAACATTGCTCCTAATCCGAAATGCCAGCGCAGGGGGCCGTGGCTTGTGGCAACAGAGCCGAGCAGCAGCACGGTATCCAAATAGACATGAGGGTTGAGCCAAGTCACCGCTAAGCATGCGGCTGCTATCTGCCACCAGGGTTGAGCTGGTGCGTCTGTTACGCGCATCGCTTCTGGTCGAAATGCGCGGCGCGCGGCTTGGAAGCCGTAATAGAGCAGAAAGATTCCACCGGTGATCGCTACAAGTGTGATGACGGCGGGCCATTTTTCGACCAGCGAGCCGACACCAGCAACGCCTAGGGCTATGAGCATGGCGTCCGAGATCGCGCAGATAGCGACCACCATGAGAATCCCTTGGCGTTGCAAACCTTGTCGTAGGACGAAAGCGTTTTGCGCTCCGATTGCCACAATGAAGGACAGCCCGGTCAGGAAGCCTATGGACATGGGTATGAGCGCGTGTGTCATGCCGTTGACGTTATGAATACCCGAAGCGAAAGTAAAACTGGAGATTTGGAAGCCGGGCGCGCGATCGATGAAGCGTCATGTTGGTTCGCGAAAGTGATTAATGTGCCGCTGAATTGAATTACTATTCGATCGTCATAACGACCGTCAGTCGCTCCCGAGTTGTGAGATCAGAACTTTGTCATTATCTGTGCCTCGGCCCGCCATGGGCGTTGCTATGGTCTCCGTCTCTGCGGTCTTATTCGCGATCAACGGTGTTGTCAGTAAAGTCCTCATCAACGCGGGATTCTCCGCGTTACAGCTCACAACCGTGCGCACCGCGGCCGGATTTGCGTGTCTCGCGACCTATCTCGGTCTCACTCGCGCCAAGAGCTTACAAATCCGTCGGCGGGAACTGCCCTGGCTGGCCGGATATGGCGTGATCGGGCTCTTCTTATCGCCGCTTTGCTACTTTCTTGCGATCAGCAGGCTCCCCATCAGCATCGGTCTGCTTCTGCAATACACGGCGCCAGTATTCATCGCGATATGGGCCCGTTTCGCGCAAGGACGACCAGTGCGTTCTCGACTCTGGTGGGGGCTATCTGTGTGCCTCGCGGGCGTGATTCTGGTAGTCAACGCGCTCGGAGATCTCCGCATTGACATATGGGGAGTAGCTGCTGGATGTGGTGCGGCCCTACTGGTAGCCACATATTTTGTGTTGAGTGAGAAAGGGGTAGGCAAGCGGGATACTTTATCGCTGATGTGTTGGGCTTTCGCCGCAGCGGGATTGCTGGGTAGTGCCCTGTCGCCGTGGTGGAAGATGCCGTGGGGCGCCTTGTTCTCTTGGGAACACCCGTGGACCGGGACACTCGCGCTTGGATATTTTGTGGTCTTCGGATCGGTGCTTCCCTACCTTCTCGTCATCGGTGCGATGCGATACCTCTCGGCCACGAACGTAGGTATCTTGGCCATGCTTGAGGTGGTAGTGGCCACCGCGTTGGCCTGGATCTTCCTCGACGAAAGTTTGACACCGTTGCAGATTTTCGGCGGAGCCCTGCTGCTCGCTGGAGTAATCGCCGCCGAAACGGCGCGGGTTCCAGCTGTAGTTGACGACGTGGAACTGGCAGCGCCAAAAACGCCGTTGGCGGCGACGGGGACACCCTGAGGCCTACCGAATGTCGTCAAGCAGGGGAATCAACGAATCCACTAGATCCTGCTGGGACGGTTGTAGATCCTGTCCGGCAAAACCGCTGACCACGGGCAAATATGGATCGACGAAGGCGGGTGAGCCCGAGAGCGTTTCAAGCACCGCGAGCCCGCAGAACGGCACGTACACCGGGCTGTAGCCACCTTCATGTGACATCGCGATTTTGCCGCCGCACAATTGTGAAGCCGCGGCCATCAGCCGAGTAGTCAAGTCGCGATAGCCCGCCGAGGTCACCATTTGTCGTGCCAGTGGGTCCATCGCGTTGGCGTCAAAACCACTTGCCACCAGGATGAGTTCGGGACGAAAACGTTCTAGGGCCGGAACAATTATCTGATCCATCGCATAGAGGTAGCCGCCATCACCTGCTCCAGCTGGAAGAGGGATATTCAACGCGTAGCCGAATCCCGCACCCTCACCACGTTCGGACACAGCGCCGGAGTTTGGCGGGAAAACGTTGTCTTGATGCAGCGAAATGGTGAGAACATTTGGGTCTTCATAGAAGACCTGTTGGGTGCCGTTTCCGTGATGGACATCCCAGTCGACCACAGCGATCCGTTCCACACCGAGCTCGGCCTGAGCGTATTTAGCCGCGATAGCCAGGTTGCTGAACATACAAAACCCCATGCCCGATTCACGAATGGCGTGATGCCCTGGTGGGCGAACCAGCGCATAGGCATTGTTGATCGTGCCGGAACACACGTTATCTACCGCGGTGATGACCGCGCCCGCAGCCAACAATGCGATCTCGAAGCTGCCATTTCCGAATGGAGAAAATCCATCGCCGGCATCGCCGCCTTTGGGCCATGTACTTTCTTCTTTCAGGCGGCGTACATGCGCCAAGTCGTGAACCCGCAAAATCTCATCCTCGGTGGCTGGTCGAGGAGCCAACCGATGTAGGTGGTCGATAAGTCCAGACACCACAACAAGTTCATGAATTCGTCGTTTGGTCTCGGCGTTTTCAAAGTGCATATAAGGCTGTAGTCCGGCCGAAACAGAGGCAGGAGCTAGTCCAGCCACGGTTCCTGTGTCGTGCCAGCCGAAGATTTCGTGATAGATGTACCCCGTGCTCACGCGCTTACCTCTTTCGGTCGCATCAGTGGCATTGGCGCCTCGAGTATTACAGAAATTTCGACCGTGCCGTCTTGGATGCGGCGGAGCTTGGCCAGCTGTTTTTGACTCGCGAAAACGACGGTGGATCGCCCAGAAATGGCGGTGCTTCTACTCCAATGCGGATAAGAGTCACAGAACCGAGCACATTTGTGTTGGCACCACTTCCGTCATGGCAAAATGATCGCTGATGGCATAATTTCGCGGCTTTGGCGTGAGGACATACGGTGAGTGAATTCGATCAAGGGGTCTACGACAAACATGTTCGTGACCTAGGTGGCAAGGATCCGTACGAACTTTTAGGTTTGAACCGCGCTGAGCTCCTGCGGAATCACTCGGACGACGACGAGCTAGCAAAAGCCGTGCGAACCGCTTGGCGACAGTGGAATTTCGCGCGGCACAGCGACCACGTCACTGACACAACGAAGGTCGACGAATTCAAAGGCGAGGCCCATCAACTCACGGCCGCGAAAGACATCCTGTCCCATTCCGCCCGCCGAGCCCGTTGGAACCAAGAAAACCCAGACCTAAACGACATTCTGTCGGCTCAGGTAGACGCGGAACTAGCCAGGTTGAGCGAGCTCGTTCCCGCCATTCATGCCATCTATCAGCACGGCGTTGACGCTACAGACAACGCATATGACATTGAAACGACAATCGCGCGTACCGAGGCTGAACTCGCTGACCTATTACAGCAGCAGCCGATCAGCGCGGAGACCATTGCTCGATTGGAGGAGCGCAGCCGGTCGCGGGCCGCGCATTGGGAACGCAGACAAGCTTGGGCAGCCACCGCCGAGCGCTTTCGTGACGATGCGAGAGCCTCGTGGCGACGCCAGATCGTCACACCGGCACAGCGTTTGCGTGACCACGTTCGGGAAGCGGGCCAGCAGCTAGGGCAAGACACCAAGATCCTCGACGATCGAATAGCAGCCTTCCTGCGCGAACAAGCCTTTGCTCCCGGCGAGTCAGCCGCCAGAACTGCCGCATTGACGGCGACTCAAAACTTCACTGAAACCTGGGCTCACATAGACCCAATCATCAACGAACGCATAAGACGGGCCAGAGCAAATGTTGGGCGCCAAGTCGAATCGATCATCGAGCTTCAACGACGGAATTGGAGCGCCGGTGAACAACTTAATCGCGCTAAGATTGAGCAACTTTCACGTCCGGACGATGAGGCTCTTGGCGCGCGGATAGCTGAACTCCAGCGAGAAAGCGCCGAACTGGAAACGCAAATTCAAGCGCAAATCGCTGAGGTTGATGCCGGGCTGGACGACGTTGCGGCAATGGTCGCGACCTTGGATCGGTTGCCTCGCTATCTGGTGCTGGAAACCGAGCCGGTCCTGTTCGATCAGCGCAGAAGCCATGAGCGCTGGAAGAGCCAAATCGAACAAGTGGTTTCGCTCAGCAAGACCCCAACCGCTCCATTTCGGAATGAGCCCACTGCGGACCGATTCCATCGGTCCCGCAGAGACCTCGGCGATGCGCAGCGCGAATTTGACGAACGGGCTCGCTACGCCGAAGCCCTCGCCGCGTTGTCTGATCAGGCGCCGCGACGTCAAGAGCAGTTGACGGCGCTGGAGCTGCAATTAGCTGCTGATAAGCAGACACTGACGATGTTGAGTGAGTTGAGGCAAAAAGGCTCAATGCTCAACGCCCGCGGTGACCAGATTTGGAGCGCGGAACGCACCCATCAGCAGCGCGCTTCGCAGCTGGAGCGCTGGCAAAAACAGTGGAGCCAGGCTGAGCAAATGCTCAAGGAAGCTCCCGATCCTCTTGCGACTAATGCGCAAGAGCGCGAGAAGCTGTTCGAGGCGCGACGTGTCATTGACACGATTGGGGCGGAGTGGTCCACAAAACAAGCTGAATTGGCATCAGCGGCTGAACTCCGCCAAAAAAAGCACGCCGACGCGGTAATCGAAGAACGGAAGAGTTTTCAACTTCTCGATGCCGAGTCCCAAGCTCTTTTCAAAACCCATGATGAACAATCAGCGACCAAAGAGGCCGCCCTGATCGCCGAAGAACAGGCCGCTATCGAGCAGGAAGAGACCGCTCGCGCGGGGTTGGCGGCAAGCAGCGGCTGGTTGGAACGCCGGCGCTGGAACCGGCAAATACGCGATGCTCAAAAAGGCCAGCGAACCGCCCGCTCCGTGCTTGCTTTTCACATGCAGTTGCATGTGAACGAGCAGGACAACCGGGCGGGTAATCTTCAAAGTTTGCTATCGGTCGTTAAGGAACGAAACGATCAGATGAGCCGGTACGACACCGGAGAAATTGAGTGGTTGGGGCAGCAAACCCCGACGCAGGTCGCTAAAGCCCAGGCGGATGCGGAGCTCGCGGCGATGTGGGAGCAGACTAAGCAGCTTCCTGAGCGGGCTCGACGGCGCAAAGAGGAAGTGATCGCGGGCATAGTCGAGCGGCAGGCCGC
Organism: Mycobacteriales bacterium; assembly: GCA_013362805.1. Taxonomy (GTDB): domain Bacteria; phylum Actinomycetota; class Actinomycetes; order Mycobacteriales; family QHCE01; genus JABFVL01. Next base: position 3,119 of record JABFVL010000065.1, on the reverse strand, counting down.
TATGGAGCAACGTGGCGCGGCTGATGAAAACGGGATCAGGCTGAGGCCCAGGCGCAGCACGCTGTTTCGCCGATTTAGGAGTGAGGAAAGTTTGCGCGCTCAAAGCGCTCCGCCCGCGCGTAGGCCCGGATCCACGCGGCCCGGCGGGCAGGCTCCGCGTGCCGGGAGGGATGTCCAGCGTTCACGGCCTGGCAGGTAGCGCGAAACACTAGCCTTATGAAGGCCGTGTCGGGCGCAGTGAGAAGTGCGTCGCGTCAGCGCGACGCACTTCTTGCTTGTTTATGGCTTGTCGATGGCGTAACCCACCAGTCCTGGTTGGCGGGTGCGTGTTTGTTATAGGAGCATTCCCACACAACATGTGGGTTTAACAAAAATTTCTTGCCGGCCTCTTCGCATGAGGCTTTGGTGGGGTATTTCCCATATGGATCTTGCGCTTGCGCGGGGTTGCTGAACGCGAGCATGCTGCCCAGTGCGACAGTGGCGATGGCTGTTCCTGTGGTCAGTCGTTTGGCTAGCTTTTTCATGTTTTCCCTTCATGCGCTGGAATTAATGAGGCTAGCGGGCTGAGGCAATTGCCCGATAATTGCTGCCCTTGGTAGGGAATGGCTACACTATGTATATGTTCACTGACAGCGAATTTCATGACCAGCTCAAAGCGTTGTTTGACGAACGGAGCGAACGAGAAGCTGAAGAGCTCATGGTGGCGCTTGAAGCTTACGCGCAAGTCTTAGAAGTGCTCGAACGTTCTGAGCCGCCTTCTGAGCTTTCCGCGCAGTACCACAGACTCGCGTTGCACAAAGCTCAGGTTCAATGCTGGTTCTTAGATCAGGTTTTCAATAAAGCCGAATCAAATCCTTATCCCATCGCATTTGTGGGCTGGGCCGGAGATAAGAGACCCAGTAACCAGCCTGGGATCGCTGAACTCGCTGGAGTGAGCGCAGCCGATGATCATGATCCGTGGACTGAAATGGGACGGGTGAGTAGCGCAAAGGAATCCACAGATAGTGTCGCCGAAGCTCTGGACAGGCTCACCAAGCTTTCTTCGGTCATTGATCCCGTGCAAACTGTCGCTTTCGCTTCCCACGGTTTACCGCATATTGCGGATCACATTCAAATTCACCTTGGCAGCATCGCCACCGTGCCACAGGCAGAAGACTGGGCGGTGATTTCCTCCGATGAAGAGGCGCGACTCCACATGTTGTCGCCCGATGGGGTGCCCCACGCTCACTACTTGATGGACTTCAATGAATATCTCGACTCAGTACAGCGGGCTCGCGGCCCCCAAGCCCCCGAGCAGACTTTTACGATCGTTCCCGATGCCGCACACAACGACATGAAATTCGCCGAGATCGCCCTCATCATGAGAACGGCTTTGCGGGACAGTGGGCGTCGCGCTGAAGTGGACTTAAGTCGAGTGCCGAAACACGAAACGAGATCTTGGGGCGAGGGAATGCGCTCGCTGGCGGGCCTGGATCCGAAGAGGAGCTCGTGGAAGGTTTGGTCGCAGGGTAGAAGTGGTAGGACGAGAAGCTAGGTCAATGCTTGATTATCACTAGCAAGATCCACATAAGAGGAGGTGTGCATTCGGCGCGGGAGTTGGGCCGTGGCGATGAGTGATCTCGTGGAAATGGTGAGCTTGGTCCGAAAACCTTGCCGCTGCTAAAACGTCCCTCATAGCGTTTGAATATGAGCGAAAACGAGTCCAACAATCCCCACCAACTTGTCATCGATGCGCTAGAAATTCACCGACAGAGACGTCGTGCTGACCCAAATCTAGGAAAAGCCGCCGTCGTTATCGATCTGGATGCCTGTGGATTAGACGCTCGAACCCGCACGATCAACGCAGTTAAAGCAACCGGTCGGCATTATGTAATTTCGGAATTTAGCCGACCAGGTGAACTGGCCACTCTGCCCACCGACAATCCGAAGGTCTGGCAAAATTTTCTCGTCACGAACGGACTTTTGAAAAAATATCCGGACATGGACTGGGATGCGGTTCGTAAGGATTTCAGTGCGAACTATTGGCGGGAACCAGGCAATGATCCCTACCTGCATCTGCGCACAGATCAATTTGCCGCCGGCTTATGGGAATACACGAAGGTTGTTCGTGCTCACGATGCGGAAGTTGTTTTTCTCAGTGGACGCAGCGAACGTCACCGCCTGCACAGCGAACACACTCTAAATGCTGGCGGCGCTGGTCCTTACCGTCTTCTCATCAAGCCCGATCAAGGCGAGGTTGACACCGCACAAAACAAAGTAGACAACTTGCTTGCCGTCAGTGACCAGACCGCGCCGGAACCGTTAGTGCCGGTAGTGATCATTGATGACCTCACGGAGAATCGCGAAGCCGTAAAAGCAGCCTTCCCGGACATTATTGCCATTCACATGGCATTGCCTGGCTACGCCGCGGACCATCTACCAGGACAACGACCCGCCGACGGCGCGCCGGTGGTCAGCGACTTCTTGGGCGGCGTCTCCAGGCCGAAGCACACAGGTCGGCTTTCCTATCTCACTTCTATGAGCAAAGTGCTATTTGGGGTCGAGAACTCTCCGCCGCTAGCGCGGGGCGCTGAGATTTCTGGCGGCGAAATGGAGAATCATCTTTTATCTCTGGTGCGGCGGAGTCTGCGCGAGGCACGTGATGTGGGCGCGGCTCATGCCGATCGGGGTGACCTCGCTGACAGCGTGCATAGGGTCCTCACTCACAAGATGTTTCGGCGTGGACCTCGCACCAACTTCGAAGTAGGTGAGTTCCGTGCCCAATTGGCGGCCTTGGGGATTGGGTACGGGTCTGATGTAGCCATTCCCGCTGGCATCATTGGGTTCCCGATCAAATTTGAAGGACTCAAAGCCAAAGGGACTCAACCTGATTTGGCCGAGTTTGGTGGTTTGCTCCGGTTGAAACAGATCGCCACTGCTGTTCGTGAAGTGTATCCCGATGGTATGCGGATCGAGATTCTCACTGATGGGACGCATTTTCGGAGTCGCGACGATTCGCTTGTTGACTCTTATTTGGATCAGCTGGAGCGTTATCGAGCGCTGATCGATCCTGAAGGGGATCTTGTCATTGAAGACTTCGACGCCGCTGTTGCTCGGCATCTCAAAGATCCAGGTTTGCC
>JABFVL010000079.1 GCA_013362805.1 Mycobacteriales bacterium | reverse complement strand
GCTGGGTGGGAGAGTAGGACACCACCGAACACTATGTATGGTGTGGCCCCCAACCTAGAGTTGGGGGCCACACCCACATCACCAACCCCACCACCCCGATGCGGAACAACGGCTCAATCGAATGACACGCGCCATAACGTTACGGGGCCTGTTGGTCATAAACTCTGCTTCGTTCAAATTCGACAAGTGGAGCTGATTAATGACTCGCATTGAGTTGTCTTTGCGACCCTCTGAAGCAAGCGATGACAGCATCATTCGTCCGCGCGTGGTTGGTGCGAGCTCGCATCTGGATTTGTGGCTCGGCGCTGTTACGGCCGCTGCTGAGCCTTGCTTTTTGTTAGATGCCGATGGCGTAATCGCAGGGGCTTCCACCGAATTTGCCGAGCTGGTTGGTTACAAGGAAGCGACTCAATTGCTAGGCAGAGGCCTGCTAGATGATGTTGTGAGTTTTGTGGATTTCACCGCCCTTGCAGGACCACTGCCAAGGCGAGAACTTTTGCGAATTCCGGCGCTAGAAGCTCTTGGTAATAATGGCTTGGCGCGAGGGCGGGTGCGTGTTCGTGCCGGCGAACTGGTGCATGCGCTGGACATGATCGCGAGTCCTGTCCGACTCGACGGCGAACTCGCTGGAGTGATCTGTTTCTGCCAAACCATCTGATAATTAGGTGGTGGAGCGCACAATTTCAACAACAGCCAAGACTGCGAAGGTCGTGAAGATTACGGCAGCTATGCGTTGCACCCACTTCACCGGAACTACTCTCAACAATGCTCGACCAGCTAGTGCCGCTAGAGTGCACACTGCCATTTCGGCGAGCCAGGCGCCCAGGAACACGGACAATGGTGCGCCATACCGTGCGGAAAGGCCCGCCGCGGCGAGTTGTGAACCATCACCGAATTCGGCGAGAAAGAGAATGCCGAAACTTATCAAAGCGATTCGCCAAAAAGCTGTTGCTACCGGCGTGCTTTCTTCGTCTTCGTCTTCAGTCTTGAAACTTTCTCGGGCCAAAATTATGGCTCCGATAAGGAACATGACGGCGACGACGCTCAAGGTGATTTCTCGAGGCAGCAACGTCAATGCTTGGCCGACGGCCACGGCAATTGCCATTTGAAGCGCGAAAGCGACGCCTACGCCTACAAGAACGGGTGCGGGACGATATCTGCTGGAAAGCACCAGAGTTGCGAGCATGGTCTTGTCGGGAAGCTCTAGCAAGAATACGAGCCCGAAGACGGTCGCGAGTATGGCTAGATCAATTGACATGTTTGACACGACAGTCGTGGGTGCTGTTCACCGTTACATCCTAGATAGCGGGATTGGCCGATACAACGGGCCCGGCCAGTGACACCAAACTCGGTTTTACCTCTTGGAGCTATGGAAGTGCCAAGGAATTAAAGGCGGTTCGGTACGAGGGTATGGTTCCGTTATGGCTGCACGAATGAGTTTCCTAGGACCATCTGGCACGTTTACAGAACAAGCTTTGCGCACTTTTCCCGATGCACAGGAGTGGGAAACCATTCCCGCAGCGTCTATTTCTGACGCGCTAGACATGGTGGGGGAAACAACTGAAGCGGCCGTGGTACCGATGGAGAACTCTGTTGAGGGCGCGGTTGGCGCGACAATGGACTATCTGTTGAAACATCCTTCGCTGATGATCGTGGGTGAGGCTTTGCTTGAGGTGGCTTTTGGGCTGTACGGCAAGCCGGGTCTGGCTCAGGCCGACATAGCGACGGTTTCCACACACCCGCACGCGTATGCGCAGTGCCGAGGCTGGCTGAGCACGCATGTGCCACAAGCTCGTTACGTCGCTGCCGCCTCGACTGCTGATGCGGCACGGGCCGTGCGAGACGGCGAGTTTGATGCTGCGGTGTGCGCCGCTATAGCTGGGGCAAACTATGGGCTGACAGCGTTGGCGCCTAGCATTGCCGACAATCCGGGCGCGGTGACTCGGTTTGTTCGTGTGGCTAAAGCGGGTCGACCTCCTGAGCCAACGGGAGATGATGTGACGTCCCTGGCGTTGACCCTGCCGCATGATCAGTCAGGTTCTTTGCAAATCGCGCTGACACAGTTTTCAGTTCGTGGCGTGAATTTGAGTCGAATCGAGTCCAGACCAGTCAAACAGCAACTCGGCGTGTACTGGTTTTTCTTGGATTGTTCGGGACACATTGCCGATGCGCCGGTAGCGGAGGCTTTCGCTGGCTTGCGGCGAGTGGCCAGTGAGGTGCGATTTTTCGGCTCTTATCCACGCGCGGCGCGATCACCATTGAACGGCCCCGAGAACACAGCTCAGGTGAACCTCGAACACCAGGCCGCGATTGATTGGGTGGCGGAACTGCGTAGCGGCAACTTTTAAAGTGAAAGTGGGGGCGGCCTATCTGGCCGCCCCCACTTTAAAGATCTAGATCGATTCAGCCGAAGATTCCGCCGCCACCGCCGCCGGTGTTGCCAGCGTTCAGTGGGATGCCTTCAGATGGCTGGATGACAACCATGCCTTGGCCTTGGAAAACGACCTGGAACATTTCGCCCGAGCCGCCCTTGAGGATGGACTTCAAACCCTGTGACTTGTGAATGCTCGTCTGCAGGTTGGCACTCCAGCCGATGATCGCATCGGTGTCTACCAGCACGGGGGCTTGTGGGGTGACTGGGATGACGATGGGCGGTCCGTCGCTGGTGATGGCGATGCGTCCCTGCCCGGCGAAGGTGGAGTTGAACAGGCCGCCACCGAACATTCCGGCGCCCTTGATCATGCTGATGTTGTATTGCAGAGTGCTGTCGAAGCAGATGACGTTGCGTCCGTTGACACTGAACTGGTCGCCTGGGTCGATGTCAAGCACGAAGCAGTGTTCGGCGAGGTTCGCGAACCACACTTCGCCCTGCCCGCGCGCTGTCATGAGGGACAGTCCTTCGCCGGTGACGGCGCGCTTGAGGAAGTTACCCACACCCTGGCTCTTGACCTCAAAGTTTAAGTTGCCCCGGTAGGCGACCATTGCCCCTTGACGGGCTAAAAGCTCGCCGTTCACGGCTGCTTTCACGCATTGCTTGTTTTGAAGCGTGATGCCAACTTGAGTGGCCGGTTGAGCCATATTCTCCGAGTTGAAGATTTCGCTGCGCACTGCTTGCTCCTTATCGCGGCGGTATGTGGTGCTAAGTAATTTGGTTTGTTCACTTTAGCGAGTGGACACCAGTGCTTACTTAGGTGTCACTCGTCAGCGAAACCCACTGTTACCGCTGGTAATGGTCTATCTCATTAACCCCACCCGAGGGCATGGAGCTTGGCGTCATCGATGCCAAAATGATGGGCGATTTCGTGCACGACTGTGGTGGTTACTTCATGAATTACTTGTTCTTCGGTGTGGCAAATTCGCAGTATGGGGTTCCGATAAATGAAGATCCGATCGGGTAGGGCTCCGGAATAGTCCCAGCCGCGGTCCGTGAGCGCGAAGCCCTCGTAGAGGCCAAGGATTCCTGGTCTTTCTGACTCGTCTTCTACGAGAATGACTACGTTGTCCATCATTTTGGTGAGCGCGGGTGGAATTTCGTCAAGTGCCGCGGATACCAAATCTTCAAAGCGTTCACGAGTCAGCTGGATCACGGAATCTCCGAATGTGTGGGTGCACCTTTAACGCGTTTCGGCGGGTCCTGATTCCTTGAAACTAGTTATCGCTGCCGTCAATATGTATTCGTAGGACGGGAAATCGCGGGCGTCAGCATTGAGGGAAATGGAATAGACAAGGTTATTCGCGCCATTCATCCGGAACACGCGCACGTGGCGCACCGTGCCATTCGCGTTCATGAAGCTGTATTCGACTAGCCAGCCTTTATGGTCACCAAATGTCGCTTTGTCCAGACTTATTTCCTCATATTTGACGCGATCTCGCTTATTTCTTGAGTTCTCTTTGCGAGTGAGTTCTTCGGCATCGCTTCCAGGCGCGGATTCCACGATTACCAATATGCGCAGTTGCCCCGAAACTGGCTCGTTCTTTGGTGGTGAGAATTCACATTCGAGTGGGCGCTCACAATTCGCTGACCAGCTTTTTGGTCGGTCCATCGAGTAGGGGAAAGACGAATTGTAAAAGCGCGTTGCCTCCGGCATTGGGGTGATTTCACTATTCGCTCTTGTGTCCGAGTTCGCATCGGCGAAGCTTGGCCAACGCCCGAATAGGTGCACTAGGAGCACGGCCACGACCACAATTGCCGCGACAATCGCAGAAATTGTGAGGTTGCGCTTCCACCTCGTGCGCCGAGCCCGATACTCCGTGCCTTTGCGGGTGGTAGAGGCAGTCGTCGTCGTGTGAGGAGTTATTGGCGTTACTGGCGGCTTCGGGGGTATGGCCGGCGAGGTAGGTGCAGTGGGGCTGGCACCCCACGTTCCCGTGTTTTCGATCGCTTTCCCGGCCTGCACATCTTGCAGGGCGCGGCGCGCCCTGCTGGCATCCCAGCGTCGACGTGGATCTTTTTCCAGCAGTCCGGCGAGAATGGGCTCAAGATTTCCAGCGCGTTTGGGAGCCGGAACAGGTTCAATGGTGATCGAGCTGATTACTTCGAACTGGTCAGTGCTTCGAAAGGGCGGGTGACCCTCGAGCGCGGCATACAACGTGCAGCCCAATGCCCATAGGTCGCTCGGCGGTCCCGCGACGCCGGTAGAGGACAGCCTCTCCGGCGAGAGGTACGCGGGAGAACCAACGAGCTGACCCGTTCTGGTAAGCGATGAGTCGCCGCTGATGCTCGCGACGCCAAAGTCGGTGAGCGTAACGCGAAGCTTGCCCTCTTCATCGTCTTGGACAAGTACATTTGCGGGTTTCACGTCGCGGTGAAGCACGCCGGCTTGGTGTGCCGCGGTCAAGGCGGCAAGGAGCTGAAGGCCTATGTGAGCGGTTTCTTCGGTGGTTAGTCGCCGTTCTCGCAGCAGGCTGGCGAGGTTTTGGGCTTCCACGAATTCCATGACGATCCAGACGCGGCCGGCATCATCATCGTTGTCATCGGCTTCTTCAGAGATGACGTCATAAACCCCTACGACACCAGGGTGACGCAGACGTGCGGCGGCTCTGGCTTCGCGCAGGTATCGCTCTCGTAATTTTTCGGCGTCTGGTGCGGCCATGCCAAAAGGGATGGCGACTTCCTTCACGGCTACGACGCGATGCAGCATTTCGTCGTACCCACGCCATACCGTGCCCATAGCGCCGGTGCCTATGCGAGCGTCCACGCGATAGCGCCCGGCGACGACGCGGGCGGTGCCGTGTGACTCCATGGGCCACAGAGTACGCGGAGCGGTGGGACTCGTGGGTGCCAAGATCGCCCTGTGGTGATCCGCGACCATCGGTGCGTAGTGACTCTCGACCTGTTTCGTCTCGTCTGTACTGTTTTATGACTATAGTCGCGCTAGTTAACAGTGGGCACCCTCCGAGTTGTCAACAAACTTGCGTTGGCTAAACTCAACTTTGTTTAGTGAGTGAGGCCCATCAAGGTGCCTCTTATGTGTCAACAGTTACCTCGGAGGAAGTTATGGCGCGAGCGGTCGGCATCGACCTTGGTACCACCAACTCCGTGGTTTGCGTCCTCGAAGGTGGCGAACCCACCGTTATCGCCAATGCCGAGGGCTCGCGAACCACACCGTCAATCGTCGCCTTCGCGAAAAATGGCGAAGTGCTGGTTGGTGAAGTTGCCAAACGTCAAGCAGTGCAAAACCCGGATCGCACAATCCGGTCAGTCAAACGCCACATCGGCACCGACTGGAAAGAAGAAATCGACGGCAAGGTCTACACGCCTCAAGAAATCAGCGCCCGAGTGCTACAAAAACTCAAGCGCGATGCTGAAGCCTACCTAGGTGACACCGTGAACGACGCGGTCATCACCGTCCCCGCCTACTTCTCAGACCACCAGCGTCAAGCCACCAAAGAAGCCGGCCAAATCGCCGGCCTCAACGTGCTGCGCATCATCAACGAGCCCACTGCCGCAGCGCTCGCATATGGCCTAGAAAAGGGCGAAAAAGAGCAAACCATCTTGGTCTTCGACCTCGGTGGTGGAACGTTCGACGTTTCACTCCTGGAAATCGGCGACGGCGTCGTCGAGGTGAAAGCCACCAACGGAGACACCAGCCTCGGTGGTGACGACTGGGACGAACGCATCATCGAATGGCTCGTTAAAAAGGTCAAAGCCGCACACGGCATCGACCTTGGCGCCGACAAGATGGCAATGCAGCGCCTTCGGGAAGCCGCTGAGAAGGCCAAGATCGAGCTCTCGCAAGTGCAGCAAACCTCGATCAATCTGCCCTACATCGCGCAAGACGCTGACAAGAACCCCATCTTCCTGGACGAAAGCCTGACCCGTTCGGAATTCCAGCGCCTGACCGCCGATCTGCTCGACCGTTGCAAAGTGCCATTCAGCAATGCGATCAAAGACGCCGGCATTGATGTATCCGACATCGACCACGTGGTCCTCGTCGGTGGCTCCACCCGCATGCCAGCTGTCGGTGAACTCGTTCGCGAACTCACCGGAGGAAAAGAACCCAACAAGGGTGTAAACCCAGACGAGGTTGTTTCCGTCGGCGCCGCGCTGCAAGCCGGTGTGCTCAAAGGTGAAGTCAAAGACGTGCTTCTGCTAGACGTCACCCCGCTGAGCTTGGGCATTGAGACCAAGGGCGGAATCATGACCAAACTCATCGAGCGCAACACCACCATTCCCACCAAGCGCTCGGAGATCTTCTCCACGGCCGAAGACAACCAGCCATCGGTGCAGATCCAGGTGTACCAAGGCGAACGTGACATCGCCGCGTACAACAAGCGGCTAGGCATGTTCGAACTGACCGGGATTCCGCCAGCACCACGTGGCGTGCCGCAAATCGAAGTCACCTTCGACATCGACGCCAACGGCATCGTTCACGTTTCCGCCAAAGACCGCGCCACCTCACGTGAGCAGTCCATGCAGATCACTGGCGGTTCGGCACTTGGCAAAGACGACATCGAAAAGATGATGCGTGACGCCGAATCACACGCCGAAGAAGACCGTCAGCGTCGTGAAGAAGCCGAAACTCGCAACGTGGCCGACTCGCTGCTGTACCAAACCGAGAAGTTCTTGACCGACAACGGGGACTCCATTCCCGAAGACAAAAAGAACGAACTCAACACGGCGGTGACCGAGCTTAAGACCGCTCTCGCTGGCACTGACATCGAGGCGATCAAAGCGGCCCAGGAAAAGGCCGCCAAGGTTTCGCAAGAAGCCGGTGCCGCGATGTACGAAGCCGCCAACGCGGCACAAGCCGCGTCGGGTGACAAGCCAAACGCGGACGCCCCCAGTGATGGGGCTAATGCCGACGACGTTGTTGACGCCGAAATTGTCGACAACGACAACGACAAAGGTGGCGAAAAGAAGTGACGAAACCGCCACACCGTGACACTGACCCGGAAGCCGAACCCAAAATAGTGGTACGCGACCGACGTCGAGTAGATCCGGTAACTGGTGCGCTGCGGCCCCCCGCAGACGCGCCAGCGGCCCGTGGCACCGCAACTCCAGGCAAGGGAGGCGCCACCACCGGTGGCGCCTCCGCACCTGAGGCGGCGCCGGCCAGTGGGCCCGAACTCGACAAACTTCAGTCCGAACTGGAGAAAATCCGGGGCGAACTCACCGAGCGCACCGCCGACCTGCAACGCATCACCGCGGAATACGCCAACCACCGCAAACGGGTGGAACGCGACCGGGAGCGCATGGCCGAACAAGCCACCTCACTCGCGCTCAGCAATCTATTGCCCGTGCTAGATGACATCGAGCGCGCTCGCAGTCATGGCGACTTGACTGGTGGTTTCGCTACCGTAGCCGAGCACCTGTTGACAGCCGTCAACAAAATGGGCTTGGTTTCATTCGGTAACGAAGGCGACGTGTTTGACCCGACATGGCACGAGGCCGTTAGCCACGCGGGCACCGCGGATGTTCCAGAACCCACCTGTGTCCAGGTTCTGCGCAAGGGCTACTCAGTGGGCGAGAAGATGCTGCGACCGGCTCTTGTCATTGTTGCTGACCCAGCTGAGCCAGGCGCTGAAAAGGCAACAGAAGAGACACCGAAACCTGATAGTGACTCTGAGCTTTAGGCAACCGTAGAAAGGAGACGCGGTGAGCACAAAAGATTGGCTCGAAAAGGACTACTACGCGGTTCTTGGCGTCTCCAAGCAGTCCACGGCTGACGAGATCAAAAAGGCCTACCGCAAACTCGCTCGAGAGCTGCATCCCGATGCGAACCCGGGAAATGCTCGCTCAGAGGATCGTTTCAAAGAGGTTTCCGAGGCATACGACGTTCTCTCTGATGAACGCAAGCGTCGTGAATACGATGAGGCGCGAGCCCTTTTTAGTGGTGGCGCGTTCCGTCGAGGCACCGACACCAGTGGCGCCCCTTTCGATTTCTCAGATGTCTTCGCGCAGAATGCTCAACAAGGTGGGCTGGGCGACCTTTTTGGTGCGATGTTCGGCAACACCGCACGTCCGGGCACCTCAGGGCCACGTCGTGGTGGAGACATCGAAACCGAGACCACACTGGACTTCGTGGAAGCCGCACAAGGCGTCACGGTGCCACTTCGTCTACATGCACCCGGCGTGTGCGACACCTGTCACGGTTCCGGTGCTCGCCCAGGAACCAGCCCCCGCACCTGTGCCACCTGCCATGGCAGCGGAATGGTGAGCCACAACCAGGGCGCTTTTTCGTTCAGCGAGCCATGTCGGGAATGTCAAGGCACCGGCTCACTGATTGACGAGAAATGCCCCGACTGCGGTGGAACCGGTGGCGTCACCAAAACTCGTACTCTCAATGTGCGCATCCCCGCGGGGGTGAGTGATGGTCAGCGAATCCGAATCAAAGGCAAAGGGCAGCCCGGCCAACGCGGTGGTCCGCCCGGAGATCTCTACGTCGTTGTCCATGTGGGAGGTCACCGAGTGTTCGGACGTCGAGGCGACCATCTAACGATCACAGTGCCGGTCACTTTTCCCGAGGCGGCGCTCGGCACTGAAATCCGCGTGCCGACGCTTGATGGTGCCGTCACATTGAAAGTGCCGCCGGGTACGCCAAGTGGACGTACGTTGCGGGTGCGTGGAAAAGGAGTGAGCCGAGTAGGCGGCGGAGCGGGAGATCTTCTTGTAACGATTGACATCGTTATTCCCGACAAACTTAACGACAAGGCTCGGCAAGCGCTCGCTGATTTCAGTGCCGCTTTGCCCGCCGATCCACGGGCGCATCTAGAACGGGAGGCAAGTCATGGTGGCTAAACCTACCTTTGGTTTTGGGCCTTCTGACGAAGGCCAAGACCCGATGGAGGCCGCATACGATGGCCCAGTTTTTGTGATTTCAGTGGCCGCGCAACTCGCTGGAATGCACCCACAGACGCTGCGGCAATATGACCGCCTAGGTTTGGTGCAACCCGGGCGTACACCCGGCGGAGGCAGGCGTTATAGCCCACGAGACGTGGCCTTACTGCGCGAAATTGGCAGGCTTTCGCATGAAGAAGGCGTCAATCTTGCTGGCATCAAGCGAATCATGAACTTGGTGCAAGAAGCCGAAGCGCTTCGACGACAAGTCGCTGAGTTGAGCGAAGAATTGCGCGCCGCGCATTCTCGCTTGAATCGGGGCGCCTTGGTGGTCTGGCGCCCCGAATCGCGCTAATTACACGCCGCCACGCATTAGGCGTTCTTTATGCGACTTACGACGCAACCCCACAACCAAGGCGATGGTGCCAGCGGTAAGGAAGCCCAGGCAAGGAGCGCCAATCAAAACAAGGGCGCCGACCCCGATGCCCGTGTAGTCGAATTCTTCCGCGACCCACAGGACCGCGTCTTTTTCCAGATCGACGTCTTCGCATTCAATGGTGTATTCGCCGCTAGCGTTGATGCCGTTCAGCGAATAGACATGGGTGATGGTGTTGTTGCCATCTTTGAAGTCCAGGCCGCTGTTTTCGGCCTTGAATTCAATTTGCTCACCATCGGCGGAAACTCCGGTGCAATCGATATCGCGTGGGTCGGCCACGCTTTCCTGCTCGATAAAGATGCCAAGGTCTTTGTCGGCGTCAAGCTCGATGGTGCGTTCCACGCCAGGCCGAAACGCGGTGGCATCGTTGTTGTCGTTGAAGTCATTGGCGGAGCTGGCCGCGCCTGCGATGAATCCGCCGATGCCGCCACAAATGCTGAGCAGAAAAACGCCAACCGCCACGCCGTACCACCAGCGTCCAGGGCTCAACTGGTTTGGGCTGATGAACCGAGGGGCGCCGCCATATTGCTGCTGATATGGGTTCGGCGGATATGCCGGCGGTGCACCGTAGGGCTGGTGCGGTGGGGGCTGGTACGGCGGAGGTGGATATCCAGCCGGTGCTGGTGGGGGCGTGGGGGTGAACCCGGGGTGTGCGTAGGGCGACGCGCCAGGTGGGGGCGTAGGTATCGGCGGTCCGGCCGGGGGCGGATTGTGACTCGGCGGCGGAGTGGCCGCCGCCGTTGGGTCGGGCGCGCCGGCTGGGCCACCACTAGCTGGTCCAGGTTGGCTCCACGGCGAAGGCTGTTCACCAGGGTTATTGGTTGGCGTGGTCACAAGGTCATTGTGCCTGGTGTCGCGTCGCTATTCACAATGGGGCGATATTCCGCAAAGCTGGAGATCACGGCCACGCCCCCGGGGTGGGAGAAATAATGCTTAATCCAGAAATACTGACGACTAAAAGTCGCGAGGTCTTGTCCTCGGCTATTTCCGCTGCCACCAGGGCCGGGAATGTCTCCGTTGAGCCGCTGCATTTGCTGAACTCGTTGCTGCAAACGGCGGGGAGCACAGCGCCGAGCTTGCTCCGAGCTGTGGGCGCCGATCCGGAGCGACTGCAGGACCAGGTTTCCACTGCGATTGCCCGCCTGCCCACGGTTTCGGGTTCATCAGTGGCAGAACCGCAGGTGTCTCGGGAGCTTTTGAACGCAGTTCAGTCGGCTGAAGAAGTGGCTCGTCCGCTGGGGGACACCTATATCTCAACTGAGCATTTGTTGGCCGGCCTGGCCAAGACCGGTGGCGAGGTGGGCCGGTGGTTGGCCGAGACTGGGGCTAATGCTGATGCTTTGGTTGCCGCGTTCGCGAAAGTGCGGGGCGGGAATCAGCGGGTCACTAGTGCTGACCCGGAAGGTACGTATCAGGCTCTTGAAAAATATGGAGTCGATCTGACGGCACGTGCGGCTGACGGTGAGCTGGATCCAGTGATTGGTCGGGATTCTGAAATCCGACGGGTTGTCCAGGTGCTTTCTCGTCGAACGAAAAATAATCCGGTGTTGATTGGCGAACCGGGCGTGGGTAAAACCGCGGTGGTGGAGGGTCTAGCGCAGCGCATTGTCGCTGATGACGTGCCCGAATCTTTGCGCTCGAAAAGGCTTATCGTGCTGGATTTGGCCGCTATGGTGGCTGGCGCGAAATATCGCGGCGAGTTTGAGGAACGTCTCGAGGCGGTGCTAAATGAGATCAAGTCTTCTGACGGGCAAATCATCACATTTATTGACGAGCTGCACACAGTTGTAGGGGCTGGGGCTTCAGGAGGCGGCGGCGCGGGTTCTTCGTTGGATGCTGGGAACATGCTTAAGCCGATGCTGGCTCGGGGCGAGCTGCGAATGGTGGGTGCCACCACCCTGGATGAATACCGCGCGCATATCGAAAAAGATCCGGCCCTGGAGCGCCGGTTCCAGCAGGTGTACGTGGGCGAGCCCTCAGTTGAGGACACTATTGCGATTTTGCGGGGGTTGAAGGAGCGTTACGAGGCGCATCACCGGGTTCGCATCGCTGATGCGGCGTTGGTGGCGGCGGCTACTTTGTCGCATCGATACATTACAGCGCGGTTTTTGCCGGATAAAGCCATCGACTTGATTGATGAGGCGGCGTCCCGGTTGCGGATGGAGATTGATTCGCGGCCGGTTGAGCTTGATGAGTTGCAGCGCGGGTTGGATCGTTTGCGGATGGAAGAGCTCGCGTTGGCGAAGGAAGACGATCCCGCCTCGCGGGATCGTTTGACTCAGGTGCGGCGCACTATCGCGGACCACAGCGAGCAGTTGTCGGAGTTGACAGCGCGGTGGGAGCGGGAAAAGTCGGGTTTGAACCGAGTGGGCGCGGTAAAACAGGAGCTCGACGATGTGCGGGGCCAGGCCGAACGAGCACAGCGTGAGGGCGATTTGGCGAATGCCTCTCAGCTGCTTTATGGGCGTATTCCCGAGTTGGAGCGTGAACTCGCGGAGGCTTCGGCCCAGGCCGAGGATGTTGATCCGATGGTGAAGGAAGAAGTCACTTCGGACGATATTGCCCAGGTGGTGGCTAGTTGGACGGGCATCCCGGCTGGGCGTTTGTTGGAAGGCGAGACTTCCAAGCTGCTGCGGATGGAGGAGGAGCTGGGCCGCAGAATCATTGGACAGGATGAGGCGGTTCGCTCGGTTTCGGATGCGGTGCGTCGGGCCAGGTCTGGAGTCGCCGATCCGGATCGTCCGATGGGTTCCTTTTTGTTTTTGGGGCCGACGGGTGTGGGAAAAACGGAATTGGCGAAGGCCGTCGCCGAGTTTTTGTTTGATGATGAGCGGGCGATGGTGCGGATTGATATGAGTGAGTACGGCGAGAAGCACACGGTGGCGCGGCTGGTGGGTGCTCCTCCTGGATATGTGGGGTATGAGGAGGGCGGTCAGCTTACCGAGGCGGTGCGTCGTCGTCCTTATAGTGTTGTGCTTCTTGACGAGGTGGAGAAGGCGCACGCGGGTGTTTTCGACGTGTTGTTGCAGGTGCTTGATGATGGCCGGTTGACGGATGGCCAGGGGCACACGGTTGATTTTCGGAACGTGTTGTTGATTATGACCTCGAATTTGGGTTCGGGCGCGCTGATGAATCCGGAATTGAGTAAGGAGGGTCAGCGGGACGCGGTGATGACCGCGGTGCGGGCGCATTTCAAGCCGGAGTTTTTGAATCGTTTGGACGATGTGGTGGTGTTCCATGGGTTGGACACTGAGGAGCTAGCCAAGATTGTCGATATATCGCTAAACCGACTTCAAGAACGGTTGGGGGAACGCCGAATCACCCTCTCCACGACACCGGCGGCGCGCGAATGGCTAGCGGTCGCCGGATTCGATCCTGTTTATGGCGCCAGACCATTGCGCCGACTGGTGCAAACCGCGATTGGGGATCCGCTCGCTAAAGCACTCCTTGCCGGAGAAATCCGAGACGGAGACACTGTCGAGGTCGACCTCGCGGACGACAAATCAGCGCTTACTGTCAATCGACAGTAGATGGATATCGGGGCTTGCCGGGCAGATACGCGGCGCTGAACTTGCGTAATGAAGCAATAGTTTGGCGCCGTGCTGGGCGTCGCATATCCGCGTTAGGCCGTTCTAGATATGGGTCATAGGCGATGTGTGCCCCTGCGGCATCGAGCGCCGGCTGCGGAATAATAATGCGGCCATCGGCTCTATTGCATGCTCGCAATACGCCGGCATGAAAATGCGCGACCGCCAGCGGATTGCCGTGAATTGTGCGCCCTTCCCCTAAATCTTCGGGCCCCGGATCGTGCATGATGTGACCAAGTGAAGTTTGGATGAGCACCGCACCCAAATGCGGCGCGATTATTCGATGATAAGCAGTGCTCCATATGCGGGAAAACGCTTGCCAGCCCCCATATGGGTCATCCGGAATAATCGGCCAGGAATTCTCGCCTTTAATGGCGATGCCAATGGGATGGCCCGTGCAGGGAATAGCACCAAATTCCTCGACGAAACGTTCGCCGTCAATCCTGGCGACATTAGGATTTTCGCCGGGATGCCAATCGTATTTGGAAGGCAAGAAAGCGCCATAGAGCGCGCCGTCGATAATAAAAACAGTGCGCACCCGGGCGCCGAGCATCTCGGCGATTTTGAGTACCACCGGTCCGCCAAGTGAGTGGCCAATCAGGTCGAACGTCGTCAAGTTCAGTGCATCCGCTACCTCGATGTGCATCGCCGCGAAATCTGACAACGTCAATGGGATGTCATGTTCGATGGGAGGGCTATCCAAACCCGGCCTATTTACTGCCACCAGGCGTAATTGTTCATCAACCCAGATTCTCTGTAAATCTCTAAAGTAAGCTTTGAAAACCTCGCCGGTAAGCCCCAACCCGGTTACCGCCAATATGGTTCGTCCCTCACGCTCCCCGTAGTCGTGAACGTTAATTGAGTAGTTCACTGTCTGTACGAGATGCTTCACCAGGAAAGAATTAAGGAGTAGCCCGTCACCGTCAAGCGACAATGCGCGATAAGGCACAGTAGAGTTCGTGGATTTTACGAGTGATACCCAATTTTGGCTGGTCGTAGGCTGTGCATTAGTGATGGCCGTCGGAATATTCGGCGTTGTCATGCCGGTGCTACCGGGCTTACCGCTCTGTTTCGCCGCGGTCCTGATCTGGGCGATATTCAGTGACGCCGGCTGGGGTAAATGGGTTGCTGTGGGGCTCGCGGCGATATGGATGGCCTGTGGCGAGACCATCAAATACATCTGGCCGGGCCGACGGATGGCCCGATCAGGCGTGCCGTCATCCACGCTGTTCCTCGGCGCGGTCGGCGGCATCGTGGGATTTTTCGTGATACCACTGGTGGGGCTCCCCATCGGTTTCGTTGTGGGAATTTGGGGGGCGGAAGCTACCCGCTACCGTGGGCTCAAAGCCGCTTGGCCTTCTACAAAAGAAGCATTGAAAGCGGTTGGTATGTCGGTGCTGATTGAAGGCTGTGCGGCGATGCTGATCGTGTTTACCTGGGTAGCGGCGCTGATCTTCGCATAAGAAACAATGGGGGCATGAGTGTGTTCCGCTGGCGCCGACGAGACCCCAAAGCCGCCACCGTCGCATTCTGGTCATGGTGGCCGAGCGTCGCCGCGCCCTTGGCTTCGGCGATGGAAGCGGACCCCAACGGGCCGCCGAAAAAGCTGCGGCGCGAACTAGAAGCTCATGTAGAAGCTATTCACCCCGAGCTCACTTGGGAACTTCTCGACGGCACTTTGGCTCGCCACTCGTTGGTTCTGTCCGCGGAAGGGGCTCCTGAGCTGCGCATACTGACCGAGCGCTGGCGCCGAGCTGGACCTGGCGATGACCTCACGTGGGAATTCGCAGCCTCACGACCGCCAAATCCGGCGGCGATGCATTCCCCGCTACACGTGGGACGACGCACGCTCAAGCCGCTCGACGCACGGTTTGGGGTAGAAACCGATGCCGCTCGTGGGCGCATCCATGTCAAGATCTCTCACCCAGATCTGCCCTATTTGCAGGATGCCGAACGGCTTTGGTTCACCTTCTTGCTGCTGGACTGGGTGCTTGGTGAAGACGACGTAGAGCGTTGGATTGGCGAAGTGCGGTTTTCTGCGGATACAGAAGACCTAGACGGGCCGGGCCTGCGCAGAGCTGTTACTGAGCTTTCCCGTGAACTTGGTTCCGGCCAATGGGCACATTTGGAAGGGCTTGACGCGGCTGGTCGTCACGCCACTGTGCTAGCCCGTATCCCATTTCCACGGCAAACCTACCCCTTGTTCGACGCGCATTGTGCGATCACAATTCCGCTGCTGCGCACGCCTCAACCTCCAGAGGACGAAATCACCGCGCTCGCGATCGCGCCGCCAGGGCCTGATGAGGCCGAGTTGGAAGAAGTGGACAGCCTAACTCGCGTTCTCACTACCTTGTTGGGCGATTCCGCGCTGCTCGCGGCGGTGGAAACGGTGCCGGATGCGCGCACGTTGCATCTTTACGCGGACTCGGAAAGTGTCGTGTCAGAACAAATTAAGGCCTGGGTGCAGAGCCAAAGCCGGAGGGACATAGCCGTTCGGTGGCGGCTTGATCCAGGCTGGGAAAAACTACGCGAGTTCGTTTAGCGAACCACCCCAGGCTCGGTTCCGCTGGTGGAGTTTGAGAGTCTTGATACATGTCTGATGTTCGCGCTGAGCTGCTTAAATACGTTAAAGAACTTGCCGTGGTGCACGGGAAAGTGACGCTTTCGAGTGGGAAAGAAGCCGATTATTACGTGGACCTGCGGCGCATCACCTTGCATCACGCGGCCGCGCCTCTGATCGGGCAAGTGCTGCGTGAACTCACGCAAGACTGGGATTATCAGTCAGTCGGCGGGTTGACCCTCGGCGCGGATCCAGTGGCAACCGCGATCATGCACGCGCCTGGGCGGCCACTGGACGCGTTTGTCGTGCGTAAGACTGGGAAAGCCCATGGTTTGCAGCGTCGGATTGAGGGGCCGGATGTTCAGGGTCGCCGGGTGTTGGCGGTGGAAGATACCTCCACGACGGGCGGCAGTGTGCTGCAGGCCGTGGAGGCATTGAAGGAAGCCGGTGCCCATGTGGTTGGCGTGGCCGTGATTGTTGACCGTGGAGCGCGAGCCACTGTGGAGGCCGCTGGCTTGGAATACCGAGCGGCCTACGAGGTTGAAGATTTGGGTCTTTAGATCGCGTTTTGTAGCGTGGCGGGCCGTTAGTTGCCCGCCACCACGTCTTCCTTGGGCGTGTTCGCGTCGGCGAGTCTCGCGGCTTTCTTTTCGCGGTGGTTGCGATACATCTCGATGAAGATCGGCAGCAGCGAGATCAGCACGATCAGGGCGATGATGGGCAGTAGGTATTTGTCGACGGCCTCATAAGGAATTCGCTCGCCTAGCAGGTGACCGGCAAGCAATATGCCGTCTGTCCACAGGAT
Source organism: Mycobacteriales bacterium (assembly GCA_013362805.1). Classification (GTDB taxonomy): domain Bacteria; phylum Actinomycetota; class Actinomycetes; order Mycobacteriales; family QHCE01; genus JABFVL01. Next base: position 18,583 of record JABFVL010000079.1, on the reverse strand, counting down.
GCCGCCGACGACGTTCCATACGAAGAACTTCTTAGCTGGCATTTCCAGGACCCCGGCGATGGGGTTTAGGAAGGTTCGAACGATGGGCATGAAGCGGGCTAGTACGACGGCTTTGGCTGGGCCGAACTTTTCAAAGTAGTGCTCGGCTTTTTCGACATATTCCTTCTTGAACAGCTTCGAATCTGGCCGGTCGAAGAATTTACGGCCAAAGCGGGCGCCTAGGTAGTGGCCAAGCTGTGCGCCCACAATCGCACAGATGGGAGCGCCAATCATCAACGCCGTGATGCTGAGACGTTCGCCGACAAGTTTCTCGCCTACGCCCGAGGAAGCGACCCCGGCGAGGAAGAGTAGCGAGTCGCCGGGAAGGAAGAACCCAATCAACAGACCCGTTTCGGCGAACATGATCGCCCACACACCAGCGACACCGAAGGTGCTGATGAGGTCCTTCGGGTCCATGGGGTTGAGGGCTTCGGTCACATTTTTGACGTTTTCGCTGGCGCTCACCCCCTGAGGCTACCTAGGTAATGCTAACTAGCCCGCCACGGGGCTGGGCATTAAGTGCGACAAAGGAACACTTCGCGGCAATTATGCGGCGAAACATCTCACTCTGATCGCATCTAGCTGGCGCCAGCGAACATTATTGGGCGATACTGCCGGAATCAGCTGTTGAATCGAAGGAGTTTGCAGATGCCAATCGCCACCCCGCAGGTCTACGCCGAGATGATCGACCGGGCCAAGGGCGGCAGATTCGCCTATCCCGCAATCAACGTTTCCTCATCACAGACACTCAACGCGGCGCTGCGTGGCTTCTCCGAAGCTCGAAGCGATGGAATTATTCAGCTCTCATTTGGTGGCGCCGAGTACGCATCTGGCTCCTTGAAAGACAAAGTCACTGGTGCGGTCGCACTCGCTGAGTTCGCGCACATTGTGGCCGAACAGCATGACGTCACCATCGCATTGCACACTGACCACTGCCCACAACAGCACCTCGATGGCTTCCTGCGTCCACTGCTGGACATCAGTGCCGAGCGCGTCGCTCGAGGAGAGCAGCCACTCTTTCAATCACACATGTGGGACGGCTCTGCCATCCCACTAGAGGAAAACCTCGACATCGCGGTCGAGCTACTCGAAAAGTGCCGCCAAGCGAACATCATTCTCGAACTTGAGATTGGTGTTGTTGGTGGTGAAGAAGACGGAATTACCCACGAAATCAACGACAAGCTTTTCACGACGCCAGATGACTTTTTGCGCACAGTGGAAGCACTAGGCAACGGTGAAAAGGGCCGCTACCTGCTCGCGGCCACCTTTGGCAACGTGCACGGCGTGTACAAGCCTGGAAACGTCAAGCTCACCCCGTCGGTACTACGGGATGGGCAGAAGGTCGTTGCTGACAAGCTCGGACTTGGTGATGAGGAACGCCCATTCGATCTGGTCTTCCACGGTGGATCAGGGTCGTTGCTGAGCGAGATTCACGAAGCCTTGGACTACGGCGTTGTGAAAATGAACGTGGACACCGACACCCAGTACGCCTTCACTCGTCCTATCGCGGGTCACATGATGACTAACTACGATGGCGTGTTGAAGGTCGACGGCGAAGTGGGCAATAAGAAGGCCTACGATCCGCGCGCATACGGCAAGCTCGCCGAGGCGGGCATGGCCGCGCGTGTGGTGCAGGCATGTGAGGACCTTCGTTCGACGGGTACAACCCTGGCGAAATAGATTTTCTCTAGTGTGGGCCGTGATCTTTCGGGGTCACGGCCCACACTTTTACCCTCGCCAAGTTCACGAAGCTAGACAATTAGCTGTGGATAAGTAGTCGGCTCGCCTACCTCTCTTTGCGTCGAGCCGTCTAACAAGATAGAGATGGGGCATGACTATGCCGAGGAACCTCATGCCTGAACCCCCGTCGACTTTTCTCCCCGCAGATGAGGCTGCCGATGCGGCGCTGGAAGCCGCGGCGGAGACTGGGGCATATGCGCAGGTGGCCGCAGATCATCCCACCTCAAGTGCCGCATGGGCGGCTTTGGCTGATCGGGAACTGAGCCAAGGGCCAGAACTGGAGCGCCAGGTCACGGCGTACGCCTATGCGCGTACGGGTTACCACCGTGGGCTGGATGCGTTGCGTCGCAATGGCTGGAAGGGGCATGGGCCCGTTCCGTGGGCACATCATCCAAACCGCGGATTCCTGCAGTGTTTGGCGCTGCTGGCGCGCACCGCTGGCGCAATCAATGAGGTCGAGGAAGCGGCCCGTTGCGCGCAGTTTCTTGCCGACTGCGACCCGGCTGCCGCTGATCAGCTTTCTTAATATCCCCAAATCCACAGCCTGTGGATAAACATGTTGACAGACTGTGAAGATCTTGGTGACAAGCTGTGAGCTTATGCCCACTCTGTGGATAACCTAGTGGATAACTTGAATAAAGCTGGGTATAAAGCTGTGGGCAACTGTGGATATCCACAGTTGCCCACAGCTGCGAGGGTCCTCAGTCTTATAGGCCTTCAGCCACAGCCGCAGTAATCGTCAGCCAGGCCTCCCGGCTAGCTCTACTCAACTCGTCATATCGAATCGGCTCTCCAGAATCGAGCAGACGCTCATACGGGGCGAACAACACCGCTCGAGTGCGAGCTTGGAAGTGACGCTCAATCGCGGGCAAGTCCAAGCCCTTTTTAGTAGCTGGCATTGACACCACGGTCACGGCGTTTCGAGCCAACTCAGCCCGGCCGGTCTGCTCCAAGTGATCCAACATGCGGGCCGCGGTCTCAGCCGAATCGCCGCGGGCCGACATGGTCACGATCAGCTGATCTGTCGCATCGATCGAAGCTTGCCAGTTCTCCGCCCGGACGTTGTTCCCCGTGTCCACAATCATCAACTTGTAGAACCGGTCAACGATTGTGCGGATCTCGTTGAAGGCATTCGCGGTGAGCATTTCACCAGCTGTAGCCGACTCGTCTGAGGCCAGCACGTCAAACATCGCGCCGCCCTGCGAGCGGACAAAGCTCGTCAGGTCGCCGACCTTGCCGCCCGCTCCGCTGAACTTCTCCAGCGAATGGAGCACATCTCGCACTGTGTGCGAGTGGAAGTCGGGTTGAGCCCGCATGCCCAATGTGCCCTGAGTCTCATTGTTATCCCAGGCCAAGACATAACCGCCACGCGCCTGACCGAAAGTCATAGCCGTCATCAGCACAGCAACGGTTTTACCCGCGCCGCCCTTGGGATTAACAACCGTGACCTGCCGCAGTCCGCCGAAGTTGCGTCGTACCGTAGCGATCGCCTTTCGAGACTGCTTTTCCTTTTTGGTCATCGCAGGACTTAGCAGGCCGAAAGAAAGCTTGCGTACCAATGCGGGCAAACCTTCTTGGGCTTCCGGCTGTGTGGGTTTGTGCGCCCGACGTGCCGCGAATTCTTCGGCCGTGGGCACCGCGCCAGGCACCGATGTCGCGATCGCATCCGGCGGCAATGGTGTGGGCGTAAATGGTGCCTGTTCGATCGGCGCGTTGGGTGTTTCACCTACTGGCGGTTGCGGCGGGGGTGGACCGGGTTGCCATGGCGCACCCGGTCCCGCGGGGGTCGGCATTTCGCTCTGCGGCGGTGCCGGGTTAAACGGTGGTGCGCTGGGCGGTGGACCGGCGAACGCGGGCCCCGGTTGGTTTGGCCCAGCGGGAAACCCTGGCGCGGGGCCTGGTGGCGGGGCGATTCCAAACGGCGGCTCGTTGAACGCGGGGGCTGGGTCAGCGGCGGGTGCTCCTCCCGAGGTCGGGAAGGGAGCATCTGGGGCTTGCCCAAAGGGAGGCTGTGCGCCCATAGGCGGAAATGCTGGGTTGGGTGCGCCTACCTGTGGAGTGAAGGAACCGCTTGTTGTATCTGGCCAAGGTTGAGCCGGAGGGTTCGGCATCGCAGGAGGCATTTGCCCCGCTGGATTGTGCTCGGGTGACATGTGCGGGATTGGCCCCGGAAGCGCAGCGAAGGGAGGTTGCGGGGGAGCCGACCCCCACTGAGCAGGCGGGGCACTGGTTTGTTCAGCAAGTGGCGGTCCGCTGGCGGGAGCACTGGTCGGCGGAAGATAGGGGGCGAAGGGCGCTTTTTCGCCGCTATGCGGCGCGCTCGAGATAGGAGGTGGGGCCGAACCGCCCACGCCGCTGGTGGGCGGTGGCGCTTCTGGAGCCGGTGCTGGTGGCATCGACGGGGGCTCAGGCGTTGGATATTCCGGGAGCGCTCCACCGAATTGACCCTGGGGCAGGTAGGCGTGCCAGCTAACTTCTGAACCTTCGATCCCGGAGATTGAGGTTTCTCCGTAGGGATTAGGCGCTTGACCGTACTGCGGCACGATTGTGGTGGCCTGATTGTCGGGCGCGGGTGGCGGCACGATGGTCGTGGCCTGGTTGTCCTCCGACGTCGTTGGTGGTGGCGGAGGAGGAACGATCGTGGTGGCTTGGTTGTCGTTGTCGTCCACTGGCTGGGGTGGCGGCACGATCGTGGTGGCCTGATTGTCAGCGGTCGGCGGTGGAGGAATCAGCGTTGTCGCCTGGTCCACATCGTGTTCGCTGAGCACGGGAACCGCCGCTGTCGGTGACTCCAAGAGGCTACGGGCGGTGTCGCCTGGCGGCGGCACGACTGTGTTGGATTGGCCGAGTGGTCCGGCCAATGCTGTTGTGGGCGGATCGATATCTGGTGGCGGCACGATCGTGGTGGCCTGATTGTCATCATCCTGGCTGGCGGTGTGAATACGCATGGCCGCGGCGACCACATCCGGAGAAAGCACTGTGGTGCGTTCCTCAACGGCTGGCTCATCGACGTTGGTTTCGTTGTCCTCGGGTGCGCTGTGCGCGCCGGAGGTGGGGGCAGCGCTGACGGGCGTGTCGTCAGACGGGGAGCCGCTCACGGGCGCATTGTCAGAGGGTTGCGCGTCGCCGAATAGGTTGGGCGGTAACCCCGGCACTTCGACCATGACTGTGCGTTGCTCGTCCTCACTTATGTGTGGAGCTGAGGCGGGTGGAGCCCAAGAAGCATCGGCTGCCTCTGGATTTGGCGTGGAGTGGCCGGTATCTGCCACGGGAAGCACCCCCAAAATGGGTAGCGAACTTGATCGTTATCTCGTTAGGAACACTAGCGGAGCCGAGGGCTCTCGTTATTAGCTTCTACCTTGGCTTCTATCCGCAGGGTTCTACAAGCCCGTCTTTGTCGTTTACGTTATTAGGTCTGAAGAATTGCGATATCGGCTGTTTGACCGATAATCAGTCAACATTTTGGGACTCACATATCACCGATAGACGCTCCATGCCTGGGGCTCAGCCCACCAGGTTTTCTTGCGACTCAGGGTTCCGTCTACTCCGTCATCAGTGAATGGAATAGGAGTATCGCCCGGACTGATAGCGACAGCTCGGCCCCGCGCTTTGCGCACTTCGATGCCCTTACCTGCCCAAATGGCGACGCCCACACTCACTTTCCCATCAGCTGGATCCGGGTTGGTGACGAGATCCACTCCGGCTATGGAGCCGTATCCACCAGCGTTAGTAATAGAGCAGGCCACGATATTTTCTTCGCCAGCTGCCAGCAGGATGTCGTCGACATCAATTCGCGCCTGCCAGGGCAACGTATTGCCCGCTTCATCTGCCGCGCCAAGAAGCACTCCGTGGATGGTGAGCGATCCGCCGTCATTGCGGAACAAGTCGAGGCGTCGTGTATGCCCTTGATATGTGGCGGCGGCCACTTCGGCCGGCGTCGCGGGTAGTTCTAGCAGCTGCACGAGGTCGGGCATTTCCCCCGGCGGGTCGAGGGGAAGCAGGCCAAGGCTAGGAAGATCGGCGATGGTGCGGTTTTCTTCTAGCCAAGGCGGTCGTTTGCTCGGCGGCGGAGCGGCGCGTTTGACTAGGCGGCGCAGCACGGCCCGACGCACGCCGTCAGATCCGGCGACTATCAATCGTGCGCCGCCCGACATATCCGCGTTTGGTGCTTTGGGAATCCCGGCGGCCTCAAGTGCGACATCGATATCCGTGTCTTCCTCGGCATCGAAAATCTCGACTTGGGCGCCCAGTGCGCGCAATTCATCGGCGCATGACAAAACTGGAACACGACTGCCCGCCCCCGGGGCAACAATGACGACATCCATGCCGCTAGCCTGGCAGGCGTGCCAGCTCTTGTGATCATCGGTGCCCAATGGGGCGATGAAGGTAAAGGTAAGGCCACTGACCTCCTCGGCGGCCGTGTCCACTATGTCGTGCGCTACCAGGGCGGAAACAACGCCGGCCACACGGTTATTACCCCGGATGGGCAGCGGTACGCACTGCACCTCATTCCTTCGGGGGTGCTGACGCCAGGCTGTACGCCGGTCATCGGCAACGGCGTAGTGGTGGACCCTAAGGTTCTGTTGGAGGAGATGGCGGGGCTCATTGAGCGCGGGGTGGACCTATCCACGTTGCTGATCTCCGCGGACGCGCATTTGATCATGCCGCATCACCGGGTGCTCGATAAGGTCGTAGAGCGATACCTGGGCAAAGCGCGCATTGGCACCACTGGGCGAGGCATCGGCCCAGCTTATGGCGACAAACTCGCCCGGATGGGCATTCGAGTAGCCGACCTACTCGACGAAAACATTCTGCGCCAGAAGCTGGAACTCGCATTGCGCGAGAAAAACCAGGTTTTGGTGAAGGTATACAACCGCAAGGCGATCGACATCGAAGAAGTCGTCGCTGAATATTCGGAATACGCTGAGAAGCTCCGTCCGCACATCGCCGACACCCGTCTTCTGCTCAACCAAGCCCTCGAACGTGGCGAAACGGTTTTGCTCGAAGGTTCCCAAGGCACGCTCCTTGACGTTGATCACGGCACGTATCCCTTCGTGACCTCGTCTAACCCAACGGCTGGGGGTGCTTGCTCAGGCAGCGGCATTGGCCCAACGAAGCTAAATCGCATTATCGGCATTCTCAAGGCCTACACCACCCGCGTGGGCTCGGGGCCATTCCCGACTGAGCTGCACGACGAAATGGGCGAGTACCTGCGCACAACTGGTGGCGAAGTGGGTGTCACCACTGGTCGCGATCGCCGGTGTGGCTGGTTCGACGCGGTGATCGCTCGTTACGCCACTCGGGTTAACGGGATGACCGACTACTTCCTCACCAAGCTAGATGTGCTTTCTGGCCTAGACGAGGTGCCGATCTGTGTCGCCTACGACGTAGATGGTGTTCGGCACGACGATATGCCCATGACTCAGACCGAGCTTCACCACGCCACACCGATATACGAAACGATGCCCGGCTGGAAAGAAGACATCACAGCCTGCCGTGGTTTCGATGAGTTGCCGGCTAATGCGCAGGCCTATATTCGGCGGCTTGAAGAGCTTTCGGGTGCGCGGATCAGTGTGATTGGCGTCGGTCCTGGGCGTGAACAAAACGTCGTGATCAACGATCTAATTTAACTGCCCTAACAAAAATGTCCCGCACCATTGTGAGGGTGCGGGACATTTTTTTTGCGCTGATGCTCAGATTCTTGTAACAATCGCCTTTATTGGCGCGATGTCTAGTTAAGAAAGAATGCTGGTGATTCTGGGTTGCTCGGCCCGGACGGCACCGGGCGTGGGGTCAGCACAGCCTCACCCACCCCGTCCGGGCCGAGTGTCCGACATAGACACAGCCGATAGCTTGGGGCTAGGTGGTCTGGGGCCGGACGGTAACGCGCGGAACCACCGGTAGTCGCACGCGCTACGTTGGAGTGCGACAACGCTGGGAGCAATTCTCGTGTTCCCAGCGTTGTCGCGACGTTCAAGGCGAGGGTTCTTGGTTGGCGAGGTACCACTCGTCAGGCCATACCTGCCCGCCTCGGACGCTAGCTTTAGGCTCCTGCGGCGACTGGGCTAGCGAGCACACCAACGACGGTGCTCGAAGGGTCAGTCTGTGCGGGAGCGGAACTGTGAGCGAAGCCAAGTCGGCTCGCGCTGCGCAGTCCACGAGTAGAGCGCCGAGCCGTCAGTGAACCTGCACCGGTGACCGCAGCACTACGCCGGGATGAAGAGATCCGCTCGGCGTTCATTGGGGGTTGTGATGGGTCAACTACGGTGGTCCATGCTGATGGCTCGGCGCTGACTTCACCAGGCACCGCCTGATCGTCTAGGAAAGGTGAATCACAGACGAGGGAGTGCGCGCGACGCCTATCGGCACGTCCTGAGGGGATGACCACCATTTGGTGGGCTCGACGCTGTGAAGCAACATCGTTCGGGACGGCGATTCGAGGGGCGGATTCCGCGCGGTGAAGTCGTTGGGTCAGCACGCATAATTCAACGAAGGCCTGCCACCTGGGTAACGGGGCTGCCTGAACTTTCTTTGTATATTCCCATCGTGCGTCGGCGTGTCATCGTTACAACGAGCCCGTGCTGAGTTTTTTATCGCAGCGTATGGCGGGTATGAGCGTCTAGAGTGGAACGCCGAGGAGCCAAAGAAAAAAATCTGATTAGCCAAAAAATTTTGACCAAAAAGGATGAGGTTTTCAGCGAAGCGGGATGGACGAGGGGCGCACGCCAGTGATTTGAGTGCCGTTCACCTCTCGAACCCAGCCACCCGCTCGTCCGAGCTCGAGGAGACTCGACACAGACGCGGGAAAGCTGATTTCATCGTCGGGCTCAGGCGGCCAGGCGCTTCGCACGACATGGCCGGGCCACAGCCACGAACGCAACGCCTCTGTCGGGTTGGGGCCCGATCGCAAAATGCTTCGAGCTTGCGACAAGCGGGCTATGAGTTGATCTAGCTCATCGGCCAACGCATCCGAGTTCCATGAGCAAAACGATGCGGTTCTATCTGGATTGGACATCGCGACCCGGGTGCTGTCTCGGAATGAGCCAGCACCCAATGTGAGCGCCAAATGACCGAGTGGGCTTGCGGCCGCGTTGAGCGTGAGGGCGTTCGCCACAATGTGTGGAGTATGGCTGATGCGCGCCACGGCCTCGTCATGGTCACGGGCAGTGATGGGAACGACGCGGGCACCAATGGAAGTGAAAATGCGGGCCAGAAAAAGCCAGTCTCGCATCGTGCTCGCTGGTTTCGCGTCTTCGTCGATGCACAAGACCCATGGGCAGTCTTCGTACATATCTCCACGGCTGGATGTGTATCCCTGCCGGGAGAACCCCACCATGGGATGTCCACCAATCCAGCGCGTGCCTGGATATTTGCGGTCGATGATGTCTTGAACTGGTTGTTTCACGGAGGTGACGTCAGTGAGAATGCCACCAAACCCAGTCTCGTGGATTTGGTGCATGAGGTTCTCGACATCGGGCACCCAAACACCGAGCACCGCCATTTCGGCGTCGGCGACCGCGGCTGGCACAGTGTCCACGATTCGTCCAGCCGATGGGTTGCTCATGGTGGTGGCGTCGGCTCGCGCCGCCGCCCGAGTGGCTGGATCAAGGTCATAACCCGTGACCGGGTAGCCTTCGGCCGCGAGCCGACGCCACAGGGATCCACCCATCAAGCCGAGGCCGAGAACCGCGATACGTGGTGCCATTGATCCGCCTAGGTGGGTCTGAGGAATTGGGCTACGGGCTTGCGTTAAAAGGGCAACCCTTTGCAGGCTAACCGATATGAAGCCGGTTCTTCCCGCCAGTCCACAACTCTCGTCCTCGAGTGGAATTGAGCTTCCCACCTGGGCATTTCGGCGTGCTGGGCGTCCAAGGAACTCGTATGAGGTGGTAGCTGACGCGGCTGTGGTGCAGCGTTTCGCCGGCGGTGTTTCCCGGCTGGCGGCCTATTTGCCGGATGATTATGTCGATAATTATCACGATCTTTCGCTACATGCGGCCGAGTACGGGCTTGCGTTCAGCTCGGTACACCCACCAGTGAAGCTATCGAGTTTGGTTGAGCCTGAAGGGCCTGCGCGCTCCCGGGTCGTCGCCTCACTTATGCGGGCCGCTCGGCTCGCTAACGAGGTGGGGGCCACGCAATTGGTCCTGAGGTTGACGGATCAATGCCGGTATCAAGGGCGTCATGAGACCGTGATGCGTCGTCGCCGTCTCATTGCGGCGCTGACGGCGGTACTCGACGAGCTTAAGCCCTCAAGCGTGCTTGTGATTGAGATGCCGCATTGGCACCAGGCACAGCGCATCTCCACCGAGGTGGGTGCGCGGGTCCTGGTCCAGATTCGAAGCGACGACACCGGGCATGGCATCGGCACATTGCACGCCACTGACCAGCTGGGCCGAGTTGTGATAGATGAGCTGGGAAAAGATAACTTTGCTGCTTTCTTGACCGTTGCAGATATAGCGGAAGTCGGAGATTCCGCACGAATCGCGGTGGAGCCCATTCGTTGGGATTTGCCCGACGCGGCGGCGCTGATGCACCTTGTCGCGTTGGTTGGCCACCACATGACCGCGGTTGCCAAGGTCGACTTTTCACGCGATGATCTCGGTGTACGGCTCGCTCGCGCATATCGCAAGGTGTGTACCCAAAGCTCGGCTGGTTTGGTGGCCGCATATGAGTACGCCTGTCGAGAGCAGTTTCACGCGGCCGCGCGGCATGCGGCCTTGCGTCGGTCAACACATCGAAGAAATGGCATTTCCATCCGCAAGTCAAAGCCGCACCAGCTGGATACAGGCGATGGTTTGGTGTTTGAGTCCAGTCCTGGCGGGGTGGGTGCAGATGGCTACGCGATGTAGCGCAAGCTATTAACTGTGAGTGAGCAATACGAGCCGTGGATGCGGCGAGCACTGGTGCTGGCGCGGGAAGCCGAAGCCAGCGCTGACGTGCCTATTGGAGCAGTTGTCTATGACGCGGATGGAATAGAGATCGCCAGCGCATGCAATGAGCGCGAGCTCTCAGGTGACCCCACCGCGCATGCCGAGGTCTTGGCGTTGCGGCGGGCATCGGCTTACTTGGATTCTTGGCGACTGGTCGGTTGCACGCTGGTAGTGACTTTGGAGCCGTGCACTATGTGCGCTGGAGCGACGGTGCTTTCGCGAGTGGCGCGTGTGGTTTACGGTGCCCGCGATCCTAAAGCGGGCGCGGTGGACTCGCTGTACGACGTGGTGCGCGATCCACGATTGAATCACCGACCTGAGGTGGTTGGCGGGGTGCTCGCTGATGAAACCGGTGCCATCTTGCGTGATTTCTTCAAAGCGAAGCGGATAAAAAGGGCGCCTAATTCACTACCGGCGGTGTGACGATGTCCGGGGGTAGATTGTCGGGTCGTCCGCTGAGAAACCGCGTGCTATCTCTCTGACCATCGTGCCGGGTGAGCTTGGCTCGGGTGGTGGGGGTTGAGGATTCCGCTCGGCGATGAGTGCGCTGAGTTCAGCGTGGGATCGAGCCGTCGGGACCAAGCTTTCGCCAATGCGCTCATAGAGGGCGCGGATGACAATGGGCGCGCGATTTTTTACCCCGCGTTCGGTAAATCGTGAGGCAGCCATCGCTTCTTTCAGCGCGGCCTCCGCGTCGTGCGGCTGTGCGAAGTACCAGTTGAGAATGGCTTGATCGCTTGGTCCAGCATCGTTGAAAGATTGGGCAACTTCTGCCCGAACTCTAGGGGCGAAGGAGGGGTCGTCACTTTCTGTCATTCTCGCAGCGTATGTGTGGTGACAATCGAGCGTAGTGCGTCGTTCGGGCAATGTTTGTGGTACTCGTGCCGATAGATTTGTGGATCGGAGTTATCCCAGTTGGCCCCGCCACGGAACTTCGGTATGCCGTTCGATACGCTTTTCGGCGGTGGCGTGTCCGAGTGGCCGAAGGAGCACGCCTCGAAAGCGTGTGACGGTGCAAGCCGTCCGTGGGTTCAAATCCCACCGCCACCGCCATTACACAGCAAAATACGCCGGAGCCTTTGTTTCAAGGAGCTGCCGGCGTTTTTGCTTTCCACGCCACGTTGTTGCCCTGTCGAGGCAGCACCAGAAGTTGATTCCTGGAGCGTGGATAGTCTCCTGGTGACAATAGTTATGCGCGGAATGTGGATATCAACATGATCGGACGCGCACGGTGCGCCACCCGTGTGGGCGGCGCACCAGCTAGAGCGTTGGAGGTAACTACTCGGTGATGCTGATTGATTTGCATGTGCTGCCTCGGACTGTCCAACCGTCAGATAGGCACAGCTTTACTGAAGCTGTTTTTCCGGCTGGAATGCTCGGCATGTAGACGGTGTACTGAACGGCGCCGGCACCATGACCGAGAATTTGAATGTCGCGGTAACCGCTTGCCTTGGCTTTGTATGTGCGCCCATTGGGGTGTTTGACGGAGACATATGCCGAAGCGGAGTCGCTTTTGGTGTCTTCTAGCCAGAGTTGATCGGCATCTTCGCCGGTGATGCGGTCGGTCCAGTCTAATTTGGCGCCGGTTATCGACCAGCTCTGGTCAGGGGTGCCGGCGGCTTGAGCGGCCGGAGCGTGAGCGGTGAGCAAAGCTAAAGATGCTAAGCCGGTGAGGCCCGCCAGTTTTAGCAGAGTTTTCATGAAGGTATCTCCAAAGAAGATATTGCGGTGTTTGCGCAGCCTAGCGGGTTCTGGAGGGAACCATTCTGAAATGAGGCTGATGCGTCATTATTCGCAAAGCGCTACGGCTGTGATGTCAAATAGTGACGGTGAATTCAAATTCTGGCGCAATGGCGGTATTGCTTGTTCTGGATATTTGCAGGGTCGCCGGAAGTATAAGAACGCATCACGAGGCGCCACGCACGTCGAGTGGCGGCGCTCGCAAGAGTCCCTTCGATAAGAAGTAGAAGTTGGTCAGCGGCGTGACTGGGCTTTGGATGCCCAGGTTTTTGACTTCTCGTTTAAGTATGAGATGAAGCCGATTTCGGTATTCCCGGGTTACCGAGTGCGTAGGAGTCTTTGCCAACGCTTGCGGGTAACGGCATGTGATGTGTCAACGGATGTAGCGGCACCGCTAAGGGGAGAGGTGTGCGTAGGCGGTGGCGAGCTCGGCGCCGAGCTTAGCGAGCTCTCGCTGCACGGTTTCCGGGCTCTCCACGTGGATCAGCGCACCCCATCCAGCTAGATGTCGAGCCAGATCCAGCGGCGTGGGCGCGGTAAGCCGAACTCGGGCACAGCCGTCAGTTGTGTTGACCTCGATGGTTTCGCAGTGCCGCCCAAATCGATCCTGCAACACAGCTAGATATTTTTCGTCGATGCGTATTGTGGTCGCTGTCATCGCGCGCTGCCGTTCCACTTCTTCCACTATGCGCGTCCAGGCGTTTGCGAGGTCGAAGTCGCTGGGCCGTTCTGTCGGCAGTTCGGTCATTTCGATGTGCAGGATGCGGTCAGCTCTGAATGTGCGTTGCCCCTTGTCTGTGCCGGCTATCAAGTACCACAGGTCGTCCTTGTCGATGAGGCCCCAGGGGTCCACTATCCGCTGGCTTTCTCCACGGCTGCGACCGTCGTAAGTGAGGTTGACTTTCCGTTGGCGGATAACTGCTGTTTCCAGCAGATTCACCATGGCTGGACGCTTCTTTTGGCGTTCGCCCCAGCGTGCGGTATCGACGAATATAGCTTTAGCCGCGGCCTCCGCTTCGTCTTGAAAGGTCTGGGGAAGAGCCCGCAACAGTTTGCGAAGTGCGGTTTTGGCATCTGGCGAGATCGCTACAGCCGGGCCGAGCAGGAGAAAGAGTGACTTGGCCTCGGCTGCGGTGAGGCCACTCAGGTCTGTGCGGGCTCCGCCGAGCAGTGACCAACCCCCACCTCGTCCCGTCTGTGGGTAGACCGGAACGCCGGCGGCTGAGAGCGCCTCAAGGTCACGTCGTGCGGTGGCTAAGGAAATTTCGAGCTCTTTCGCTAATTCCGCCGCGGTGATTTTGCCGCGTGTTTGCATCAATAAAAGGGTGGCTATGAGCCGATCGGCGCGCATGAATCAATTGTGCTGGAAAAAGTGCTCATTTGGTGAGCGCTTTTCTCGTGAAAATAGTGATTATCAAGTTCACGAGGAAAGGAAACCCAATGTTGCGAGGTCTCACCACCGTCAGTTTCTTCGCTGATGACGTAGCCGCCGCCCGAGCCTGGTACAGCGAACTGCTAGGAATTGACGCCTATTTCCAGCGTCCCGAGCGAGGAACGCCGGTGTATGTCGAGTTCCGCGTGGGTGATTACGAGCATGAGCTCGGCATTATCGACGCGCGTTATGCGCCGAGCCCCCGACACAACCCCGGTGGTGCCGTCATTTACTGGGCCGTCGACGATCTGTCAGCGACCTGGGAGAAATTGCTGGCTATGGGCGCGACGGAATATGAGAAACCCACCGAACGTGGCCCAGGCTTCACCACGGCATCAGTCGTTGATCCCTTTGGCAATGTGCTTGGCATCATGCTGAACCAGCATTACCAAGAAATTCTGAACAGCAGGAAGGCGTGACCGATGCCCCAAGCCCCCTTCATGTTCAGCAACGCCGCCGAGTGGGAGTCTTGGCTGGCGGCTAACCACTCATCTGCTCCCGAAATATGGCTCAAGATTGCGAAAAAGGGTTCCGGTGCGACCTCAGTGACGTTGGCCGACGCTTTGGACACGGCGTTGTGTTACGGCTGGATAGATAGTCATCGCAAAGCCCTTGATGATTCGTTCTACCTGCAAAGATATTCGCCTCGGAGCCCGAAGGGCTTTTGGTCAAAGGTCAATGTCGCGAAGGCCGAGGCATTGATTGCTGCTGGGCGGATGCGGCCCAGCGGTCTCGCGGCAATAGACGCGGCAAGACGAGATGGCCGCTGGGATGGCGCATACGAGGCCCAAAGCGCGGTGACCGTCCCGGATGATCTTCGCGCGGCCCTCGAAGATAACCCGAGTGCTCAAGCCGCCTTTGATCAGCTGGGGAAAACGGACCGCTATTTGCTGATACTGCGGTTGTTGAAGGCTAGAACAAGCGCGGCTCGTGTCGCCGCGCTGCGGAGTGTGCTGACACGGTTGGCGGACGGCTAGAAATCCGAAACGCGAATGGGCGGAGAACGAGCATCCCGTGCTAACTGGTCGGAATCCATGAGGGGCGCCCGCTGGGCGATCTCGTTGACTGGACAAGGTGCCCGTTGCCTTTTAACCCGAGTTCCGCGGTCTTTCGCCGCGACATTGTCGATTTCATTGGCGGTTGGCCGGGAATCCCCAACCTTGAAGACGGTGCGATGCTCAGGAAAATCTTCGCGCTGTCTGGCAGCAAGATTATGGTAATTCCTGACGTAGTGGGGCAATATCTCGTGCGCTCGGAAGGCATTACCGAAACCATCACCCCGAGTGGTGCGTGGAAACCTTGGGCTGAAGAAATCACTGGTTTGCATCACGGGATGCGCCAGGCCGAAGACTGCCTCTATCGCGTTGAACTCGGTAAGAAGTCGGCTCCGCGGATCGTCCGTAACCGCTTCTTCGGAACCACGTTGGAAAAGAGCATCGCTCTGAAGCATTAATGTGTGAATTGGCTTTTCAGGGGACACACAGGACGTTCGAATTAAACTTGCGTATGCACTCGTAAAGGGTTTTGAGTGAGAGTAGAAAGGCAGACTGATGCCTACCGACGAAAACGGTCAACAACAGCTGGGCGAAGGATCTGCCGCGCATGTGGCAAGGGTTAGGGCGCAATTCGCCCAAGACGATCCGGTAGATCCCTCGTTCGTAGCGCAACAACAAAGCAGCGATGCGCAACACGCGCCAGGTCCAGATGGGGCGCCAAGCGAAATCGAAGCCTGGAATCCTGGCTCCGGTGGTTCGACACCAAGCGGCGGAACTCGACAACATCATCCCGCTGTACGCCGAGCACCAGGAACCGATCCAACCGACCGGGGCCATTCCTCAGCCACTGCACCTAGACCTGGACCACGCAGATAGACAAGCGGTTGGATGGGCTGGTTTCAGCCAGTTCATCCAATGAAGTTGCCTATTCCTTGTGGGCGATAAAGCGTTGGTAGCCAAGGCTGAACACTGATGTGACCGATGAGCATGAACGTGTGTTCAGAGACAGGACTGCACTGAGGTAAGCAGCAAAAGCTGGACGAAAAGAATGAAGAAACGTCGGGCACACCGTATGTGGTGTGCCCGACTGACAGTGGCGGAGGATACGAGATTCGAACTCGTGAGGGCGTGAACCCAACCCGCTTTCCAAGCGAGCGCCATAGGCCTCTAGGCGAATCCTCCGTCGCTGAGGATACAAGGTGCTGGTTTTGCACTTGGTAATAGGGATGTGATCATTGAACCCCTTGTTTGGTCTAGACCCGTTGTTAGGCTGCTTCTGGACCGATCCCCATAGGTCTACCTGGGAGAAGACGCACAGTGCACGGCGTCTTTGCCGGGCCCGCGCGTTGTGCCCCCAACCCGACACGCGGGCCCGACCCTCAAACGCTAAGCTGAAGACAGCCCCTCGTGCGGCGTACATCCTGTGAACTCCCCCAGGGCCGGAAGGCAGCAAGGGTAAGCGGGCTCTGGCGGGTGCATGAGGGGTCTTTTATTGTCCGCACCCCAGGGTGGGCACCCACGTCCTGACATACCCGAGAGCTACGCTAGCCGGGTGTCTAGCCTCGCTCTCTACCGCAAGCATCGCCCGCAGAGCTTCGCCGAAGTGATCGGGCAAGAACATGTCACCACCCCGCTGATCTCGGCTTTGCGTAACGGCAAGCTCAATCACGCCTACCTTTTCTCCGGGCCTCGCGGGTGTGGCAAAACCTCCAGCGCCCGCATTTTGGCCCGTTCACTGAACTGCGCGAAGGGTCCAACTCCGGACCCATGCGGCGAATGTGAATCGTGTGTCGCGCTTGGCCCACACGGATCGGGATCTCTCGATGTCATCGAGATCGACGCTGCAAGTCATGGTGGAGTCGACGACGCCCGTGAGCTGCGAGAACGCGCCTTCTTCGCCCCCGTCAATTCTCGCTACAAGATCTACATAATCGACGAAGCGCACATGGTTTCATCGGCGGGCTTCAATGCGCTGTTGAAACTTGTGGAAGAGCCACCAGATTTTGTGAAGTTCGTGTTCGCGACCACCGAACCCGACAAGGTCCTGCAAACCATTCGCTCGCGCACACACCATTATCCTTTCCGCCTCATCCCGCCCGGTTCTTTGCGTAACTACCTGGAACAGCTGTGCAAGATTGAAAACGCGGAAGTGGAACCGGCCGTGCTGCCGCTCGTAGTGAAAGCCGGCGGTGGTTCAGCTCGAGACACTCTGTCGATCCTCGATCAGATGCTCGCGGGCGCTGGGCCCGAAGGCGTCACCTATCAGCAAGCGGTCGCGTTGCTAGGGGTTACCGACAGCACCCTCATCGATGAAGCCTGCGAAGCTCTGGCAGCCGCCGACGGTGGTGCGTTGCTCAAGGTTGTGAACCGTCTCGTCGACGCCGGTCATGATCCGCGTCGGTTTGCCTCTGACCTGCTGGAACGGCTCCGCGACCTGCTGATTCTCGACAAAGTGTCAGATGCGGCGAATAAAGGGCTCATTGACGTTCCCTCGGACGAGCTCGAACACATGACAGCCCAAGCTCTGCGGTTGGGCAGTGCCACTTTGTCGCGGGTAGCCGACATTTTGCACGACGCCTTGATGCAGATGCGCGGTACGACATCGTCCCGACTGCTACTGGAACTCGCCTGTGCTCGCATGTTGTTGCCAGCCGGTGAAGATGCCACAGCGGCGATGATGCAGCGACTAGAACGGCTGGAACGTCGGTTCGCGATAGCGGGGGAGCAGGGCTCGATGCCGGTGCCCGCCCAAGCCGCCGCGCCGACACGTTCGCCTATTCCATCAGCGCCAGCGCCGGTTCAACCAGCCGCCGAAGTTCCTGTTCAGGCCGGGCAAGCTCCAGCCGCCGCGAAGGCTTCAGTTCAGAGTGCCGCGCCGGTTCAACCACCTTCCGGACCAGCCCCGGTGACTCCGGCTGTTGCGTTGAGCGTGCCCCCCGTGGCCGGTTCAGCATCAACAGTCGCGGCGGAGTCTGTGCCGCGACCGGCTCCGGAAGCTCCCGAAGCCGCGGTCGTTGCTCCCACGCCCGTCCCGCAGTCGGTGCCGGCTGGCGAGGTTGGAGTAGACGATGTGCGGCGGCTCTGGCCGGACATCATGGAGCGGCTCAAGAAGCGTCGAGTCGTTTGGATGCTCATGCAGAACGCGACGCCGCTTCGGGTCGACAAAGACGAGCTGATTCTGAGTGTTCAACACCAGGGAATCGTGCGCAGAATTAGTGACGACGCGGTTGTTTCCTTGATGCAGGAGACACTTCGTGAGCTGTTGGGTGTGCGGTGGCGACTGAGCGCCGTTGTTGGTGATGCCCCGGTTGGTGAGCAGTCTGTGGCTGCCTCGGCTGAGCCAGCGTGGCCGCAGGTGGCTGAACCTGCGCCAAGTGTGGCTTCAGCTGTTCCTGAGGTGGTTCCCGCCCCTGCTGAACCAACCGTTTCGGACGAGCCCGACATGCACGATTCGGTGCTGGCTGATGACGCAGAGATCGCTCCGACAGCGGGAGCGACTAATGCGGTCGAGCTGTTGGAGCGTCAGCTTGGGGCTCGCAAGATAAGTGAGAGCACCTCGTAGTAATGGCCGTGCGTCCGCATACTCCGCAACGTTTCGGACAGCAGGTGGAGGTAATTTCACGCACAGCCGTTTATGTTGATGTGTGGGATGGACGTCAGAGGCGTCCATCCCACTTCAGCAAATTCACGTGATCGAGGCGGTG
>JABFVL010000077.1 GCA_013362805.1 Mycobacteriales bacterium | reverse complement strand
AATTGAGCGTGACGGACCCGACCCTCGGTGGTCTCCAGCAAAAGATCCACTCGCGCGCCAAACAATTCGCGATACAGCTCAATTGCTTTTCGCGCGTTTTGGACGCATAAAGTAACCGAAATGCGGGGATATTCGTCAGGAATTGCTTTTACCTCTGCCACACGTATCTCCTGAGGTTGTCGCGTAGCACCGCCCAGTACAGGACAATCAAGCCAGTACACAGCCAAACTATGAGCAGCATCACATTAGATTTGAGAAAGTGTCAAGGCTTTCCATTGCAGAAGTAGTGGGCCGCAATCGCTCAAAAATGTTCAGTGCGCATTTAGCCTCGCGGCCCCGCTACCAGCGGAATGTTCGGGCGAATATGGGGATGTCAGCTATAGGGCCCGCAAGACCTGAAAGTGGTGAGACGCGCATGAAAGTTACGATGAGAGTCAGAATTCACCAAGGTAGGGAGTAGTTTTGACACGCGGACTGCGGGTTTTTGGAGTTGTTCTCGGCATTGCTGTCCTCGTGACAGGCTGCGGAGACGATAAAGACGATTCGAAAGAAGAATCGAAGCCGGACAGCACATCAGTGCAGGTGCTTACCCCTGAGCAAGTGGAAAAGGCGCTCTTCACCGAACAAGATCTGGGCGAGGGCTACCAGATTTCTGGCGGTCCCGACTCCGACACCTCCGATCAGGTGCAAAGCACAAAAGAAAACTGCACGAACTTGCGCAAATCTTTGGGACTTCCAGGAGCTCAACCGGAAGAGATTGACACCATCGCCTTTGAGGCTGAAGGCAAGCCCGACATCGTGCACGAGGTGCGAAGCTATGCCACCGTTGCCAAGGCTGAAGCCGAGATGGGTCAACCAGAACAGCTCCAAAACATTCTTCAGGAATGCGGCAGCTGGAGTGAAACCGATGACGATGGCACCGTGAATTACACCCTGACCGAAGGGGATGTCTCTGGTGTCGGCGACCAATCCGTTTCACTGCGCCTGGTGAGTGAAAATGGCGGCGAACGCGAGACGGCTGATCACGTAGCGGTTCGCGCGGGAAACAACATTGCCTACGTGGGAATCACTGAAGGCGATGGAACAGCTGACGCGGGAGCGTTCGCGACCGCGGCCTACGACAAGCTCGTGGCAGCCGCTAGGTAGCTTGACTGTTGCCGGGCTACCTACGTCCTCCGGCATATGGAGCATCCCGTCATGCGCCCGCGCCCACTGGCGACATGGCGGGCAGCTCTGAGTCAGCGCCACGACGCCAATCACCAAAATGTTTAAAGTGCGCGCACAATTTTCGGGCAGTGCCTCACGACTAGTGAGACCGGGCCCATTTCATCAACTCACCTCACTTCTGTGCAGCAATACAATTACAGTGAGCTAAGTGAGCGACCTCGGTGAGGCACGACAGCAACTGGAAAAGCAGGCGGCGCAACGAATGCGCACGCATCCAGGCGGACACACGACCATCATGGCCGACTTCGAACAAGAGTTTCGAGGCGGCGAACAATTCGTCCTCGCGGCACAACACGACATGCGGCGAGCGGAATTCCTACTAGCCAAATCCAAACTAGCCGTTTGGAGCATCGCACATGCCCACGTAATGGGTACCCGATTGGCACGACTAGTGGCACAGGTCAACAGCACACAGGGCTCATTGCTGGAGGCGGCGCAATGGCCAGATCAACTAGTGGACACTGAGGCGCAAGAACAAATCAATGCGGTGGGTGCTCTGCACGATACCGTTCTTGCCCTCGGAAAAATTGCCAACCACGCGGCCACATTAAGTCTCGAAGAGCCGCGATATAAACCATTGCTTCAAGCACGTAAACACGTCACCGAACTAATATCGCAACGGGATAACTTCACACAGTACTTCGCGCGCCGCAACCCGGACTACGTGCGACTTAGCGAGCTTGGCGACGAACAACAGAGGATATTAAAGAAGCGTTTCGACACCTGGCGCCGCGTGCTTTGTGGAGAAATCGCGGAACCGAAAGTAGCGATTTCGGGCCCCGCGAATGCCGTCGGGTTCATCTGGCACCACGTGCACGAGTTACTACTAGATTTTTCGCTCGATGCGGCAACGGCCTGCGCATTGGCGAACATCGATCGATTGAACTGGCCGGCACGAATGCGAGGTGTGCCATTCCATACGAGGATGCGGCATTCGGCCGCATTGCATCTCATGTACAAGCCACCCATCATCAAAGCGGACGCCGAATCTACGGGATGCCCCTTTTCGCTGGTGTATCCCACAATCGAATATCGAGATCCATCGCTGCGACCAAAAACCGATCTGGCCACGCCTTGGTCCGTGCATGGAGCATGCGCGGCCGTTCCAGCTCTTATGTCCCAAGCAGATGAGGAACCAGCGGTGGAGCAATTGTTCGACCTAGCAGAGGATTTCATCCAACGGCATCATCCAGATCCACCGCCACGACCGAAAGGCCTCAGCCGATTTCGCAACGCTGACGGCGCCTTTTCGACTAACACTGTCATGTTCATAGCGGGAGCTTTTGGGGTGCGCGAAGCACTCACACGATAAAGCTTCCCAATTGGTGCCTCTAACTGGTCACTTTTCGAAACCAGCGCCGACCACAATGGGGGAGTTTGAGGGTGGCGACGCCCCCTCAACCGCGAGGCGAAGCCGAGCAGATGTGACGAGTGATCTGTGGTTTGCGCTTTCCGTAGACACAACTCTGCGATCCCGAGTGCCCCCGGCAGGATTCGAACCTGCGGCCCTTCGCTTAGGAGGCGAACGCTCTATCCCCTGAGCTACGGGGGCTCGCCCGTCAGCTTACCGATTGCCGATACAACTAGTGTTGCCAGGCGAACATGTCGACCACCCTCAATGGTCACTTCTGGCGCGGACGGGAGCCACCTATGACTATGAGATTGCTGAGAAAGCCGCGACTGAGGCGGGAAGCGCCTTTCCGGGCTCGCCAATATGCGCCCAAATCTTCACTCTATGTAATCTAGCGAACTGTCCACCCTCAAATTCTCCCCCTTGAACACGGACAAAAACGTCGATTTATGTCCAAAATGTACGATAAATTTCTCCACGTGCATCACACCCTGTGATGACACCCAATGGAGGAATAAGAATGAAACGCATGCTTGGTGCCGCTGCGGTGGCTTTCGCCGCTGCCGGCATGGTTGCCATCGCCGCACCTGCTACCGCTCAGGCCGCGGACGGCGTGTTGGTAATTAACGAAGAGGCATACATCCACCCCAGCGGTTGCTATGAAAGCGACCGCTGGCCGTTGTTTGTGCGAAACCACACCGACGAATTGGCGATAGTTTTCGACGACCCCAACTGCTCTGGGCCGGTGGTTGAAGTAGTGCCCCCTGGAGACGTCAGGATTTCGGAGTTCGGCGCCAGCGTGTACGTACGTTAGATGACACCGCTTTAAACTGAAGGGTGGTTATCGGGAAATGCCCAGTAACCACCCTTTATCACCGACTAATCATCCCGTTAGCGTGGTAGGTCCAAAGACGTCACAAAGTCTTGAATTATCTGCGCGAGCTGAACAGGCTCAGCGAGCATCGGCAAATGCCCCGTGGCCAAAGTGCGCTTGAAATCTGGATCAAGCTGATGGCCATATTTTGCTTGCAGCGCCTCAGAGTATTCGGCGTCTCGCGAAGTGGTGACATATCCGCGATGTGCGGGCCATTGTCGAGCGTGGATCGCGTCTCGGAACAAACGAGGAGACTCGGCGGAAAAGTCGCTGACCAACCTCGTGACATCTTGCTCGTTGAGGCCAGTTCCCAGACCTGCTCGAATCGCCTTCTCAGGCGGTTTGGTGCCAGCGACACGCATGATCAAACCCACAATGGCACGCTGTGGAAACGGCAGCGTGCGAAGCAGTGACTGCCCTGGCGCCGGAAATGCCGCGGCCACCCCCAAGACGGCAACGATGCGTGTAGGGGCCAACGCTGCTAGCTGACTCGCGACCACTCCACCGGCGGAATGGGCCACAACCACAATATGATCGAAGGCAACTTGACCCAGCACATGTTCTGCATAGTCGGCCAAGGTCGCATGAGCGTTTTGGGGATATTCCGCAACCGCGCTCGGTTGGGGGAGGTTCGCACGGGTCTGATCCCACATCCAGGAGGGCAGACCCGCACCGCCGAGAAACAGGACACCCCTGTTGCCCGGAACAGCAGAATCCATCATGTTCATGCCTCGAAACTATCCCACCGGTATGACAATTTATGTCTCAAGCCAATACCGGATTAGGACGCTCGAAATGGAGATATTCCCCGACGCGCGGATTTCGCCCGACGCGCGCGCGGCGATAAATCGCTCTCTGGAAAACCAGCGGGCTTCGGCGATTTCCGTCGGGTCGATCTCTGGTTCAGCATGAGCTCGCACGGTGGCGACAAAGCCGATCATCAAACTTGATGGAAAAGGCCACGGCTGACTTCCGAAATATCGAGTGCTGATAACTTCCAGCCCAACTTCTTCGGCAACCTCACGGGCCACAGCCTGTTCAAGAGATTCACCCGGCTCGACAAATCCGGCAAGTGTCGAGAACTGTCCTTGCGGCCAACCCACGCCCCGCGCCAAAATCGCTTCTTCGTTTTCATCGTGAACCAGCATGATGACGGCCGGATCCACTCGCGGATGATGTTCGGCCGCACACTGCGGGCATGTCCGCACGTAGCCCGCCTGCGCGACAGCTGTGGCGGCGCCGCACCGCGCGCAATAAGGATGCGCCCGATGCCAACGATCTAGACCCACAGCTTGAATCGTTAAGGCCGCCTGGGTTGGTTCCAAGAGTCCAAGCAGCTCACGCAAACCTGCGGCGCGCTCGGATTTTGCCGGGCTGAACTCGGAGACGCTGACCGCGAAATACGGAACGTCATTGACAAGTCCAAGCAAATATCGCTCTCCGGTCGGCGCCCGCCCACTGGGCAGATAGACCGGCGCGCCCTCATGAATCAGGGCTTGCCCATCACATACCACTAGCACCTGCGCCCGCTCCCATGCCGCACCCAACCACTGTTCGTCATGACGGTGCTGTGCGCAGCGGTCTATCGCTGCGGGCTCGAAGGCGGATTCAGCGGAGATCACTATGTCAATCTAACTCTGAGCGGCTAATCGTGTTCGGTGAGATTTGTCCCATCCGTGGGATCGAACAGCTGAATGTCATCGGGCCGGAAACTGATCTCCATCGAGTCGCCTTCCCGCACCGGAGAGCGAGCGTCAAGCTGAGCGACGATCTGCTGGGAACCAAAGACGTCTTCCGCACCAGATTCCTGCGCGATCTCGGCGAAATGTTCATGAGCTCTCGCGTCGATATCAACATCTAGATACGCGAGTTTTGCCGAACCCAGGGATTCAACGATGTCGATGTCGTGGGGAAACGTGAATGCGGTTTGGTCGTCGACGAAACGGCTGTCTTCGAATGCTTCTGGTCGGATCCCGACGATGACATCGCGTCCGGTCGGGCCGTGTTCGCTGAGCCCGCTGCGAAGTCGATCGGAAATCGGAATTTCACCTATCGCGGTGGCAATGGAACTGTTCACCAACTCGCCGGGCAGGAAGTTCATGGTGGGCGAGCCAATAAATCCGGCTACGAAAAGGTTCGCCGGTCGTTCATAAAGATCTTGTGGAGTACCTATCTGTTGCACAATCCCAGCGCGCATCACGACAATTCGATCTCCCAAGGTCATCGCTTCTGTCTGGTCGTGCGTCACGTAAACAGTGGTGGTTCCCAAGCTTTTCTGAAGTCGCGAGATGGACGTTCGCATCTGCGCGCGAAGTTTGGCATCCAGGTTGGACAGGGGTTCGTCCATGAGGAACGCCTTGGGTTTGCGCACGATGGCGCGACCCATCGCGACACGCTGCCGCTGTCCACCGGAAAGGTCACTTGGCTTGCGGTCCAGGTACGGTCCAAGCTCCAAGATTTCGGCGGCCTCGTCAATTTTTTGTTTGATCGTTGCTTTATCGAGTTTCGCAATAGTCAGGGGAAATTCCATGTTTTCCCGCACCGTCATGTGCGGGTAAAGCGCATAAGATTGAAACACCATCGCGATGTTGCGATCTTGCGGTGATCTCTCATTTACTCGATCACCATCAATGCGCAGTTCTCCGTCGCTAATGTCTTCTAGCCCAGCGATCATGTTGAGCGTTGTCGATTTTCCGCACCCTGATGGGCCGACCAGAATCAAGAACTCTTTATCGGCGATCGTCAAATCAATTTCTTGCACGGCTTCTGTGCCATCGCGAAATCGTTTGGTTACTTTATCGAGCACAATTTCGGCCACGTGCTTACCCTTTCACCGCGCCAGAAGTCAAACCACTGACGATGCGTCGTTGGAAAAACAAAACGAACAAAACAATGGGGATGGTGATGACGACTGCCGCGGCGGCGATAGATCCCGTGGGGTCTTCAAACTGTGATGCGCCGGTAAAGAAGGAAATCGCGGCTGGCGCGGTACGAGCTCGGTCAGTTGAGGTCAGCGAGATGGCGAACAGAAAGTCGTTCCAGCATTGTATGAAGGCGAGAATCGCCGCCGTTACAACCCCGGGGGCGGCAAGTGGAACGATCACTTTCCGAAAGGCCTGGAACGGTGAGGCCCCATCCATCTTGGCGGCCTTTTCCAGCTCCCACGGGATCTCTTTGAAAAAGGAAGCCAAAATATAGATAGTGAGCGGAAGCGCGAAAGTGACATACGGGAAAATCAAACCGGCCCACGTGTTGAAAAGTCCCAAGCGACGCTCAATCTCAAAAAGCGGCGTGACGAGCGAGACCTGCGGAAACATCGCGATTAGCAGCGAAGCTCCCAACATGACGTTTTTACCTGGGAAGTCCAACCTAGCGATGGCATAGGCCGCGAAGACGCCCAGCACTATGGCGATCAAAGTCGCGATGATCGCGATGCCAATCGAGTTGATCAATGGGCGAGTGAATTCACCCACGTCGAATATGTTCTTGTAGTTGTCGAAGGTCCATTCCCGCGGAATAAACTTCCCATCGGTGAATGTGCTTGGGTCTTTCAAAGACAATGAAAGAAGCCAGAGCACCGGCACCAGGGCATACACCACAACGACAAGATTCAGTATCGACCAGCGAATCTGTGCGCCCGTCATTTGTCGCTCCCAGGTGTTGATGTTCCCAATACCTTGATGAATATGAACGCGATGAGTGCGACCGTGAGAAAGATCAGAACCGACATTGTCGAACCAATTCCGAGGTTCAACCCGCCGATGAGGTTGTGATACGTCAGGATCGACACCGAACTTGTGTCCTGGCCGCCATTGGTGAGCACATAGATGTTGTCGTAAATGCGGAAGGCATCCAACATCCGAAATAGCAGGGCGACGAGAATCGCGGGGCGAATCAACGGAAGCGTGATGCGCACAAAGCTTTGCCACTTACTCGCGCCATCTATTGACGCCGCTCGAAGCAACTCTTCGGGAACAACCGTCAAGCCGGCCAACAGCAACAGCGCCATGAATGGCGTGGTTTTCCACACTTCGGCCAAAATAATAATGGCAATTGCCGAAGGTCTTTCGGTAAGAGGTGCGGTGGATTCGTCGAGCAGGTTGGCGAGCCAACCGGTGCCCGGGGTCCAGGCATATCTCCAGCCGTAAGCGGCGACCACCGTGACGATGCCATATGGAATGAGCACAACTGTGCGCACCAGCCCGCGACCAACCAAAGTCCGGTGCATGATGATCGCCAAAATCATGCCGAGCACGAGTTCGATCGCCACACTTACGATCATGATGAAAGTGGTGACGCCGAAGGCGTTCCACCAATATTCACTACTCAGTACGGCCTGGTAGTTGTCAAATCCGATCCACGCTTTGTCATCGGGAAAGCGCAGGTCAAATCGTTGGAATGACAGCAGCACCGAATAGAGAATGGGCCAGCCCGCGACAATGAGCATTACTAGCGCGGCTGGTGCGCAGAGCCACCAGCCCAGTCGGCGTTCGGCTGCTTTTCCATCGCTGATGGGGCGAGCACTCATGGGAGGATTCCCTTCGATTCGAGCGCGTCACCTATTTGGTCGCGTAGTTTTTCTTCGGTGGATTGTGGCGAGATGGATCTGGGTGGTGAGATAACCGCTGCGGTGACCGTCGAAATGTTCTGATATACCGGCGTCACCGGGCGCGGAGCGGATCGTTTGATCGAGTCCAAAATGGCATCTCGCATTGGGTACGCTTCCACCATTTCTGGTCGTTGATACACCTCCTCGATCGTGGGTGGCAGACCGTCTTTGGTGGCTGAGATCAATTGGCTCTCTGGGTCACGCAAACACAGCGCGGCCGAGAAGGCTTGCTCCGGATTTTTGGAATAGCTGCTAATGGCGAAGTTGCCGCCGCCAAGCGGCGGCCGCCCTGCCCCATCAATTCCGGGATAGGGCGCCCATTTGAAGTTCTTAGCGATTTCTGGATTATTTTCGAGCATCGATGGATAAACGAAAGGCCAGATAACTTCCATGGCCGCGCTGCCACCTTCGGTGGCTAGTCGGGCTTGGTCTTCTTGAGTGTTCGAGAGCGACGGGTCAGCGGCGGCGGATCGAGCGAAATCACGCATCACTTGTAGGGCGGTGACGGCGGGGTCGCCAAGTTCAACCTCGGTGCCGGCTTCATTGAGGATTGACCCGCCCGCTGAGACGACCAGGCTGTTGAACCACACTACGATGCCTTCGTATTGCGCCCCGGTGACTTCGACATAGTGCGGAAGCCCCGCGTCCTTGAGCTCTTCCGCGGTTTGGATGACTTCAGTCCAGGTGCTGGGCGGTTGCGGCACTAGATCTTGCCGGTACCAAAGCAGCTGCGTGTTGCTATTTGACGGCGCGGCGTAAAGCTTGTTTTCCCATCTGGCGGTTTCGAGTGGGGCCTCCAGAGTGCCCGCCTGTGCTTGGGTTTTGTTGTCTCCGGTCCATTCTCGGATCCAACCGGCGGCGGCGAGTTCGGCGGTCCAGGTCACGTCAAGCCCGAGCACGTCCATACCGGTGTCTTCGGCGGCGAGCCGGCGCACCATTTGTTCGCGTTGGGAGTTGGCGTCGCGGGGCAGGGTGTTGAGTTTGATGCGATATTGCCCGTCGGCAAGGTCGTTGCATCTTTCGACGATGGCGCTGAGGTTCTGCTGTGGAGCGTTGTAGAGGTTGATGACGATTTCATCGGAATCGGATCCGCATGCGGTGAGCAGTGCGGCCGAGAGCGAGAGGCTCAATATGCCGCGGAGCCAACGCTGTTTCCTGCGTGAAATGCCCGGAATCTTCATCACTTGGGCACTGTATTGCACTTTGTGCGAGGTTCAGGCAAACCACTCCGCGCGTCGGGCACAGGTTGCCCGCAAAGCAGGAGGGCGAGCCCATTGCGGGCTCGCCCTCCTTTATGGACTAAAGCAAGTCCAGATCCAAGTCTAGGTCGAGCAGGCTGTCATCGTCGTCCCACCAGTGGTGATGGTGACCCTTACCTTTACCGTGGTGGTCCCAGTCATCACACTTGCCGTCGTCCCAGTCATCACAGTCGTCAAGGTCCAAAACATCGGCATCGAGGTCCGCATCGATG
>JABFVL010000070.1 GCA_013362805.1 Mycobacteriales bacterium | reverse complement strand
CAGGAATTCCTGGTGTCAAGGGTTCGCATGTTCAAATCCTGTCTTCCCGACGCACGTTTTCGCAGGTAGTTGCCCTAGAGCTTCAATTGGGTAGCTACCTTTTTGGTTTTTGACAGCAGCAATTGACAGCAACGGGCTCACTCCCCCAACAAGTCGCCGCGCCTGTCAAGGGCGTTTCCGTCGTCAAGAGTCACATGTCCGTAGGTGTTCATCATCATTTCAAGGGTGGTATGCCCGACGATGTCCATGACCGTGCGGGGCGGAACGCCCTTAGCCAGAAGTAGAGAAACGCAGCCGCAGCGTAGGTCGTGAAGCCCGACAACAGGGACTCCGGCGATTTCACAAGTCGGTCCAATTTGGCAATCAAGAGCTGATCGCCTGCGCGAGCCCGTAGTGGCGCTTTGTCGAGTTCCGGGCCTGAGGCGAGTTTCCCGGGGGCTTTATCTATATAGCTTTCCTTGCGGTCGGCCGCTTTCAAAACGTCAGTTTGCGCTTCGGTGTGCTGGTCGCAGGTCAAGACTCGTGCGTAGCCGATTTCACCGGCATCAATGTATCGCATTGGTTCGGACACGAGTTGCTCTCAGAGCCCTAATGGCGTGGATGTATCACATAAACGATCGTTCGCGTACATTCTGCTCGCCTCATGGCATACAAGTGGCTTCTTAAAAGCGGGTCTTTCTACACCATGACGCCATCTGAAAATCATTCAAGGCCGACGTCACAATGAACAGAATCGAACGATCCCGCTATCTGGCGCGAGCCTCTTTTGATATGGAACCGGATAGGCCCCTCCGGGAAAGAACTAGATGACAACACATTTACGCCGCGCCGTTATGCGGCCAATAACAGGGGGTGTCATCATTAGCCTAATCCAACTGCTCACACCCGATAAGACGACCATATTCCCGAGGCAAGCGAGGTTGTGGTGAATTACTCTGGTGAAGAGTCAACAGATACAGAGCTCCTTGCCGGCGACCGTGAAGATTTCGCGCAATTATTCGATAAATATGCTCGGACAATTTACCGATATGCCGCGCGTCGAGTCGGGCCCGATATTGCTGAGGATATTGTTGCTGACACATTTATGCGCGCTTTCGAAAATCGACATAAATTCAATACGAGTGCGACCTCTGCTCTACCTTGGCTATATGGCATAGCTACTAACTTGTTGCGCCGACAACACCGCAATGAAACTCGCGCGTTGAAAGCTTTCGCCCGCAATTACGCAGACCCACTCGGAAGCGGTCAAGTCGCCACCGACGATACGGCCGAGGCGAGCGTGTCCCGGCTCGACGCCAGCAACACCACCGCCCAGCTCGCGCAGGCACTGGCCGCACTGCCCGCAAAGCAACGCGACGTGCTGCTCCTTTATGCCTGGGCCGAGTTGAGCTATGCCGAAATCGCCACCGCCCTCGATATTTCCATTGGCACTGTGCGCTCCCGACTGAACCGCACCCGTGCGGTGTTGCGCGCCGCTCACAACGAATTCAGCACCGCAAAATCATTTGTCATCGCCCACGGCGGTTTTGGAGGCTAGTCATGAACGAGCAAAAACTTCCCCCGCACATTGCCGAAAGCCTCGCAGCGTTCAACACCGATGTGCCTGAACCCAGTGACAAATTCCTATTGCGCACCCGGAATAAGCTGACCACGGCGCCCGTCCGCCGGACTAGCACCCTGTCGCGGGTCGTGCGTTGGGGTGCCGTCACCGTCACCGTCGGCGTAGTGGGCGCGATCGCGATTAGCTTGCTCCCAGCTGACCCGAAAAACCCTATAGGTGCCCGCCCAGCCAGCGCCGCGGCGATTTTGCGGGAAGCCGCAGAAAATGCTCATGAGGTCGAACCAGGCACGGGTAGTTATGTCCATATCCAGTATCAGGACAAGACGTTGATCGGGGTCCCTATTAATGAGGACGGAACGCCTCTTTCTAACGATCGTCAGAGTGAATACCAGCAGGCGAAGAAGTTGTACTACTACGACAACGTGGTCGGAGAGCAGTGGATTTCGGTCAACGGAATCGATGACATGACCGGGCAGGAGACTTTGCGGCACAGCCCTGAGCTATTTGAGGGCACTTTGGCAGATCTCGAAAAGGCCGGGATCAGTCCCGGGCCGCCAGTCTTCACCATGGTCCCCATCCCCAATCAAGGGCCGGCACGTGGCATGTCGATCAGGCAGGATGACAGCGAAATACCCGCCGGAGACCCTAACCATCCGAGTCGGCTCAGCCCGTTTATGAATCCCACATCGGACAAATTGGCGAGCTTGCCAACCGAGCCCGCCGCGCTTGGCGCCCGAATCGAAGATGACCTCCGACAGCGAAACCAACCGGTCACGAAAATCAACATGCTCGCCACTGTAAGCCGCCTATTCGGCGTCGGAGGTGATGCATTGATGAGCCCCGAACTTCGGGAAGCACTGTTCTTGGTAGTGGCAGATATACCGGGTATCGAACGCTTCGACCAGGTTGACCTTGCTGGGCGAAAGGGAATCGCATTGGGAGTGGAAGAAGACGGGCTGCGCCAAGAAATTATTATCGACCCGGATAAATCAAAAGTATTGGGCCAACGTTTGATTGTCGTTGGCGACAACCAAACCTTTCCTAACGGCACCGTCGCACATTCGTCCAGCTTCACCGCGAACATCACTACGAGCCAACCAAACGTAGATTAGCTCGCGCATGCGGCCGGGGTTGGGGGTATCAGATACCCCCAACCCCTTTTTTATAGGTATCAGTGCTATTGCAAAATCGCCGATTGCAAGAAATGACCCCATTGGTTGCGACTTCAGGTCGAAGCTGGGCAGAGTGCCCTCCACACATCCACACCTCTGACATGGAACCGAATAGGTCCTTGCGGGCAAGAACTAGATGACAACGCATTGCGACGTCCGTTACGACTTCGCTCTTGCTACGGATTCCATCAGATGGAGATTGGTTGTGCCACAAGTTCTTGCGCGCCTGCAGGCGGAGTCGAAGCTTATGCGGGCGCTTGATCCCGCCCAACGGGCTAGACGGGGATATGAGCTGGCGCTTGTGGCTGGATTGTTAGTCATCGCCTTATTGATTCGCAAAGCAATGCTTGGCCACCAAGATGCGGATTATGACTGGTTCCTCAAACCTTGGTACGACTTTATTGAAAGTCACGGGGGAATGCGGGCACTCAAGCACGACTTCGCCGACTATAACGCCCCATATCTATATATTCTTGCGGCGCTCACCTATGTACCTATCGATCCCCTTAATGGGATTAAGCTCGTCTCGATTGTCTTCGATTTTGTGATGGCATTCACCGTCTATAAGATTCTGCGTTTGCGTTTTAGTAGCTATGAACTTCCAGTCATAGGCGCGCTCGCCGTCTTATTTTTGCCCACTGTAGTGCTGAACAGCAGCATGTGGGGACAGTGCGATGTAATTTTCACTACATTCTCTCTATTGGGCCTTTACTACTTGTTGAAAGAACGTCCTTGGTTGGCGTGTATCTTCTTTGGCGTTTCTTACGCGTTTAAACAACAGGCCGTTTTTCTTTTTCCCCTATTGTTCTTTGCGCTCCTCGCAGGTCGCGTTAAATGGCGCAATTTGCTCGCCATCCCTGCTGTATTTATATTGCTTGATCTGCCAGCGATAGTGTTGGGCGCTGATCCAGACCGGCTACTCCTCGTTTATGTGCGACAGACGGACACATATGATTGGTTGACCGCAGGCGCACCCACATTTTTCCGGTTCTTTTCGCCGAACAATTCTCTCGGTCTTGCCCGCACGTTCGGCATCGGATTGGCGGCCGCCGCCGTGCTACTTATGGGTCTTGTCGTTCTTCATTTCAAATCCCGGCTGAGCTCTGATCAGCTCATCGCGCTCGCCGCCACCAGCGCCATCGCAATCCCATTCTTTTTGCCTGGCATGCACGAACGATACTTTTATCTCGCCGATGTGGTGAGCCTGATTGCCGCCTTCTGGCTACCGCGCAAGTTGTGGTTTCTCCCGCTGCTAGTGCAGTTCGCATCTCTCATGTCGTACACCCCGCACATCACTGGCACTGATGCTGTTCCCGTGATCGTGCCAGCCCTTGTCATGTTCGGTGGGCTAGTCGTTGCCACCCATTCAGCGCTGCATGAGTTACGCGTATCAACCTGGCGGCCGGCGTACCCGGGCGCCCCTGGCCAGCAGCCAAAAGTAGCGCTCTCAGAAAGCGAATCCGAAAGACCACGACGGCGGGCAGAAGGACGGTCGATGCCAGATAAAGCCCGCACCATCAGAGCTGGGTAACCTTCGTGGGCCGTATTTGGCGCTAAGACTTGCCGGGCTGTGTGGTGTGGCGTCGCCCACCTGATGACATCCGTTGTTGACGGGCACCAAGATATGTCCGCACTGATGTGTTCCCTGAAAGTGCGCCGCCAACCTCTGTCACGAAACCTTGGTTTCGCGAACGCCTGCGGTCGTAGTTGCAGTGTTCGTATTTGCGCACCTCTCGCGCTCGCGGAATCTATTCGCAAACCCTGCGTCACGGGCTCAAGCGCAGGAACAGTGGAGACGAGCCAACCGCGCCGCTCGCGCCAAACCCGACATATGGCAGCACTCGAGCACATGGAAAACCTGGAAAGAAGTACCCCGAGCCCTCCTCGCGTTTACACCACTTTGAACCAATGGCCGAGACCGGACTTCCTAACCCCCAACCCACAAACCGTGAGCGAAATGTCCAAAAATTTGAGCCCACAGAAACGGCCGCGGAGGCTCCAAAACCGCGCCTACAGTGGCTCCTACCAGGTAAAATAACCTTAGTGCGCACCAGCTTTTATTAGCGCCGCTATGCGGGCGAAGCGTGCACTGATATTCACGTTGAGCTCCCTTCTAGTTACCTCAGGTTACAATCGGATAGTCCTTTATGGATAGCCATCCAGGTGGCGCCGACCAGTCGACGCTTTTGCCATTGGAAGGAAGTGCGTATGGACCAACTCCCCACCATCCACCGACCCATCAACGGCCGTTTACAAGTATGGATGCCCTGGAAAGAGGGCGGAAACATCGACATCCTGCGCGACATCTTGGGAACTCGAGTCAAGACAGCATGGTTCCGATCCGACCCCAAAAATCATCACTGGGCGCTGTCCCGCCACCACTTGCGGCCCATCGTCACGGGAGTGGCCAGCCGCTTTCCTCTGACCCAGATAACGTTGGACTTTCGCAGACAGCAGACATGCGGCAAAAACTGTCACCGGGCTAAAAACGACGATTGCACGTGCTCCTGCTTTGGCGCCAGGCATGGCGGCGGCACGTTCTGGCACCAACTACCCATTCGAGAACTACGCACGTTCCCTACCGATGACGGCACAATCCGTCGGATCTATCTAGCCAGAAATTTCAGCCAGAAATAGCACCCACCGCAAAGTCCGCACTCCACAGTGCGGACTTTGCCACAAGAGCTGTCGCCGGGCGACATGGGAGAACTCAGCCTCACTCCACATGCGTGCGCCCTTGAATACGGGATGGTGCGTATGCGTGAAAATCACACCAGCACTCGGTTCGATTGTGGAGTCAGTTTTCCGATCCACGATTTGAGCAGTTCCAGATCCGAGATTGAATTCAAGAACGGGCGGCCCATACATTGCCTAGCCTTCGAGCGCTCGGCCTACACATCAGCCCGCGCACGTCACCCAACCACTATCCAGGTTTAACTCCAGCTACGAGCTGCATCGTCACTAGGTCCTGGCTTTACCCTCTAGAACCCATAAGAGGAGCCAAAGTCGGTGCGTGGAATATTAGTTTCGACGGCGGTCCGCTAACCCAGCTCAACAATAGGTCGAACAGCCTCGATGCGATATTGGCCTCCACTGGTGTGGCGCCGATGGACGAAAGACATCCCACGCTTGCAATCGGTTCCAATGCCGCACCCGCACAATTGGAATCCAAATTCGCTCTCGCAGCCAACATCAGCGATCTCGTCCCCCTCACCCGCGTCACCGTTAAAGGCATAAGCGCCGGCTACTCCGCGCATATCAGCAAACAAGGCTACATCGCATATACGCCCATAAAGCTGGACGTGGAAAGCACACTGTTTATGCTCTGGCTCGACGACGCCCAACTCGCTCACATTCACGCCACCGAACCGAACTACGTACCAACGACCGTAAAGACCTTTCCCGCAGTGTTGGAGTCCGGCGAAAACATCGAGGCTTATCTTCTCTACCGCAGCAAATGGGGCGCAATAGCCTCAAGTCTCCACGGTCCGCGAGCCGCCAGCACGCAACAACGTATCTTCCAATTCTTGGCCAGGTCCCCGAGGCTCGTAAAACTAGTCCCCGAGCTAGCCGACGGACATGCAGCGACGGTTGCTCGGCTTGCCGCAGATGAAGACCTACGCACCCGTTTACATAAAGCATTGGGCGAAGAAAGCTTCGTCACCCCAGATGGATTACCCGACGAGCACACGATGGGACGATGATCATTGAAAGCGTCTGAACATCGGTCACTACTTATTCACCAAGTTTGGGCACATCATTTCTCAAACAGAGGCGCGGATTAGCAGCTCCGACGGTGTCTATATCGGTCAGCGCGGCCCAGTTGGCACCAAGCAGCTGTGGTGTAGATGCGGCGGGCCTCGCGACGCTGATTCCATAAATCAGGAGTGGTTAGGTGCGTTAAAATCGACGGGATTCGCGGGCTCGACGGGGGAACGAATGCCAGTCTCACTGGAGCAGTTTGAGCGGGATGTGCGGGGCTTTTTGGCAAATGTGCGGGTATTAGCCGAGGTGATCGGGCAGGCTGGAGAGCAACTGGCTATTGTGCCACCGAAGTTTGGGTATTTACGACCCGCGGCGAGCGGGCTACAACGACAGCTGACTGATGACGCCGCTGACATCGAGCAGCAACTGACGCCGGGTCCGCAGGCAGAGGCTAGTCTGGGCGCTCCACGCCCGGGCGAGAACCCGGCCGCCTATGCGCAAGAGCTTCAGCAATTTATCGCGCGCTTGCCCGAGCTCGTTGAGAGCGGCATTGAATTGTCACGCACACTCGTGGCCTCCGCTCATGAGGACAATCAGCTGCCTTATGTGCGTCGAAGAATCGCTGTGCTGGCCAGCGACATTGTCGACAATGGATCACATTTGTACACCACCAGCTATGACCTTGGTGTCGCCGGCGGGGTCAGGCTCGAGGCGGACGGGCTGACAGACCAGTTCGCGGCTCTCGCGGAATGGGTGGATAGGGCCCAGAAAGAGAATCACAAAGTTCCCATCGATATCCGAGCGCGGCTAGTGCAAGCCGGGGTGGCTCTGACCGAAATGGAAACGGCCGCCAACTACGCCATTCGATTCGGTGGAGAAAACCCACAGGGGTGGAAGGGGATACGCACTTTACGTGAGGCGAGCGAGGAGCTGCGCTCACTCGAGCCAATAGCCGCGGTTCCCGCTCCCCTACCGGCGGATTGGGATCCGGCGATTGATGCCATCAACTTTCACCGCCTGCATGCTGACATGTCTCCCGAGGCCATATCCGGGATATTGGACATACTGCGGTCGCTGCGCGAACGGGCCACCGATCACAATGCGTTCCACGACAGCCAGCCACACAAGTTCGCCGAGATCAGAAGATCCGTTGAACGCATCGCTCCGGAGATCCGTGGCCTAGCGGAAACCTTCGCCGCCCTCGGGGCTGCTGCCGCCCAAGCACCAGAAGTGCGCGAACTCACCCGACAACTAGGCAGTGGCCCCGACACGGACACGTTCACCCTCACGGAGGACCAATATGCCGCACTAAACGCGGCATATACCCCTTTCGGCTCGGATCAAACGGCAACGGTTACCCAGCACTCGGCCGCAACTGCACTCAACCCACTCACTCCTGGCGGGCCAACGCCGACCCTTCCGGTCCAGCCAGGGCAAGGCAAACGCAAACCTGGACCCGCCTAGCAACAGACCGTTGCCGCATCGCTTGGAAGAATGAGGCGCAAACTCACCTGACATTGATTCTTTTCTAGCTCCAACTGCGCATATCGCAAGATCTACCCCACTAAGCGTGCGTGGCTGACTTGGGATGATCTGTAAAGTGCGAAAGGTGGATTGTCCCAAGCTTCCTGAACACCTGAGTCTCTTATTATCCGATGACCTGGTGTTTGACCTGTATTCGCATGGCCCGTGGCGTGTCCCAGATGGGCTTTTTGAGCAGGTGAGAGAGCGAGCCCGTGCGCTCAATGACGATCCCGCGGCCGCAGCGCTCGCAGTCGAATTGCCCGAGTTTTTCGCCGAAGGTACCACCGTCATCGGCGCGGAGCTCTGGTCTTTACTGCCGTTTCTCATCGGCTCAGTGGCGGTGCGCGGCGGCACCGCCTGCGACCTCGCGTACGAAACCATGGACCATTTTGTCGCTGAGCCCCGGCAACCGCACAGGGGTTGGATCTGGACGGCCGGAGATACCCCATACTTGCCGCCCGCCTATTGGTTGCTCGATGAAGCCGGCGACGATCCCGAGCTGCGAGAGTTGGCGTTCACGATCGCTTGCAAGTGTTTGGACGTTTTCGAGGGCATCGAGCCGCTAGAGCCACGGCGTCAAGCCCTCATCGCGCTCCATGGCCTGCGGGCAGCGGATCCGGCGCTGGCGAAACTCGACCTCACGGCGCCCCTTTCCGCTTTGCCGGAGCTTTGGGCTGAGCGAGCTGATGAGCGAATACTTGGTGTCCTACCCGAACTGCTGGGTCCGGCTGGCTATCTTGATTGGTCGGCCTCGGCTTTTTTGGCTGTGCACAGTCGGTTGCTGGAAAAATCGCCTGGCGTGAGCTCGGCCGGGCCGCTACCCGATATTGACTACGGCATCGAGCACGATGTCATGCTCGCCTGTCTGCTCGCCCAAGCCGAGGTATCCGAAGTGCCTGCCGAATTGGCGATGAGCACCGGGATGACAATGTTTGAACGTGTACAGCACATGTTCACGAAGGTCAAAGGTGATTTCGACGCCGATAGATGGCATGCGAAAGTACGGTCTTGGTTGGCGCGCGCCGTGCTCGCCGGCGAGGCTGATGCCTGTCGTGCCTGGCTGGATATGGCAATACGCACCACGGGTGCAGTACAAGGTTTACCTGGCCCGGCTGTGAACCCGGAAAGTTCGATTCCCGTGACAGCATTTCAGCGCGATCTGCGTGTGCTGTTCGCACCTCGCAAAGCCATCAACCCGTTGCTACTGCGGTTTTCCACTGGCGAAGCCGCGCTCACGACTGACCCAGCGGCAGGACTTCTCGGGCAGCCCGAGCTGGCCGAGGCGATCCGCACGACTGTTAGTGAGCAGTATCGTGGTTACGACAAACCTATGCGGCTACTGATTAGCGGCCCGGAAAGTACTGGCCGCACCACAGCTGTTGATGTGCTCCGTCGTGCACTAGCCACCCCCGACGGGCCACCGGAAACCATCTGGATTTCCGATCAAGTGTTCGCGAACATGAGCGCGAGTGAGGCCTTGCTGCATCTGGCCGCTCGAATACGTGACCTGGGCAGCCGTGATCTATTGGTCATGACGGGCTTGGACCGGATCTGCGGCTACGAACGATGTGGCGCGGCGGTATTGGAGGAGCTTCGCCGTCTACTACGTCAGCGCCCCAAGCTTCATGCGGTGGCGATCTGCCGCCCTGGCGGCGACACGAAAATATTTGAAACTAATCCAGCTCTCCATCATGCCTTTCGTCTGGTCCGCACCCGTGAGTTTGGCGATAGCGCTCGAGCGGAACTGTTCCAACGTGCCGTGACTCGCCGTCATGCGATCGCCGGCAGGACTGTTACCGATGCGGTTGTGAAGATGTTGGCGGAGATGCCGGGCCTGCTTAATTTGCGTGGAGCTCGACTGGTGGAACATGTTGCCGAACGAGCTATTACGGCTGCCCAGGCTCGTGATGCGATAGAGATCGATGTGCAGGATCTGCCGCATCACTTGCCCGTTCATGGAATTGGAACGGCGGACAGCCCAGCGGCCCAACTCGCGGCTTGGGTGGGCATCGAGCCAGTCAAGCGTGAAGTTGAACTGCTTGTTGCCGAGTTGCGTGCGGCGAAACTTCGTAAAGAGGCGGGTATGCCGGTGCCGCCGACCGCACGGCATTTGGTGTTCACTGGTGGATCTGGAACGGGCAAGACTACAGTGGTCGGCATTCTCGGTCGCATGTGCGCTGACCTGGGCGTCCTCTCCTCTGGACATATGGTGACTGTGGATCGCTCCGATGTGGTTGGTCAGCATCTTGGCGAGACAACAGCACGTGTGATGCGTACTATTGATCGCGCTCTTGGTGGGGTGTTGTGCATTGAGGGCGCCGGTAGTTTGGTTCGGCCCGGACACGATCTGGACAATGCGCGGAGCCGCGAACTGGTGAGCGCACTTCTGACGGGTATTGCCGCCCATTCTGAGGATTTGATCGTGGTGCTGTGCGGTGCTGATGCCGCGGTAAACGGGCTGTTGAGGTCCGAACCGGAGCTGAGCGCCATGTTCGCGAAGATTGTGCGATTCCCTGACCTCAGTCACGAGGATGTGGTGTCGTTGTTTGAGGCCAAAGCTGTCCAAGCTGGTTTCACTTTGCGTGAGGGCGTGCTGGATAAAGTGCGTGGTTTGGTGCGTGGCGTTCGACCGGATGCCACGCTTGCCAACGCTCATTTGGCTATTAACCTGCTAGAACGCTCGGTAACCATGCAGTCGCGTCGGGTTCTCGCCGATGGCATCGTGGATGAAAACGAGTCCCTGCACGAAATTTTCGTTCAGGACGTGCCCGATACGGCGGTGGCGATGGTGCGTGCGAATCTGCCGGAGGATCCGCTGGCCGTTATCGATGGGCTCATTGGGCTTGATTCCGTCAAACGTGAGGTGCGGCTGCTGATCGCTGAAGGCAAAGCGGAGCGCATGCGCCGAGATGCGGGTTTGCCCGCGGCCACGCCTACGCGGCATTTAGTGTTCAACGGCAATCCTGGCACGGCGAAAACCACGATCGCGCGTTTGATCGCCGCGGTATACGCGAAACTCGGTTTGTTGTCCTCTGGTCATCTGGTGGAGGTTTCGCATGCCGATCTCATCGCCGAGTATGTCGGGCAAACCGCACCGAAGGTGCGAGGTGCTGTCGAACGCGCATTGGGTGGGGTGTTGTTCATTGACGAGGCTTACGCGTTGACACCCAGCGATTCCCCTAATTCGTATGGCCCTGAGGCGATAGCTGAGCTAGTGCGGCTCATGGAGGAATACCGGGACGATCTTGTGGTCATTGTCGCGGGCTATGAGAATCGGATGACGAAATTCTTGGCCGCCAATCCAGGCTTGGCCTCGCGTTTTCCCACGACGGTTGTTTTTCCCGACTATCTCGACGATGAGCTAGTCGCGATCTTTGAAACCATGGCGAGAGCTCAAGGCTATGAGCTACCCGACGATGTGCCTGAGGCGGTGCGTCAGATATTGCGGAGAATTCCGCGTGATGAATCCTTCGGCAATGGCCGAGTGATGCGCAACATTCTCGACCGAGCGGTCGCGATGCAAGCGGAAAGAATTACGGCGGACGGGGTCAATGTCAACGAGCAGGAAGTCCGAAGACTACGGGCTAGTGACCTCGCTGATGCACAGGCAGTAGCAGAACGGGCCGAAGAACGCACCGGGCAATATTTGTGAAACTGTTGAGATCTGCCGAGGTTCTCGTGCGGCGACGCTATATGGCCGTCGAAGCCTGTTGCATTACCCAAATCGGTAGAGGTTCGGTGACCGTGCGCACCACTTCCCATCCGGCACGCCGATATACCCCCACGTTTATCGGATTGCTGGTTTCCAAAATCGACGGCATACCCGCAGCGGCCGCGCAGTTCAGGCCCGCCCGCATTACAGCACGACCCCAGCGTCGCCCGGCATAAGCGGGATGTGTGCCCAGCACGCCCAGGTACCAAAACTGGCCGGTGGGTAGCGCCGCATGCACAGCGTCCTCATACCTATTTACCCGAGCCAAGACATCATGAGGAAGACAATCCGCGAGGCTTTCTTCTGATGCCTGCTTATCGGCCATGGGCGGCTCCCACATCGCCACCGATGCCCCACGCCCGACTGTCCAGACCGTGTCTAGCCCCACTCTTTTGTCGAAAAGATGGCCGAAGAAGACAGCGGCATATTTCGGAAACTCGACTTCGTGTGGAAATAAATACCGCAAGACAGGATCATTAGAAAATGCGGCAACCATGGAGTTGACGATCTGATCACGGTCAGCTGCGGTCGCGATGGTGATTTTGGGTGCCTTCACAGATGTGACGTTATCGCGCGTGCATGCCCCACGAGCAACCTGCGCTCGTCCGCGCCAAAAGGCTCAGATCCTCTTTTCTGCGCCCGAACTTCGTTTGCGCGTGTCACCGGACTCGCTTGCCTGCCGAAAACCATTGCGAACAGGCGAATTTGGCCGCCCGTAAGAACGTCTATATTGCCTCGAGAGCCACTACGCCCTTTGCCTTTTCAGGACGCTATCCCACTGAGAATTGGTCACATGCACCCAGTGACGATTGATTTTCCAACGCGCGGTGTGACGTATCTGTGGCATCTCAAATAAAATCTCCAGCAATTCTTTAAGTCTCCCACGTTATCGACCCGACCTACGGCCCTTCCCGTACAGATAGATGCCATTTAAGAATCGAAAACCCGCTTCAGCGGCAATAATGGGCTGGTGCCCATGGTCGAAGCCTCGATAACCGTCCCGATCGCCACCGATTTAGCTTTCGCGGTTTCACAAACGACCGCACCTGTGCGGTATCAGTGGGATCCTTTTGTGCGGGAACAGTATTTCCTCGACGGCGCGACCAGACCCGAGAAGGGAGTGCGAACCTATACGCGCTCTCGCCATGGGTTGGTAATGATTAGCGAATATGTGTCATTCCAGCCGCCAAGCCACGTGGGCATGAAGATGGTGCGTGGGCCCTGGTTTTTTACGATGTTTGCTGGCGGTTGGCGATTTACTGGCGCCACTGAGTCTGGGCATACCGTCGCTACGTGGCGATACAACTTCCGCTGCCAACCAGGACCATTGCGTGCCATCGCGGAATGGGTTGGAACGCGGCTACTGCGGCGAGACATTCGACGCCGAATCATCGGTTACGCACGAGGTTGCGTCAATCCGGCGGTGTTGGAAGCTGCCCAGAAAACCCTGGCCGAGCACAACGGCGATCAAAACGCTCTTTCTCCCCAAACGGCTGAGACTACGATCGTGTGTGTGAATATCCCCCGGTCGGCATGCGCAAGCGTCGAGGTTTCGGGTGAAAGAGTCGAGTAGCGAAGCTGATACACGAGTTCTCCGCGTGGCCGACTCGTTCAAAGGGCAACGACATGCGTGGGTGTTCGCGTGTGATCCCGGCGGAGCCGATGCTTCGCTTCCCGCAATTCAGCGATTGCGTGCTTCCTCAGAATTCGACTTTCATATCGTCACCAGGGGTCGCGCGGCACAAATTTTTTCGGCCAATTTATCCACGGTGGATGTCACTCCCAAAGGCGGTGCTTCGCAATTCGTTGCCGAGCGGAATTCGCCGAGCATCGCTGTCGTCACGGTGCCGCAAAGGATGAGCACTGAAGTGGAGTTGACCTCCACACATCCCGAATTGCCGATCGTGCTTATCGAGGACTACTACCGATCAAGCTTTCAATATCTGGAGCTAGCCCGAGAAGGACGTATTGAGGCTCCGGCCGCGATCTGTGCGATGGATCAGATGGCTGAAGCTCTTATTTCTGATACCTACCCTCATTTCGGTGATCTGGTCGAGGTGACTGGACAGCCCGCGTTCGACGCACTGCACGGCGAAGAGGCTGTGGCGGAACGGGTGAAACAACGTCTAGGGACTGACATGCGGCCGCTGGTGACTTTCATGTCGTCATTCGAGGGGCCCACGTTTGTAGAAGGTTTTGTTGCGGCCGCCGCCGATGCGCTGCGCGAAACGGCGTTTGTTTTTCTCCAGCATCCGCGAGATGGCACCTCGCCTGAGGAGTACAACCAAATTTTTCACAAGCAGGGGGTGTTCCCGCTGGAGGTCCCCTCCGACGTCACTAACGATCACATCGGTGCCGCATCAGATCTGATCATTGGTCGCCGCTCCACCACACTGCTTCGTGCGATTCATCGCCGCAAGCCAACAATCCATTTACAGGATCCAACTGAATCGGACCCGTTGCCTCCGGTGATAAGCGGCGCGAGCGCTTCGGCGTCCGTTCAGCGTTCCGGCGCATTGATCCAAGATCTTCTTGTTCCCAATAGTTCTATCCTGCGGAAACTTCACGAAGCTATGGAACTGCACTATCCGCTCAACAGCGGCGCGGCTGAGCGGGTTACAAATGTGGTCCAACGACTCGCTCGACCCACAAATTCGAGGGGTAGGAAGCCACGGGTGCAACAATGTCGCGCACCACATCAGGGGTTGCAGTCCCCTATGCCTAGCTCGCGACGTTCGCCACGCGGAGCTTTATAGGCCCAGCTCAGCGCCGAAACGGTTGCTTGGGCTCGCGGTTATGCCCTCCGTCAGGTTGTGGCCCGGTGTCATTTTTTGCCAGCCACACGGTGTATTTTTCGCGCGCCATATTGGCCGGACGCCCAACGGGATAGTCCTCATCAGAGGGCGCGGCCAAATGTTCCGCGACATTTTTCGCCCGTTTTTTGCTCGATCCGACCGAGAAGGCGACCACACGCTGCTCGGCAAGAGGTATCAACCTATCTATCTGGGAAAGCGCCGTGCCGTGATCCAAAATAAGGCGGTGTGGATGGGCCGGATCTTGGCGCACACCTGATCCCGGCTGGCCAGCGCGGTAATTGAGGACTAGTGCGTTAAGCACTCCCGCACCCCCCCGCCCGTCCTCATCTAAAGCCAGCAGCCGTCTCATCGCGATGCCAGTGTCGGCCGCACTCGCATCAAGCACCGTGGAATTTTCAGCTCCCAGTTCCCGCCATCCCACCAATGATGTATCGAGGAATTCGGACATTTCTTGATATGCGAGCTCTCCTGACGCGATGTTCTTCGCAGCGATATCCACATGTTTGCCTAGTGCCTCAAGAATGGGGATTGCCCGATCCGCGACGTTGTCAATAGTGAGATTTTCCAACAGCGACGTGGCGCTCGTGTCAGCCTTGGTGCGGCTAAATCGGTTCTTGTTAGCTTTGGCTTCTGCCCTATCGTTAGCGTCTACCACGGTAAAGAGTTCTTTCAAGCGAACCAGGGCCGTGTCGGGATGATCCCCTATAAGTGAGCCGAGCAGCCGCCATACGTGAGCGCTCCCCCGTTTTGTGGTCATTGTGGGCCCACTAGCCGTGCGCCACAGCTCGTAAAGAATTGGATCTTTTTTAGCGATCGCTTCGGCCCTCATTCCCAGCTCTATGTCGCCGCGGAGCCGTTGTGCCAGATTCTCGGTGTCTTGAAGCAGCGACAGCACACGCTTGTTGAGGGCCTCGATGAGTGCGTGGCCTCGT
Source organism: Mycobacteriales bacterium (assembly GCA_013362805.1). Lineage (GTDB taxonomy): Bacteria > Actinomycetota > Actinomycetes > Mycobacteriales > QHCE01 > JABFVL01. The sequence goes on along the minus strand of JABFVL010000070.1, from coordinate 20,488 downwards.
TGACCAAATGGCACCGATCTCGTTTCGGCCCGCAGTTCATTGACTAGTTGCCCACCGCCCATGTGCCGAGTGAGCGATTTGGTGTTGTTCTGATGTCGCTCACTCCAGGCCCTGTTCAAGTAGCGGATGGTCAAAGATTGAGCTTCTCCAAAGACGTGCAGCGTGGCTGCCCCAGGAGCGAACGGTCGGGTTGTGTCGCTCAGGAACGGCAGTGAGCTGCTCGCCAATACCCATGGCAGTTCGTGAAGGGACAGCCGCAAAAATGGGCGGATGCTCGGCCACCCTGGCAAGGACGGTTGCTCCGGCAGCGCGGTGTCAGCATCACCGGAAAGCAACCGAACACACGCATCGTGCAGATCGTTTGTGTACTGCGCCATTGCCTCAGCTGATAGGGCCTGACGGCGATTTTGCTCGGGCTTGTTGAATTTATCCAACTTCTGACCATTGAGGTATACAGCCGCATCTGGAACGCTCCGCGCCGCCAACAGCGTCAACAGTTCCGTATGCCCTGTTTTCAGTAAAAGCGGCAAGACGATCGTCAATGCCGCGGCATCGGGAAGGATTCGACTGATCACTATGTCGCGAATAGTCGAGCCGTGTTGCAAAATACTAGCGGCGGCGGGAGCGAATTTTAGGTCTTCGACGAATCCACCCGCCTCGGTGACTCGTGCGGCAAGCTGCTCAAGTTCATGCACATTGAATAGGCCAACCGCGTCCACTCTTTCCGAATCATTTACTTCGGCTAGGGCGAGACGATAGATTTCCGGCAGAGCCGTTAAAAGGTGCATTCGCCTGGAGACGAGATCTCGAAGCTCATCAGCTGGTTCCCCACGAGCAAGCACTTCCACGACCTTGCGGTGCAGGCGGCCGCGCATCAAACTACGACGCACACTCCATGACAATCCAGCCGCGCTTCCGACCCCATCGATGAGCGCGTGCACGCCGACTTCTTCACCAAATGCCTTAGCGAGCGCCTGAGTTTCGGAGTCTTGATCACGACCAGCACTATGCGAAGTGCCTACCCGCGCGCTCGCGCTCACCACGGCACCCAAACCTTGGCTCATCCAGAGCGTGGTGCGACTTACCGCATTACGAAGCCGAGGAGCGGCCGCGTCGATACGCGCTTCGGCGGGGCTATTACGGCTGTTCATACTCCATGCCGCGGATTTACCGGCGCTCAAAAACGCAAGAAATCCATAGCGTGAACCTTGACCTAGGTCATTACCAAAATTGGTCGCGTTTCCAGCGACAATAGCCGGAATGTAATTGGCGCCGGAGACTACGGTGGGCACGGCCGCTTGGATGCCGCTGTACTCAAGGGCAACGGGGCGCATGCCGGTGAACATTCGAAATCGAGATGTGGCCGCTCGCAACACGCTCTCCGCGACTGGCATTGCCTGTCGAATAGCGGCAATGTTGTCGGGCTTACGAGCGCCGAGCTCGGCTATGGCGTCGTCCACCCGGCGCCAGAAGCGAAAACGCAGTGTGGGGTGAGTTGTCGTCCGGCGAGCCGCGAGGTCATGCAAAGCGGCGCTGGCCAGGGTCGCGAACCCATGGGGGGTTAGCTCTCGAGTTCCACTTGCATCGGTGTAATGCTGGGACGCCTTGTCCGGATCTTCGAATGGTCCACTTTTGAGCCCACGCGTCACACCGAGTTGATACGCCAAGAGCGTTCCCAGCGCGACACCCACAACCCGACGTTGATCGAGGTTCCATGAGCCGGGCGGTAGTGCCAGTTGAGCTTCATGATCAAACCCTCGATAACGCAAGCGGACCCGCCCAGGTTTGTCACCGTCACCAGCCATGAACTCGACGGGAAATACCAGATTCCGATGAGATTCGGTAACCGTGACTCGTCCGCGAAGTCGATCGCGACCGCCATCTGTCGATTCAAATCGGACCGCAGAAACCCCTAAAATCGTAAGGGGATTGAGGTGTGGGTCCGGTCCAGATTCATCAGGATGTGGTTGGAAAAATCGCTCAATGCCATCTGAGATCTGAGCGAGGTCTAAGGGAATTGGGCTACGCCAATAGTGCAACCGACTGCGATGCCTGCTCACAACGCTATTCAGCCCCCAATCTTGAGCAGTATTATTCAGGCCGCGTGGTCTGGGATTCGGTGTTTTCAGATTTTGGGGCCTGGATCATAGGGAGCCGACGGCACGGTTCGGGCATGGCTTTTAGGTTTCAGCGGCTTGGACCCTACGTTTAGGGCGCCGGACTAATATTCACATATCCAGCGACAGCGCCATTACACTGCTGCCCTATGCGGAAGACTCGTTTGAACACGGATCGGATTCGCGCGGCTCGACTGGCCATTGATCCGGTGTTTCTTAATACTCCGCTATATAGCGCTGAGGCGCTGGAATCCGCTCTAGGGTGCACGGTGAACATCAAGCTCGAAACAGCGAATCCGGTTCGTAGCTTTAAGGCTCGCGGCACCGAGGTAATTGCGAGTCAGCTTGCGCAAAACGGTCTCCGTGCCGTGGTCTGCGCGAGTGCCGGCAACCTTGGCCAAGCGCTCGCATGGTCCGGCCGCAGGCGGGGACTTGAGGTCACCGTTGTGGCATCTCGCTTCGCACCTACCACCAAGCTTGACCGCATCCGATCGTTGGGCGCGAAGCTGAAGCTAGTGGACGGCGCTTTCGAGATGGCACGTGACCGCGCGGCGACTTTCGCGCAGGAGGAAGGTATTCGGCTGGTCGAGGATAGTTTCGACATTGAAACATGCGAGGGTGCTGCGACTATAGGGCTGGAGCTCGTGGAGAAAAAACCGTCGTTTGACACTGTTCTGATCGCTCTTGGCGGCGGAGCGTTGGCCACCGGTGTCGGCCATGTACTCAAGGCGATGGCCCCCAATATCGAGGTGATTTGCGTGCAGCCGCTAGGGGCACCAGCGATGACAAAATCGTGGCATCAAAGGAGCGTGGTCACCACAGATTCGATTGACACCATCGCCGATGGTGTCGCGGGGCGGCGTCCGATTCCCGCTGTCCTAGACGATCTTCTGTTGGTGGCTGACGACGCGGTTCTCGTTCAGGAAGCCTCAATCATCGCGGGGATGCGGATACTGCTTGACCACGCTGGCCTTTTCGTCGAGCCCTCGGCCGCGTTAGGCATCGCGGCTATCCTCGAAGATCCCGACCGGTTCGCTGGTCGGAGCGTCGTCACCATCGTGTGTGGGAGCAATGTGGACCTAGCTGCCTATTACCGTTGGGTCGGTGCGGTTCGATTTCGCTAAACCTGACTCTCACTTCTGTCTTGGTCGATGGGTGATGTGCCGGAGAGCTTGCCCAGGCCGGACTGCCGGCCATGTCGCAGCAAATGGCTCGCGCCTTAACAAAGCTCTATGGAGCGAAACCGTTTCGGTTCCAGAACGCAACACCACCGAGCGTCGCATACCTCGGGACACTTCCGCGTCGCGCAAGACTTGGTCGATGTGCGGCCAGAGCGTAGCGGGAAGACCGCTCACATCGTGTATTACCGAACGGTTCGTTGCTTGACGCAAACCGAAAACCGTTTGACAGATGGCCTCGGTGTCATCGGCATTATTGAAAACCACTGTCGCGGTCTCTTCGCGAGGCGAACGCTCCAAAAAATCATCGGTTGCAAGCCGATATTGGACTTCGGAGACACACCGCAGTTGTTGTTCGCTCCGATCTGTGAGGACATACGTTGGTGGGTCATCATTCCAAATCGTGCCTGGCATCATCCCATCGGGCGCGAGCCTTTCGCGCAGGTACGACAATGTGGCGACTTCGCTGGGAAATTTCGCGCCAATGTCGAGAATGTCAGCGTCGAAAATTGAATGATCGGCATCGCTACTCGCATAACGATCCGCCAATGAGGCGATTCGGTCCGCTGTGAGTAGGTCGCCCAAAGCCGGGTATGGTGCACCTTCAGCGAGCAACAGGGTTGAGTTTTCTGTGTCAAATGCCGGTGCGCTATTAAACTCATTTGGTCTTGCGTTTACGATAATTTCCGTTGCGACATGATTTAAGTTCTCAAGAAACACTTCTTTATCGCGCGGACGCTTCTCTCCATATGTAATTAAGTCTTCAAGGAAATCCGCTGATAAGACGCCTACTATCGGCGATTGTGGATTTTCGTAACAGACTTGCCCAGTCAGCCACCGATCGACCACATGAATTCGATCTCGAACTTTGATTTCATTTCCCTCTGGAGCAAATGTGTAGAAACATGCCGAGGCATGCACGCCTTCGAAAGCCCGAACCGCGTCTTGACTGGCTCTCACAGCGTTCCGCGACAGGCCACCGAAGAGCACAATTTTGGGTTGCCCAGAAATGGCTTGCTGGTTTCCCCACTCCGTGAGCCCTTCAGCTGCCTGCTGTTTACCGGAATGTTCGGGACGAAAATTGTCAAAGCGTGGCATCAGTAAATAATACCTATTACGCTTTACCAACTCTGAACGATCCAAGCTGTTACCTCGTCGGTGCTCGAAGAGATCATTACGCCTGAATCGACATTTCCTTAGCTTTGGGAATCTTAAGACATATCTAGATCTTCTGCTATAAGAGTCAGCTGAATAAGAGCTCGCTGTTCTCTCAATTTTATGGGTATACGCACTCATCTACACCAGAATTCAGAATAAGGGAATCTCCGCATGGCAACACGACGATGTTGAGATTCTCACCGGTGGAGCCCAAATGGAACCCGATCTTCCCGACGTGGACATCAAGCGAGCGACTCGCACCCCGCCATACTGGCTCACCGACAAGCTCCGGGACTATGTCAACGGCATCCGACGCTGTTAAACCGCCTCCGCCGGTTGGGAAGAGGCACGTTGCTCACCCGTTGCCGTGTAGCGCGCGGAAGTCCGAGAGCGTTCCCCGGTAGTACTCGAGATCGTCGGCCAATTTCGTGCGAGTTATTAACTGCGGATTTCGCGCGCGAGCTTCGCGGCCGAACTCGGACCAAACAGCCTCGTCCGGGGGAACCTGCGCACCATCAGGCATGAATTTAAGGGCCTCCCCGACAGCTTCAGCGGCGGCCTCCCACTGCTTCTCGATGAGGAACCGATCCTGGTCCGAGCCACCGTTGTATGCCATATCCGCCTCGAGCGCGCGACGCGCGTATGTCTGGGCCACCATTGCCCACTGCGCCGCGTCAATGAGTCGCGAAACCCCGAGACCGAACCACACGCCGAGGGCGCGGCATGCGTCTTCGGAGGCGTAGGAGATCGCGATCTCACCAGCGGGTGAGGTAAGAGTCCATGCTTCGACGCCTTCGGTGAGGTTTACCCCAGGCACAATGTCCGGAGGCTCCGCCGCGGGCACGGTCGTATCGGCCGCGATGACCAGACTCACGTAGACCTGAGCTTCGGCCAGCGTCCTTGCGGTCAGCATCGGATTATCACTCCTGCGCCTGAGCTTGCGAAAGGTGTCGTGGCCACCAGGGGTAACCGCGTTCCCACCGTAGCCAGGATCGGTCATGGCTCGAGGCTCTTTCGCTCGAATCTGGGCGAAGGTGAATGAGTTGGGCAACCGAATGTGGCGCGGGCATTCGACGGCTTAGTTTTGCTATACCTACTCTTCACTGGTCCTGTGAAACGTCTTATTGGTCGGCGATTTGGTTTCTCATGCCATGGGCTATTAATTACGCCGCCGATTGCCTGAAATGGTGTTTTGCCCGCGTGTGATGGCCGCGGCGGACCACCAAACGCGCTCGGAAGCTACTGGATAAACACGCTGCGCCCAGTTCCGGAAATGATGGTCCCGCTCGGATCAACGATTCCCGTCAGCGCTCCCTGACAACCCATTTCTCGATACGCCCACGCTCGCCCATTGGTGTAGTTGCTGACTGTCAGTGGTGCCGAATCGCTGTCGTAGCAGCCGCTAGGGTCGCGATAGGTCGTTCCGTTGATGAGCAAGGATCCTTGGGCAGCTTGGGCGACAGTGAGCGTGAGGAAGCCGCTGATACCAACGGCAAGAATGGATACCCAAACGGCTTTGCGTAGATATGTCATCAATATTGCTCCAGCTAGACGAGCGTGAATGTTGCTATGAAGGAATGTTACGCACATATATTCCTAAATAGAGCATATGCATTCAATCCCCCTCGCATCAGATTGATTCAAGAGTTCTCATCCAAAAGTGACATACACCCTTTGCCTAATTCGATACGCTGCCGGCGCGTTCAACATAGGGAGACTTCCAGTTGTCTACCACCGCCAGCGAAAAATATCCGCATCAAGAAACCCAACTGCCGCTTCAGCGGAACAAAACCCGAACCTGGCGAGCAGTAGAACACCCAACCACTCCCAACGTTGCCGCGCGCATTTTCGGCGAGCCACGAGAAGGCATGTTGGTCCGCATATATTCGGAGTGCCTTTGCCCGGATGCGTTTGGCACGGACACCTGTGATTGCCCACGTCAGCTTTCAGAAGCAATTGCCCGCATCGAAGCTGAAGAATGCGGAGCACTTATTTATCTGAAACACAGCAAGAACCGCCATACCGCAAACGTCACGTCAAGCGAATCCATCAACGAGACTTCTGAACCGTGGAGCAGCGCTCACAGCAACCCTAAGCCTGGCGATCATCGCACCTATTTAGATGCAAAGCAGCTGCTCGCAAGCCTGGCCGTACAACGAATCCGCCTCATGACAAACAACCGGCGCAAGATCGCCGGCCTCGGCGACATCGCCGTGACACGTGTGCCGCATCTAGTGCCCATTCACCCAAACGCACTGGGCTATATACAAGCGCAAATAGCCGCTGGGTACCTCATCAATCCCGAGATGATCCGGCTCAGCGCAGATCCGCACAGTCCTGGAACTCCACTTGTTGCACCGGCACCGATTGATTGTGAGGTGGGCTCGACGACCGCGTTCGGTGTCGAGTGGCGGTTCCTGGGTCTTTTTTCTCCCGCGGTAACTGATGAACCTACAGCCTTCGTGTACGGCGAGGTGCACGATGGGGCGCCAGTGTTCATCAAATCGAGCTGCCGCGAATGTGAAGCTATGGGCTCAACCGGCTGCGAGTGTCAAACAAAACGCGATGCCGCGGTAGATTTCATTATCGCGGCCGGTGGTGGCGTCTATATCCATCTCAAGCAGGAAGGACGTGGGCTGGGGTTACGTCCCAAGCTCAAAGCACTACGAGCTGAGCGTGAGAGCGGCAAAACCACGATCGAGACATATCAGGAACTTGGACTACCCGTAGACGCACGCGATTTCGCGGATGTGGCTACGTTGCTTACCGAACTGGGGTTGACCAGCATCAGTTTGCTTGATGCGCCAGTCGGAAAATTTGGCACCGCACTTCATGGCTTTGAAGTGCGTGAAACCCCTCTCGAATATGCCATTCCTATCGACGCGCGTCGCTACTACGACGCGACAGTCCAACACGGTTTGGCATTTCCCAAGGAAACCCGCGATGAACTACCCACTGTTCCACATGCCGGGCTCGCCGCTCTGTTCGCTTTACGCACTCATTATCTCAACCGTCTGGAACAGCAGCTGCGCGCACATTCCCGCGCGAGGGAGAAAATAGTAGCTCAGGCCAATGCTCACTTTGAAGATGCGACAGAAAAAGTCTTTCTCTATAGCCATGCCTTCGTCAACAGTGCCCCCATGCTCGGTGAGATCGCCAGGCACACGGGCCAATACCGTCCACCCCCAGCGAGCGTGCATACCCGTCAGCGCCTGAGCCGCCTGCTCACTAGCTGGCGACAAGGCGGGCCGGTGAAGACCATGTCTTCACCGGAACGCACACACGGCTCGATCTTTGACACGGACCTCATGCTGGCCGAGGCTACGGCGCAGGCCATTGGGGACGCTCATCTGGCATTGGATAGCGCACGGGCAGCTATCGCTGCTGGGGCGGAAACGCTTCAAGCTTCCCAGGTGGAACAGGCCGCACAGGATCGAGCGGACCTCACCGATGCGCTACGCGAGATTGTCGTCGCCGAGACGACCCGAGTGGTGAGGGAAAAGGATGAGGTCGACCAGCGCGCCGTGCGGCAGGTTCAACAATGGGGCACCAAAATCGCCGCCCGCTCGGCAAAGGATCACCGATCTCGCCTGTCTCATTTCGCAAAAGCGCTTCTTCCTGGCCTGTTGGATGAACCGGCGCACGCCATGCGAGGGGCGTACCGCATCCTTGGCCAGACTTTCGCGCGCACAGTGTGGGGGGCAAACGAGGAGCTAGGACGCAGCCTTGCATTTGATCCAGTTGACTTTGTCGCCCACCCCGAACTGTTGTTTTGTTTGGCGCGGCCCACGAATAACGATCTCGCGGTCGGCCCGCACGATCGACCAATTCCCGATTGGTCGCCGATATTCCACACCCTGGCGGGCGAGCCAGCGTTGCTGCGGCCATTTGGCCGCGTCCCAGAACCGCCCGAACTCGCCGCGAAACTAGATGCCGATCCGTTAGAGGGGCAACGGTTTTATAAAGAGAACCCATTGGCCGGAGAGTATGCGCCGCGCCCGGTTATGCACGACTTTCATCGCCTCGGCAAGAAGTGGACATATTGGGCACAGCGCAGTGTGGTTGGCGATCCGCCCGTGCGCGTGTTCGTTTACGGGGAACCCACCGCTAACTCACCGATACGTGTCCACTCGGCATGCCTTCTAGGCGATGCTTGCGATTCAGATCATTGCGAATGTGGTCAACAAATTGACGCCTCTTTTGAGGCAATAAGTGAAGCTGGTTCGGGCGTAATCATCTATTTAGATCAGGATGGAAGAGGCGCCGGCGCGATCGCGAAAGCGCAGGCCTATCGTGACAAGCAAAGGGAGAACCTTGAAACTTTTGACAGTTACGAGCGGCAAGGGCGCGAACCAGATCCTCGTAAATATGACGATGTCTTGGTGGTACTTCAACAATTAGGGCTCGCGCTCAAGCCGGTGAGATTGCTGACAAACAATCCGGCGAAACTGAGCTTCCTCATGGATAAGGGTGTGGACGTCACGCATATGCCGCTGGAAATGCCCGCCACAACCAACAGTCTGAGCTATCTGCGGGCGAAAGCGGAACGCGGGCACATGATGAACCATCTCAATCGGATTCTCGATCCCCGCTCAGCTCGCAAGACAACAAGTTCGAGGCTTGACCCCACTGGCCACGCCTGGTGGTCCGCGCAGCGCCCGCCGCTACTCTCGCCACATCGTCATGTCACATCGCCAACGTAGATGACGGTTTTTCGCACATTAGACTGCGTTACCGTGTTGGCTCAACGTATGGCGATGACGTAGACGCGAGCGAAGTGAGTGCCAATTACGGCTTCGTGTAGATGGCCGACGATGGCGCGGCCGCCTTCTACTCCCATAACAACGTGCAGGTGAACGACGCCGTCGCGAATCTCGCCATTGCCTGTCATTTCCGCTGGCACATCATGTTTGGTGATCATGTCTTTGCGCGCATCGCCTTTGGGCATTGTGGATACCACGAACGAATCGGCGGCACCGATCAAGGAAACGATGGCGGCGTGCGTGATGCCAGCCTCGGCGGCCTGGCGGTTTAGCTCCGCCAAGAGCTCGCCGGCACGCACTTCAAAGACGATCATTGCTTGACTCCATTTCGCTGACAGCGATCAGACTGAAAGTTCACAACCCGTCAGTGGAAGACGGACCAGCAGATATCGTTCCGTAACCGCTGATCATCGAGCACAAGCGCACGAATCGCATGTGGAAGCTGATCACGTTGCCACTGAGCCTCCACACGTCCCGCGGCCTCGGCCTGACCTCTGGGCGCCGCGGCACGCGCCGCCTTAATCGCATAGGCGGCAGCACCCAGCTCATGGGCTGCGACGTGCGCGACTGCCCCGGCCTGCCCAGCCGCATAGGCGGCATGCCGTGCGGCCCCTTTCTTGTCTCGCGCCGCGCCCATGGCATGACCACCCGCCGCGCGCGATTCCATCATTTTCACCTCGCCTCGGACCCACGCACGGGCATTCTCAATCGCGCGACGCGGTCGTGGATCCGTGGGGTATTCGGATTCGAAAAGGTGCAGAACGTGCTCGGCGCACGCGGCCGCCCAAAGAGCGAGGAGATGGTGATCTGAATCTGTCAAGGTCCCACCTCGACGGATGGTCACAAAACGCGGGTCTCGCACCTTTGGAAGGATCATTGTTAACGCTCTTTCGCCTGCGACCGCATAAACACGGTTGGATAGCCAGATTGAATTAAAACTTCCCCGAAAATTGGTAACCCATCGAGCTCCCGAGGTGAGGTATCGTGCCGACTCCGCCGTATATCAACTGTTGTGACAACGCGAAACTCGATCGAGTGCGCACCCTCTACCAATCCAATCACGATGTGGAAGCACTTTTGCGATGCGCGACCTGTGCGAGTTTTTGGTTCTATCGTTTCCACGAATACACCAACTGGTCAGGCGGAGATGATGATCTGACTCGATGGCACAGTCCACTCACAGCCATCGAGGGCGAGCGGCTCCGTGACACTAACGATCCGACCAAAGAAGACCTGTCATTCCTGCGCGAACGCCCTAGCTGGATGGGCGATGATCGAGGTGTCCGATGGGTAAACGGCGCCCCCGATCATCCCTTCAGCTAAACATGGTGGTTTTCCGCGGACGGGTTCTCCACGATAGCTGGGAGCATTGATCCATAATCATTCCTGTTCGTAACCATTAGCCTTGAGTGAGGTAGTAAATGGTGAAGCGTCGCGGAATAGTCCTTGGGCTTGCATTGGGCATGCTCACCGCATTTGGCATGGTCGCAGGCGGGCCGGCGCAGGCCGCTGAATCTGTCGGCGGCCCGTGCTACGTCGTAAAATCAACCTTTAGCGCGATATCACAATGTCCACCTGGGACCTACCGCCATCAACACCGAGTAGTGGTCAGGTGCATCGGCATTCGTCCGTATACCGACTATGGAAACTGGGCCGGGGGCACATCGATATCGAAAGCCACATGCATGGGTTTTCTTTACGACGCCTGGAATGAGCAAGGACCCGACGAGTAGAAGAGTGTTGTCCGCCGACAATGAACGTTCAGTCGGCGGACAGGAATTCATTACCGGTGCGGCAATTTTTCTTGCTACATAAAGGCCCGGATCGCTCCATTATTACGCTCACAGTGAACAAAAGAACATTATGGCCGAGCAGGCGATTCAGAATCCAACGAGGCGCCCCCTCGAGTCACCCCGACCGAACTTCTAGCCGCAACCACCGCGGGACCAAGTAACTAGCAACAGTGGTGACCAATGTGGAGCGAGCTATCACCGGGCCGCTACCCTCACCGAATGACCAGAATTGAGGCCTTAAACTCCGACACTCCGGGACGACACCAAAGCAACGGCACAACGGCTTTCATTCCCGCCCCAAGTCGCAAACCGGCGCCCGAAAAAGCAACTGACGGGAATACCTTCATCCCAGTCGCGCATGTTGTGTGGCGGCGACACCAGCGCTCTGAGCAACTGGATGCCGCTCGGGCTGCGCTCGTCGCGGCGGGAATGCCGGTCGATCACCCGCACGCTGACGCTTTGGCCGAAGAAGTTCTTGCCCATACACCAAGGCCACGTCCAGCCGTGGAGCAGCCAGCGACGCCACAAACAGCCCCTCCAGCATCAGAGTAAAAGTGCTCGAGTGTAAATCCGCGGCATACTTTGCCGCGCGTCCCGTACCGGCCTGAGGTGACAGCACGCGATGGGTTCCCCTAGATGAGCTCCGGCCGGTTCGGATCGCGCCTCAACTTTCCTGAATAGCGGACCCGAAAACGTCTGCATATACTGCCGGACATGGCATGCCGCATAAGTGAGCTGGTCATGGAAGCCGTCGACGCGGAGCGGCTCGCCACCTTTTGGTGCAACGTCCTCGGCTACGTCGAACTCAGCAGAGAAGACGATGGGAGCATCGAGATTGGCCCACCTGATGCTGGTTTTGGGGGCCTCCAACCCACCATTATTCTTAGCCCACGAAGTGAACCGCAGGCCGGAAAGCTTCGCCTACATATCGACGTCAATGCAACAGACCGGGACCAAAGCGCTGAGCTGGAGCGACTCCTCGCTCTCGGTGCTCGGCACGCCGATGTCGGTCAGACCGGCGAGGAGAGCTGGCACGTTCTTGCTGACCCCGAAGGCAACGAATTCTGCCTTTTGCGACAGCAGCTTGAGCCCCTTGAAGCGTAATTCTCAAGCTCTACTTAGACATTTAGCGCAAAAGGTGTCTAACTGTGCACTTTTTCTGTAGCTGTGGTTGCCCGACTGAACCGGCTCAAGCGTGCCGTTTGCTCGCTTTCGCGTCGCCCACTGGCATCCTAAGTAGGTGGCCGCGTATCACTCAGAGAGTTGGAGCGACTTTTGCGTCTCAGTCGTGGGCGCTTCCGCGGCTCTCAGTGGTCTGCTATTCGTAGCTATATCCATCAACGTTAAACGGATCATCAGCTACTCAGACCTGCCGTCTCGAGCTGGCCAAACGCTGATGGTTCTCGCGGCTCCCCTCCTGATTGCCGCGTTTATCCTCATTCCTGAGCAAGCAGACGCGGTGCTCGGTAGCGAATTGCTCGGGCTGGGGGCAATTCTCACAACAGCATTGGCCGCGGTAAACCGACCTTCCATAAGGCCAGAGGGCGATCGTGTTCTGCATTGGATAATTACGCGGATCGCGATCAGTATGCTGACCGCCATACCCATCGTAATCGCGGGAATTAGCGTGTTTTTCGGTGCCGGGGGCGGCCTGTATTGGATCGTCCCCTCGATCGTGGTGGCCTTTGTCGGGGGTCTGACAAACGCATGGGTTCTGCTCGTGGAAATCTTGCGCTAGCGACTCTCCCCTTGCGTCCCGCTCAGGTCGACGAGCGGGACGCGAACACGCTTGGTAGAGATATCAGGCGATTCAAGCGGATTACTCAACATCGGGCTGATGATCTGCCCAGACGTAGCTTTCGGGCAGCAAATCACCAATTTCAACGGTGCGGAGTTGGCTCCCTGAACCTACAACTACCTTTAGCTCTGGGAAGTAGTCAAGCAGCACTTGCCGGCACCGGCCACACGGAGGAATAACGCCCCGATCGCTATCACCCACAGCGACGATCGTGTCCAGCTCGTAGATACCCTGCGCGGCACCGGTGCCAATGAGGACCAGCTCCGCGCATGGACCACCGGTGAAGTGATAGACATTCACGGCCGTAATGATCCGACCGTCTCGGGTTCGGGCCGCCGCCGCCACCGTGTGATCGTCATCTCGGCAGTGAATACGGGCGATCGAGGACGCGGCCTCGATGAGTTCCTTGTCGATGTGTTGGGGCAGCGTGGTCATCTTGTCTGCTTTCGTTTTCGGTGTCTGGCCACGTTGACCCAAGCGGCGATAAAAGCGCAAACGAATATCGCATCAGTCGGCAGTCGCGACGGCATACTTTGGATGTCCACTGGGACGGTACACCTGGATCACCACCCCATTCGGGGTGGTACGAGACTCGAGAAGATTCAGCGCGATGTCCGGTCCGTTCTCGGGAAATAGCCGAGTCCCCTGACCGAGAATCACTGGAACCGTAATCAAGGTGATCTCATCGACAAGCTGCTGGGCCAGCAGCCAACGGATCAGATCGCCACTGCCGTGCACTTGCAACTCACCAGTTCGCTCGACTTTTAGCTCTTCAATCGTGGTGGCGACATCGCCGGACAGGACAGTTGTGTTCGCCCAGCGCGGTGCGGTCAGGGTGTTTGAGGCTACGTACTTGGGTTGCGTGTTCAACGCGGTCCATATCGGGTGCCCGCCCGGATCGGCCATTGTTCCCCACGAGCCCGCGAAAATCTCGTAGGTGTGTCGGCCAAACAGGAAGGCGTCAGCACGCCCGTAAATGTGGCTCAGAAATGTCATCGACTCGTCGTCGAAAACGGGGGCGACCCATCCACCGCGCTCGAACCCACCGCGGCGATCCTCATCTGGCGCCCCGAGCCCCTGCATCACCCCGTCCACAGTGACCATTGTCGTGGTCGTCAGTTTCATGATCGCAATCCTTTCTCGTCGGATCAGCAAGCGTAGAGTGACGCGGCCGGACGGCGACACAAATCGTCTCAGAAGAATTTTCGATTCGCAGGCTACCCGAACCCCTTTGATATGTCGGCTATGTTCAACTCCTACCCGGACATAGCCGACCCCGACACGTCTCCGTTCTCGCTGAGAAATTCGATGAGCGAAGCTAGATGGACGTGCCATCTACCCGGGCTTGATGCCTGCCTGCTTTTACTGTCGTGCGCGTCCGCCGCGCGTAATAACCAATTGTCGCGATCGCGAGCATCGGCCCCCATAGCACCAATGGGCTGTAGCACAATGTCATCACCCAATACGCCACCCCATTAGGCGCGTCAGGGTGTCCCATGTTGTCCGCGTTATTCCAGCCGAATATGCCGAAGACCCCCAACATGGTCAGCACCAGCGCCCCCAACGCGGCGGGAACCACCGCAGCGGAAATCGGCACCCGCCGCCCGCCAGCGACAGGAATCCAACGCGGGAACAGCTCGCCCCAATTCCGGACTAGCCCTAGCGCCAGAAAACCGAGAGCTTCGGCAAAAACGGACAGCGCGATCATGTAGAGCGATTCACGGCTCCCCAAACTCAAGTCGCCGAGTACGTCGTCGCTGAACCCAAGTGGGACACCGCACGCACCAGCGATTCGCCATAATCCGCTGGGAAGTGGGGCAAGCGCAGCGGCTGTGGCTGCCCATATCGCCCATCGCGGTGCCGACACCGTGCGTGGGGCGGCGATAGTAGCTCGGTGAATCGCGATCGTGTTCGCCATGTTTCCTCCTCAGTTAGTCACTGCGTTCATCCTGTGGTGCCAGAACGCTGGTAGCTATCTGCCGATCGGGAGGTCTTCGCCGTGGCGGCTATGCCGTTCGGCAGAGGCAAACACCCAGCTAGCACGCTTAAACTTCACAAGGTGACAGTGCCCAACAAAGTGAAACGACTCGCTACCGGCCGGACTGGTTCAACCACGGCCGTCTTTAGCGTCCTCACCCTCGCGGTTGCCTTCGGCTTCGGAACGGCCTCACGGCCCGAGGTAGCCTCCGTAACGCTGCTGATGGTTTTGGTCTTATTGACGTTGCTGGCGGGCGCGTTTCGGTGGGCGCCGCAGCGCCATCTCAACATTGGCGCCCCGCTCGCTGGCTTCACCATTGCCCTATGGCCAGTGCCGTTCATGTCGGACAGTTCGCTCCTGGAACATGTGGGCGCCGCGGCGTTTTGGGCCGTGCCTGCCTTAGGTGCCGCATTGATCGGCGGTTATCCGCGCTGGATGGAACACCGCCGACTGTTTGCGGTAGCGCAGGCACGCGAAACACAGCGGCTGGAGCTGTCCCGTGATCTGCATGATTTCGTCGCGCATGACATCAGTGGAATTGTGGTGCAGGCGCAGGCGGCCCGATTCGTAGCCCACAACGACCCGGGCGCGGCCGTTGTGGCATTGGAGCGGATCGAACGGGCGGGGCTCGCGGCGCTCTCCGCCATTGACCGCGCCGTGCACATGTTGGGCGCAAGTGACCCGGCGGCGCCGGAGCGGCTCGAAGATCTCGTCACCAGGTTCACAAGAGCAGATGGCACCGCTGCACGGGCCAATATTGCCCCGGATGCGGAGCAAGCACTTTCCCGAGAAACAGCGGCCACTGTGTATCGGGTCGTTGTTGAGGCGCTGACCAACGTGCGCCGTCATGCACCCGAGGCAGTTCAGGTCACGGTCACCCTCGGCACTGTTAATAGGCCCGAAGGAGCGGCTGTGCAGCTCAGTATCATCAATGACGTCCAAACCGCTGGAGTTTCCAGGTTCGGAGGTCGGGAACAGGGTGGCAGCGGATTGTTGGCACTCGCCGAACGGGTTTTCGCATTTGGGGGATCATTCGAGGCCGGCGAGCGCGAGGGCTGTTGGCAGGTCCTCGCTGTCTTCCCGGTGACATTAATCGGAGCAACATGACTATTCGCATTTTGATCGCCGATGATCAAGCCGACGTGCGCAGCGGCTTTCGCCTGATCCTCGACTCGCAGCCTGATATGAGCGTCATCGCCGAAGCTACCGATGGCGCGCAAGCCCTCGCGCTAGTTCATCAACACCGCCCGGATGTGGTGCTGGCCGATATCCGAATGCCCAAGCTCAATGGCTTGGAGCTGACCCGTGAACTTGCCGGTCCAGAGGTAACCAATCCGTTGCGCGTTATTGTGGTCACGACCTTCGAAATCGACGAATACGTCCACGCGGCCCTGAGCAATGGCGCCTGCGGTTTTCTTCTAAAGCGGTCGGGTCCGACCTTGCTCATCGAGGGCGTACGAGCCGCGATGGCTGGTGACATGTTAATCAGCCCGCAGGTCACGGTGCGGCTGTTGCGGCAACTATCGGTTCCAACTCCGGCAAGAGCGCCGATTCCTCTGACCGATCGGGAACAGGAGATCGTCCGACTTGTCGCCAAAGGTTTCACCAATGCGGAGATTGGTTCGGCGCTCTTCATTTCAGCTGGCACCGCCAAAACCCATGTTGCCAATATCCAAGCCAAACTCGGCGTCAACAATCGAGTAGCGATCGCGGCGTGGGCATGGGAGCGGGGTGTAGCCCACCCCGCTCCGTGAGCGAATCGGCGAGGCAGAGCGGCTAGGCCGCGTGCCAGCCCTCGGCTCCGCCGCACGAACCTGTCATCCACCCGGACGCTTGGTCTCCATACGTGTGTCCCCCGTAGGTGGCAAAGTAGGAAAGCCGCACACATGCGGTTCCGGGCGCCGATATTTTGAGCGGACCGGCGTAAGAACTGTAGTAATCACGGTCGTAGGTCCACTCGGTATCGCCGGTTTTTTGGATATAGACGGCCAAGTAGCGAGTTGACGGGGTGAGCAGGTTTACATTCACCGTGCAGTTCTTCTTTGCCGTGGAATTGTAAAGAAGGAAAACGCGACTGATGTTGACGCCGCCACCGGAAATAGTGTGATAGTACTGCGCATAATAGCCAGGTCCACAGGCATTGGCGGCAACCGATTTGCTCTGCGCATAGGAAAGAGCGGCCTGAGCTGGTGCGGCGCTGATCAGCACCGCGCCGATGGTTGTCGCGGCAATAGCCAACAAAGAGACGACGAGTCTTCGCAGCTTCATTCGAGGGTGCCTTTCTTAACGAAACACGGGGACTGACCAAAACAAGGCAATCCGCGATTCGCAAAATAATTTAACATGGCTCACCCAGCTCATCTCAGCTATTCGGTAAACGACATGACTTCACCGAATTTTCGAGGTGTGGACGTCATCGCGCATGAAACACGATTATCTGAACAAACTTTTCTTCGGATCGCGCAAGCCTTAGCCAAGGATGCGCGGCTTGCTGCGCATAATCGAGAGCATGAGGTCAGCGACAAAACACGCCATTGCCGCAAAAACACTTCAACCTCACAATGCCGATGATCAATCGCGGCGCCCGACGGCGACCATCATTTACGCCTGAGCTCCCGTACCGAACACTTATTTAGGAGTAGCGAGAATGAATACCTCTTCGTCGTCTCATGTAGCAGAGCAAGATTGGTTCACCCGTGCCCATGTGCGCATCACCCGGCCCTACGAGACGGGCACACCACTGGGAACCTCACATCGATTCATGAAAGATGAAGAGCTAGAGCTAGTTCAGTGGGGCCGTGCGGGTGAAGAGGTGGACCGCTCCACATGGTGGAGCGGATTTGAAGTGGACAGCGCATTCATTGTGCCCGCCGACGATCTTGAAGTCTTGTCGGTGATCGAGGAGAAATCACCATGGACAACGAGTTGAGCTAGCCAAACACACACGATCGCCACATCGTGCGCACCTCATCACATGCGGCCTGCCAACACACATTGTTCGCGGACGAAGCCCGCGAGCCCACTTGTCCATGTGACGACTACTTCTCGAATTTAGCTTTCAGGTTGTCGAGCATCGTGCGATGAGCAGCTTTGCCCTGGTCGTAGGTAGTGCCCATCAACGTGTAGGGCGCGGCCACATCCACCTGCTCGGTCACTCTGATGCCGCCCACCACCGGAGTGATCGTGAAATAGTTCCACAACGAGATACCGGGCATTTGATATGCGTGCGTGCCCAATTCGCCAGTGCCGCAGCGGCGCACTTCACTGGTATAGGTCAGATATACCGGAAGCCCCAGGACGTCCATCTTGTCGGTGATTGTGTAATGCGAAACGATTCCACCGTCCGAATCCACCGTCTCCTTATTTTTAGTCACGTTGACTATCAACGGATGGATCTCGCTAAGCCGCGTAAAATCTCCTAGAAACTCTGTTACTTCATTGACCTCGGCGCCAGGGATGACAACATCCTGAGTAAATTCCCGATAATCTCGCAAAACCGCCTCACTTTGATGCGATCCGGCGTGACATAAACCGGAGTCTTGCTCCGCTGCTTGGGCGGGATAATTCACAAATCCAACTAAGCCGGCGCTCAATAGTGCCAGAGCTGCAATTCCAGATAACCGACGCACGTTTCACCCACTTAAGAGACCCACTAGGAACCTCTGAATTGTATTCAGATTGCCCGCCACGCAGGATCACATTTAAGGCACACAGTGCGCGGCCGTGTTAAAGCCGAATAACGAGAATCGATTTCATCATTGAGGGCAAAACATTGCTGTGTGGCTCTCATGACCACTTCGTTGTATACGCAACGATGAATTGTTTGAGGCGACATCGACAAACGAAAACTGTCCTACTCGACCCCGTGACGACTCTCAACATTTGCCCCTCTATTTGAGGCTGGCTCGTATAAGCCTCTGCTGATGGCCGCCAATTTAGTGCTTCGCAATACCGAGAGTCCGTAGACAAGGGCCCCCAGGGTTCCAGCGGCCGCAAGAGGAATTCCGAGCGGGTTAACCTGCCCATCGTGTGCGAGCAGCAACCCAGCCGGGCCTTGAAGCGCGGTCGTTGCGCAACCAATCCAGGTGACCAGCCCGCCTACGGAAGCTTGAACGGGTGTTCGCTGACGAATGAATGGGGCGAAGAAGCCCCCGATAGCCGCGAGTCCTATCACAAACAGAACAGTGCGTTGCGTAATCGAGCTCATGCCGACCGGCCCAGTGTCTCCCGGCCCAAAAATTGCCCAGAACAACATAGCTATGCCCATCACCAGCATGCCCGCTCCACAGCACACTGTCGTCGACGCCTTTGTGGGCGGCTTCGGCCCGACTGCGATGAGTTCTCCCCATCGGTCCCGTGCATAGAGGGCCAGTAATAACGCCAGGGCAAGCGCCATGATGCCGAAACCGCCATAAACAACACCGAACACCCATCCCTGAAGGTTCCCTTGTTTTTCAGAAGCGAGGTCACCTTCAATTGCGAGCTGCAATACGCTCCCGATGGGTAATCCGATAAGAATCGGTGCGAGTAAGCCGGTGGCGCCGCCTGCAAGGACAAAAACGAACCACCCGGGGACACGCTGACCCCACGGCCGAATGAGAGCAACTGCGAACAGGATCGCCAACAGATCTAAGCCGATGGTGATGATGTTCCCAACAATGAATCGTGGAGTGCCCATTTCGTCCACGCCACTGCCCGAGCGCATGCCAATGTGAGAACCGGCCAACCAGGCGCATTTGAGCGCCACATATGGCACCACTGAGAAGACTACGATCCAGAACGCGAGGAAGCGCCCACGATGTTCGTCGAATGTCATACTTTCCACCTTATGGAGAGTCGTCTCTAGATGCCTGTCTCTAGAGAATGCCATATGATGTCCGAATGTCAAAGCCCGCCGCCTACAGCCGTGATCAAATCCTTGACGCGGCGATGAATGCCGTTCACGAACATTGGCGCTCAGCAACCGTTGCTCACGTAACTGCTCAGCTCGGCGCGCCCTCGGGCTCGGTCTACCACCGTTTTCGTTCCCGCGAAGCGCTCTTCGCAGCGGCATGGATTCGCTCAATCAAACGCTTCCATCAAAAACTCGGCCAGGTTCAAGCCGAAGATCCCGTCGAGGCCATCACCGAGACAGCGCTCCTGATTCCTCGCTTCTGCCGCAAGCATCCACTCGACGCACGCATGATGACCATGTACCGCTATAGCGACCTGATGGCGAACCCTCCCACCGGACTACTCGCGGAGTTGGAAAACCTCAATGCGCCAGTTGTGAATACTTTGAACCGCCTCACCACGGCGCGATACGGGAAAGTCACCTCACGCGGGCTAAACATCGTCGCTTTGGCATGCCGAGAGTCGCCTATCGGCCTCATCCGACCTATGATCGGTGGCACAATTCCGCATTGGATAGATGACGCCGTACGGGTCGCCAGCAGCGCCATAGCGCGGCTCCCCGACCATAGATAAACGGCGCCTTGGCACTCTTATAGGTCAGTTGCAGCCACCGGCGATTCGGGAAAATTGATCAATAACTGACCCAAACACGCGCGGTGGCTATACGAAATAAAAATTCGTTGAGCTTGCTGCGGCGACGTATCGCTATCCCAGGGGCACGGGATAGCCAGGCGCGGCTCCGTACCCAACCGGAATGGGCTTTGGAGGCGCGTTCTTCACACCGAGCTGGTTGACCACGACCGCGGAAAC
>JABFVL010000078.1 GCA_013362805.1 Mycobacteriales bacterium | reverse complement strand
GTACAGCAGATATGTATCTCCACCGTCGCAAGCCAACGTAACGAACTGACCTTCTTGTCGGCCTTCCATTGATTCGCGAGAAATGACCACGACAGATGGTGCATAGAGCCCAGAGCTTGGAAACGCCATCTGTCCCGCGGTCGCATCCACCAAAGCGCCCGACACTATCACGCCTATATGCCCCGCAACCTCGCTGTCGGGCGACGCCGACCGCCACCACGAGCCGGTAATCTCTTTCCGATCAATTACCTTCTCGTATGCCGTCCGGCTAAGCGCGAACAATTCAAGCGCGACCGGCTCAACATCACGCACACCAAGTCGCGGAAAAACCTGGCAGGCAACAGCACTAGCCATGATGCACTCAGCCGCAAACGGGTTACCATCACGTCGATTTCTATCCGCCATGTACGCCAGCGTGTGCCGATTAATGGACAGTGCCACCTCTCGGAGAAACTCGAGGTCGTCTGAGGTGCGTACGGAGGGCGTCTCAACTGGCTGAGAGGCCGAATGAGCACCCCAACCAGAAGCAATTTCAGCCATGGGACCAGCATAAATGGTTTCTGCTTGGATCCGATCGCCACAAAGTACAAACATTACCTCTCAAGATTCTGACTAAGACTTTCGACAATTTGTTCTCAGCAAACCTTCGGCAACTGAATTTGTACTGGTTGATGGCAATTTAAGTTTTTGGGTGATGTAGGGGCCTTGATGCAATAGAGGCCGATTCGACAACTAACCACCGCATTGTTTAGAGCACACGATGAACACAAGGAAAAGCAACAAAACGGAGGTTAAGAGGAGTGACGATGAAACCCTGCGCCCAGCAGGGAGAGAATTGAAAAAACGTGGAGATGAGGGGACTTGAACCCCTAACCCCTGCCTTGCAAAGGCAGTGCTCTGCCAGATTGAGCTACATCCCCTGGCGGCTAGAACTACGGGAGCTGTGGTGTGGCGTCAGGCTCGGCGATAGCTTCTTGCCAAAGCTCACGCTCGTCGCGGGCGTCCCTGACCTTCTTGGCAACGACCACAACTGCGGCCGCAGCGGCAACAAGCAGCAAAGTACGCTTCCACATGGTGTGCTCCTTTACCCGGTTACTTGGCAAACCTTACCCAACCTCACAATCGGCAAATCACCCAACCCCAAGGCAAAGTTTTTACTTAACATCGCAGGCTGCATGCATGAATCGAGCTGGGACATGGCTATCTCGGTTGGGAATGAAAGTGGCCCGTGATTCACTGGAATCACGGGCCACTTTTCTGAGCTTGTGGGGCTAGCAGGAATCGAACCTGCGACCTCATCGTTATCAGCGATGCGCTCTAACCGACTGAGCTATAGCCCCGCATTGCCTCGCAAAGGCTATCGCATCTCGCTGAGCGACTCGCCCCCGGGCTAGCCCTTTACTGGCTAAACCGGGGACTGAAATAGGTGCGTTTAGTCTTTCTCCCCCAGCGTGATTTCGATGCCCCCGGCGAGATCGGCACATACGTTGTAAATGAATGCGCCAAGGGTGCTGAGCGCGGTGAACAAAACCATGTTGACCGCGCCTAGCAGCGCCGCGCCACCGATGATCAGTTTCGCATCGATGGTGAAGCCATCACCGCTACCGCCCTCATCACTGGTCACGAGTGATCGCACAGTCTCGTTAACGCTGTCGAACACACCCATCGCATCGATGACCGTGTAGAGCAGGGCCGTCGCTACTACGAAGGTAATGAACAATACGAATGAGGCTGCGAACGAAAACTTCATCACCGACCATGGATCGATTTTGCGAAGTTCGAGCCTGGCACGACGGGCATTGCGTGATGCGGCGTCGGCAACTGACTGCCGCGCTGAACGCATGGCTTCCGCTAGCTGAGATTTGTCTATTTTGGTGGCTGACATCCCACCTGGACGCACCCCGCCCGGCCCATTGGGCCCGCCTGGCCCGTGAGGTCCCGGGCCGCCCGGTCCTGGGCCATTGTGGCCAGGTCCACCGGGCCCGTTAGGTCCCGCGGGTCCACCAGGCCCACCGGGTCCACCGGGGCCAAATCCCCCCGGCGGGGGTGAGACTGGTGGGGAACCGGCATTGGTGTTTGGCCCAAAACCCGCCGGACTGTGTGGTCCACCGGGAGGCCCAAATTGGCCACTGGCCGCACCTTGAGCTCCGGTTTCAGGCAGGCTGAAGCTTGGAGCCGGGGGCTTGTCAGGGCCTTGCTTAGCTTTCGCTGGCCCTTGCCCCTCAATGCGAGTCGTGGACTCCCCGTCGTTGCCAGGTCCGTAACGGTCCGGCTTGCGCTCTTCGTTTGCCGACTTGGTCCCTGCGCCGCCACCGGAGTTGTTGGTGTTGCGGGAGGACCCAGCTGACTTCTTCGAAGGCTTCGCTGTCGTCATTTGTGCCTAGTCCTGTTCTTCGGGCTCATCTGCATTACGTGTGATCGCCACCAGTGTGACGCCTGCGGGGAGATCAATCAGCTTGACACCCATGGTGTTTCGGTCTCGAGTCATTCGGACGGGTTTGACCGGTGTCCGAATGACACCTCCGTTGGAGGTAATTGCAAACAGTTCATCTTTGCTTGTCACCGCAAGTGCGCCGACGAGGCCCCCACGCTTGCTGACGATCTTGGCAGTGATTACACCCTTGCCGCCCCGGCCTTGCACCGGATATTCCTGAATTGGCGTCCGCTTGGCGAATCCACCCTCGGTGGCAATGAGGACCTCGAGGCCGTCTCGCACCACTTCCATTGTGAGCAGCTGATCACCGTCGGTGAATCGCATGCCAATGACGCCCGAGGTGGCACGCCCCATTGGCCGCAGAGCATCGTCGGTCGCGGCGAAGCGAATCGCTTGAGCCTGTTTGCTCACCAGCAGCAGGTGATCGTTTTCGCTGATCAGCGCGGCACCCACCAGCTCATCATCGTCACGCAGGTTAACCGCGATGAGACCACCAGTTCGGTTCGAGTCGAACTCTTCGAGCTTGGTCTTCTTTACCAAACCGTTACGTGTCGCCAGCACTAGATACGGAGCGACTTGGTAATTGCGGATCTGAATAACTTGAGCGATCTCTTCATCCGGCTGGAAGGCAAGCAAGTTCGCGACATGCTGCCCACGGGCTGCGCGGTTCGCTTCCGGAAGCTCGTACGCCTTCGCCCGGTAAACCCGCCCCTTATTTGTGAAGAACAGCATCCAGTCATGGGTGGAACACACGAAAAAGTGCGCGACAATGTCGTCCTGCTTGAGCGCGGCGCCCTGCACACCCTTACCGCCCCGCTTCTGCGAGCGATACAAATCAACCTTGGTGCGCTTGGCGTAACCAGTGCGGCTGATCGTGACAACCACATCTTCTTGCGCGATCAAATCTTCAACACTTACTTCGCCGTCGAAGGGAATGATGCGCGTGCGACGTTCGTCGGCCCACTTATCCACAACAGCTTTGAGCTCGCTGCCAACGAGCTCACGCTGACGTTGCGGGCTTTCCAAAATGGCGGTCAGCTCAGCGATGTCGGCCATGAGCTGCTCATATTCGTCGGTGATCTTTTGCCGTTCCAACGCGGCGAGGCGACGAAGCTGCATTTCCAAAATAGCTGTGGCTTGAATTTCGTCGATGTCGAGCAGACGAATCAAACCAGTGCGAGCTTCTTCCACTGTCGCGGACCGGCGGATAAGGGCGATGACCTCGTCAATCGCGTCTAGCGCCTTGAGTAGACCGCGCAAAATGTGGGCGCGCTCTTCTTTTTTACGTTTACGGAACGCGGTACGACGCACGATAACTTCGATTTGATGCGCGACGTAGTACTGGATCATTTCGGCGAGGTTGAGCGTGCGAGGCACGCCATCGACGATGGCCAGCATGTTGACACCGAAAGTGTCTTGTAGCTGCGTCTGTTTGTACAGGTTGTTCAGCACAACTTTGGCAACCGCGTCACGTTTGAGCACAATGACTAGCCGTTGGCCCGTGCGACCCGAGGACTCATCACGGATATCGGCGACACCGTTGAGTTTGCCTTCTTTGACCAGGTCAGCGACGCGCTCGGCGAGGTTGTCGGGGTTGACTTGGTATGGCAATTCGGTGACGACAAGTTGAGTGCGTCCGCGCCGATCTTCCTCGATGTCAACTACGGCACGCATCCGGATGGAGCCCCGGCCAGTGCGGTAGGCGTCTTCGATGCCCTGGGTTCCGGCGATGAGGGCACCAGTTGGAAAGTCAGGGCCCTTCACCCGGGAAATGCATGCGGCCAGGACTTCGTCGGGTTCGGCCTCTGGGTTGGCCAGGCACCACTGCACCGCATCGGCTACTTCGCGCAAGTTGTGTGGCGGAATGTTGGTGGCCATGCCGACCGCGATGCCGCCCGAGCCGTTGACCAGCAGGTTCGGGAACCGACTTGGCAGAATGTCGGGCTCTTCGGTGCGGCCGTCGTAGTTGGGCGAGAAATCGACGGTGTCTTCATCGATGTCCCGCAGCATCTCCATGGCGAGCGGGTCAAGCCGACATTCGGTGTAACGCATCGCGGCGGCGGGGTCGTTGCCTGGCGAACCGAAGTTGCCGTTGCCGTCAATGAGTGGATGGCGCAGCGACCAGGGCTGCGCCATGCGGACCAGGGTGTCGTAGATCGCCGAGTCGCCGTGTGGGTGGTACTGGCCCATGACGTCACCGACGACCCGGGAGCACTTTACGTATCCGCGGTCGGGGCGGTAGCCACCGTCGTACATTCCGTACAGAATTTTGCGGTGAACGGGCTTGAGCCCATCTCGCACGTCGGGCAGCGCCCGGCCCACGATGACGCTCATGGCGTAGTCGAGGTAACTACGTTGCATCTCGACTTCGATGCCGATCGGCTCGATATTTTCGCCCTGGGGCGACTCGATACTCGTCTCGGTCAACTGCTTGCCTTCCAATACGGAGAGTTACTTGCTACTCGCTGATGGGGATAAGTCTGTGGATAGTGTGGATAAATATTGCAGTTAAATATCAAGGAAACGGACATCTTTCGCATTTCTCTGAATGAATGACCGGCGAGCTTCCACATCCTCACCCATCAACACGGAAAACAACTCATCCGCCGTAGCCGCGTCATCAAGGGTGACTTGAAGCAAACTGCGCGTTGCGGGGTTCATCGTCGTATCCCACAGCTCGGTGTAGTTCATTTCGCCCAGACCCTTGAAGCGCTGAATGTCGTCAGGCTTAGCCTTCGGGTTCTTTTCCTGGCGCAGCTGAATCAGACCGTCTCGCTCCCGATCGCTGTACGCGTACTCGGCGTCATCGCCTTTTTTATTCCATTTGATCTTGTACAAAGGCGGCTGCGCCAAATAAACATGACCCATCTCAACAAGAGGCCGCATAAACCGGAACAACAGCGTCAAGAGCAAAGTACGAATATGTTGTCCATCAATATCGGCGTCTGCCATCAAAATGATCTTGTGATAACGCAATTTCTCGATATCAAATTCATCATGAATGCCAGTCCCAAGTGCGGTAATAAGCGCTTGGACTTCGTTGTTTTTGAGCACGCGGTCAATGCGTGCTTTTTCAACATTCAGAATTTTGCCTCGAATCGGCAGAATTGCCTGGGTGCGCGGGTCACGCCCTTGCTTAGCCGAACCACCGGCCGAGTCACCCTCCACGATGTAGACCTCGCACTCGCGTGGGTCAGTGGACTGGCAGTCAGCCAACTTACCTGGCATTGAGTTAGAGTCCAGCGCGTTCTTACGGCGCGCCAACTTGCGTGCCTGCTGCGCCGCGATCCGGGCCCGGGCTGATGCGGTGGCTTTGACGATGATGATCTTGGCTTCGGCGGGGTTGCGCTCGAACCAGTCGGAGAGCCAGTCGTTGCAGATCTTCTGCACGAACGACTTCGCTTCTGTGTTGCCGAGTTTGGTCTTGGTTTGCCCCTCGAACTGGGGATTGGCCAACTTCACCGAAATAATGCCGGCCAGGCCCTCGCGAATATCGTCACCAGTGAGGTTGTCGTCTTTTTCTTTAAGAAGCTTCTTCTCTTTCGCGTACCGGTTGACAATGGAGGTCAAAGAGGTACGGAAACCTTCATCATGAGTACCACCCTCGTGGGTGTTAATGGTGTTCGCGAACGAGTAAATGGAATCTGAATACGATTCATTCCACTGCATCGCTACTTCAACAGCGATACCATCGCCCTCACCTTGGAATTCGATCACAGATTTGTGAATCGCAGTCTTTTTCGCGTTCAAGTGCCGCACAAAATCGGCGATGCCATCTTTGTATTGGTACACAACCTCGACGGGCTCGTCGTTTCGCTCATCACGCACAACGATGGTCAGGCCCCGGTTCAAAAAGGCCATCTCTTGCAAGCGACGGGTGATCGTCTCGAAGTTATACGTGGTGGTTTCAAAGATGGTCGGGTCCGCCCAGAACGTGACAGTGGTGCCCTGCTCAGAGGTCGTTCCCTTTTTAGCGAGCTTGGCGGCCGGCTTCGTGTCCTTGTACGGCTGGTACCAAATGTGACCGTCTGTGCGAATCTCAACTTCGAGGCGGCTGGACAATGCGTTCACCACCGACACACCCACACCATGCAGCCCACCGGAAACGGCATAAGCCTGGCTGTCGAACTTTCCACCGGCATGCAGGGTAGTCAAAACCACTTCCACGGCGGGCCGCTTCTCGACCGGGTGCATTCCGATGGGGATGCCCCGACCATTGTCTTGAACTCGAACACCGCCGTCTTTCAACAAAGTGACGTGAACGGTGTCGCAGTAACCGGCAAGCGCTTCATCTACCGCGTTATCGACGACTTCCCAGACCATGTGATGTAGACCACGCTCGCCGGTGGAGCCGATGTACATGCCGGGGCGCTTACGGACCGCTTCCAGGCCCTCCAGAACAGTAATCGAGCTGGCGCTGTAGTTGGCCTTTTTGCTTTTTGGTTCTGCCACCTGGTCAGCCACTCTCTCCGTCAAGCTTGACGGGGTTGTTGCGGGGCGATTCCTTGCGTTCATGATGTTCGCAAGACCTCAGGTTTGCCATGAGGGCACCACGCGCGGGTGAGATATCTTCATCCTACTTGCTTGCGTGCAACCGGCCACGCATTGACCCCGCTGTGGCAAAATCTGAGCGGTTCACCAGCCGCGCGCGTGGGGACCTACGTCATTGGCGGTTAGCCTCTGAGGTTTTCGAGCGCCCCAACTCATACTCTCGCCGCAGTAAAAGAGCGCGAAGTTCCGCAACCATTGTGCGCCCCTCCGCACGAGCAAGCGCGGCAAGCCGATCACGTAACTCTTTCGTGACCTTGACGGTGGTCATTCCGGACATCGTTTCCCCCGGGTACATACAAAAATTCACGGTGGACACCAAACAGTAAATTTCCCCCACCCCGCCAGCAAGAGCTTGCATCTTCTGGATCGATTCAGTAGGCAGCACACCCGTAATGAACATCGAGCAACCCCCAAATAGGCATATCGTGACTCGCAACACTGCGGCGGCAAACCATCAACTTCCGCAGCATCGGACCAAGGGAGGGCGCAATGCCTAGCCTGGAATCCTGGTTCACAAAAACCACCGCTTCGCTGCTGCCAAACCCACTGGCCAAGCGGTTCGACATGCGACAACGTCGACGATCATTGGCCATAGCGGCCCTACGCTGTGTCGCCCACGGGTGGCCAGTTTTGCCTGGCGCCTGGTGGTCGGCCGAACATCAGCGCTACATCTGCGACATTCCCGGTTGTCTCACCGCGGGACTTCATCCCGCGGCCGCTGAAGTACCCCGTACCTCCCACCCCACCAACCTTGGAAAATATGCGCTCACCACCCGTCGCGGTGTCATTGACACCTGGCGCCGCCGCGCCTACACAATCCTTATTCCGACCGGCATCGGTTGTGATGTCGTTGAGCTCCCCCGGGAATACATCCACACGACGCTCGCCGACACCCACGTAGATCGATGTGGTGCCCCCACAGCCGTATTCGACGACAGTGTGTATCTATTCGCGGCACCGAGCCGCCAACTCGAAACAGTTCCCGACCTCGCCCATTCCCGTTTTGTCATTCACAAAGCTGGTTCCTGGGTGCCGATTCCGCCAGCACTTACCCCGGACTCCCAGGCCAGCTGGCTGCGCAACCCCAGCAAAGTGGGATGGCGTCTACCCGAAACCGCGACACTGCTCGCCGAAATTAACCGCGCGCAAATCGCATAGTTTCATGTGAAACGGCGAATTAACCATAGGTGTCGCGGGGACCCCGCCCCTGCACAACCAGCCGGCCTTTTCGCCAGCTCGGTGCGGCCGGCCCATGCACACGAATGCGCGTTACAACTTGATCGCCCAGCTCACGGGCAATTTTCGCGAGCAACATTTTCGTGAAAAGACGAAGTTGTGTAGCCCACGCAGTGGAGACCGCCTCCACCGTAAGCTCCCCGTCACGCAACACCACCGGCCGACACTTCGCCGCGATATCTGGGCCAACAATGCGAGCCCACGCACCAAACAAAGTGCCCTCTGCCGCGGGTTTTTGCCAACCTCGCTCATCAACAAGTCGAGCGATCATGGTGCCGAAAGCTTGCGGATCGCGGGCATCGGCACCGGGTCCGGAATACCCACCCCGACGGCGCCGCACCTTCTGCGTGGCGACGCGCTGCTTCGGATTACTTCGGGCCGCATCCAATACCGCCCGCACCAAGGCTGGCCCTGATGGCTGTGGATCAGACTTCTCAACAGACACGGCGCACCTGCCCCGCCGCGACATCAAAGCGCGTGCCATCAAGAGCCACCGGCAAATCCTCGGCGACAGCCGCGGTGATCAACAACTGATCAGCGCCAGAAACAAGGGCGGCCAGCCGCTCTCGACGCCCCGTGTCGAGCTCAGCGAAAACATCGTCAAGAATCAACACCGGCTCGGCACCGTCGCCGCGCAGTAGGTCATAACTCGCCAAACGCAAAGCCAGAGCGTACGACCATGACTCCCCGTGACTGGCATATCCTTTTGCCGCCAGATCCCCCAGTTGCAGCACCAGTTCGTCCCGATGCGGCCCCACCAATGTGACGCCCCGATCGACTTCCGCCGCGCGCACCTGGGCGAGCGCATTCAACAGCTGTGCTTCCAACACAGCAAGATCAGCTTCGGGCGCGTTACCGTCCTCGCTTAGTGAGGATCGGTAGGTGATCTGCGCGGCGCCTTTACCGTCACTAACCGCCTCGTACGCCTTAGAAACGTACGGCGCTAGTGCGGTTACTAGTTCGAGCCGGCCACGCAAAAGTTGCGCTCCATGGCTCGCCAAGTGTCCATCCCAGACATCCAAGGTGCGCAAATCACCTGATGAGCCAGCACGCCGAGCCATTCCTACCGTTTTCAGCAAAGCATTGCGCTGTTTCAGCACTCGCTCATAGTCGGCGCGAATTGCCGCGAACCGCGGAGATCGGGCAATGAGCAACTCATCCAAAAAATGCCGACGCACTGTCGGATCGCCACGCACTAGAGCTAGATCTTCAGGTGCGAAAAGCACCGTTCGCAAGGCGCCCAACACGTCGCGGGGCCGTGCGACAAGAGAGCGATTTAGCCGAGCTCGATTTGTTTTTCCCGGAGTGATCTCTAGGTCTACGGACAGCTCTCGTTCATCACGAACAATGACAACGCGTACTACCGCCCTATCAGCGCCTGACCGCACCAGGGGGGCATCGGTCGCGACTCGATGACTTCCCAAAGTAGCTACGTAGCCGACCGCTTCTACGAGATTCGTTTTGCCGTGACCGTTTGGACCTACAAATACGTTG
>JABFVL010000009.1 GCA_013362805.1 Mycobacteriales bacterium | reverse complement strand
GCCAAGACACAGTATGGGTGGGTGCACCATTGCGTGCACATCGCCGCTGTGATGAACCGATGTTCTCCATCAGCAATGCCGTCGCCTACGACGGGCTCATGGTGTTCGGCACCCCACCCAGATCAGAATTCACGCACGCACGCCGCAGCGTGTGGCTAGATATTCGCTCCGGCCACACCGACGGAAAGTGGGTACCTGCTGAAGGCACAAGTCTGCAAAATACGGTGACAATGCTTCTTGACCGGGGGTTGGCCGCCGAAGAAATATTCGTAGTCAGTCCTTTTCGGCAGGTAGCTAATGAGGCACGCAAAATTCTCAAAACTCAAATACCCGCCGACCGAGTGGGCACGGTGCACACCACTCAAGGCAAAGAATCCGATGTCGTCATCATGATTCTGGGCACTCATCCAGACGCTTCAGGCAGCCAGCTGGGCCACTAAGACGCCAAATCTGTTAAACGTCGCTGTCAGTCGCGCACGGCGCCGCCTGATCGTCATTGGGAATTGGGAGGCTTGGCGAAATCACCGCCATTCCTCCGTCCTCGCAGAGGAAATAGCGCGCTATCCATCAAATCCCGAACATGACTGGCCACCATCATATCCCTGTTTCTAAGCATCGCCCAAGGGCAGATCTGGCAGGCCGTCCAAAATACTTAGAACCTCGTCTTTCGTAGCGCCCACACGAATTCGGAAATCCCAGTCATCGCCAAGCTCAACCGCTTCCATCATCAACGATCGCATCAAAAAAAACTCCCCTCGAGTCATGGTCACGACGACTTCTGAGTCAAAATCCTCTACACGCATCAGGTCAACCTCCTACTACTTAACTCTTGGAAAATTCCTTCTGAAGTACCTATACCCCTTATCGGGCACAAATGCCGTACCTCCATCCCAACTCGAGGGATCCCTAATCACGATGACACCATTGCGCCAATATGCAGTTCGACCACCTGCTGCGGCACGTCGCTCCCCATGAAGAATCACGCCCTCAATCATCGTGGCGTACTCCGGGCGGGTGCGAATTCCGGGAAACTCGCCCTGCGCAACGACATGCTTCACGAAGGCATGCCCACCCGCAATTTCCTCAGAGGCTAGCTGAGCCTGCAACCGCGGCCCGTCAGCAGCATTGCCACTTGAACGGGCGGTGCTCGTTTTGGGGCTTGAAATATTAACTCGGGGTTTGCTCGCGGGCAGCTTTACCTTGATCCTTGACTTCGCTTTAGCAAGGATCCGCAAAGCCTTGGAGCCAGCTGATATTTCTGCACCACCAGGGATAGCGGCTAGGGCAATTTCCCATAAAGTGAATGGCCCTACCTTCTTATTGAGGATTCCAGCACCTGTTTGATCTTCTTGTGGGCAAGACAAATTGACGAACATGCAATGCATGAACTCGTCCGGAGTAAGCAAATCGCCAGTGGATAAAGCCAGGTCCTTCAGATCACTGCCGATACCTTGCAGCTCCTCCTTAGCCCGGCCGGTCACCTTCTGCGAAACGCTTTCATGACAAGTGAAAGCCACGGGCATGCACGGAATGAGGCGAGAGCGCGCGCCACCGCCACCCCCTGCACCGACATTCACCCGCCGGGCACTGGCGGTACTTCGAGAAGCACGCGCACGAGCGTAGGTGCCTGATTTCGATGCCGCGCGGCCTGCCGCTTTCACACCGTTGCGAATGGAGCTCATCGGGAACAAACCCGAGGAGTCGTTGAACGATGTGGGGTTGTTGAGCGCATACGAATAGCCGTTGAACTGCTGCGGCATTCCGGCGCTCATGATCGGGTCTACCGATATGAATTTGCCGAGCACCGGGTCATATTCGCGGGCATTCAAATGCGTGAGCCCAAGCTCGGGATCTACGGTTCCACCAACAAAACCCTTATTACCCGCCCAAGCCACATTTGTTGAACCCGAACGAGGTGAACCGTAGGGCAGCATCTTGCGTGTCTTAACGCTCATATCGGCCACGTTGACGGCGATCCCGCCTGTTCCGTGGTGATCATTCAATGTGCGGGTGACTGTGCTCCCTTGACGGACACTCACTTGATCACCGTTGAAGGTGTAGAAGCGCGTGCCCTTCACCGTGCTAGTAGCGGTGTCTAGGCGCAGCTCCGTGTTGCCGAGGTAGAGGGTCGTCCCCGTCGGATCCTTCTTGATCAGACGCTGGCCAGAAGCATCGTAGATAAATGAAGTGGTATTGCCGTTCGATGTTGCCGATGCGAGATGCCCTTCGCTATCCCACGTCAAATCTTGGGTTACCCCGCCGACTACACGACGAGTGGTGTTTCCCGCGTCGTCATATGAAAACTCGTCTATCGGAACTGTTGTGGCTTCGGCACTAGGTGCGGCTTGCTCACCTGATGGCGCATCAGCCGTTGCATCCTCGCCATTCGGCGACTTTGTAGGTGATGGCTTCGGCGTCGCGGACGGAGTGCCTGATGGGCTTGGGTCTTCCCCCGCACCTCCTGCCGCCTCATCTGCCTCCGCGAGTTCGCCTTGGGCATTCGGAGTGGTGGTCGGGCTTGCTGACGCGCTAGGCGACGAACTCGCCGATGGAGTCTTTGTCGGGGACGGCGTTGCCCTTGGTGTCGCTGATGGGGACGGGCTAGCAGAAGGTGTTGGGGTGGCCTCTGGAGTTTCCGGCTCATCTTGCGGTGCAACTGCCTGTGAGGTCAGGCCAGCGCCGGTGCGCTCCACCGTGCTTACCGCGTGAGGTCGGGCAGAGCCTGGCGCGGGATAACTGTAGCGGGCTTCAACGTCTTGACCGGCGGTAGCGCCAAACCCGTGTTGGGTTTCGCTGAGCCTGTTGCCAGTGACGTCAAATGTCCAGGACTGCCAATACGCTTCCGGCCCACCTACGTTCTGGGCTGTGGGCGCATCAGCACATGAACCAGAACTCGCTGTCCACGCCTGGTTGAGCCGTCGTAGGTAGTCGTAGTCGAAACATTGTGCATCAACAGTGCCATTGAGCGGGCTGTCAATGATCGATTGAACGTTGCCGGCGTCGTCATAGGTGTAGCGGACGTCGGCGAGGTTCTCCGTGCTCCCGTTGAGCTCCTTATCAGACATGACTCGCTGGAGTCGGTGGGTGCCTTCCTCGCGGTACCAGCTACGCCACACACGGTTGTAAACCTTGCCGATGGTGACGCGGTTTACCTCCCCGTATTTGGAGTACACGATCTCGGAGGCGTAACGGTCCAACCCGGAGAACAGTTTCGACTGCAAACCCAAGGGCGTGTATTCGTTTCGAATAGTCTCGGTGGTCAGATCGGCCATGGTGGGATATTTTGTATCCCATAGCGAGCCATCTTGGTAATACGTGTTGGTGGCCGTGTAGTCACCCGCCAATTGGCCTTCGGCACTCGGAATCGTCACCTTGGAGGCCGTGACGTTATAGCCATCGTCGTAGCCGGTAATGGCCGAGGTGTAGGCATTCGCGCCATCGAAACGAGTCGCCGACGTGGGGTGGCCCTTCATTACCGTGTCATAAATCCACTCGGCACGTTTAGGCCCATCGACGGCGCCGTCGCGGACAGAGGTGCTCCGCCCGAGGGCATCGTAGGTGTATCCGAGAGTGATACCTCGCGCGTCCGTGGTGGTGAGAAGCTGACCGGCATCGTCATAAGTGCTGGTGGTGACGCCTTTATCGGGGTCGGAACTACTGATACGCCGCCCACGTAGGTCGTAGTCGAAGCTCCACTGGTTCCCGGCGGCATCAGTAATGGTGTCGAGCCGATCGGCTCGGTCATAACCGTAGGTCGTCGCATCGTAATCACCGCTTGGCGCGCCACCGTGGTACTGGCGCTTCTCGGTAACCCGACCAAGAGCATCTGAATATGTTGTTGTGGCAGTCTCACCCTCAGGTGGATCGACCGAAACCCAGTTGCCGCCATAAGTGGTGGTTGTGCGCCATTTTTCGACGAGGTTGCTGCGGAAGATTTGCGCTGTTGGCCGTTCCGCACCGTCGAACTCCGTGACGGTTTGGGTGGGCACCTGATTGTCAGCGGCCGCCACTAGATCCACGCCGGGGTTTTGATCGTTGTACCAAGCGTCGTTTGTTTTCCAAGCCAAACCGCGACGGTCGTAATACGTGTCGGTGATAATTCGGCCGCCATCAGGGGCCGGGGTTTGCGTCTGACGTGGACGCAAACGGCCATCCATCAATTGGTATGAGGAAATCTGCGCGCCGGTGGAATTCAATCGCTTTGACGTAATAGCCACGGCACCATCGGTGCGAATCAAATAGGCGAATTCCATTGTCGGAATTGGGTTCGAGGCTTTGGGGCGGATAGTGTCCCAACCCTTAGTGAGTCGGCCCAATGCGTCGTATTCCATCGACATCGTTTTGTTGTTCGCGTCAATGTCTTCGGTGACCAGCCCGCGAGCGGGTTCGAGTTTGGACCTTGTGACGTGATTAGCGGCGTTCGTGGTTTTGATTTCGGTGATCGGGCCACCGGTCGCCGGTGTGAACTCGGTGGTTGTCGAATTGCCGAGCACGTCTGTTGTTTTCGTGGTGCGGCCGTGAATGTCATATTCGGCTCGGCCAGCGACTACGAAACTTCCAGGCGATGCGAGCTCTTCAGTTTTGGTGACCAATGCTCGCGTTGGGGTGCTTCCGAAAACGTCCGAACCATCGAAGTATGCCTTCGATTCGGCGAGGATCTCACCGCCTGATTCGGAGCATGCAGAGGCCGTGGTTTGGGTGCGGTTGGGCACCGCTTGCAGCCAGTCGGAGTCATTCTTGGGTGCGTACCACGTGCGGGTGCATTGCTCGTCACCGCTTTGGCTGGCGTCACCCAAGCTGCTCGTCGAGGTGATTCGACCCTCGGAGTCATAGCCGTATTGCTCGGTGGTGCGCTGATAGCCACCGCCCGAAAGTGCGACTCGAGATCTGGATTCGGCCACTTCTACCTGGTAAGACTCGACTGTTCCGCCCGAGTGACTTCGCGTTGCCAATGGGCCGCGAATGTAAGGCAATGTGGTTTCACCGCTGACGGCGGCTCCGCCAGGGCCATTCAGCGTGACGCTTTCATATTGCTGACCCGCGAATGCGTCGTGGTCGTTGAGTTGGGCGCCATCGGAATCTGTGACAGTGCCGCCAAGGCCCCGGAAATAGCGCTCTTCCACCTGGGATTGCTGGGCGCCAGGTGATGCTTCACCGGTGGTGACTTTCACCTGGGCATAGCCGCGCCATTGGCCGTGGGTGCGGTATTTGTCGAGAGTGATTTCCGACTGGTCTTTCACCCAAGCTGGCTGGTTGCTTTCGTAGTCGTAATAGGTGTCCTCAATTGGCGCACCACCAGTGAGGTCAATTTCCTCTACGTTCGTCACCACATATTTGTGGAACCAGTCGAGTTTCGGCGCCGATGCACCCCACGGTGTCCAATAGGCGGGGAAACACCGCTTGTTATTTCCCTCTATCGACGGCAACGCATCTCGCGTGCATTCCTTGCTCGAATATCCGACGCCGATAGATGAACCAGTTTCGGTTTTAATCGAGGAAACGCGACGCTTCTTCAACGGAGGTGGGCCGTCATATTGTTCAACGCGGTTATCCATTTGCGCGCCACCGAACGTGACTTCGGGCAGCTCTATTGCCGTCCCGACATGTCCAGTGCGTTTGATGCCTTCCAACCACAGTGCTGGAGTTGTTCCATCACCCGGGTCTGGGAATGAGAATCGGAATGTCCACGAATCAACCGGGTCAAATTTGCTCGCACCGGTGTTCCATGTTTCGGTGACGACCTTGTTAAGTCGCTGCGTTGACCAGAAAGTTGGCGAATGCTTGCTGGTACAAGGCCCAGACGTGCACTCTTGGTCGAATGGCACATCGGGCCAGTCTTGTGTGCTGCTGCGGTTACACGAGCCAATGCAGCGATCGGCTGTTTCGAACCGAACCTGAGCTAGCGGAGTCGTGTAAGCGTTGCCATCGCGCAAGCCATATTCGATGCGGTCCATCGTGCCGCCGCGCGTGTAATCGGTGACAGCATTGGCATCCATATTGCGGCCATATTTGTTGCCCTCAGTTTTGTAGTACACCGAATAGGCGTTGCCGTGCACGTCCACGACATAGTCCAAATTCCAGCGCCAGGCCTGCATGCACCAGGAGTCGCTGAAATTGGATTGTTTGCACGGCTCGTTGGTGTGGTTCCCATACACCGGCGCAGTCCAGGCACTATTCGTCGTGTTTTTGCCATCGACATAGCCAGGCAGACGGTTCAAGCCAAAGAAATATTGGGTGCCATCAGTTGAGGTGACCTTCCAATATTCGCCATCATTGTCGCCGTTGTTGGCGCCAGTGACCTTTTCGATTCGCGATCCATCGTCATGCTTTGGCCGCCACAGGTTGCCTCCGGCGGGCACCAGCTCGCCACCAGCTGAGCCGAAGACCATGGTCGCGTTGTCAGATTTCCAACACAGATCGCCTGTAGCGGGGTTGCCAGCACCGTCGGTGTTGTCGGAACAGGAGGTGTAGCTACGTTCGATATAGCCCAGCCCCAGGTCGAACCCCTCGCCAACCCATGAAGCCTGGTTATTTGTTGAGGCAACACGACCATCCACACTGGATGAGGAATATTCCAGGCCCAATTCTGGTGTTAACTGGCCCGCTGCGGGCGGAACACCCATGCCGTAATCCCAGGAAAACTCACCGGATGAGCCACCGGCCGACCAGGTCGCCGATGGGGTGAGCGCGGTCGCCTTGAAGTCACCCGAGTTGCCAGAGTTATCGGCCATCAGCGCATACTGCGTGTATTCACCGTCAGGGGCGGCATTCACTGTCGCGGTGATGCGCTGTTGTTCAACGTCGTTGTCAGAGACGACAGGCTTACCCGCCGCGCACGGCTTCTTGCTCTTCTTCACGCTCCGTGCACATTCGGGCAAAGTCACTAAGTGCAGGCGGCTCGCCCAATCGCCACCGAAGGCATTCGCGAACTTCGAATAATCGATGCCTAACTCGACCTTGCCCGCCTTGTCACCGCCATCAGCGCGCGACACTCGAACGACAACGCCGTCGACCTCACCCGGATCTACGGTTTCGATTTCGACTTTTGAAGGGCCAGCCTCGCCGCCCCCGCCTTCACCTTTGGCCTTGACGGGTTTGACATCAATGGGCAAGAGCCCAGCCTTCACCGGCTTGCCGTCTTTGCCGGGCAACTCCACCCGAGCCTTCGCCCGCTGCGGCCACACCGGCGCATCAACACTGTCGATGTTCGCTTTATCGTCCGTGTCAGGGGCCGACTTCTTAGCCTCAACGCGCTTGGCCGCGATCGACTTATCCTTCTGCAAAGGCGTGAGCCCAAGGCCTTTGTCCTCATCGGGCCAAAACACCACGCCCGTCAACAGCGAAGCCACCAAAGCCACCACCAGCCCGACCGCGATCGGGCGATGCGTGTTCGCCCAACGCAATGCCCTACGAGCACGGCGACGCATCCGCGCTATCGCGCGCAGTACGACCCACGGCACGCGCCGACCATGCCTCGCTACCGGGGCCTTCAACTCCTTGGACGTCTTTGCATCCAGTTTCAGGGCTGCCCCATCTTGAACGTCGGGACGGTCCGTATTGCCAGAAGCAGACATGCCAAACCTCTTTACATCGTCGCTGGACATAGAAGTTCTTAGTGATTTCAACGCAGTTCTGGCTTCACGAGGGCACTCGTGTCCTCGCCAGTGACGGGACCGGTGGGCGGCGAAGCGGTTGCTCGCATACCCATCGCTTGCTGCTGATACAGCGTTTGCACATAGGTGGGAGAGGCTTCGTAGGTGAACATTTGCATTTCGTCCACTCCACCGATGAGGCGCTCGCCCCATGTGCCAACGCCACTGGTGATCACAAACGTTTGACCCACGCAGAACTGAAGCTCAGCCGCAACGGGAACTGCCGCGCCCGCCGCAGTTCCAGAGCTCGCAAGCTGTCCATTGATGTATAGATTCATCCGGCCTGTGTCTCCGGAGTAAGTCACCGCAACGTGCGTCCACTCCCCCACTGGCGCCGATGTTGAACCAGTGATGGTCACATCACTGTTGTTGTCCGCGCCCACCGAGAAAGCGAATGTGCCCGTTGGGGTGATCCGCACCGCGAAACGATCACCTCTCGCGCTGCCAGCGGCGTAGTCGCTCATCTGAGCCCACACCGTTTGTGTAGTGCCGGTGTTCGCGGCATCAGGTCGGACCCACACCGCGACCGTCATGTCATTTCCGTTAAGGACCCGATCGGCGCTACGCGCCCAACCTTGGCCAGCCGGAAAAACCAACGCGTTCTCCGCCTGCCCGAAATCCCAATACGCATTCCCACCGACGGTCAACGGATCAACATTTTGGGTATCGGCAACGGTCGTGCCTTCACCTTCATCGAATCGCCATTGCGAGTTCGGGTGCTCAGGTGGTTTGGCGCGGAACGCGTATTCGGTAATCGTGCTGAGATTTCCGCCCGGATCCACCGCCTGCACGTAAAGCATATTCAAGCCATCACGCCGCGGTGTCACGTTAACCGTCGCGGAACCACCTGGGGTTCCTGTGCTTACTTGCGTTGTTGGCGGAGTGACGTTCAGGCTCCACCGATATGCCACCACATCGGTCGAGCCATTGGCCGCAAAAGTAACAGCGCCAGTTTCACCCACAAATTTGCCGTCCACATTCTCCGGCCAATCCGTCGAGGTCACCTGTGGTGCGTTGGGTGGGCTCGTGTCGATGCGGTAGTCACACCAGTCGGAGTACTCCCCGAGCGCTCGCATGTCGTCACCGACCACGCGCATGGTGAGGACGTCGCCGTTGGCGAACTGCCCAGCCGGGATGGTTATTTGATGAGTAGCTCCGGAGTCGGCCCAGTCAGTGGTGTGCGTGCCGATTTCGGGCCAGGCGTGATTCTTGAACCATTCGAAGCGGGCTCGAGGTCGATCGTCGCCGCCGTTGTTGGCGTCAATATCGGTGATGGTCGCTTTGAGCGTTGGAGTAGCTGTGTACAGCACCGGTGGGGTTTCGCTCGACACGCATGTGGTGTTCTCCACCGTGCCCACGTTGGTGGGCTTGCTGGGCGCCACGTTATATTCGATCCACAGGTTGGGTGTTTTCTCGAACCGCTTCCACGCTTTGGTGTCTGATTCGTTTTCTGCGGTGAGCGCGAAGGTGGACCAGTTCCAGTTGCTGGCTGATGCGTCTTGTACCGCCCGGGTGGCGTTGAAGGAGATCTCTCCAGCGTCGCAGCCCGGATAGCCCTTAGCGGCCCACACAGTGTCGAGGTGATCCAGCGAGTCGGGGTCGTTGTTCCAGGTGGTGTTCTCGTCGATCCCAGCGGAGCGCCACAGCTGCACGGGGCGTTGTTCGCACGACCACGCCCAGGTTTCCCGCGCGGTGAATGTCGCGCGCATGATCTGTTTGCCCAAGATCGGGCTGGTGTCGAAGCGGAAGAATGAGCGCTTCAGTGTGCCTTCTTGGGCTTCATAGCCCACGCCGGTATCCGCGATGGCCGCGTTCCAATAGGACTGATTGGGGAATTTGCTGTCGATGTAGGTCCAGCCAATTTTGCCCGCCGTCAGCCCCGGGTCGAGATAGAGCGGATACGTCGCGGATTCGATCAGCGCCTGATCAGGCACGACAGTGAGTTTCCCGCTCGACACGGCGGTGTCCATCACGGCGACCTGCGCACCGGGTGGTGGTGTCACCACCGGGTCAGATGGCGGCGCCGACGCGCCCTCGGATGCGCTCTTCTGCGCTGCGGCGCTGCCGCTGTCCCACATGCGCGGCGCCGAGCCCGCGAATACCGTGACGTTATTGGCGTCTACAGCCGTTAGGTTGTCGTGGGCATCGGTCTTGACCGTGAGGTTTTCGGTGTTGAGCCCGTAGACAATTTGTGCGAGTTTCGGGTTTTGCGCGGCTTCTGGGGTAGCCACGATGAGCGTTTGGGTGTAGCCGGTGGGCTCGACGGCGATGCGTAGATCCACGTCGGTGAACAGCGGATATGTGGCTGTGTTGCCAGATAGCACGGGCCGGGGCAAGGTTTCGGGGAAAGTGAATTCCACTTTTTTGCCGTCTTCGTGGATGACGGCCATGGGGCCATCGCCGCCACCGGAGAAGTTCATGTTGACTGAGGTGGGGCCGGGGCGTACCCGGCCGTCTTCGGAAAAGTGAAGGTTGGCGTCAAGCCCCTGCCATTGTCCGTCTTGTTTGACCCGGACGGGTTGAGCGCTGATTTGTGCGGTGATGCGCCCGTCGGGTTGGGCTCTGACGGTGGTGAATTCAGTGCGCTGTTCGACAATTTCTACGGGTTCGCCGGTGGTTTGCGCGGCGGTGAGGGCGCGTTCCTCTTGAGTCAGTGGTGTTAGCTCAGTGTTCGGCCCGGTGGGTGGAGCGGCCCCGGCTGGAAGTCCTGTTGCTAATAGCGACGCACACAGCGTCAGGGTGATACATAACCAGCGCACGGGCGACACACACTCCACTTACGACACAAACGTTGGGGAATACTTTGAGAGCGTTAACCCGGCATAAAAATCCAGCCGACTTAATGGCTCAGCAAACCTAACCGAACACGGGCTGTATGCGGAGCGAATTTTGAAAAAAAATCTAACAGCGTTTATCAACCTGGACGGGCTAATAGGTCTAAACAAGCATCAATCCGGCAGCAATCTGCACTGTCCTTGGTGGAAATGCTGAGCGGGGATCAAGGGGGCAAGACCCTTTCACATTCCGGGCGTGAATCAGCAATTCCACATAGCCTAAGAATTAGCCGTCAACTCAGGCGGGAAACACAAAGCCCCAAAACGCTACAACTCGCACTGCCTTTCGCGAGTTGTAGCGTTGACGGCTCAAGCACCGCACTCACTGGGCTAGAGAGACCCTGGTCACGCGACCTGAATAGTGAGCGCCATGCCCATCTCTTCGTGGTTGCCGATGCCGCAAATCAATTCGTAGGAGCCGGTTTGCAAGGTGGCGGATACCTCTCCTGACTCACCGGGCTGCAGGGTGGGTGAAGAAGCAGCGTCCACACCAGGACCGTCGATGATCAAGTTATGGGGACTATCACCTTGGTTCGCCACCTTGAAGGTGTAATCACCGGGGCTGAAAGTGTCCTGAGAAAGCGTGATGGTGTAGTTCTCTTCCACCACCGTGACCTCGGTTGCTGGTGTTGCTTCATCGCTTGGCGAGGGCGTTGGGGTTGGACTCTCTGTTGATTTGTCCGAGCCCGAATCACTGTAGCCGCCATCGTCGCCATCGCCGCCGCAACTCACGACGAGCAGCATGAGCCCGACCAGCACCGAAGCTATTGCCCACATTTTTCGGTCAAAGTGCTTCATAGGGACTCCCTATCTCGCACATGAAAAGCTCTGAACTCCGCCCATTTTATCCGGATATGACCAGATTCTTAATCTGTGCCAGTCAACCAAAACGTGCGCTAGCTTGAACCCCACGGGCTGAGCCCCAGCTTGCCGGTCGAGCCAAGGTCGATGCTTAGACCCGAAATACGCAAGGGCGCGCCACCAGGCGCCAGGACAACTTCCAAGCCAGCACCTACCACCGGTGGGGCACTGACATCGTCATAAGTGTTGCGCCACAGAATACTGAAAACTGCCGAGCCCTCAGTTGTGAGCGTTAACTGTTGAGGTTGCGCGTCAAATGACTCAACGGTGGCAATGCCGGACGAGCCGTTACCCACTTCCACATCCACCGCGCGCCCCGACTCATCGAGCACCTTTACTTGCGGATAGCCATCGAGCACGACGGGCTCCGCACCACAGTTCACCAGCTCGATTTTCTGCACCCGCACACCTGTGGCCGCCTCAGACGAGCCGGCCCGCAACTCCAGCCCAGCCGAACAACTCGACGTGGGTTTGAGCTTCGAATTTTTCGAAGGCGTGGATACGGACTCCGATTCAGACCCACACGCGGCGAGCATGGCTAAGACACCCAGCAAAGCTAACAATCGACTCATCACCTGAATGATTATGCCGCTACAAGCCAAAAGCCCTGCTCAAGGGCAGCATGAACAGGTATTACCGCAAAGAGCTCATCAAATACGGTGTCAGATTTACGGACAACAAAGTACTTTTCGCTGGCACTTTTCGGGTGGTCGCTGTCCTAGCTCAAGCTCGACGGATTAGCTCGGAAAGGACCGGGAAAGCTTGGATCTTGTTGGTAAGGCCAGCCCCACCAACAAGATCGCCAATCCGCAATTTATCGGGTGATTTCTACAAAAGTGCCAGTGTTGGCGTTCCACTCAAACCAACGGACCCAGCTTTGTTGTTCATCAGACACCGTCACGCGCACCACCGAGCCAAAGACCGCGTAATTAGTGAACTGCTGACCCCAATCGTCCGCGCGCAGCACAGTGGCCAGCGGGTACAGAGCGTCACCGTTAGCGCTCACCGCTATGAGCGCCTCGCTGTATTCAGAGTTCTTGGGCCCGCATTGCATGCGGAGCAATGCGTCACGATCGCCGTTGCCATCTACGTCGCCATATACCGGCACGCTCGGGTTGGGCAGTATCCGATAGAGATAGTCGTTGTGTTCGCTCATGCCGTCGTTAAATTGCACGTCCCCTGCTGGGCAATGGGTGCCCACTGGCACCGGCACCCGGGCATTTTTCCAATCCACATCAGTGGCCCCGACCGCCGTGGAACCGGATAGAGCGATGGCGGCGGAGAAGGCTAGCGCCACGATAACACTGACAACTGTTCGCTTTCGATTCATACACAACCGTCCCATGTAGTGATGCCCGAAAATGACCAAACCATACAATTCAAAGAGTAAATCGAACGAGCAACGTTCTTTGAGCCTCACCCGTGCGGCTGGCTCTACCGCACGACTTTCGCGGCATATTCGGCGAACACTTGCAACAGTCGCTCGTTCTGCCGCGGATTGCCGATCGAGATTCGCACGCAACCCGGCACGGCGTTGCTGCGATCTCTAATTTTGATGTGGTTTTCTTCCATCATCCGCACCAGCAAGGCGGGATCAGTGGTTCTCACCAGCAGGAAATTCGTGTCGCTCGGATAAATGTGTTGCACCGCGGGTGAGGCGCGCAACGCTTTCTCCATATTCTTGCGCTCGCCAAGAATCTGTTCACGCAGGTTCCGCGCGTATTCGATGCCTTCAGGGGAAACGGCGGCTGTGACCGATCGAATCGCGGAAACACTCAACGGATAGGGCGCCAAAATTCGACCGGCGAGACTGATCACTTCTGGATGGGCGATAAGGACGCCGCATCGTTCACCAGCCAACGCGTGATCTTTCGACAACGAGCGCATGACCACCAAGTTGGGGTGTTCGGCGATCTTGGCGCTGAGTGAGGCTTGCCCCGAATAAGCTAGATACACCTCGTCAACAACCACTAACGCTTGCCCGGCCAACTCGCGGGCCAGTTCAAGAACATCATCTCGCCGCATGAGATTGCTCGTAGGATTGTTTGGCGAACATGCGAAAACCAGCTTGATATTGGGGTTAGCTCGACAAGTCGCCAGCATGCTGGTGGTGTCTAGTTGGAAGTCTTCACGCAGCGGAACCCGGAACACGGTGGCGCCTTGAATGTGCGCGGCATGCTCGAACATCACAAATGTCGGCGGATGAATCAAAATCCCATCGACGTTTTCGCGGCAGAACACGCGAATCAGCAGATCGATCGCTTCATCCGCGCCGCGAGTCAAGAGCAGTTGGTATCGGTCGACCTTGTATATGTCGGCGAAAGCATCCAACAAATGCGACGGTTGCGGATCAGGGTAACGGTTAAAACCTTCCTGTTCGGCCGTTCCCGGATAGGGCGGCGAAAGCATCTCGTTGGCGTCGTGGTGCGCCCACGATTCGCCCTGCTCACCTTCTGTGCGGGCCGAACTATATGGGGTCATCGCCAAAACGTGCGAACGAGCCAGCTTAGTGATCGCGTCGTGAATATTCATCTGCGCTTCCTCCTGGGCCTAGCCGCGAACCGTTTTACGGACATCGACTCCTGTTGCTTCTTGCTGCCATTGCCCGAAGGTAGAGGGCAACGTAGGGCCGGCTTGAATGCGCCGCACAGCGGCGTCGTGCAGCAGCGGATGCGCGGCAAGGACCACATATTCATACGGGGAAGAACCCACATATGAACGAACCTGTTCTTGCCCAAACTTCAATGGCTCGCCAGCGATATCAGTCACCCGAACTCCGCCAGCGGCCAGAATTGGCGCCAACGCGGCTGTGTCGGGAATGAGCAGGTCGCGTTCAAATACGACGGTTGCCTCGGAGCGATCTTCCAAAAGGTGCATAAACCCAATGCAGTTTTGGCCTGGCACGAATCGGCGGGTGGCCTCGTGCAGCGCCTGAAAGTCGCGCCATTCTTTTTCATCATGAAACATCGCCTCAGGCACAGTGGTGCTCAAGGTGGCTCCGGAGAGTTGAGCTGGCGCCGCGGCCAGCACGATCTC
This sequence comes from Mycobacteriales bacterium, assembly GCA_013362805.1. Classification (GTDB taxonomy): domain Bacteria; phylum Actinomycetota; class Actinomycetes; order Mycobacteriales; family QHCE01; genus JABFVL01. The sequence goes on along the minus strand of JABFVL010000009.1, from coordinate 22,236 downwards.
ATTGTCGCGCATAGCTGGCATGCCTTCGCCACCTGTCCACACATGGGAAACGCTGAGCCCGTTTCCGTCGGAGTGAGGCTCGAGTTGGGCCACAACACCACCCACCGCTTCACCTCGCGCGATGTCTAGTAGCCCGATGGTGATGCCAAAAGCGGGCACGGAATCGGGAAAGGAAAGCTCGAACGCTTGAGCGACAGCCCAACGGGCCATCGACGTGGTTCCATCCACCGGATCAAGAACGAAATAAATAGTTGATTCGGTCTCGGCGCCCTCCCGCACCCGCTCACCGAGTTCTTCGCCCAAAATCGCGCACTGTGGAACCTTCAACACCTCAGTGCCAATAGCGGCTTCGGCCGCTTTCTCCGCACCTGTCGCTAGTTCTTTATTCTTCTTGTAAAGGACTTCAATGATGGGATCTTCGCTGGTCAACACCGCATCAATTCCATCTCGACGGGCAACGTCGGCGAGCGGCGCGCTCTGGCGAAACGACGCGACCAGCTCCGCATAGCCTCGACTCAAAATCGGCAGAGCCGTCTGCCTGATGAGAGTCTCACTCAGGGCGAGCAACTCTTGAATACGCGGTGGCGAAACATCTGATGCGGTCATGAAATTCACGATCCAAGGTCGAGGAGCCCGGTAAGCGTTCAATGTTAGCGAGCTCCAGCATGCCGACACCGTAGTGTGAGCGGGCCGTGTCCTATATCGACCCGCAGCACACCTACTCGCTGTTTAAATGGCGCAAAACAGCCAGATCCTAACCACCGTTGGAGGGGCGGTAGGTGTTCAACGGAGCGGTCATCCGCAACGTTGGCGCGCCCAGCTTGCTAATAGCGGTGAAAGCCTTTCGACCGATCACCGCGCGCGCCTCCACCGCCGGGTGGGTGGAACCGAAGTCGTCGGCGTGTTCCTGCCCGTGAGCGAAGATGGAATAGGTCAGCACCGGCTTGCCATCCTTATCGAACATGATGCCGGCCTCGTTGCGGCCATCATCAAACCAGCCGGCTTTCGTGGCCACTCGGGCCCGCTCGTCAGAAGACATCGTCCGGCGAATGCCGTCGGTGAAAGCGACCGGGGCACGCAACAATTTCAAGATCACCGCACACGAGGTCTCTGACAACAAAGTTCCGGCGGCCAGTTGACGCAACATTTCGTGCGTCTCCTTTGGAGTGGTCTTGCCCAGGAAGAACCGGTTCGGATTCGCTACCGGCTCCACCTGAGTGTGAACGAAACCTTTACCTTTGAGGATCTCGTTAAGTTCTTTCGCCGGACACACCGATCCGCACAACCGCACGGCGGTGTCGTCGGAAACCGTCAGCAGGTTCGCCAACACGTGTCCCAGTGTGACACTGCTGGGGTAGGCACCATCCAGGCGGAAAATTCCATCCCCGTCGGGAATGACAATGTCTTTGGTGACATCCACTCGAGTGTCTAGGGCCAGCTGGCCACGATCAACTTTATCCAGCACAGCGGCGGCAACCGCGATTTTGTTAACGCTGTAGGCCTCAACCACGACATCCGACTTGTCATCAACCGCCGCCTTCAACGTGCCATCGGTGTCAGCGATCGTGATGTACGAATTCCACGTGCCCTTGGCTTTTTTCGTTTGCTCCTTGTAGTCCTTTGCCACCTGTTTACGCGCGCCGCTGGCATCCGAGGCCACCGGATCATTAGCGGTCTTTTTCGCAAGGGCCGGGCTCGCGGCTCCAAGTGCAACCATGGCGCCAGCGGCGCCAGCAAGTCCGAAAGCAGCTCGTCGATCGAGCGATGGGGCCATCTTCTCTGTATCCAATCCGGTGAACCGCGCACATGCGCAAATGTGGGTTTGCCTTAGCGCTCAAAGCGCCGATGTAGGGAAAACCTAAGCCTTCCATACCCGCTCTAAGGCGGAGGCATGTCGAAGATAAGGCATCTTCCCCATGTGCCGAGGGTGGCCTTAGAACGAGTCTTATATCTGTAGCCGCAAGGGCCACGAATCAGAAAGGAAAAGATCATGAACCTCGGAATCGAACTTCACTACGAACTCTTCAAAGCCACTAACGCCGAACTACAGCAAAAGGCGGCGCGGGAACGGCTGAGCTTGGCCATCTTGCGTCGAAGCATCAAACGCATCACCAACAGGAAATCCACCGAGTCCCAGCAGTCCCAAACCTCGTTTGGCACCGTCGGTCCCGAAAAGAGCCTGGCATGCTAGAGGGCATGGCGACTCATGGCATTAGCCCCGAACTTATCGGGCGCGACGCGGAGCTAGCCGCGCTGCTCAGCGCGGCTGAAGCAACCCGTTCGGGAAGCTCCACCGTGCTGCTCGCGGGCGAAGCCGGAGTCGGCAAGACGCGCCTGTTGAGCGCGTTCACCGACACGCTCCCTAAGCCACATCGCGTGCTCCTCGGTCATTGCGTAGAACTATCCAGCCAAGGCTTGGCATACGCACCCATCACGGCCATGCTCCGGCAAGTCATCTCCGACATAGGGGTGCCCAAGCTGACAACATTGCTCGGAGAGAACTCCGTCAGCGAACTCGCCCACATCCTGCCCGAACTTGGGGAATCGCCCCGTAACAGCAACAGCGAAACAGCCCACGCCCGGTTCTTTCAAACCGTGTTGACCCTCATCGAACGGCTAGCGCAACAAGAACCCGTGGTGTTGGTCTGCGAAGACGCCCATTGGGCCGACGCGTCCAGCCGAGACCTCCTCGGATTTTTGATCCGAAGCCTGCGCACCTCCCCCGTCTTGATCGTGATTTCCTACCGATCCGACGAACTTCACCGCACTCATCCCCTCCGCGCCATGCTCGCCGAACTTACCCGCCTCGACCAGGTCACCAGCGTGAACGTGCCGCGGCTGGCCCGGGCCGAAGTCGCGGAACAACTGCAAGGCATCCTCGGACAATTTCCCGACCTCACCGTGCTCGACATGGTGTTTTCCCGCAGCGAAGGAATTCCACTCTTCGTTGAAGCGCTCGCCGAAGCCGGCGAAGACTGCTTGCCCCGCTCACTGTCCGACCATGTCACGCTGCGAGTAGAACAACTTGGTGAAGACACACAACAGATGCTGCGCGTCGCCGCCGCCGGCGGTATCCGAGTGGGTCACCCGCTGCTGCGCGCGGTCACCGAGACCAGCGACATAGCGCTAGAAGAATCCCTGCGCCCAGCGATTCGAGCCAACCTGCTCATCGCGGATAGCCGCGGATACACCTTCCGACATGCTCTGATCAGAGAAGCCATTCACGACGATCTTCTCCCCGCCGAATACGCCCGCCTCCACAAGCGATACGCCGAGGTCATCGACGCCGATCAAAGACTGGTGCCGCCAGGACGTGCCGCGATCGAGATAGCCCAACATTGGTACGCGGCCGACGACCGAACCTGGGCGATGATCTCAGCCTGGGAAGCCGCCGAGGTCGCCGAGCGGGCACTGGCATATTCCGAAGCCCTGCAGCTATGCGAACGTGTGCTCGAACTGTGGGACAACGCCCCCGAAGCGGTCGAAAGACTGAACATCGACCACGTGAACGTGCTGGAGCGGGCCGCCGCGGCCGCGCGAATAAGCGGCAGACACGAGCGTGGGCTCAAATTCATCAAAAGCGCTCTGAGCGAACTAGATGAGGCGACCGAACCCGAGCGAGTCGCTCTGCTTCTCAAAGAACTCGCCTACTTCCAAGGAGTCACCGGACGGCCAGGCAGTTTGGAAACCTTGCGACGCGCCGAAAAGTTGGCTTCCGAGCCGACCGCGGCCCGAGCAAAAGTTTTGGAGGCATTCGCCACCTATCTCTTCCTTACTGGAATTGATGTGGCGGAAGGACGCCGCCACTCCACCGAAGCGGCGCGACTCGTTAAAGAAACTGGACAGACGGAACTCGCCACCGATGTCGCGATTTCAGCAGCGATGATCACGAACCTTGAGGGCCGCCTCACCGCAGGTCGCGAAGCGTTGAAACAGATTTACGAGCACGCCATTCGTGACGACCAACCCCGCGTCGCGTTGCGCACCTTGGTCAATCTGACGGACATGCTCAACAGTTTGGGCGAGTCACGGGAAGCGCTGCGACTTATCGATGATGGCATCGCCAGTGCGCGCCGCCAGGGCCGCTATTCGGACTTCGGCAGAATGCTGGAATTGAACCGAGTGGAGGCGCTGAGCGCGCTAGGAAGATGGGATGAAGCCTCCACCGCCATAGATGAAGCACTCACAAATGAGTCCACAAACTATCGTCGCGGACTGCTGCTCACCCAACGCGCCCATATCGCGTTGGGCCGGGGAGAGATTGACAACGCGCGGCGTGCCATCGACGGTGTGCACCGAGCGTTGAGCGGGCCGGACCTAAAAATGCAGGAATATGTGCCGAGCGCATTGCTGCCCATCTTGCTGTCTCTTGGACAAGAGCAAGGCCTGCAAGCCTACGAACAAGCTCAAGCAACTCTTGCTGAACCGGCGCTGCCACTGCACACCTACCACGCGTGGCCACTACTGCTGGCGGCGAAAGCGGCCTGTGCGGCCGCCGAGCCGCAGCAAGACACCACGTCATTGCGCGCGAAAATCGCCGAAATGGCCGCGTCCCTTCAGTCGCAACCGGATGAGCCCGATCCGATGAGCCGGGCCTACCTGCACATGCTCGACGACGAGTATGAGAAGGCCGCGGAGCTATGGAAAGCAGGCGAACGGCCCTTCATGCGGGCGACCGCGCTGCTTGCGGGTGCTCGGTTGGCTGCGGAACGCTCAGACCGCGATGGGGTGATTCGCCAGTTGCGGGTGGCCCATCACATCGCGCAGCAACTCGGCGCGGTGCCACTGGTTATTCAGGCCGAAGGTCTCGCTCGTCGCACTGGAGTGTCGCTAGGCCCGGAGACATCGCACATGGCCGCTGGCTCATCCAGTTCAGGTTTGACGCCGCGAGAAGCCGAAGTGCTGCGACTGGTCGCACAAGGGCGCACTAATAAGGAAATCGCCAGCGAGTTGTTCATCTCCACAAAAACCGCGAGCGTGCATGTGTCCAACATTTTGGCCAAGCTCGGCGTCACCAGCCGTGGCGAGGCCGCGGCACACTTCCGCGCGTCCTCGTGAATTTGCATTTACGCAAAGCGCGTCGTACCAAGGTTGATACTGGTTCCCCATATGCTCCCAGCAGCCGTTATTAACCAGAATTGGGTACAACGTGGACGCCTTGCGGATTCAGGAGTTGTCCCGGGCTCAACGGCGTCGCCTGCTCGGGTGGGGGCTGCTTCGTTCTTTGGCCGCCACTATTGCCCTCGTCGTTGTCTATTACCTCGCGCCCCTTCATCACTTCGAACGCGTTTCAATAGGGCTCTCGCTGGCCATCGCATTGCTAATTTTGTTGTTCGTCGCTATCTGGCAGATATGGGCCATCACTCAGGCCACTTATCCAGGCATCCGCGCCATCGAGGCCTTGGCGGTGATGGCGCCCCTCTTGCTTTTGTTGTTCGCAACCACATATTTCCTGATGGCTCAATCTGAGTCCGAGAGTTTTAACGAAACACTCACTCGCACGGACGCGCTCTATTTCACCATCACCGTTTTCGCCACAGTTGGCTTCGGCGATATCGTTGCTACCAGCGAAAACGCACGGCTTCTCGTAACCGTTCAAATGGTCGTGAACGTGCTCATTATCGGTCTCGGAATCCGAGTATTTACCGGGGCGATCCAACGTGGACGCGAACACCAATCGAAAGCACCGACGGCCAAGAAGGGCGATTAACTGGCTGGTGAAGGTTCCTAGTGATCGGCTTATCCAGGCACGATCACTAGAAACCCCATATTCGTGACCTGTCACATTTCTCTTGTGGTGTCCTGCAAGGCGCGCTCAATGTCCTGCGGGTCAACGCCAAGCTCTTCGGCGGTTTCTTCTTCGGCTCGAGTCACCGCGTTCTGAATCGCTTCCTCAACTTTGGTCTCACCGACCACCACGAGACCAGCCTGGCCCGGGTCGATGAAGTCACCGAGTTGCTTCACATTTGATCGCGACATGCCTTTGGCGAGGTGACCACTCACCCCACCAACAGCACCGCCTACCGCGGCCGAGGCCAAGATGGATGGCGGGAAAAGCACCCCCACGGCCGCGCCGGCCGCAACGCCCCACCACGCTCCGTGGCGGGTGGACGTCTCGTGCTTGTTGGCGTGGACTTTGCCATTGACATCTTTAGTGACAACAGCGGCATCATACGAGCCAACAAGTCCTTCCTTGTGAAGCCCCTTGACTACCTCATAATCGGCTTTCGCTGTTGAGGTGTCTGGGTAAGTCGCGATGTAGATGAATGTGTCATCAGCGGTCTTGGTCATGTACGTCCTCCATATGGCATGTACACGGCAGGTGAGCCGCGTTCCTAACTGCCCTGCGGAGCCAGTGCTGTACCCCAATTTCGCTGGCCCGCGCGAGGTATGGACCGAGCCGACATTACATACCCTGGCCAGGCCATGTGAACCAGCAGATGCCGCTGTAACTGTTGCGACATAGGTGACGAACGAGTCGCACAGAACCTGCTGCCTATTCGCACGCATGTCTGTCAAGGAGCGACATCTGAGGGTGACTGTGGCGCCTTCACCAGGCGCGTTATCGCGATGCTGGCCCAGATAATCACCACGCCCGTGGCTAGGAAAGCGAAAAAGCCCAATGGAGTGATTCCAGCGATGCCCACGACGATCGCCGCCCAGCCAAGAGAGCGGGGCAGGCCACCATTGCGCACAATGGCAAATCCCAAACCCAGGTTGAATACCGCCGTGCCAACCGCCACCGGGAAAAACAGATTACTGTTGAGCGCGTTCAGCGCCAGGATCGCCGCGCCAGGCAGGTCATCGGCCGCATCGCCCAAAGTGAAGCCAATGCCAGCGAAAATAGAAATCCCAACCGTGATCATAATTCCGCCAGCGAAAACCACAGCGGAGAAGCCGCCACGGTCCGCCATGGCCCCTCGGAGAGTTTGTCGAACGCTGCTGAGAAAGAAAAGAAATGCGACGCAGGCCAGTGCGAGTAGGGCCGCCGAAATTTGTTGCTGAGTTTCGTTATCGCGATAGAAAGACACAATGTCGCGACCGGAATCGTCCACCTGCGGGGTCTCGCCACCCACTACGAAAGCGACGAAAACAATAACTACAAAAAGAATCCCCATGAGAGGGCGGATCATCCTCGTGGGCATGGCATTCCCTTCGACACGCGATGTGTAGAGCTTGCCGTCCATAATCATGTGTTTCATGCGGATAGCCACGCATTTCACGGCTCATGCCGTCGCACATTATGGAAATTTCGCCCAGCAAGGCCTGCTGCAATACACGCATAACTCGAGACGTCACACTAGGCACAAAGGGGATAACGCCGCACAGACATGTGCGCACGAGATTTAGGGAATTACTCTGCGCCTTGTGGGCTCAGGAGTAGCGGCAGTCGCCGCCGTTCGCGGAGCAGGCGACGTATCCACGGTTTGGGCCGCGCGAGGGCGCCCCACTGGGATTCGCAGGCCAATCGCATCGCGAGCCGTGCCGCCCTCACGATTCGACGGGGACCCAAGCCCACTCGGACTCGCGCCCGGCACTACTCGCGCTGGAGACACGGGGATAAGAACGGGAACCTTGTGCTGACGTGCCCCCACGTCAACCGCTCCCCCTACCCGATTACCCGATTCCCTCCGCAAAGCCTCGATTAACACGCGAACGTTCTCGACCGCGGCATCGGCTCTCGGATTCCAGCCAAGAACCTTGTTCACATAGTCGGTAACCACCGGCCCGTGTTCCCCATCGGGAACGAGCGCCCGCAAAGTCTCCTCTAGCGACGCTTCAGCAGACACGTTCACTCCTTCCGCGAAAATTTCTCAGCTCAGAGCGTACATGAGTTCGTGGCGGCCCCGACCAGATCTTCCCATGTCAGCGTCATGACAGGTGGGTGTCAGGTAGGGCGTTGATGGTAGTCCCATGACTAGTTCAGCGATTACAGCTTCAGGGCTGCGGAAAAGCTACGGGAACAAAATTGTTCTCGATGGCATCGATCTAGACGTGCGCGCGGGAACCGTCTTTTCCTTACTTGGACCCAACGGAGCGGGTAAGACGACGACGGTAAATGTGCTCACCACGCTAATGAAAGCCGACGGCGGAACCGTGCACGTCGCGGGCCACGATGTCGCTACCGAGGCTAAATCGGTGCGCGCGGCGATCGGGGTCACCGGCCAATTCGCCGCGGTAGATGAGCTCCTGACGGGACAGGAAAACCTGCAACTCATGGTGGACTTGAACCCCGTGCCCACGGACGAGGGCAAGCGCATCATCGCCGACCTGCTCGAGCGATTCGAACTAGTGGAATCGGCGTCCAAGCCAGTGTCGACCTATTCCGGAGGCATGCGCCGGAAACTGGACCTGGCGATGACACTCGTTGGCGATCCACGCATCATCTTCCTAGATGAACCCACCACCGGATTAGACCCGCGCAGCCGCCGCACCATGTGGACAATCATCCGCGACCTGGTGGCCGACGGAGTGACCATCTTCCTCACCACGCAATACCTTGAGGAAGCCGATCAACTCGCCGACCAAATCGCCGTGCTCAACCAGGGCCGTCTGGTAGCTCAAGGCACCGCCGAAGAACTGAAACGTCAAGTTCCCGGAACCCATATCCGGCTTCGATTCACCACTACCCATGAGCTCGACGCCGCGGCGCATATCTTCTCCGGCTCCACCCGAGACGATGACGCCCTCACCCTGCGAGTACCCGGCGACGGAGGCACCAAATCCGTGCGGGCCCTGCTCGACACACTCGACGAGCACTCAATCAGCGCCGAAGAGTTCTCCGTACAAACACCAGACCTAGATGACGTTTTCCTCGCCCTCACGGGCCAAACCCACAGCACGGAGGCAGCGAAATGAGCGCCAAATCTCACGCCATGGTTATGTTGCGCCGCAACTTCAAGCACATAGCCCGCAATCCCACCACCGTATTCAACGCGGTCTTAATGCCCATCGTGATGATGCTGATGTTCGCCTACGTATTCGGAGACGCGTTCAACGTCGGCGGGGACTACATCGACTACGCCACACCGGGAATGATGCTGATGGCCGTCTGCTATGGACTCGGAGCCACCGCGACGTCAGTGAACTCCGACATCACTAAAGGCATCATCAACCGGTTCAAGGTGATGGACGTATCTCGAGGCGCGGTGCTGACCGGTCACGTTATCGCCAGTGTGTTAACTAACCTGGTGGCGGTCGCGGCGCTGGTTACAGTGGGCTTCTTGCTGGGCTTTCGCCCCTCGGCAAACCTCCTCCAATGGATCAGCGTGGCCGGGATGATCGTGCTGCTCGGGTTCGCCGCGGGCTGGTTCACAGTGGCCCTGGGCTTGGCCGCGAAAACACCAGAAACCGCGGGTATAGCCTCCGTCCCGCTGGTCATGCTGCCGTTCTTCAGCAGCGCGATTGTGCCAGCGGAAAAGATGGGCCCCGGAGTCCAACAGTTCGCCGAATATCAGCCATTCACGCCGATCATCGAAAGCATGCGGGGCTTGCTGAACGGCACACCGGACACCGGCGACACGATCGCCGCGATCGCTTGGTGCATCGGAATCGCCCTGGCCGGATACCTATGGGCTTCTTCCACCTTCAAGAAGCGGGCTTGACCCCGTAAGAGTTGGCCGGCGATCACGAGGCGCGCGCAGCCCCGGCGCGCGCCAGGTCGTGCTTCCACCACGCTATTTCGGAGACCAGGAGAGCTGTCATGCCCACATTCAGTACCCCTAGGGCAATCGCCGCTACCGTTGTTGTCGCCGGGGCTGACGGACATGTGTGGATCGGTCGAGCCTCAGCCAACAGCAACTGAGCAGCGGCAGCACATTGACCGCGCCGAGAGCGGTGTCAGCGATTGGAATCGGGCGACACTGTCATGTTCAATACCCACACCCGGCATGGTGGCATCATCATCACACGTGCGACCAGCTGAACCCGCCATTTAGGACGCGAGAGTCACCGCTATCAACTCAGACCAGCTTGTCTGCGAACCCTCACGTGTAGCTTGGGCAAAACGCACCTCGCCAAGGCTCTCTCTGGTAGCCCGCTCGATCCGGGTGGCATCCGGGTGGGAACGATTGAAAAGCCCCAGCACGTCAACACTTGCCGCGAGCAGCCGAGCGGCTTGCTCGGGCTGGTTAAGACGCAGAGCGAAATCCGCCACTCCGACCAACATCGGCGAGATCACCGGCGGATGCCCCGCTTCGGTCGCGGCCTGGAAGGCTGCCGCGCGATGCTCACGGGCTTCATTGAGATCCTCGGCAAGATAGCCCAGCGAATCGTGCATTATCGCGCGGATGTACGCCCGCTCCGCTTCCTCACCCAAGATCGTCTCCGCCATAGCAAGTTGCCGATACGCCTCTTGAATATTTCCGCTCCAGCGAGCGAGCGCCGCTCTCGAAAAGGCCAACTCAACCAGCGCATCCGGCCAGGTGACTCGCTCCGCGCTTCGCTCCGCCTCGGCTATCGCGGCTCGACTGGAATTCTGATCGCCAAGCAACCAATACAGCTCAGCCTGTCGCGACCGCATCCGAATAAGGTCTTCGATGGCCCCAACTTGGGTAGTAACCCTGATCGCTTGCTCGTACAGTTCACAAGACTCGGCGAACTCGCCACGTGTGGCAATTCGTTCAGCCAGTTCCGATAGTGCGAATGAAATTCCGAATCGCTCTCCCAGCGTCTGAAAATCGGCAAGCGCCCTTTCTAGATAGGCATCAGCGTCCCGCCCACCATGACCGAGCATGACCCGCATCTTGCCGAGTTGCAATCGCGCCAACGCACGCACCCACGGGTCCTGGTTCTCAAGCAAAGGTTCCCAAGCGGGCAAAAACTCGCCCGGCTCACGCAGCATTCGTTCCAGCGGGACGACCAAACCCAACAGCGGGTTGTCAGATTGAGCGCGTCGACTGAAACGGTATGCCTGGTGGATCCATTCCTCGGCCTGGTGCTCGTCACCCCGGCCCGCGCTCACGAACAAGACAATCAGCGCGTACACCATGGCTCGGCTCTCATCGGTGACTTCACCAGGCGTTTTAGCGGCCGCGGTAAGCAGCTCCATGCCTTCGGACCTATGCCCGCTCAGCCACCAATACCAACCGGCGGCGGCGGCAATCCGCATCGCCGCTTGCGCCTCAGTGGCGGTGAGCGCGCCGCGCATCGCGTACGTGATGTTGTCGTGCTCAACATCGAGGATGGCTAGCCATTTCAACTGTTCAGCGCGGCGAAGATGCGGCTCGGCGGCCTCGAGGAGTTCAGAAAAATAGGCAAGATGAGCACGCCGCGCCAATTCCGATTCTTCCGCTTCCACGAGACGTTGATGGGCGTATTCCTTGATGGTGCCGAGCATTCGGTAGCGGGGCGCGTCACCGCCCTCGGCGACGAGCAAAGATTTTTCGGTCAGCGCGGTGAGCAGCTCAAGAACGTCATCCGCGTGCACAGCGTCATCCGCACAGACCCGTTCTGCCGCTTTGAGGCTGGCCCCACCGGAGAAAATCGAGAGCCGGCGCAAAGCAACCCGCTCGGCTTCGGTGAGCAGTTCCCAACTCCAGTCGACCACCGCGCGCAGTGTCTTATGCCTGGGCAGCGCGGTACGGCTACCGCCCGTCAGGAGCCGGAAACGATCGTCGAGCCGGTTGGCGAGCTGCTCCATAGACATCGTGCGGAGCCTGGCGGCGGCAAGTTCGATAGCGAGGGGCATGCCGTCCAGCGCTCGACAGATTCGCGCGATTGTCGACAGCGTGTCCGCGTCGATGGCGAGATTTTTTCGCACCGCGCTTGCCCGGTCTCGTAGCAATCGCACGGCCGGCGCGGATGTGATCTCGCTGGGCTGGGCATCGCTTTCCGGCAGTGCCAACGGCTCGACTAGCCACAGTGCCTCCCCGGTGATGCCTAGCGGTTCTCTGCTCGTCGCAAGGATCCGGAGCCGTTGACATTGCCCTAGCAAGCGCTCGGCGAACAGCGCCGCGAACTCGATGATGTGCTCACAATTGTCGAGAATGAGCAACATTTCCCGCTCGCGAATCGCGGCGATGAGCCGATCAACCGGTTCGGCATACGGTGCCTCGCCAAGCAGAGCGTCCCGGAGACCGAGCCCGGCAAGTGTCGCCTGAGCGATGTCGCTGTTCACATCAATGGCCGCCAGCTCCACGAGCCAGGCCCCGTCGGGTAGATCATTTAGCAGCGTGCGCGCGGTTTCGGTGGCAAGCCTGGTTTTTCCGGAGCCACCCGGCCCGATCAATGTTGTCAGCCGGTGTTCGGCGGTGAGTTCGCGGACCGCGGTGACATCGGTGTCCTTGCCGATGAAGCTGGTCAGTTCGGCCCGCATATTGGTTTTGCGAGTCTGTTCCCGTCGGCTCAATTCGCCGCGCAACACGGCACCGTGCAGTTCCGCCAGCTCTAGCGATGGGTCGGCACCGAGCGCCTCGACCAGGGCTTCTTTGATGCGCTCGTAGACAAGCAGCGCTTCAGTGTCTCGACCGGCCGCCACAAGGGCGCGCATCAAGGCGGCGGCAAGGCGTTCTCGAAGAGGATTCGCGGCCACCAAGTCGGTGAGCTCCACGATCGCTTCCGCCCCCTGACCGATGCTGACTTCTGCATCAAACCGATCTTCGATGGCGGCCAAGCGCAGCCCCTCAAGTCGAGTGACCGAGGCGTCGAAGGCCTGACTGTCAGGCAGATCGATATCTTGCATGGCTTTGCCCCGCCAGAGCGCGAGCGCCTCACGCAGCAAATCGATGCGCCGCGCGCCTGCCCCGTGGCGAGCTTGACTAACCAGGTTCTCGAATCGCACGGCGTCAACCGCGCCGGGGTCGGCTATCAGTCGGTAGCCGCCTATTTGCCCCTCAATTATCCCCAATGGGAGCGCTTTACGAAGTCGGGAAACCAAGCGCTGCAACGCATTCGCCGCGTCGGCGGGCGGATGTTCACCCCAAATCCATTCGACAAGCACGGTTTTGGGAACGACCCGGCCCGGTTGAAGCGCGAGGGCGATCAACAAGGCACGCAATCGGGCGCCCGGCACGTCGACAACGGCACCGTCGTCCGCGCGAACCTCGAATGATCCCAGCACCCCGATCTGCACTAGCCGATCCTTTCATGGGCTAGCCCTGGCGGCCGGTGCGGCTTTTACCGGTGAATATGCGGTCAACGCCCAATACACGCTGTGAGGTATGTATGAATAGGAACCGTCCATGTGTCGGCTTCGCCACCAGTAGCACGTAAGCCCTGTGGGAAAGAACCGGTGACATCGTTGAAATCGGCCACATATCGCAGAGAAATGCAGCGTGTCGCATACATCGCGGCTCGCATTCTCACCAGGTTCGAAGTTACGGGTGAGCTTGCACCCCATGACGGTCCAAGAATTTTCGCCGCTAATCACATTGGGAGCTTCGACACCTTCGCGCTGTTGGCGACGTTCCACAAAATGGGGGTGACGCCCAGAATCATGGCTGGGGAGCGTTTTTTCACTGGACGCCTCGGTAAATACCCACGGCGCGCGGACTATTTGCCGGTGCCATCGACCGAAGATCCTCAGCGCAGAATTTCCGCGTTTTATTGCACCGTCACCGCGCTCCAAGACGGAGACGACGTCGCGATTTTTCCTGAGGGCCGGATAAGTCTTGATCCTGAGTTGTGGCCGGAAAAGCCCTACACGGGTGTTGGTCGACTAGCGCCCGCGGTCACGAAAGGGGGTGGCCGAACACCAGAAATAGTTCCGGTGACGCAATGGGGCGCCCAGAACGTTTTTCCTGTCCCTAACAGTAAGGCGACACATCCTCGTTCCAAAGTGCGCTGGCTCGGCCGCGCCGCATACAACATTGCCCGGCGCCCACGAGTGCGGGTGCACGTCGGCCCGTCCATGAACAAGGAGGTCACCTCGGGCCAGCTATCACCCCGCCAGTCGGCAAATCAGGTGATGGAACACATCACGGGTGAACTTGTCCGGATGCGACATGGTGAACCCGCTATCCCCTGCGGCGCGGATCGAAGGAAACGCACCGACCCGAGCCGCCGACTGATTACCCACCCGCGAGGGCGATGATTATTCGTCCTCGCTAATCAGCATCTTGGCAAGGAGCAGTTGGACCACTAGGCACAATCGCGCTTACCTAGATGGAGATTGATGTGAGCGGCGACAGCCTCGCGTTCGCTATTAGCGAACGCGAGGTATGGTTGGGTCATGAAAGAAATCAAGCTTGACTTTGATCTCTTAACCGCAGAACGTCTAGCGGAAAAACAACTGAGCAATTTTCGGGGCAGCACCGAATTTCGTGCTCGGCTGCAAGAAGAAATCGGCGCGGCCGATATGTTCGCGCGTATCAACGGCACCGACGCCATGGCCGCTGAATCCTCACTATCAGAAGGCGCTCCCGCTGAACTCACAGAGGAACAAGTCTTCCTTCAAGTGGTGACCCCCTTGGAATCAGTTCAGCGACAACTCGAAATACAGCAGCGTCATCGCAATTTTAAGGGCGAGCAAGCGCGATACCGCAACCAGAAAGAACGCGCACGGCTTGCCGAACAAGGCCAACAGCTCGGTACCTCGTTGGTCGCTCAGGGCCACCAGACCGCCTCACTGCTCACTGGATTTAGTGATCGGCTCTACGTCATGCTGGTTGCTCCCATCATTGAAGAGCAAAACACACAGGCCGTGGAGGCAGGACTAGACGGAACCGCCCATCTGCGATTCATGACGGCAAGCGAGTTGACACTCCAGCGGGTGCTTGGAGCAAATCCCCAGATGCAAGAAATGATGTACTCGCCCTTAGGCGCCATAACCCTGACCGGTGGATACACCACCAGCGGTGTCTCCTCCGCATGGCTGGGCTACGGAGACGTCATAGGCGACGAATATGTCGAGGCGTTCAACCCCGAAGAACAACGCTTCTCCCGAAGATTGACTGGCATCCGCACGCCAGGTGAGGTTCAAGCACATAGCCTTGGTCGGGCATTCGCCAGCAACATACTTGAAGCGGGCGGCGCACGGCTGTTGAACAAGGCATGGGCCGAGGCACCGCCGACCCCACACGAACTACGTGCACCAGAGCAGTGGATACGTCGAGTACGTCTCTGATCTAGCTCGGGCGAATGTCCTCAACAAAGAGGTTGTGCTCGACGCGCAATCGCTCGGCGACGAGTGAACGGTGACAGGCCTCCGGATCGCGCTCAACTCAAAAAAGGGCAGTCGTCGAATCATTGGGAAACGCCGCTACCAACGTTCCAAGCTCGAACGGGTCAAGAATCTCACTGGTATAGCGCTCCGAATACGCGGCCGCGAGCGATACCCGACTACGCTTGCCCGCACCTTGACGGTCATCCTCACGATATTGGAGCTGGCGCAGCTCAGTCGTCGGCGCCAACTCCTTGACGTGCAGGTAATCGATATCCACCGCCGTTAGCGCACGCTGAAGCCGCGCCGAATTCGCCCAGGCATATTCGGCACCACGAACGCCACGACGCTGGCGAAGATCGAGAAGCAGGCCAACGTCCGCGCGGACGAGTTTTTCGAAGAACGCATCGACCGTGAAGCCATAGACGCCGATTGTCACTACTTTGAACACGAAAAGTTCCCCTGCCTACTGCTCGCACCTCCACCGGAAATTGCCTCACGCGACCGCTGTTCCCTCAAGTTCGACCATGAGCGCGGGAATCGCCAACCGTTTCACCTCGAGCATTGTGGTAGCTGGTGCCACCCCGGCACCGCCCAGCCGCGCGGCCAGAATGCCATAGTGATGAAAAAGCAGATCGACATCTGTGGTGTACACATTTAGCCGGACGAGATTCGCAAGAGACATGTCGGCTTGGCTGAGAACGGCCTCCACATTGTCAAGACTCAGCGCCAATTGCGCTGCCATGTCACCCGCGTGCTCGGGATCACCGTCACCACTCATCGCTGTCTGCCCTGAGATATACAGCGTTCGGGCCTGACCCCAGACAAGCTCGGCCTGGTTATAACCCAACTTCGCTGACCAGTTCCACGGGTTGATTGCCGTCCGTTCCATTGCCACATCCACTCCATTCAACTCACGCGCACGCGTCCCGCGGCTCGACAGCCGCAGTGTTTGACCGTGCTGATCAGCAGCCTCCCAACAAATCACGACATCTCCTGTCGTGTATTCCTGTTAGGTTTTCGTATGCGCGCAGACCGTTTGGTGTCACTCGTCCTGCTGCTGCGACAGCACGGCCGGCTGTCCGCGGCCTCGCTCGCCCGCGAATTGGAGGTCTCCACTCGCACCGTGCAACGCGATATCGAAGCGCTGTCCACAGCTGGCGTCCCGGTCTACACCGAACGCGGTCGGCACGGCGGATTCGCCTTGTTGCCTGGTTTTCGGACCGAGCTCACCGGACTGACCCATGACGAGGCCCTCGCCTTGCTTATCGCCGGGTCACGACGCGGCGCCCAGGTATTCGGCCTCGGCTCCGCGCTTGCCTCCGCCATGCTCAAAGTCGTCGACGCTTTGCCCGAAAGCTATCGAGCCACCGCGGCTGGCGTGGCCGAACGCCTGCTCATTGAGCCAGAGATCGACCTGTTGTCACGTCGCGTAGCAGCGGAGGAAGCGCCAGAGGCCATAGTGGCCGAGATTCGGCGCGCGGTGCTTGAGGGACATAAGCTGCGCATCCGCTACGCCGCTGTGGACCAGTCGCCCAAGTGGCGGACAGTTGACCCCATTGGACTGGTCACAGTACGTGATCAGGGCTATCTGCTAGCCACCAGATCCGGCGAGGATCGCACCTACCGGGTATCCCGGGTCTTGGCCGCCGAAGAACTACCCGAACCCGCGCGCCGCGAAGACCGCGTCGACCTGAATCGAGCCTGGCAGGAACGCAGCACTCGATTTCGGACCGGCGGAGACCAGGTCATCGTGCTGGCACGGGTGAAACCAACACGACGCAAAGACTTGATGGACACCGCGCTGGCCCTGCTCACCGAAGAACCCGAATCTGACGGATGGCTGCGGCTTGAAGTGGCATTTCAAGATGCGAGGCACGCCGAATGGGCGCTGTGGCAACTAGGTACAAGCGCGACAGTGCTGGCCCCGCAGTGGTTGCGAACCTCTTTGCGCGACCGGGCGACCGAGATGGCCAATTCCTATAACGACTAGCCCAGGAACGTCAGCCAACCATTCACACACAACAGCTTTGCCCATCGCCAGCAAAAAATCGTCCCAGTTCTGCGCTCATAAGAAGTGGCTGCTCAGAGTACATTTCTCCAAACAGCCACTCCTGGCACGAGAACGGGCTTCGTTGAGTCCTGAGCCACGCTCATACCTTTTGGGTCAGACTTTTCCACGATTCAGTGGAAGGGCGTGCATGCGATACCCCAAGGTTCATACATTCGTCCGCAAGCCTGAATCGGCTTTCCGCCCCTGATCGCGGGCGCGGTGCCAGCGGCATTCTGCCCTGGGGCCACTGTCGCATCATTGAAAGAATTTCCCCACTTCTGAAAGACCAGATAGACGGC
The DNA here is from genome assembly GCA_013362805.1 of Mycobacteriales bacterium. Classification (GTDB taxonomy): domain Bacteria; phylum Actinomycetota; class Actinomycetes; order Mycobacteriales; family QHCE01; genus JABFVL01. The sequence continues at coordinate 4,784 of JABFVL010000009.1, read as the reverse complement.
AGTTCCGGATGGAGCATTCACAATCATCCCCGAGAAGTTGTCAGCGAATTCTTCTTTCATGAGGCAGACGGACGCTCCATTGAGCTCAACCGACTCAACTGGCTTCCAAGTAGCGAGCGGTGGACAATCCGCCTGAGCCGACGTCGCTATATTCGTAGGCTCAGCGGCAACGGCCCCACCCGCGAACGCGAAGAGCATGCCAGCTACGAAAAGCACGACACTCGCGGTTCCTACCCCAAGACGTTTACCCATGGAATCCTGCACTGCTGTTTTTCCCCGCTGCTTTGGCCGGATATTCATGACGCGGGCTCCTCTGCTGCTCCGTTGACGACACCCGCTTAGCATGACTCAATAAATGTGCTATTTCGTCCTGCAAAATGACGATTGTGGCGTCATTCTCGAGGAGGAACCGACAGTTATAGCGGTGAGAACGCGGTCTTATCGATCTGCTCACGAAGGATGTCACCATGCCCCGCATGCCTGGCGAACTCTTCGATCATGGCGAGCAGAGTCCATCGCATACTGACCGTGCCCTCGAGGGGATTGTCCTTAGTGTCATCGAGTTCAAAACGCGACGCGATCATTCGTGAGCGTTGACTCGCACGTTCAAACTCAGCAATCACATCGATGAGCGACTCGTCATCAGAAACGACGAATGTGCCCTCATCGCGATTGGAATATCCATCGCACTCACCTTCGTCAAGTCCGGCCCAGAAGCGTTGGAACCAGATTCGTTCCGCGGCAGCGGCATGCTTAATCAATGAGATCGGTGTCGTCAGCGAAGTAACGAGCCTCCGACGCGCGTCGGCCTCGGACAACCCACGTACGGTGTCGATAAGCGCCTCACGATTGCGATCGAGCATGTTCTCGATGATCACTCGCTCAGTGCCGTTCGTAATTCTGGTAATACTCATGGTCTTTTACTCCATTCAGTGGCTGGTTTGAAACCGAGAGGCCGTGCGGATCTAGCCAAATAAGACAAAGCAATTTCGGCAGTACCAAACTCGGAAAAGTAGAAACGTCCGGCGCTCAATGCGGAAAACTCGCCGCGCACACTGCGCCTGGGCATGAAACTGCGGGCCAACAACGACGCCGCAGATGAGGGTCTGTCAGAAGACCTATCTGCCGTCAGTATGCCGCAAAATTTGATCCCAGACTACACATCGCCCGATCATGTCCCGGCTCCCGCGTTCTTTTTGCCACGTTCTCGGCTTGTGTGAGATGTCCCTCCCCGAACATCGTTGCGCTGGCAACCTGGAGAGGATGACCATGGAGTTATGACTCCCTCGCCCCGCCCACCACACGTAGACACCCGCCCGGATTCGATCGTGACTACCGCAAGCGAAGGAGAATCCGCCCCCGCTCGCGGTTACCTACTGGACAATGCGCGCGCTGAAGCTGGTGAACGTTTCCGCTGGTTGGCCGAGCTGTTCGATGGCGTGACGCGCGGACACTTCGATCGCCTAGGAGTCAAAGCTGGCTCGCGCTGCTGGGAAGTGGGGGCCGGTGGACGCAGCATCCCGGAAGCACTAGCGGCAGCTGTCGGCCCAACAGGGCACGTGCTGGCCACAGACATTGACCCATCGTGGCTGAACGCGGGCAACGGGTACGAAGTGCGCCAGCATGATGTCGCAGCTGATCCAGCCCCGGAACCAGGGACATTCGATCTGGTACACGCCCGACTTGTGCTAGTCCATGTACCTGACCGGGCTCGGGCACTGGCCACAATGGCGGCAGCGCTCCGGCCCGGCGGCTGGCTCCTGATCGAGGACGCCGATACGGCTCTACAGCCGCTGGCATGCGTGGACGACAGCGGTCCAGCGCAGCTGCGAGCCAACCGACTGCGCGACGCGGTGCGGGAGTTGCTAGCGCGCCGTGGGGCCGATTTGCGCTACGGCCGGACACTGCCACGGGCATTGCGTGAGGCCGGATTGGTAGATGTCGCGGCGGCGGGTTCTTTCCCCGTCGGCGGGCTGGCCTGCGACCGGCTGGAGGCGTCGACCATCCGGCACGTGCGCGGCGAGCTACTCGAGGCCGGCCTGACCGACGACGCCGAGATCGACGCGCACCTGGCGGCCATCGAAGCGGGCGAGCTCGACCTCACACTCGCACCACTGATCTCGGCTTGGGGACGCCGTCCAACAGAAAATCCGCAAGCACTTGATTAAGCGCCGACCAGGCAAAAACTCAAGCCGGCCTTAACGCTGCGCTCTTAGAACTTCCCGCTCGACGAAGGTGGCGGGGAAGCCAGATACATGTTGCGGGTCTTTCGACTTATGCATCCGTAAGTGATGGCCCTACGTTGCCGTCAGGCGGCCGTGAGACGGGGGCCGACGCGCTCACCGACAGCGGTGCCCGCGTGGAACGGGGTCCGACGCGCCCGCCGACGGCAGTGCCCCGCGTGGAACGGCGCAGTCCCCTGCTGGCCGATTTGACCGAGGCCGGCACGCCCCTACATGCGTTTTTGTTTTCGGGCTCCGTGGCCCGTCCCGTCGACGCGTATGACGAGCTGCGGACCCGTACCGCCGCCCTGAACGCGGACGATTAGAGCCTGGCTGCGGCACAGCTTCGTACCATGGTCTTCAGCCACCGCGACAGGCGCCTGAGTAGGGCGCCCAACATTGAACGTGGAAAGGCGCCCTACGGTTATTAAACGAAACTGGCTTTCTTGAGCCCGTTTTGTAGATCCTCAATATTCATTGCCGGGGATATTGTGACCTTGGCATTGAATTCTTGAAAGAACGGCTCACAGATGCTGGGTATGTCCGCGGAGTCCTGCATGTCGAAGTAAAAGTGAGCGCAGCGTTGCCCATCTTCCGCGTAGAAATACGCCGCTTCTGGGTTGAGCTGACCCATTACTTGATCCATCACCTTCGGCAAAGTTCCGCTATTCAGCGCCTGGTTGCCCGCCTCAACAGGTATCAACACCGTCATGCATACACGCATACGAATCACCCCTTTAATGACACTGGCGTGACCGTCGCGCCTCAATTCAACGCGACAATTCTTATACAACTCGCCCCGCCCAGGTTTGTCACACCTAGGCGTATCGCTTTTCTCGATAGCCCCATCGGGAACAATTCGCGGTTTCGCGGCTAAGTGCTCATTCTGCGCCGCGACTGGGATAGCCCAACGTTCGTCACGCGGCGCCACACCTTCCACACTCGCCAGCCGCTAGGGACGAATCCATCCCGCATAGCCCGCGCTGCCGGTGGTAGCGCCGCTCGCCCAGTTGTAGTAAGTGCCGTTGTAGATCATCAGTGCCCTAACGGCGACCGGCTGACTCGCGCCCACAGTGATCCGTGCCGGTCCTGCGTAAGACGAGAAGGTGCCGCTGTCTGCCCACGCACCATAAATCCAACCATTGTCGACCACGGGGGCGATGTCGACCGCCATGTATTTGGCGCTACCGGTGAGGTTCACTAGGACTGCGCAGTTTTGGGACCCGTTATATAGAAGGAACACGCGGCCAAGGGCGGTGCCGTTGAGCGTTTTCATGTTGGCATACGCTTGAACGTAGTAATTGTTTCCGCATGCACTAGCGGCGGTGTATGAACCAGAGACGGCGGCCTGAGCCGTGCCGGCGGTGACAACGTTTGCTCCGATGGCCATGGCTATCATGGCTAATGTGACAGTAACTAACTTCCTAAGGTTCATCTAAGTGCCTTTCAGCTGTGTATAAGTAATTCCTTGTCTTGCTTGATCGCCGATACGCGAGATCAACTTTCCATCGACATTTTTTGCATCGTGCACACCGGCCGACGATAAAAGCCCGGGCGGCAGACAATTGTTGAACTGGATGATCGCATCGCAAGTACCACTCGCCTTTAATGATGGGTTCGATTAGCACCCGTTTCACCCGCAAGATCATTAATTGTTAATCAGTTTTTTTCATATTCTGAACTGCGATTTCCAGCCACTCTTACGTTCGAGTTACCTCAGGGAGATCTCAAGAAAATTGAAGGCCTTATGGGGTTTCTAGCACGCACATCATTTCCCAAAGCAGCCAATTTCATGCTGACAGTTGGGTTCGATAGAGGAGTTTCTTGAGCATGCGACAAAAATAAAAATTTGGCAAGAGCACATGTCAACGGCATGATAACGCTTTCAAATCGACTGAACGTAATATATGAACACAGATAAAAACCGCACTTTAAACAATGAGGAATAGCCGTCACAAAACCAATTCAGAGAATGAAACGCATTTAGCCAAAATGGCGACTTTTTTTCGCGAATCCATCAGAACGCCGTTAATGCGTTGATGGATTGAAGGGAAACGCCCACAATGGAGCGATGAAACCGTTTAACGGCGTCAGGCTGACAGACGAAGTCTCGAAACAAAACTTGTAAGCAACTACGATCTTCCGTGGTTCGAAAACCTGTGATGTTCGGGTCATGAACGGGCAGTAACCTGTCTCATCAGATCACTCGTCTGTCTTTAGCCCTGTCTGACCAGGCCAGCCACTGGTTGACTCCAATCGTCCTGGGCAAATGACCCTCGTTGAGGAATGGACGAACAGCGCCGCCCTGGACCACCACTTTTCACTGCCACACTTCCAACACGTGGCCGCCGTACTCGTTGAAATTTTGGCCGAGCCATTCAGCCTTCGTCGATTCGCTGATGCCCCAGAAGCAATTTCCGAGTAAGACTGACGCTGTTTTTCGGCACCGCGCAAATAATGCTCGGTCGATAACCATTACTTGCACGGTGCCGGCTTAGTTCGCGATCGCCTCGATTTGGATAACGGGACACTAGTCATTGATGACACTCGGGTGGTGGTCGC
>JABFVL010000018.1 GCA_013362805.1 Mycobacteriales bacterium | reverse complement strand
AAGCGTTTGAACTCGCGCAAGATCCCAATCGAGCAAGAAGAGCTGGGACCCTTCGGGGTGTTCGGGATCATCATGCTTGATGATATTGCGGAGATGCGGATCACTATGACACAGCATGGAAGGAACATCTGTGACAAGTCTGGAATGAAGTTCTCGCAGTTGCTCCAAGTCATTCGGAAGCATTGAAGAGAATTCGCTAAAGTTCAAATTAGTAAAATTCGAAATTTCGTCTAATTCGTGCATCGCGTATTCGTACAGGCCAGGTGTGTCCTGGTTATCGGGATGTATGAGTAGATCACCGAGGGTGTTAACCCGTTCCCGATTGGGTCGAGGGACGTTGCTGGTGTTGAATTTAGATTGAGCGACCAAAATCTTGGCATACTGCAAAAGTTCTTGATTACTTAGCTGTGGATTGGGGTTTTCGCTCGATTTTTTGCCCTCGAGCACTTCAGCTAATGTTGGACCGGTAATCGTCTCCCATACTTCCTTGTCGTCTACGTGGTGATAAAGCCACGGGACGGGGAAGCCGCGTTCGCTATCGAGCCTGGTGCCATGTAGATCGCGGACAAGTTGGTGAGTGTCGAGCAGCTGCGGGTCGAGCACCGTGCCATTAAATTTTCCGACGTTCATTCGGTATCGGAGCGTGTATTTTTTACCGCCAATCAATTCGATTTGTTTAACGCCGTTGAATCCACCATGATTGTTAGGCGGCATCTCTTTAAGTGCTTCATCGAAGATCGTGGCGTGAACGGTATGAGATCCGGGCGGGGAAACTCGTGCTGTCGGTGCGAAGCGATGGAGAGGAACCGCCAATGTCGCTTCGAGGTCTGTGTCGTGGTTAATGCACTTGACTGATACCCCAAAGGCACGGATGAGAGCCATTTTGGCTTGCCACATTAAGCGCGCCTTTTCGACCGGGGTCGTCGTGCCGTGCAGAAGCAGCGCTGGTTCGTGAGCTGGAATGCCGAATCGTGGCCCGCCAGGCCTGAGCTGTCTGTTGAGCTCGGGCGGCGAAAATTCGGTCACATCAACGACTCTCACACTTTTGAATGTTGGATCCATCGCGCCGTGACGCGCGGTGTGAAGCACCGCGATTTGGCTTCGCCCGTTGTCATTCCTTGCGGCAACGAGGTGGGTGCCAGGTATTTCCCTGAGGTACGGGGCGTTGTCACGAAGATGAATTTCAGCAATGTGTTGTGTTTGTCCCTGGGTTTTGTAGAGAAGTCTCAGACGTCGCGCCAAAGACATATGAGAATGAAATAGCTCAGCCGTGTCGTTGCCATCCGCTCCAGCATCAATCGCCTGATGAAACGCCTTACTGAAATCGTAATATTGATGTGGCGGAATTAGTTCAAGTGCCAAATTCGTTCGGAAGCCGCGCAGGCCGATGGTCCCGTGTGCGGAACGAGCTTGTATCACTCCTATTGGGGCATCGAAATCCGATGACAAAGAAAATATTCCCGCCCGCCGCATTATGTTTTGCAAGGCTCGGGCTCTTTCCTCCCGGTCGCCGATGAGAATCATAGGAACGATGAGACCGCTTTTTTGAAAGCCAAGCGGAAGTGCTTCTAGGGTTTCATTGAGCGCTTGGTATTGCGCTTGGATGTCCGATTGCGACGATGTGATCTCGTCGGGAATGACAAGGAGGGTACCAATATTGTTGCTATGGCCGCCCAAAGTCCACGCGGTGGAGTGCAGGTTGGGGGTCGATTTTCCCCACAACGTGACCGGAGTTAGTTTTTTCGTTTTTAAGTCAGATCCGCGATATAGGTGTGACTTCACGGCATCGCTTGACCAAAAGTCGAGGTCGACCGCAGCGTTGCCGCTTTCCCAGCGATGGGAAGTCCAAAGATTCAGAGCGTGATCCAGGCGATGCACATCTTGGGTGGAAAAGTGTGCGTTCTCTGAAGATCGTTCCAGCGGGACGAACCGAGGATCACTAGGGGAGTGCAAGTTAATTTGTTCGAGTTCCTCGCCGGCTATTACCGGTCGCGTAGGTTCTATAGCCAACTCGGGCGATTTAAGAAAATTTTCGAGGATTGCGCCGATTTCGCGATAAACCTGTGTAGTCGTTATTTTCGTAGTCAAACCCCATGCGCCGTATGCTTCATTAATCTTATGAGTAAGACCGGCGATTAGGGATTGTGTCTCCTTAAAAGATAAACCTGGGTTAGCGGCGAGTTTTTGACAGGTTCTCAAGGTGTCGACATACACAGTGTGAACGATCAGCTGCCGCAAATATGCATATATCTGTTTGCGGCTGGTGTTCGCATACATCGCGGGCAGACCAGACAGCACTTCTCGTACTTTTTCAACAAAGGGCTTAACGCGAGAATGTTCCTCTGACGTTAATGGAATTTCATTTTTCTCTCGTTCCATGAAATAGACGGCTCGGGTCGCGTCGCGGATCGGGTTTCCGCATTGCGCATAGAAGTGACCGTGAACGCGAATATCTTCGGGGCGTAGAGTTCGATCTTTGACGGGGAAAGCAAATTGTTCTCGCCCAAGATAACGAGTCTGCAAATTTTGATTCGTTAAGGCGGCCGGATAACGCCTGAGTTGAACGCTTTCCTGCCATAGGCGATCAACGGCGTCTTCTGGAAAGCCGAGACGTTGCGACAACCCAGGAAATTGTTGTTCAAGATCGTTGGCCGCCCGTTGCGTTTTGGCGATGTATTCCTGATCCGCGGCGACAGTGTCGCACAACTCGGTGCCCTGAGCCGAAAACTTCTTAGGCGGTTGCTGAGAATCAGGCAGAACTTGACCATCGGCCCCACGTCGCAGCGGATGGTTATGTTCGGGCAGAAGATTGCAAAAACTTGAGCTGTACTGTCGCAATACCTCGGCTAAAGCCGCTCGAAGCTCGTGAGGCGGTGGAGGATCGTCTTCCAGATATAAGGGGCGAGGTACATATTCAAATACGCGGCCCGCGTGATCCATTACGGCCGGCGCTGAACAAGGATAAGACTGGGCCCACATTGCGATAAGTCCAGGTGGAAACTGGATGGAATCGTAAGGACTGACTTGTGGATCGTTATAAACAAACCCATCATCAAATCTTAAGCCACGAAAATTGTGGCTTCCCGCTTCTTTCTGCAAACGGGACGACAGCGATGATGGGGAACGCCGATCCATCATGCCTCCAGAACTGCGTGAACCTGCGACGAGTTGTCATCATCATGGCAGGTACAAACGCATCCCGAGGTCGTGACAGCAGAGTTGCTGCGCTTAGGCAAAGTGCACGACTAATTCGGTGACTCATGCTCGCCCCGCCGCAGGGAGCACGTCGCGCTATCGGCACGGTAATCTCTACCGATGGCCCGCCCCCTACAGTCCACGGTGATATAGGCATGAAGACATCTGAGATCCGCCAACGCTTCCTAGACCATTTTGCGCGTAACGGTCACACCGTGGTGCCCTCTGCCAGTCTTCTGCTGGATGACCCAAATCTACTTTTTGTGAATGCGGGCATGGTGCCGTTCAAGCCGTACTTCCTGGGGCAAGTTAAACCGCCTTATAGCCGTGCTACCAGCGTCCAGAAATGTGTGCGGACTGGTGACATAGAAGAAGTAGGCAAGACAACCCGGCATGGCACCTTTTTTCAGATGAACGGCAACTTCTCTTTCGGTGACTACTTCAAAGAAGGTGCCATCGAGCTTGCCTGGGAGCTCATCACCAAGCCCATAGCAGAAGGCGGCTATGGGCTCGATGAATCGTTGCTCTGGGTCAGTGTGTACCGCGACGACGACGAAGCCGCCGAAATTTGGCAAAAAAAGATCGGTGTCGATCCAGCCCGCATCGTCCGACGCGGCATGGTCGATAACTACTGGTCGATGGGCGTGCCAGGCCCTTGCGGACCCTGCAGTGAGATCTTTTTCGACCGGGGCGATGCTTACGGCAAACCAGGTGGCCCAGAAGTTGACGAGGACAGGCATCTCGAATTCTGGAACCTCGTTTTCATGCAATACGAACGGGGAGAGGGCGAAGGTAAAGAAAACTTCCCCATCCTCAATGAGCTACCGGCCAAAAACATCGACACCGGCATGGGGCTGGAGCGCATGGCGCTGCTGCTGCAAGGCGTCGACAACATGTACGAAACCGACGAAATCCGACCCATCATCGATCGTGCCGCTGAACTGACCGGCAAACAATATGGCGTGCAATCTGGCCATGCCGCCAACGAATCACATCCCGATGACGTGCACTTTCGGGTTATCGCTGACCACGTACGCAGCGGAATGATGCTGATTGGGGACGGCGTCACCCCCGGAAACGAAGGGCGTGGCTACGTGTTGCGGCGCATCTTGCGCCGGGCAATCCGTGCGACCAGGCTCCTAGGTTATGAAGACCCGGCGCTGCCTGAGCTTCTGCCGGTCGCCTTGGATCGTATGAAGGCCTCATATCCCGAACTCGTCACTGACTGGGACCGAATTTCGAGCTATGCCTACGCCGAAGAAGAAACCTTCCGGCAAACCCTGAAATCGGGCACGACGATTCTGGATACGGCAGTGGCCGAAACCAAAGCCGCCGGGGGGACAACACTGTCTGGTGCAAAGGCCTTCCAACTGCATGACACATTTGGTTTTCCCATCGACCTCACTCTGGAAATGGCTTCCGAGCAGGGCCTGCGGGTGGACCAAGAAGGTTTCCGCTCCCTAATGCAAGAGCAGCGGGAACGCGCCAAGGCAGACGCGCGGGCTCGCAAGACCGGACACGGCGACGTGTCGGTATTCAGCAACATTTTGGATACCCACGGAAAAACCCAGTGGCTTGCCTATGAAGGCTTGGAAATAGAAGCAACTGTGCTGGCGCTCGTAGATGAATCCGGACAAGCGGTTTCTGCCGCTCGAGCTGGCCACATCGTGACGGTGATCTTGGATCGCACGACGTTCTACGCCGAATCTGGCGGTCAAGACAGCGACGCGGGAATTCTCACCTCGGCTGGCATGCGTGGTGAAGTTCTCGATGTGCAGCGTCCTATCAAGGGCCTAGTCGCTCACAAGGTACGCATTCTCGAAGGCGAACTGGGGCTCGATGAGACAGTGCACGCCGCGGTAGACCGCGAATGGCGGCTCGGTGCCCGACAAGCACACTCTGGGACCCACGTTATGCATGCGGCGCTGCGGGAAATCCTTGGACACACCGCGCAGCAGAGTGGTTCCTACAACCGCCCGGGCTATCTTCGCCTGGACTTCTCGTGGCGTGCGGCGCTTTCGAGCGAAACCCGTAGTGAGGTTGAGGAAGCCGCGAATAAGGCGATCCGACAGGACTACCCGGTTGGCGTGCGCTACATGACCTTGCCGCAAGCCAGAGAATTCGGGGCGCTCGCTCTGTTCGGTGAAACCTACGACGAAACCGTGCGTGTGGTAGAAATCGGTGGTGAATGGTCCCGTGAATTGTGCGGTGGAACTCACGTTGAGCATGCCGCGCAAATCGGAATGGTGGCTTTGACGAGTGAGTCTTCGGTGGGCGCCGGGCAACGTCGCGTGGAAGCCGTGACTGGCCTGGAGGCGTTCAACTACCTTGCTCGTGAACGAGACATGGTCTCGCAGCTGGCGGATGAGCTCAAAGCGCCAAGGGAAGAAATTGGTGACCGGGTCCGCGATCTGGTAGCCAGGCTCAAGACCGCCGAACGCGAAGCGCAGCGGTTGCGGGCAGCCCAGGTTCTCGCTCAAGCCGGGAACTTTGCCGCAGCGGCAAAGGACATCAACGGGGTGGCTCTGGTGGCGACACAAGCGCCAGAAGGCACTTCTGCGAATGACTTGCGGGCTTTGGTGAGCGATGTGCGAAGCAAGCTCGATGCCGCTCGGCCCGCAGTGGTCGGTATCGCGGCTCCAGCAGGAGGCAAGGCCGCCGTCGTCATCGCCACAAATGATTCCGCCCGCGCGGCGGGCCTTTCGGCCGGAGCGTTGGTGCGCGCGGTCTTGTCTGGTCGTGGTGGCGGCAGTCCTGAGCTCGCCCAGGGCGGCGGGGTGGACGCGGCGCAGGTGCCAACGCTGCTCGCCGCGCTCGAGCGCGAGATTGCGTCTCATTCGTGAGCGGTGAATGGACCCGAGGCGTGCGTCTGGGGATCGACGTTGGTGAGGTGCGAATCGGGGTCGCCTTGAGCGATCCCGATGGCATTTTGGCTAGCCCGCTCACCACGGTCAAAAGGCAGCGAAGTGGTGCTGACCTGGACGAATTGGTTCGCATCGTTCGGGACCATCAGGTGGTTGAGGTGATCGTCGGTATGCCTAAGTCCTTGTCAGGGACAAAGGGGCGGGCCGCGTTGGCCGCCGAGAAATACGCGGGTAGGCTCGCGGCACGGATCGCACCTGTGCCTCTATCGTTCGCCGATGAGCGCCTCACCACGGTGGTGGCGACTCGAGTGCTGCGTGAGGCTGGTGTCCGTGGGAAGCGCCAGCGCGCTGTCGTCGATCAGGTGGCAGCGGTGGAAATCTTGCAGTCGTGGCTCCAAGAGCGGCGTAACTTGGCCTAGACGCGGGTTTCGGGCCCGCAATGGGTGGCACAGCACAATGGAGGCGGTTTCATGACCGACGGACGCTATCCGGTTCGTTCTAACTATTACGGCGACGAGACACACTCACGTCGGCGGTACGTGGACGACTCGCCTCGCGCCCGGGCCACCTATGGTCACGAAGAGTACTCATCCGATGATTTTCGGCAAGATTCCCGATATGAAGAACGTGAATACGAGAGGGCTTCCGGCGGTTCGTATTACAGCAAGCAGTATGCCGACGAGGAATACTACGGCTACGCCTCCGACGAGTCGAATGATGATGGTTACGGTCGCCGTACAGTATCGCGCAAGTATGACTACGACGACCTAGACGACGTAGAACCTGTGGGCACTCGGATCGGTCGCCGAGCGGCTCGCCATCGGGATAAGCGAAAAAAGGGAAAAGATCGTCGTCAATCAAGCGTGGCGTTTGTCATGGTGATTGTCGTTTTCGCGGTTCTAGGGCTCGTCGGTTGGTGGGGCTTCGACAAGATCATGGGTATCTTCTCAACGCCTGACTATGAGGGCAACGGCAAAGGTGAAGTGCTCGTCGAAGTGCACAAGGGTGACACGATTACCCAAATCGGTGCCTCCATGGCTGAAAAAGACGTGGTAAAAAGCGCTGAAGCTTTTACTGAAGCCGCGGCAGAGGTTCCAGAAGTCGCGTCAGTGCAGCCAGGCACCTACAAAATGCGCAAACAGATGAGCGGTGCCAGCGCGGTCAATCTGATGCTCGACCCCGCCAGCAAAGTAAGCCGCACCTTCACCGTGCCGGAAGGTAAAAGCACAATAGGCACGCTCGAGATCATCAGTAAGAAAGGCGGCTTCTCGCTTGACGAGCTCAAAGAAGCGGCCAGCGACCCAGCTGGACTAGGTGTGCCTTCCTGGGGTCGCAACAACGTTGAGGGCTTCTTGTATCCGGACACCTACCAGCTCGAGCCAAAAGCCACTCCAAAAGACGCTCTCAAAATGATGGTTGATCGCAGCAAACAAGTCTTCACCGAAATTAATCTGGAAACGCGCGCTGCCCAGATGGGCAAAGACCCCTACGATTTGCTCATCATCGCCTCTCTTGTGGAGATGGAAGCGGGCATAGAAAGCGATTTCGGCAAGATCGCGCGGGTCGCCTTCAACCGGCTAGACCATGTGCCGAACTTCTTGAACTTCGACTCCACCACTCAATATTGGTTGGAGCTCACCGGTAAGGGTCGCAAACACCTGCTGACCAACAACGAGTTGCGCGACCCAGAAAACAACTACAGCACCACAGTGAATAAGGGGCTGCCACCCACCGCGATATCAAGCCCAGGCAAGAAAGCTGTGGAAGCCGCAATTGACCCGCCCCCTGGTGACTGGATGTATTTTGTGGCCATTGATGAAAACGGCCGATCCGAATTCGCGGTAACTCAAGAAGAACACAATGCGAACGTGGAGATCTGCCGACAAAAGAACCTGGGATGTTGAGCCAGCATCGCGGCGCCTCAGTGGGGCAACCGATCACGCATTCGTTGTCGCCAGTGCTTCACAACGCCGCCTACGCGGCGCTGGGTTTGACTGACTGGCATTACGGAAAACACGAAGTGCCCGCCGGTGGGCTCGCCAGCTTTGTCGCGGGCCTTGATTCCCAGTGGGTGGGACTCTCGGTCACCATGCCACTCAAGCGCGAAGCCCTAGCGTTGGCAACTCAAGCTTCGGCTAGAGCACAGGCGATCGGTGCGGCGAACACGCTAATTTTCAAAGCCGAAGAAATACACGCCGATAACACAGATGCGCCCGGAATGGTCGATGCCATCGCTGAAGTCGGTATGGGCCGAGCCAGCAACATGGTGATTATCGGCGGCGGAGGCACCGCCCAAGCTGCTTTGGGTGCTGCCGTCGACTTGACTGACGCCCCCGTCCACATCCTGGTTCGAGACGTAAATCGTGCGGCCGAAGCTCAAGCGAGCGCTGAACGATTGGCCGTGCCGCTGCGGGTCCTTACGCTTGACCGAGCCCCAGAGCTGCTTTCGCGGGCAGACCTCGTTGTGAGCACTGTGCCCGCCGGAGCAGCAGATCAATTCGTTCGGTGGGTTCCCCCGCACGGATCTGTGGTATTTGATGTCGTATATGACCCTTGGCCCACCCCATTCGCCGCCGCCGCGCGGAACGCGGGCTGTCGGATCGTGTCAGGGTTGGATTTGCTACTTCACCAGGCGACCTATCAGGTCACAGCGATGACTGGACAACGAGCTCCATTGGAGGCAATGCGCGCGGCCCTCACCGAAGCGGTTCGGCGATGATTCCCATTGCTTGTGCTGTGGTACTGGGATTATTTGTCGGTTCTGGCTTGTCGACTATCGCGCTGCGGTTGCCTTATCGTGCCGAGTTGCGTGCCCCAGCGCACTGTCCGGTCTGTGAGCGGCAACTGCGGTTGAACGACCGGATCCCCCTGGTGTCTTGGCTGTTGCTAGTCGGAAAATGTCGGTATTGCGGGACGTTTCTTGGCTGGCGATACCCGGCCATGGAATTGGCTACAGGGGCATTGTTTGGACTATGTGTGTGGCGGGTCGGGCTATCTCCCATTTTGCCCGCGCTCTTGTACATGGCGGCCATCGCCGTAGTGCTTACTGCAATTGACCTGGACGTACATCGCTTGCCTGATGCGCTGACGTTGCCCTCCTATGCGGTTCTCCTAATGCTGCTCACCGGCGCTAGCATCGCGACCGGAGACCTTTCCGCCCTGTTACGGGCTGGGATCAGCGCACTGGTGTTGTTTGCGGGGTATTACGCAATCGCGATGTTCGGTGGCATGGGTTTTGGTGATGTCAAACTCGCCGGAGTCTTGGGACTGCTGTTGGGCTGGCACAGTTGGTCGATGCTCATCGTCGGCACCGTTCTCGGGTTCGCGCTCGGCGGGGTGATCAGCGTGGTGCTTTTGCTATTTGGTTGGGCTAAGCGCGACACCCATATCGCCTTCGGGCCGTTCATGCTCGCTGGCGCCCTTGGCGCGCTTCTATTGGCTCAGGATGTCACGGTTGCTGATCTGACCGGTTGGGCCTGGGCATAGCGTCGACCTCGCCTCGCCGTGACTGTGATGGGGTGACAAACTTGCCTCATGTTGCGTTGGATGACGGCGGGGGAATCACATGGCCCCGCTGGTACCGGGATCATTGATGGCTTGCCCGCGGGCATCGGGATCACCAGTGAGGTGATTTCCGCGGAGCTTGCGCGTCGACGCCTTGGCTATGGCCGTGGGGCGCGGATGAAGTTTGAGCAGGATGTCGTGGAGATGTCCGGTGGTGTTCGGCACGGCAAAACCTTGGGTGGCCCTGTCGCCATTCGGGTAGGCAATTCCGAGTGGCCCAAGTGGCAGAAAGTTATGTCCGCCGACCCGGTGGATGACGCCGAACTAGCTGATCTAGCCCGAAACGCGCCATTGACGCGCCCTCGTCCAGGACACGCCGATCTGGCCGGCATGCAGAAATATGGATTCGATGACGCGCGGCCTATTTTGGAGCGCGCCAGCGCTCGTGAGACGGCCACGCGGGTGGCGCTAGGAACTGTGGCACGTGTCTTTCTGAAGCAAGCATGTGATGTGGACATTATTAGCCACGT
>JABFVL010000031.1 GCA_013362805.1 Mycobacteriales bacterium | reverse complement strand
ATAACAACTCCCTAGAACGCTGAGTTCAGGCACATAAGCCCTTCATACTGTCTATACCAATATGGTGGCGATCTAAACTTTTTCATGTTCAAATGAGCTCCGACGAGCTCATTTTCACGTTTGTGCGTGCACAGATACCTCGAATTGGTGCAAAAAGCTTTACGCTTATCGCATCAGCCACGGCACAAACCAGGAGGCGATATGCGTCGGTGGCTTAAAAACAATGCGCTATCGGTCACTGTTTTTAGCGCCTTTCTGATTTTCCTGATTTTGCAAGCCATTTTTGGTTGGCACGCCAGCAACGCGGAACTCACCGAACACGGACAACCCACCGATTCGTTCCCTTCATACCTCACCAGCGGCGAATTTTTCGAAGCGGTATTTGAGAATTGGGAATCCGAATTTCTACAGATGGGTTTCTACGTGCTGTTGACCGCCTATCTCATCCAGCGAGGATCTGCGGAATCGAAAAAGGAAACCGGACAGGAAGAGCCCACCCAGACCCGGAGCTTTGGACGCTTGATTTATGAAAACAGCCTCGTCATCGCGTTGCTCTCCATATTCGTGCTTTCGTTCATCCTTCACCTGCTGGGCGGAACAGCCGCGTATAACGAAGAACAAGTTGAACATGGGTCTAGCAAAGTAAGTGTGATCGAATTTCTTGGTAACCCCGAATTTTGGTTTCAGTCTATGCAGAACTGGCAGTCGGAGTTCCTCGCGGTGGGGGCGCTTATTGTGCTCAGCATCTTCCTGCGGCAAAAAGGTTCACCGCAGTCAAAGAAAGTTGATGACCCTAACTCCAAAACGGGGGTCTAAACGCTGTTGCCGCGAAGCAATGGGAGAACCACGGCACGTGTCAGCGCGGCTCGTGCAGCCAACGGCTCAGCTCGTTCGCCCATGGCACCCGCGCTGCCTCGTCGTGACGCACCCTGAACTGGTGAGTTGACCCGCCTCCACGCGTCAAACCGGAACCGTCGCCGAGTTCGAGTAGAACATCGAGAGTGTCGTGGGTCGCTACACAGCCAATGTGGAGACGCTTATGCGATGCGCGGTGTTGAAAACTCAAGTGTTGAAAAAACGGTAGGGTTTGCTCGGTTCGAGCGAGGTGGCCTTGATTGATGTTGTTGTGCTCGACGCGATAGTTCAATTCGGATAGCCCCACGAGCAGGCCATGTTGGGCTGGCAGCGGAGTGATGCTCAGTGGGTCAAGATCGGTCTGATCGACACCATTATCAATAGCTAATTCGGTTTTGACGCCGACGGTGACTTCGGAGGTTTCCAGCCCGGGCAGCGAAGTTAACGGCGTTTCCCAGGGAAGTTCAAAAGTGAGCGGATGGGTCACGGTGTCGTGGCGGGTCACCGGGAATCGATGTGCCACATTGAACCGGCCGAATTCGTGCGTGTGTGGCGAGTTCGGCGAAGTGATGACACCAACGAGGGTGACCCGTCCAACCACGATGGCGTCTCTGGTTGTTTCGACATGCACCTCGCCAGACATGATCGCGCCGGGTTGGTAGTCGCTGCCGGTTAATACCGTGTCGACGCTGGCGCCACCCGCGCCTAGAACACCGAACAGCTTCTTGAAAACCATGAGTTCCTCCATTGTGTACATAGTGAGGCTACTCGGTGTCGTGAAGACAACACGCTGGTGATACCCGTCAACCAAAGCTAGGCATCGTGGATGCCCGCGTGAGGGGACTTGCGAACATCCACGAAGCTCTTCTTACGCTGGCGCTATTGCCGGAGGAGAAAGTCGCGCGAACCCTTCTTGGCGGTGATACGGGAAGTGCGGATATGGTGCGGTGCGTTCACTCGCCGCGTCGAGTTTGGCGATTTGTGTGGGAGCGAGTGTCCACCCCGCGGCGCCGAGGTTGTGCCGGAGCTGTTCGGCGTTGCGAGCACCGATGATGACTGATGACACGGTTGGGCGCTGCAGCAGCCAATTGAGGGCGACTTGCGGAACACTTTTGCCGGTTTCGGTGGCTATCTGATCCAGAGCGTCGACAATGTCGTACAGATCCGCGTCGGCCACGGGCGGCCCGAAGTCCGCGGTTTGGTGAAGTCGGCTGTTGGCGGGAAGTGGTTGATCGCGCCGAATTTTCCCGGTGAGTCGGCCCCAACCCAGCGGGCTCCACACCAACGCGCCCACGCCTTGGTCCTGCGCGAGCGGCATGAGGTCCCATTCGTAGTCGCGCCCCACGAGGGAGTAATACACCTGGTGGGCGACGTATCGGGGATAGCCATATTTATCCGCGGCGGCCAGAGATTTCATCAGCTGCCATCCAGCGAAGTTGGATACTCCCACATAGCGAACTTTGCCCGCTTGAACCAGTGAGTCCAAGGTGGACAAGGTTTCTTCGACTGGTGTGAAAGCGTCGAAGGCATGCAGTTGTAGTAGGTCAATGTAGTCGGTGCCTAGCCGACGGAGCGCGTTTTCGGTTGCGGTGATCAATCGGGTGCGCCCTAAGCCGGCATCATTGGGGCCTTCTCCGATGGGGAGCCCGGTTTTGGTGGAGATCAGCACTTCGTCGCGGCGGCCTTGGATTGCCGCGCCGAGCACTTGCTCGGATGCGCCGTTGGAGTAGACATCGGCGGTGTCGAAGAGATTGACGCCGGCTTCTAGGCAGATGTCGACCATTTCGCGGGCCTCATGGACATCGGTGGTGCCCCAGGCTCCGAACAGTGGGCCTTGGCCGCCGAAGGTGCCGGCGCCGAAACTGAGCACGGGAACTCGTAGGCCTGATGCGCCGAGGTGGCGGTGTTCCATGACTTCTCCTTTAATGGGTCTATGATGCCATTAAAGTGAAGGCTAGCAGCTTTAGCTTATTAAGGGAACAGGAGTCCCGTTATGACAAGTTCTACCAGGCCCGGGGGTCGCACAGCTCGAGTACGCAGTGCCGTGCTCACCGCGGCTGGCGACGCATTGGCCGAACACGGTTTCGCTCATCTCGACCTCGCCGACGTGGCCCGTCGAGCGGAAGTAGGCAAAACCACCGTCTACCGCCGATGGGGCAACGCTGCTGGTCTCGTTGCCGACCTACTCATCGATATGGCCGAGCAATCGCTACCCCGCGCAGACACCGGCACCCTTGAGGGAGATCTGATCGCCAACGCGCAACTTGTGCGAAACACTCTCACCGATCCCCGGCAAGGACCCCTATTTAAATCACTCATCGCGGTCGCGACCTGCGACGATGAGGCCGCGGCCGCGCTGCACCGCTTCTACGACACCCGAATCAATGAATGGGCGCCCTGTGTCGAACAAGCCATTAAGCGCAAAGAGCTTCCAGAAGACACTGATTCCCGCGAAGTAATTCGGGCGGTTTCGGCACCGCTCTACTATCGATTTCTCATCAGCGGCGACCCCATAGATGAACCCGAAGCCGAACGTTCCGCGCTCGCCGCCATTGCCGCCGCGCGAGCCGGAAACTACGCGCGGCGAGCATGACCTCGGCTGCGGCGGGCGAATTGGGCTCTAGCTTCCGGTGAATTCGCGCGGATCGCGCAACGATGTCATGGCTTGGATAAGGGTGGTGTGGATGTGTTCGAGCTCAGGGGTGGAAAACGATTCCCAGGACGCGTCCTCATCGTCAACCGCCCACGAGTTTTCCCCTGACGGGCTCTGCCAATCCGTCGACGACTGGGCATGTTTGTACACCCACCACAGGTTTCCGTGCGGATCGGTGAAACGGGCCAACACGTCGCCAAAGAAATCGGTTGGCTTGGTCACGATCTGCGCGCCACACTCCACGGCGCGCGCCAACGTCGCGTCCACGTTATTCACATAGACGCGGTTGAACGCGGGAGTGAACGGCCAATCGGGTTTACGGTCGGCCACAGTGATCATCGAATCGCCGATGCGTAGCTCGGAGTGCAGAATCAGGCCATCACTATCGAGGGTTCGCGCCTCTGGTACCTCGAGGGCGCCGAACACCTTAATCAGAAAGTCGATAAGATCGGCAGCCTGGTCCGTCATGATGAACGGATTGACGGTGTTTGAGCCGGTGGGCAGATTTGACACTCTGGTCGTGAAGTCTTCTTTTTGATTCATGTGACCAGCTTGGCGGCAATTGCGGTCATTATATGTCCGCAATAAAAGTGTTCTTTCCAACCTGCGGCGCCATGCGCCCTGGCGCCTATAAAGGACGTATGAGGGGCTAGGCCTTTTGAGGCTGATCCGGGCCAGTAATTGTGGTGTCGATGCGTTCGATGCGCGCTTGTCCCCAGTCGCCCAATGAGCCCAAAGCCTTGTTCAGACTTGTGCCCTCCTCGGTCAACGAATATTCCACCTTGGGAGGCACCTCGGCATACACCTCACGGTGAATGAGACCGTCTTCTTCCATCTCGCGCAGATGCTGGGTCAGCATTTTCTCGGTGACGCCCCCAAGAGCGCGACGCAGTTCGGCGTAGCGGCGGGTGCCCCTCGCGTCGAGTTCCCACAGAATCAACGTCTTCCATTTGCCGTTGATGACGTCCATCGCGGCATCGATCCCGCACACATACGGGCCTCGTCGTGCTTTTTTCGCCATGTGGTCACCTCAAGAGTACGTACTTAAAAGTATGTACAGCACTTTATAGTCCGTACTTCCCAAAAGATACGGCTGCCCCCACGATCAAGGCATTAGTCCTTTCGAATGGAGAAAACACAATGCCTGGTGCAAGCGGCGCCCACATCACGTTGTTGGGCCTTGGAGCAATGGGAAGCGCGTTAGCTCAAAAGGTGCACGAGGCTGGCTATCGCACCACGGTCTGGAACAGAACCCCAGCCCGTGCGGCCGCATTGGCGCGACAAGGCGCCCACGCGACTGAGGACCTGCGCGAAGCGATTCATGCCAGCCCAGTGGTGATCGCCTGTCTGCTCGATCATGCCTCGGTGCATGAGGCGCTCGATCCAGTCGCGGACGCACTTCGAGGCCGCGCCCTCATCAACGTGACAACTACATCGCCTAACGAGTCCCGAGAGATCGGAACCTGGGCGCGGGAAAACGATATTGACTATTTGGACGGTGGCATCATGGCGGTGCCAAGCATGATCGGCAATCCGGGTGCCGCCATTTTGTACAGCGGATCAGCGAAGGTGTTCGAAGAGCATCGCTCACTGCTCAATCTATGGGCTGACGCCACTTACTACGGCGAAGACGCTGGCATGGCCTCGCTGTATGACCTGGCGATGCTGTCTGGCATGTATGTCATGTTCGCCGGGTTTATGCACGGCGCGGCCATGGTGGGTTCCGAAAACGTGTCGGCGAGTGAATTCGCAGCTAAAGCTGTGCCGTTTCTTCGCGCGATGGTCGACGAAATGCCCGGCTACGCGAAAACCATTGATGATGGCGACTACGCCGGTCCCGGTCAGCAAAGTCTGGAATTCTCCGACCTCACGCACATTGTCACCGCTAGCCAAGAGCAAGGCGTCAGTTCCGCACCCATCGCCATGGTCCAGGAACTCATCCGCCGACAGCTTGACGCGGGCTATGGCCGCGAAGGCTTCGCGCGTATCTACGAAAGCCTTCGAAATGGCCCGGAGCGCAAAGTATGCGCATGAGTTATTTCCAGGTGGCGGGGTAGTTGTAGTTGGGCAAGAGCCACCCCGCCAGCAGGGCCACCCCGATCACCACGGGCAGCACGATGAGCAGCGGATCCAAGAGATATCCAGGGCCGGGGTCGGTGAGCCCGATTAGGGCGGCCGCGGCGATTGCGGGGGCGTGTGGCGCTTTGAGCGCCGCCATCAACGTAATCGCGATAGCGACACCGGCGGCGGCCGCGTAGATCGACGGCCCGGTGATGGCAGTGACGATCAGTGCGGTGACAACCGCTGTGGGGTATGACAGCACAATGGCTCGAGGTCGAGATAACGGTGCGGTGGGCGCCATGGCCACCACTGCCGCCGAGGCGATGTAGGGGATGGAGAACACGTCTAAGTCGCTGAGTTCTTGAATTGCCGCTAAGGCAAGCATGATGCTCAGGGCAATCGCGCCGGAGGTAACCGATGCCACGATTTGGGCGCGCTGTGCGGTGACCGCGTTAAAGGCGGTGGTTAAGGTCATCCGGTTTCCTTCCGTGGGCCGCTTTCGGCGTCCCACACCTGGGTCTCGAGTTGGCGGCGATTGAGTGCTTGCCGAAGGGAGAACGATCGTTCTCTGGCATGCTGTAGCCTAAAGAACGATCGTTCTCTTTGCAAGGGGTGACCCATGTTGAACGCTGCGACAGCGGAGCGTCGACTCCTCGACACAGCCCAAGCGCTTTTCTATGCCAAAGGCATCCAGGCGGTTGGCATGGACGAAATACGCGAAGGCTCAGGTGTCTCGCTCAAGCGCCTTTACCAGCTATTTCCGTCAAAAGAAGAACTCGTAGAAGAAACCCTGCGGCG
The DNA here is from genome assembly GCA_013362805.1 of Mycobacteriales bacterium. Classification (GTDB taxonomy): domain Bacteria; phylum Actinomycetota; class Actinomycetes; order Mycobacteriales; family QHCE01; genus JABFVL01. The sequence continues at coordinate 31,128 of JABFVL010000031.1, read as the reverse complement.
ACGCAGCGCGGCAATTCAACAAGCAATGAACCAATACACCGAATCGGTCGACACCCCGCGAGAACAGATCTTGGCCGTATTCGACTACCTCAAAGACTGGTTCAACGCGCCCAACTTTCGAGGTTGCGCCTTCATCAACTCATTCGGTGAACTAGGTGGAAATTCCGCCGGCGTAGCCGAAATTGTCCGCGCGCACAAAAAAGAACTAGCCCACACGCTTAGCTCTCTAGTGACCTCGATGGGGCAACCAAGCTCCCTGGGTGATCAGCTCGCCCTGCTAGCAAACGGAGCAATGGTGACCGCTGCGATCGTTGGCACCGATCAGGCGGCTCAGGACGCCAAAGCCGCTGCGATTTCGCTGCTAGACAACGCCGCTCAAGCCGCCTGAGCGGCATCAAGGCGCCGTGGGCCGGGGCCTAGCTCGGCGAGTTCGTCATCCACATTCAACAAGCGGCAGGACTTCATCGACAAACATCCGCACCCTATGCAACCCATCAGCTCGCGCTCCAGCTGCTCGATTTCGCGCTTCTTGGCCTCGAGCTGTGTGTGCCACAAGCGGGACAGCCGACGCCAGTCATGGGCGGTGGGAAGCTTATCCAAGGGCAAGGTGTCAAAAACATGCTGCACTTCAGTCAACGATATGCCCAAGCGTTTAGCCACCAGAATGAGGGAAATACGCCGCAACATATAGCGCGGATAGCGACGCTGGTTCCCGGTAGTTCGCTCCGATGCGATCAGGCCCAACGATTCGTAATAGTGCAAAGCCGAGATGGCCACACCCGTCCGGCGTGATACCTCACCAACGGTGAGTCTGTCCTCTGGGTCCTTTGACACGGGCTACTCCCGTCGAGCTTGACCTCAAGTGAACTTGACATTTTACAGTCGTTTTTATGATTACTGACGATGAGCCAGACACAGGTCGCTGGCGCGAATTACTCGGGCCAGCGCGAGTGGCTATATCACTCGTTTTGGCTGGTGGCGTCGCGTTGCATGCCATCAACATCTTCCTGACGACAAGTCTGCTGCCCACCGCAATCGAAGAAATCGGGGGCGCCAAACTATACGCGTGGAGCACCACGATCTTCATGATCGCGTCAGTGATCTCCGCGATGTTGGTGAGCCGCATCTTGGGCGCAAGCGGCCCCGCGAAGGCATATCTGATCGGGTTCGCCTCATACATCGTCGGTACGCTCATCTGCGCGATCAGCCCAACCATGGAAATTCTGTTGATCGGGCGCGCCGTACAAGGAATCGGTGGCGGTCTGCTCGCCGGACTCGCTTACATGGTCGTCCAAGGCGCGCTCCCAGCTCACTTGTGGGCAAAAGCAACAGCGCTTATCTCCGCGATGTGGGGTGTCGGCACGCTCGCTGGCCCCGCCATTGGTGGGCTATTCGCTCAGTTCGACGCATGGCGATACGCATTCGTATTGCTCGCCCTATTCGGTGCCCTCATCGCGCTTGTCGCTACTCGAGTGTTGCCCTCGAATAAAAGCGCTGGTGAACGTGACCCAGTCCCTGTTGTGTCGCTGTTTCTGCTGACCGCCACCACGGCCGCGATCAGCGTGGCCGGCGTGATGACATCGCGCATCAACATCTTCATCGCCATTGGTGTCGCTGTTGTCCTGCTGTTGGCCTTCATCACCAGGGAACGCACCAAAACCGTTCAAGTGCTGCCAGCGTCTACCTACAAACTAAGTTCGCCGCTGAAGTGGATATATCTGACCATTGCCATCCTCGCCGCCGGAACAGCTACCGAGGCTTTCATTCCGCTCTTTGGCCAACGACTGGCCGGGCTGGAGCCCTTCGTCGCTGGCTTCCTCGGTGCGGCCGTTTCGTTGGGCTGGTCGGTGTCCATGGTGTTCAGCGCCAACGCTTCCCGTCCCCGCACATTGAGCCTGATGAGGATTATTGGGCCCGGCGTATTGGCCATCGGGCTTGCCATCGCTGGCCTTACCCAGCGAGAAGACGCGGGGCCAGTAGTCGTGGTGATGTGGGTATTGGGGCTCATCATCGCGGGCTCAGGAATTGGCATTGCCTTCCCGCATCTGATTGTGGGTGCGATGAAAAGCTCCACAGATCCAGAAGAGGCGGGGAAAGCCTCAGCGGGAGTCAACACCGTCGAGCTCATCGCCTTGGCGTTCGCGTCCGCGCTCGGTGGCGTTCTGGTGAACCTGGGCGCGCCATCGATGGTCAATTCCGCGAAGTATCTTCTACTCGGATTCGCGGTCGTGGCCGCGATTGGGTGCCTCACCGCGTTTCGTGCCGAGCGGGCGCATCGGAATAAAGAATCGTTGCCGGAGCCCGTCGAGCTTGTCGCGCAGGTATAGCGCAAGGTGCGCACCTCTTACTCCAGGTGTGCACCTTCCAAGTCGGATCATGCGGTTGTGGTGCGATGCCGATGCCCTGCATGCCGCTAAAAATCATGATGTCCAGGCCGACGCCCATCGTGGCGCTGACCACACCAAACGCGGCGGTGACTTTTTCGCGGGAGAGTGTGTCGCGGGTTATGCCGATGACCAGCGGGATGACCGCCGCCGCTGTGCCTTGGAGCGCACGGCCCGCGATCAGCATGGGCAGCGAATTGGACAGGGCCCAGATGAGTGAGCCAGCCACTAGCAGGCCATGGTGAGGGAAACCTGAGCTAGGTCATTATGGCGTTGTGTGATGTCATATTAATGTTGCGATGGCATCATATATGTGCCATTATGGTGCCATGAACTTGACGCCATATGTCGAGATGCTTCGGCAAGAGCTCGCGGCCACCGCTGACACCGAAGAAGCGCGTGCCCTCGCCGCACGACTTGCCGGACCACTGGAATCCACCGCTCGCCTCGCCCTGCTCAACGCGCTTTCAGATGCGATGGCAGAAATCACCCGCGACCTGGCGCCAGGCGCCGTGGATGTGAGACTTCGTGGGCTCGACCCCGAGTTTGTCGTCACGCCCCCGCCTACCCAAGATCCACCCGAGGCCGCGCAAAACCAACCCGCGCCGATGGCATCGGACGCCGAAGACGGCGCCACAGCCCGCATCAACCTTCGGCTCCCCGCTCACCTAAAAACTCGAGTCGAAGAAGCCGCGCACCAAGAAGGGCAGTCCGTTAACTCCTGGCTAGTGCGCGCCGTTACCGCGGCGCTTGAGCCCGAACACCACCCACGACACAGCCACCGTGGACGCCGCCAACAAGGATTCACCGGCTGGGTGCACTAGCCCACCCACTTTCATCGCGGAAAGGCGAAACAGCTATGCCCACATTCGACACTTCCGAGCCCATTTTTCTCACTCTCGAATTCGACGTCGGAAATGTGCGTGTCAACGCCAGTAAACGGGCCGACACCATTGTCGATGTCCAGCCCACCAACGCGGCCGAAGACCTCGATGTGCGCTGCGCCGAACAAACCAAGGTATCCTTTTCAAATGGGAAACTGCTCGTCAAAGGGCCCAAAAAACGTTCGCCCTTTGGTCGACATGGCTCGATAGAAGTAAACATTGAACTGCCCATTGGCTCGGATATACAAGGCAGCGGCTCCGCGGTGGACTTCAGCTGCACCGGCCGCCTAGGCGACTGCAAATTCAAAACATCGGTCGGCCATATTCAAGTCGAAGAAGCCGGCACCGTACAGCTGAAATCCGATCACGGCAACATTGACGTCGAACGCGCCTCCGGTCACGCCGAAATCTATGGCATGGGGCGGATCCACATTCGATCGGTTTCCGGAGTGGCCACCATAAAAAATGGCAACGGCGACACAACCATCGGGGAAGCGGCCGGGCCAGTACGAGCCAACGCTGCCAATGGTCGGATCAATGTCGATATCGCGCGGTCAGATGTCGATGCCAAATCCGCGAACGGATCCATCAGAATCGGCGACATCACTCGAGGTCAGATTGTGCTCCAAGCCGCCGCCGGTGATCTTGAGGTAGGCATACGGGAATCCACTGCTGCCTGGCTGGACCTAAAAACCCACCTGGGCACTGTGAGTAACTCGCTCGCTCGCACCGATGGACCGGGCGCTAGTAAGGAAACAGCGGAAGTGCGGGCACGTACCGCGATCGGAGACATCGTGATTCGCCGGCCCTAGCTTCATCGCTGTTGCGGAGGGCGACTTCTGACGTGGGCAACCCAGCTAGCTGGGTCGTGCAGCTGAGCCGTCGTTGGGGGAGCGAGCATCGACAAACGGTGAAACTCGCGAATGTCCAAGTCTTTCGTTGCTACTACGGCGAAATCCCTGCCTAGCGCATGAGTGCGAGCTACATCTTTGCCACGTATGTGTTCAAGTTGGCTTGAAAACCGTGGTGTTCCCTCCATCGCTCCTTCTCGCACGTAGTGATCGCCGATGAGGTCCGAAACTCCAAGCCATATTGTGTGAAGTGGCGTGGTCGGATCTCCATCCGCTACTTCGTTCGGTTCTATGGGCGGCATCCCATGACAAGAGCGGGGGAGTGAAGCAATGGCGCGTTGAAGAGCGAGCTCCGCGGCGAGGATAAACCGACGATGTGTGTCCGGATCAATGCCTGCCACGGCGCCTTTGCGTAGTTGCGTGGTGATGTTTGGCGCGAGCAGCATGACCTCGTGTTGTGATCCGGTTCCGGATGCGAGTGACAGGTTGCTGGCGGCGTTTTTGGCTAAGGCTGTGCCGATCTTGTGGCCTTGTTGTACAAGTAGCTCCCGTTCCTCGGTGTTCGCATAGGCGCGACGAGAGTCGTGGGCTTGGCGGAAACGTCGTTCGGTTTGTAGCTGAATTTTTACAGCCGAGTATGGGTCGGTGACCTGGAACGAAATATGGGATTGCGGAAGCTCTTCTGCCCCGTCGCGGTTGTTGGGTCCCCGCAGGAGGCCGGAAGTTCGTTGTACGAATTGGTCTGCTTCGGGGATGTCCGCGATGAGGTCCCGGCGTACCTGTTCCTCTTGAAGAGACCAGTTCGCAGAGGTGCGTTGCCGCAAAACGATGCTCGCCACCGTGGCTCTGGTGGCCCATCGAAGAATATCCGAGCCCACTTCGCGAGCGACCTGTAAGTCGTAATCGAACTTCGCCATGAGGCCAGCATAGCTTTTGTTCGCTGACTGCGAACACGAATGTTCTCGGATTCACTTCATTTGAGCAACTGAAAAAAAACTTCGCGGAATTTCTCTTCTCCTTGTCACACTTGCCCGACAGGCTCCGTCATACCAGTAACAACCCCCGCTCAGCGGAACAAAAAACAAGGAGCCCAGCAATGCAAGCACGCATGAAAAACCCAGCAACGGTCCTGCCAGACGCCCTCAAAGGCATCGGCTCCATCATGAAAGCGACCTACAAAGGTGGAGTCTCGCCCGAGCTGCTCGAACTCGTGTCACTGCGAGTCAGCCAAATCAACGGATGCTCCGCCTGCGTCTACTCTCATGTACAAAACGCCAAGAAAGCGGGAGAAAGCGATGAGCGTGTGGGGTCAGTCTCCGCGTGGCGGGAAGCGCCCTTCTACAGCGACGCCGAGCGAGCCGCCTTCAAACTAGCCGAAGCCGCCACCAGAATCGCCGACCATCACAGCGTGCCCGTGTCCGACGAAGTGTGGGACGAGGCCGCCGACCACTTCAATGAGGAACAGCTCTCCGCGATCATCCTGACTATCGCCATGACAAACTTCTTCAACCGCATCAACGTGACAACGCAGGAACCTGCCGGACAGACATGGGGCTAACAACGAGCGGGGCGCCAACTAGCGTTTGCGCCCCGCGGCCCCACGGGGGATAAGCGGCCCAGCTGGCAGAGACGGCGCCAGCAGTCGTTCCCCGTCGTAGCCATGCACGGTGCCGAACCGTTCATCGGCATTCCACTGGGCGCGCGCCTCGGCGATCTCATCATGGGTTCGGCCAATGAAGTTCCACCACATGATGATTTTCTCCCCGAACGGTTCACCGCCCAGCAGCATCAACCCACCATCGGTGTTCGCGCGCACCCGCACCTCTTTGCGGCCGGACCCCAAATAGAGCAGTGAACCCGGGCCGATGTCCTCACCGTCCACCTCGACGATGCCGGACATCGACAACACCGCGTATTCGAAATCGCGTTCCAACGGCAACGAAGTATCTGTCCCGGATCGCAGCGCGATATCCACACCAACAAGCGGGCTGTACGTCGTGCCCGGCGACAGGGCACCATCGAATTCGCCCAGTATCACCGTCGCGGTCAGTCCGCGCGCGGTGACAACGGGCACATTCGGGTGGTGCTCAAACCGTGGCGAGACATGCCGGTCGCGTTCGGGCAGCGCGACCCACAACTGGGCGCCGTGCAAAATCGCGTCATGATCTCGCGGTGATTCTTCCGAATGGGCGATCGCGGCGCCCGAGGTCATCAACCCAAGTTCGCGGGGGCGAATCAGCTGTTGCGAGCCCACGCTGTCCCGGTGAAACACGTGGCCATCGTGGAGCCAACTCACCGTTTGTAGACCCATGTGGGGGTGCGGCGGCACCTGCATGCCGGGCTCGTCGGCGATATCGTCTGGCCCGTAATGGTCGACGAAACACCAAGCGCCAATCATGCGCCTGCCCAAGTTGGGCAGCAGCCGGCGCACATTTGTGCTCTCGCCAAGTGCCACCGTGCGGCCCGCGTTCAGCTCGTGAACCGGTTCGGCGGAGACGTCTTGTCGCCCACCGCAGGTGGCTTCCTGAGGCCGCACATCCAAATTGCTCACGAAGCCATGCCCTTCACTTGGTCAGAACTACATTGTTTCAAGCGTCACGCTATTGAATCGGGTAGCGCCACGGCCCGCGTCACCTCTTTTGCGTGCTTCTTGGGGCGGTCGGAGGTGTGCCTCCAGCGCCGCGCCCAGCCGCAGTCGGGGCTCCGGGGGTAGGAACGGCGCTGGGGGCCGGAGTGTGAGCGGGGGTTTTAGTCAGTGCCGCGAGAACCTGAGGTGGGTGTCCAGCATCGCCCGTCGCCAGGGGAACTGGATCGCCAGTCGCGCTCATCCAACCGCTGCCAGACGCGCCCTCGGGCGTGGTGTGCATGGCGGGGTTATCTGGTCCAACTCTAAGCAGGTAGACCTCATCGCACCGGGTAAGACGAGCTAAATCGACTTCTGTACCGGTGGTTTTACGAGTGCATCGTTGAAGCCAGGTCGCTGGGCTTTCTCCGGGACGTGGCACAAATTCAGGGAATTTGAGAGCGAGGGTGGCGAATACGGCTGGTTCGATTCCGGCCACTGTTGCCATAGTTTCGGCTCGCCGGAGGAAGAAGGAGCCTTGGCTATATTCCAAACCAGCTGTCTTTGTGCCAGCGTACGATTTCTTGTTCTGAGCGCTGCGCCCGTCGTGGATGCCCTGTGCTGCTTCTAATGTCGATGCGCGGGTTTCCCCGAAAACAGTGTCGCTCTCCCTGACCATATGCAGGCCAATGGCCTCGGCCTGTGCTTCTTGCATCTGCCGAATGGGTTCAGGCCGACTTTTGTCTGCCTTGCGCTGCAGTTCGTCATCAACGAAGGCAAGATCTATTGTCTCTAGTGCTTTGGGATCTAATGTTTGTTGAAGATACGCTTTGATGTCGGCTGGATCAGACAGCATCTTGATTCCGTCGTACCAAATATTTTGTGCGGCGTGAACTGGCTCGTGCGCGCCGACGTCGCGCTTTTTTATCCGGGGAATGGGCGTGTCATCGAAGACGCGGTTCTCGTCCCATTCGGTGTATTTCTCGATGTTTTCGGCTAGAAACGTGACGACCGTTCCCATGCAATAGGCGTCCGCGCCCTGCGGAATGTATTGCAGCACCTCATCGAGCTGGGAATTCAGTGCGGCCCCAGCGTTCTTGAGGTCGTCATCCCAATGATTAACTAAGGTGCTGGCCGCGATTTCCCAGGCTGAGGCAGCGATGAGTCCATATTGGGGAGGGTCCTTCAACGCCATTTTCGGCGCGATAAACCGGGCGGTGGCGGGTCGTTCTTTTCGAAGGAAATCTTGCAGGATTTTGACCTGGTCAGGGGCCAACGCGTTGAGGTCCGGACTCAGCTTTTCGGTGATATACGTCCACGCCTGTGCGTACACGGGCTCTCCCAGCAGTTCAAGGTGCCGAGTGAGCGATTCGGAGCGTGGAGTGTTGGGCTCAATGAGTCCGAGCTCAGGGTCTAAGTAGGGCCGAACGTCGGCGAACGCCGCTGGCTCTTCGATCGTGGTCGACATAGTGATCACCGTATAGGGGAAGGTCTTGGCGGCCACGTTTTCGCGCAGTTAGCGCAGAAAGTTTCGGGAGTTCCTATGCGAGCGGCGCACTCAGTAAATCCCTGCCGCATTGGCGCTGCCTGGGTCAGTTGATCTCAACGCAGGGTCCACCGGTGGACGCAAGAATCGACCGGTGTAGCGGCTTGGCCGCAGCATGACGTTCCAGGCCGGCGGGGGTGAGCCGCACCCAGATGCCTCGCCGGTCTGATTCGCACATTGCCCGTTCGACGAGGCCTTCTTTTTCGAGTTGGGCTACGAGCCGGGACAGGGCGCTCTGGCTCAGGTGTATTTCATCAGCGAGTTCTTGAATGCGCAGCTTGGTGTGGGGTTTTTCGACGAGCCGGTCTAGGGCTTCGAAGGCGCTGGCGGATATGCCGTGTTCGGTGTGGAGCTTTTTGTCGAGTTGGCACCAGGTGTTGGCGTGCTGTTTAAGCAGGTCACGCCATTGGTTTAGTAGCTCTTGCTCGTCGATGACACCAATTGTGGTCATGCGCGCGACATTATCATGGCTCTGCAAATTATGCAAAGTTAAATAATGTGTTTGCAATTGATGCAGATGCATGTAATCTCGTGACCATGACTTCAACGGACTCCTTACGTTGGGATGCGCGCTTGTGGGGAACCCTGGTGGTTCTGTGCGCGGCCCTCTTTCTTGACGCACTAGACGTCTCAATGGTTGCCGTCGCCCTGCCTTCCATCGGGGAAGACCTCGAAATGAGCACCAGCGCCCTGCAATGGGTCATCGGTGGCTACGTTCTCGGTTACGGCGGGTTCCTGCTCCTTGGCGGACGTGCGGCTGACCTGCTCGGCCGGAAGAATGTATTCCTTATCGCTCTCGGTGTGTTCGCGATCGCCTCGATTCTCGGCGGCTTGGCCACCGACGGCAGCCTGCTTATCGCGACCCGATTCATCAAAGGCATAAGTGCCGCGTTCACGGCGCCGGCCGCCTTCTCGATCATCACTACCACCTTCGCTGAAGGTCCAGCCCGTAATAAAGCACTCGGAATCTTCTCCGCTACCGGTGCTAGCGGATTCTCATTGGGTCTCGTTGGCTCCGGTGCGCTCACCGAAGTGGGCTGGCAGTGGACCTTCTTTGTTCCCTCCGTTGTCGCCGCCGGTGTTGTAATCGCGGCCGCGATGTTGATTCCTCGCTCTGAAAAGCCAAACTCGAATGGCGGTTTCGACATCGCTGGGGCCGTCACCGGCACAGGCGCGATGTTGCTTCTGGTCTATGGAGTAGTCACAGCGCCGGAACATGGATGGGGCGCCGCCAGCAGCATTGCCGCGTTCGTGGGTGCTGCGGTGCTCATGGCAAGCTTCATCACCATTGAGTTGAAAGTGAAGAGCCCTCTGCTTCGGCTCGGCGTTCTTCGCTCAGGACCGTTGGTGCGTGCCAACCTGGGTTTGACGGTGCTCTTTGGTTCCTACCTGTCATTCCAGTTCGTGGCGATGCAATACATCCAGCGCGAATACGGATGGTCGCCCATTCAGACCGCGCTGACCTTCTTGCCCGCTGGTCTCTTGGTGGCATTCACGTCTAGCACGGTTGCAAAGCTGGTGAACCGTTTTGGCACTACGCCGCTGATTCTGGTGGGCGCGATAGGCCAGCTCGTGGGCTACGCGATTCTGCTGCGGGTAGGTGCCTCGCCTGCCTTGTTCACGGTGCTGATTCCGGGCTTGCTGTTGATGGGTGTGGCGTTCGCTCTCATCTACTCGCCGGCCAGTGTGCAAGGAACCTCAGGGGTGCCGGACAACGAGCAGGGCATGGCTGGCGGTTTGCTGAACACCTCGATGCAGGTGGGTGGCGCGATCATCTTGGCCGCGGTGACCGCGGTGGTCACCGCCGAAAGTGGCGGCGTTCCGAACTTGGACGCGTTGCACGCGGCGACACGGGTCGCGGCTGGCATTGGTGCGGTCGGTGTGTTGATCGCGCTGTATGGCTGGTTCCGGGCGCGCCAGGCTTCGGTCTCCGCTCCGGACACCATTGAGGATGAGCTCAGCGCGGAAGAGATCGCTGTGCTAGAGCGTGTGTAAAAGCTAGAACGAAGCGCCCCCAGACTGTCCGGTTTGGGGGCGCTTTTCTACGCGGTGGGTGAAATCGGCGAACCTTTTGCGGAAGTTGGCGGCAATTTGCCTGTTTCCACGGCGTGTCGAATGCTATGTGAAAGCCATCACAGTCACGTACATTGATATTCCGTCGCTTAGAGCGGAACCTCCCGCCGCTTAAGAAAGGCACCCCGATGGCAAGAAAACTTCCCTTGTATTCCCTGTTAGTAGGCGTGATCGGAGTGCTTGTCGCAACGATGATGCCTAACGTTGCCCAGGCCGCTTACAACCCATACACGGCATCTGGCGTATGTGGGTCAGGATTCAGAACACTCGAGAGCCGCGCTGTTTCTAACCCCTACGGCGGCACCGATGGCTATCTCGTTTTGATGTACCGCTCAAGCACAAACCAAAACTGTGCCGCCTACATCAAAAACAAGCACGCCGGCAGCTACACGATGACGCATCTGACCCTCGACCTTGAAGGCGATGGCAGAGGCTCGGTCGGAGACTATGGCGACTTTAAGTATTACGGAGTAGCGCGAATTGGCGGCGCCAGTGGCCACTGCGTGACGTGGAGCGTGAAAGCCAACGTCGGTGACTACGACCAAGTGACCGCGACCAGAAGGCACTCCTTCTGCGGATAAGCCCCGTTCCCACGTGAGTATGCCCGGTGTCGCAAAAGCGCACCGGGCATACTCACGTAGTGCTGGAAACGCAGGAAGTGCCGCCGGAACGAGTCGATTGGTTCCTCGACCACGTACAAGCCACCAGCCCATGTTTGGTGATGGATCTGTCCGTCGTTCATGAGAACTACGTAGAATTTGCGAAAAACTTCCACAACGCGCACATCTATTACGCTGTCAAAGCGAATCCAGCGGCCGAAGTGTTAAGCACGCTTCACGGCGCCGGCGCTAATTTTGAAGTCGCCAGCGTCCCCGAACTGCTCGAATGCCTTGCGGTGGGTGCACACCCGGGCGATATCGCCTATACCAACCCCATCAAAAAACGCGACGATATTGGGAAGGCATATGCGCTCGGGGTTCGCGCTTTCACCACAGATAGCGCACCCGACTTGGCCAACATCGCTCAGGTGGCGCCGGGCTCGAGCGTTACTTGTCGGGTGGCGGTCACACCGCCGGGCGCCCGAAGCCCGTTGGGTAATAAGTTCGGCTGCTCACAGGACATGGCTGCCGCGCTTTTGCGCGAGGCCGCACGGTTGGGGCTACGACCCGAAGGCGTCGCTTTTCACCCCGGCTCCCAACAGTTGAACCCGCATGCGTGGGACACCGGCATTGAGTTGTCGGCGCAGATCTTCGCCGAGCTGGCCGCTGAGGGCATCGAGCTGAACAGCCTCAACTTAGGTGGCGGATTTCCGGTGCGATACATCGAGCCCGTGCCGCCCATCAGCGCATATGTGGCCGCCATTGACGGTGCTCTTGATCGACACTTCAGCGCGGGGATTCCCGCCATTCGGGTTGAACCTGGCCGTGCCATTGTCGCCACCGCGGGAGTGCTTATCAGCGAAGTTGTGTTGGTGGCAAAGAAAGCTGCGAGCGACACACACCGCTGGGTTTACCTAGATGTCGGACGATATGGCGGATTGGCCGAAACCGAACAAGAAATGATCGCGTATCAGCTCGTCACTGGCCACGACGGGCCCAACGGGCCGGTGATCTTGGCCGGTCCCACATGCGACGGTGATGATGTGCTGTATCGCAAAACTCCATATTCGTTGCCGCTAGCGCTGCGCCAGGGCGATCAGGTGCGCTTCCTTGGCGCGGGAGCGTACACCGCCAGCTATGCGTCAGTGTTTTTCAACGGCTTTAGCCCAATGGCGACCTACTACATACCGTCACAGTCCGACTAAAGCTCTGCGAATTGTGGTTCAGGACACCTATCCTGCTCACCAACACCCAGCACCATCGAGCCAGGATAGAGAGCATGTCCGCCAATAATCCGAACGTTCAGAGCGCGCAAGCCGCCCAGAACAAGAAATCGACGTTCATCGCTTTAGGCACGATTGGCGCCGTCGCGGCCAGTGTTCTGGCCTGCTGCTGTCTGTCAACTGAAGAAGAGGAAGTAATCGCCGATTGCGTTGACCGTAATGATTACGTGAGTGGCAGTGGCTATCGGATTGTTGATGATGACGAGTGCGATGACTCTGACTCGTACGGTAGTTATTTTTGGTATTACGGCGGAACTCGCACTGGACTACGGTCCTATGGCGGGTCCAGCTTCAAGCCCAAAGATGTGAAGATTAAGACTCGCAGCGGTAAGACTCTCCAAAAAGGTGGATTTGGCAGTCGCTTTTCGGGTAGCGGTGGCTGATGCGAAGAGAACACAGTTCGGTACGAAAAAACTGGCCACGCATTGTTGAAGAACAAGGCCTTGCCTATCACGAATCTTCCCACCCAGATGGCCTGAACCGGCCTTATTGGGATGAGTCCGCGCACTATGTCTTCACCATGCCTGAAGTGTTGGCGCTGGAGGAACAAGTCGAAGAACTGCACCGCATGTGTTTGACGGCCGTGGACCACGTGATCAAAGAACGAAGGTTCGCCGATTTCGCGATCCCGCTACCCGCCTGGCCAGCTATCGAAGCGTCTTGGAACCGACGTGATCGACACATTTTGGGGCGCTTCGATTTCCGTTACGACGGCAATGGTCCGGCGAAGTTGTTGGAATACAACGCCGATACGCCGACTTCGCTCCTAGAAACCTCGGTCATTCAATGGTTTTGGTTGCAAGACACGTTTCCTGATGACGACCAATGGAATTCTGTGCATGAGCGGCTCATCGAAGAATGGAAATCGCTGAACTCGCAACTTGTCCATTTTGCGTGGACTAATTGCGACGAGACCGGCGAAGAAGCTATGACAGTTGCTTATCTTCAAGAAACCGCGGAGCAAGCGGGCTTGGCGACCATGGCGATCGCGATGGAAGACATTGGCTGGGATGAAGCTGCCTCCGAGTTCGCCGATGTTGATGGCACACCGATCACCACAATATTCAAGTTGTATCCATGGGAATGGATGGTGCAGGACGCCTTCGGTGGCTACGTCATCGACGATGTGCGGGCACCGGCCAGCAAATGCGCGTGGATCGAACCCATGTGGAAAATGCTGCTATCGAATAAAGCCTTGTTGGCGATTTTGTGGGAGCTCTATCCGAATCACCCAAATTTGCTGCCCGCATATCTAGACGGCCCCCGTGAACTGCAAAATTACATCGCTAAACCCCTGCTCGGTAGAGAAGGGGCAAGCATGCGCATCGTCGGCGAACACTCGCAAAGCACCTCAGGTGACTATGGCACCGAAGGCTACGTGTATCAACAATTCGTCGCTCTTCCCGAATTCGAGCAAGAACATCCGGTATTGGGCTGTTGGGTCATCGGCGATGAAGCGGCCGGATTGGGTATTCGTGAGACACGTGGCCTGATCACCGACGACACATCCTCTTTCGTGCCACACCGCATAGAGATAAATAACAAGGAGAAGAAATGAAAATGCACGAAGCATCCGAACTCGCACTTAGTGAGGGCTTTGGTGAAGCGGTGTGGTGGGGTGTACGAGCCATCGGCGGATACGCCGCGCTCGGCCTGTTGCTATTAGTTGTTGGGTTCTACATTTTGGACTTTGTCACTCCAGGGCATCTGGCGAAAATCATTCGACTGGAACGTAATCCGAACGCTGGAATTATCGCCGCCGCTGGCACCTTCGGAATTGGTTTGATAGTCGCCGCGTCTATTTTGGGCTCTGGTGGGTCTCTCATCGAGGGGCTTATCGCGACCGCCGCGTTTGGCGCCACCGGAATTGTGGCGCAAACAGTGGCCGTCCTCGTATTCGACAAAGTGATTGGTGTCGATGTGCGTGGTGTCATCGCCGAACCTAAGCTCGCGCCAGCCGCTGTGTTGTTGGGCGCGGCGCACGTCGCCATCGGTTTTATCACCGCCGCCGCCGTGTTCTAGGGCGTCAATTGGCTTGCGATATCGGCGCACACTTGTGCGCCGTATTCTTCACCGAGCTCGACTGGATAACGGGTCAGAACCGCCAACACCTTGCCGTCCCAACCCGCCAAACAATTCAGGTGCCATTCATCGCCTTGGGGTGTCCAGCCGTTCTTCACGACATATGAGGTGCCCTCGGGCAACACTTGCGGAATGCCGAACGCATTGCTGGGGTCCACGTTGCGCGCCTGCTCCACCAGCCACGCGATCCAAGGGTCGCCACGGCTCAACGCCAGCACATAGTTGAACATTTCTGTGGCATCCCAGGCGCTCATTTCGGTGAGGGACCACCAACCCGAATGGACAGTGGTGTCCTTGAGGTCGGCTCCGGAGATGAGTCGTTCAATCACGGCATCGGCCCCACGCGCCTGGTACAAAATCTCGGCGGCGTTATCGTCACTAATGCGGATCATGTCGCGCAAAAGTGCTTGTTCCGCGGCATCCGGTGCCCGACCTTGTTCGCTCAACCCGACGAGATAGTCGGCTCCGATCCACAATTTGATCATCGACTCGGTCGTATTTTGTTCCGTTTTCGCGTTTTCCGACGTCATGCTTTTCTTATTAGCGGTGTCTTGAAATGCCCACGAATACCAAGCTTCCGTCGGTTGCATAGTGAATGGCATCCAGTTTTGGGCGGCTGACACCATGGTGCTTTTCTGACTTTTCTCGTTGTTCCAGGTAGCAAAACCCACCGCTGCCAAAAGCAATGCCATAACGACGCAAAAAATCGCGACCAGAACGCGGCTGCTGGAACGCGCAAGCCATTTCATGATGCGCCCCCTAGGGGTTAAAGCTTGAGCGACGCATTGGTATTTAATTATCGCTCTTCGCGGGCGATTAGATAAATGGTTCCCGCCGCGCGATCGAGCTGACAGTGGGATGCTGGACTACCGCTGAGGTAGATGTGCCTAGTTGGGGCAACCTGGGCGCGTTGTTCGCAGCAGGGCCCTGATGCGAGCTATCGTGCCTGTACCGCGGATTCGCCGGTGGTGAGGAGGGTTCAATATGGGCTTTCATGTGGACTCTGAGGTGGGCCAGCTCAAACAAGTGATTGTGCATCGCCCCGAACTATCTCTGAAAAGACTTACCCCCTCGAACAAAGATCAATACCTTTTCGACGACGTGCTATGGGTGCAGCGCGCCGGGGAAGAACACGACGAGTTCGTAGACTTGCTGCAGTCGCGGGGCGTGACCGTGCACCTGTTGCTGGACCTGTTGCGCCAAACAATCGCACTGCCCGAAGCCCGGAAATACATTCTTGATCGGATCCTCGACGAACGGTTTTTTGGTCCTGCGGCGGTAGATTCTATTCGGCAATGCTTTGAACAAATGGAACTAACTTCGCTGTCAGAACATTTGATAGGTGGAATCACTAAACGAGAAATTCTCGACCGCATGCATGAACCCAAAAGCATCGCATTCCACAGCATGGAACTCGACGATTTTCTATTGCCGCCCCTGCCGAACCATCTATTCACCCGCGATACCTCATGCTGGATCTATCAAGGTGTTTCGATAAACCCAATGCGCAAGAAGGCTCGCATGCGCGAGACCGTCAACTACGAGGCCATCTATCGCTGGCACCCACTTTTTTCTGATGCCGACTTCCACCTGTGGAACCCTGGAACCGCCCATGCCCCGGCGACCATCGAGGGTGGAGACGTGTTGGTGTTGGGAGACGGTGTACTGCTGATCGGGATGAGCGAACGAACCCAACCGCAAGCCGTGGAAATCCTGGCTCGAACGCTATTCGCGCGGGGCGGAGCCCGAAAAATTGTCGCGCTGAACATGCCCAAAGCCCGAGAGTTCATGCACCTTGACACCGTCATGACGAATGTCAATCATGGCGTTTTCAGCGTCTATGCGGGCATGGGGCTCTTGCCCTCCTACACGATCGAGCCCGGCGACGATAAAGAACTCAGCATCACCGATCACCCCCCAGCGGACATGTATGGCGCCATCGCCAGAGCCCTTGACCTGGACACTATTGAAGTGCTCACCGCCACTCAAGATGTCCACGCCGCACAACGCGAACAGTGGGACGACGGATGCAATGTGCTTGCCATCGAACCTGGGGTAGTTGTCGCGTATGAACGCAATACAACAACTAATAACTTTTTGCGCGAAGCGGGTATAGAAGTGCTTACCATTCGTGGCAGTGAACTGGGCCGTGGTCGAGGTGGACCCCGGTGCATGAGCTGCCCCATCGAACGAGAGGCATGACCATGAATTTGCGCGGCCGAAGCTTTGCGAAAATCACCGACTTCACCGCGCCCGAATTGGCCTATCTGCTGAGACTTTCAGCAGAGCTCAAGGCCGCCAGGGCCGCTGGCACGGAACAGAAGCGGCTCATCGGCAAGAACATCGCTCTCATTTTCGAGAAGCACTCCACCCGCACGCGGTGTGCCTTCGAAGTCGCCGCGCACAGCCAGGGCGCACACGTCACCTATCTCGACCCGTCGGGCTCGCAAATGGGGCACAAAGAATCAGTCAAAGACACCGCCCGAGTGCTTGGCCGGATGTTCGACGGCATCGAATTCCGGGGCGGCAAACAAGAGCATGTCGACGAGCTTGTCGAATATTCTGGTATTCCAGTGTGGAATGGGCTCACCAACGACTGGCACCCCACTCAGATGCTCGCCGATGTGCTTACCATGACCGAACACAGCGGCAAAGAGCCCGCCGACATTTCCTTTGCCTATGTAGGTGATGCCCGCAACAACATGGGAAATTCGTTGGCCATCACCGCCGCCACCCTCGGTATGGACATTCGGCTCGTCGCACCACAATCACTGTGGCCAGACGAGACCCTGGTGCTGGGGCCGGCTCGGAAAATCGCCGCGGAAACCGGTGCCAACATCCAAACGACTGAGTCCATAGCCGAAGGGGTGCGCGGCGTCGATTTCATCTACACGGACGTATGGGTGTCCATGGGAGAACCCAAAGACACCTGGGACGCGCGCATCGAACAACTCTTGCCCTACCAAATCACCATGCAGGTATTGGCCGCCAGCGAAAACCCCGATGTGAAATTCATGCACTGCCTGCCGGCATTTCACAACCTGGAAACCACGGTGGGCGAGGAGATTTACGCTAAGACCGGTTTGAGCGAGCTCGAAGTGACCGAAGAAGTTTTCGAATCAGCTCAGTCCATTGTCTTTGACCAAGCTGAAAACCGTCTTCACACCATCAAAGCCGTCATGGTTGCCACCCTAGGAGACTGATCATGCGCATCGTCGTCGCCCTTGGTGGAAACGCGTTACTTCAGCGTGGAGAAAAACCAGACGCCGCTACCCAGCGCGCCAATGTCACCTTGGCAGCTGCCGCGTTGGCCCCTCTCGCCGAAAAGCACCAACTCATCATCACCCACGGCAACGGGCCACAGGTGGGTGTCCTCGCGCTGGAAAGCGCGAACGACACCCGGCTTTCGGCTCCGTATCCGTTTGACACTCTGGGTGCTGAAACCCAAGGAATGATCGGCTATTGGCTGCTACAGGCGCTGCAAAACGCGCTACCTGGCCGCCAGGTCGCCGCGTTGCTCGGTCAAACATTGGTGTCGGCCGATGATCCCGCATTCGACAACCCCACCAAGTTCGTCGGCGAGGTGTACGACGAAATCACCGCAGCTACCCTCGCCGCGGACCGCGGTTGGACGGTGAAGCCCGACGGCCTGCACTGGCGTCGGGTGGTTCCTTCGCCTAAGCCGCAGCACCTTGTTGAAAGCCGACTGATCAGGCTTTTGCTCGCGAACGAAGCTGTCGTGGTGTGCGCGGGTGGTGGGGGAGTGCCCGTTATCCGTAATACCGACGGAAAACTGGAGGGCGTGGAGGCGGTGATTGATAAGGACCTCACGGCCGCGATGCTCGCCGATGTTCTCGAAGCCGATGCGCTGCTTATTCTCACCGACGTCCCGAACGTGATGCGCGATTTTGGCACCGTCGGCGCCAGCCCCATCGCCCACACCACCCCGTACGAACTTCGCAATACGCAATTCCCGCCCGGCTCGATGGGGCCGAAAATTGAGGCCGCCTGCCGATTTGTGGAAACCACTGGGACTATGGCCGCGATTGGTCAGCTCGTTGACGCGGAAAAGATCCTGGGCGGCACGGCGGGGACCATCATTACTCCTGGTGCCGCGTGGCCAAATCCTCGCGGACTTTAGTTCCCGATGTCGGCCAGATATTGCACCTATTCTTGGCACGAGGTTTACCCGCGAATTATTGGCGGATCTAATGGAGGTTGCGGGCTAAAAGAGGAGTGATTTATGAAATTGATTCGTCGATTAGCTGGAATTGCCGCTGCCTCCGCGATAGGTATCGCCGGGTTTGCTTTCAATGCGGCGCCGGCGCAAGCTGTCTTTTATGACTTTTACGATGTATGTAAGGGTTTCACAAAAATTGATGAAGCGACATTTAAAACCCAAAATGGCATCAAAGTGGGAATGGTCTATCTTGGCTGGAAGGGCAGCACGGGCGAGAATTGTGTGGCGACCATCAAGAGCACGCCAGGTACCTCCAACTCAAAATTGGTGCTCGCTGGGATACAAATCGAAGGTAATTCTACTAAATACACGGATTCCGGCGACTTCACCTATTACGCGTCTATTACGAAGAAAGCCGCTGGAAAAGAAATTAAATGGGGCGGTGCCATTGTGGTTTCCGACTCTCAATACGCCGAATATGTTTCTCCTTGGGAGCATGGCGGCTAATTCTCGAAGTCGCTGGGTAAAAGATTATCTACCCAGCGACTTTTTTATGCGTTTCGAGCGTTTATGAATCGCGGTTAGTTCAAGCCTCGCAAGAAGTTCTCGGTGATCGCCACCGCTGGCGCCGAGGAGCCGCCATTCTCGACGAACACCGCAAAAGCGATGTCGCCTTGGAAGCCCACGAACCATCCGTGGCTTTTACCCTCGGAAACGTCACCGAATTCAGCCGTGCCAGTTTTGCCGCACACCTGGCCGCCAGGGGCATCACGAAGAGCCGTCGCCGAGCCGTCGGTAACTACCTCGCACATCATGGATTTCAACTCATCCACATGAGCCAGTTCCGGGCCAGGAGCCGCCACACTTTGCGCTGGGTCGAGGACAAGCTGAGGCTGTTTCCATTGACCACGAGCAACAGCCGCCGTGGCGCCAGCCATGCTCAAGGGGCTGACACTGGTTTTGCCCTGTCCGAAGATCGCCGCCGCTTTTTCAGTGGCCGAGCCACCGGACTGCACAGATCCAGGGTTAATATCGGGCCCGAGCTTCCAATCAGTGCCAATACCGAGCTTTTCTGAGGCTTTAACGAGGCCGTCATCGCCGAGCTTAGGGGCAAGGTTGACGAACGCGGTGTTGCAGGATTTCGCGAAGTCAGTATGAAACGGCACGTCGCCGAGTTCGAAGTCGTTGTCGTTCATGAAATTTCGACCTTCGACAGTGGCGATTTTGGGGCAGCTGACGATATCGTCGGGGCGCACTCCCGCCTCCAGCAGCCCGAGTGCGGACACCATTTTGAAGGTTGACCCTGGTGCTGTCGCGCCTTCGAATGCCAAGTTAACGCCAGAGCCGCTGGGCCCATTGGCGGCGGCCAGGATGGCTCCGTCACTGATCCTGATGGCGACCATTGCGCTGGTGCGGCTTTCTTGGGCCACGGCCGCATCGGCAGCGGTTTGGGCGCGAATGTCCAAACCAAGTTTGAGATTGTCGCCGGACTTGCCTTTGAAAGTCGCCAGTTTGACGTCTTTCTTCCCGCCGGTGATCGAAACAGTGGTGCCCGGGCTGCCGGCGAGTTGATTGTCGTAGTACTGCTGAATGCCAGCGCGGCCCACATCATCGCCCATGACATAGCGGCCGGGATTTTCGTCCATCATTTCTTTTGTGACGGGCCCTACGGTGCCAAGCAATGCCCGGGCGAAGTCGCGGTTGGGCGCGAGCGATTGTTCGGCTTCCACGAATTGAACGCCGGGCAGATCATAGATGCTGCTTTTTATCTCGTCATATCGCTCGCGGCGCAGGGTCACTACCTCGACAAATTGTTCGGGCCCGGCTTGCTCAACGCGGGCAGGTAGATCCGAGGTGTCAATGCCATCAGCGGAGAGGGCGGTTCCTAGTTGGTTCGCCAGTGCCTGGGCGTCGGTGACGTTCTTGGGCACGACGCCGACCCGGACCACCGGACGCAAGGTCATGATCGGTTGACCGGTGTTGTCGAGAATGTCGCCGCGTGCGTGTGCGTCTCGGGCGACAGTGATACTGCTGCCCTTGGTCAGTTTGGGGTGCACGGTTGAGGGAGAGAAATCGACTTTCCAGTTCTCTCCAGCTTGGGTGAGTTTGACCGTGGTGTCGTAGCGCCACTCATCTTGTCCAAGCGTCCACTCGACGTGGACTTTCGCATCTGCTTTGCTGCCGTTAATTGAGATCTCATCGGCTTTGAGTTTCGGCTGAGAGTCCGCCAGGTCACCGGCGAGCGTTTTGTACTCCGGCCCCAACTTGCCCGCCCGCCATTCGGTCAGGAATTTGTCCAGGGCGAGTTCGGCGCCTTGGTCATCTTGGCATGCCACGAATGAAGTGATTCCCACGGCGAGCGCTACGATTCCCGCCCCGATTGCCAGCGGCCATTTCCGTTTGGTCGCGCGTCGCCACAATGGCAGCACGGGCGTTGTCGGTTGCTCGGTCACGATTGATGACTCCTTGAAGGGTATTTCTGCACCTAAGGCGGCTACTCAGCCTAGATCCAGCTGTCGAACCAAAAATGGTCGTCCCATTGCTGGTATGGCAGGTCCATTCCTGTCATGAGGGGATAGAAGTACACAAAGCTGGCGCCCACAATTGCCAAATACAGCACAAGTGCTGCTACCCCGATCAGTCGTCGCTCCGGGACGATGTGGGCTATCTCATTCTCAGCCGGCTCAGTACGCAAAGCCATGCCCAACGCCATGGTCACACCGAGAATGAAAAATGGCACGACGGGCAATGCGTAAAAGAAAAACATCGTGCGATCTGGGTACAACAACCACGGCCCGATGCCCGCGAAAGCGATCAAGATTATGGAAACCGATCGCCAATCTCGCCGGGTGATCCAGCGCCATCCGCATACCGCCAGCGCTGGAAGGAAAGACCACCACAACAACGGATTAGCCATCCCGGAGATCGTTGCCGCGCACTGTGTGTCACCGCATTCCCCGGAATAGTCGGCGTAATACAACACCGGTCGTTCCATGATGAGCCAGCTCAGCGGGGTTGACTGATAGTCGTGCTTAGCGTGCAAATTCGAATGGAACTCGTAAATGTATGACTGGTAGTGCCACAAACTCACCAGGGCATCGGGCAAAAACCACACGCTAGCGTCGTTTTCGGCGGCGTATTGCCGCATGTACCCATCATCAGTAAGGAACCATCCAGTCCACGTCAGCAAATATGTGCCGACAATGACCACAGCGAACAAGGCCAGCCAACCGGTTTCATAGCCGACCCAATCCAAGAACACGTGTTTGGACCCGGCGCTGCGTCGAGCTTGCAATTCCCACACAATCATCAGCACCACGAAGGCGATAGAGAGCCACAGCGCTGACCATTTCACCCCAAACGCCAGCCCGAGACATACCGCAGCGGCCACCCGCCACCATGGCCAATCCCGCCAGCTGGTGCGACCCGGGTCGATGGCGCCCTTCTCTTCGAGCTGTGCGAGCAACTGCGCCCGCCGTCGGTCACGATCCAGAACCAAACAGCCGAAGGCCGCCAACACCCAAAACAGCAGAAAGATGTCAAGCAACGCGATGCGGCTTGAGGTGAAGTGCAAACCCTCCAGCGCGAGCAAGGTGCCGGCCAGGCACCCCAGGAGCGTCGAGCGAAACATGCGCCGAGCGATGCGGATCAGCAGCAAAACACTCAACGAGCCGAAAATCGCTGCCGAGAACCGCCATCCGAAGCTGTTATAGCCAAATAGCCATTCGCCGAGCGCGATGCACCATTTGCCAAACGGCGGATGGGCAGCGATAGTGGCCCCGGCGTCGTTGCGCTCGTAGCCATGTTTCAACAATGCCTTCGCATCATTGGCGTAGTAGGTTTCGTCGAAAATGATCTTGTCCGGGTGCTGAATGTTGACCATGCGCAGCACCAACGCCAGCAGCGTCACCAGCCCAGCCCAATACCAAGACGTCACCGCGTCTTTCGGCGCCCAGGCACCAAGACGGGCACGTGTTTGGTTGTCCACCACAGTGCGTGCGGCTTGCTGTGGCGTTGGCGGCGCGAAAACTGGCACGCGCTCGATGCTAACCTCGGCGACATGGCCACTTCGGGCGGGACGCTCATTCTGGCCGCGACACCCTTGGGAAACATTGACGACGCCTCCTCTCATTTGCGTGAGGTTTTGGCAACAGCACAGGTCATCGCGGCCGAAGACACCAGGCGCTTGCGCAGGCTCGCCCGCGACCTAGACATCTCCATTTCCGGGCGAATTATCTCGTTTTACGATGCGAACGAGCAGGCGCGAGTGCCCGAGCTCCTGGAGGCATTGCACTCCGGTGACACGGTGGTGGTGGCCACCGATGCCGGTATGCCCAGTGTTTCGGACCCGGGATATCGCCTCGTCAACGCGGCCATAGAAGCTGGAATCGGCATCACCTGCGCTCCTGGCCCCTCAGCTGTGACCACCGCACTCGCATTGTCGGGACTACCGTGCGACCGGTTCTGTTTTGAGGGGTTCCTTCCACGAAAACCCGGCGAACGTCGACGCGCCCTCGAAGAACTAGTTGCCGAAAAGCGCACCCAGGTCTTTTTTGAGGCTCCCCATCGGGCAGAAGCCAGCCTGACCGCCATGGCAGAAGTGTTTGGCGCGGAGCGCCGCGCCGCTGTGTGCCGGGAGCTCACCAAAACATACGAAGAGATCAAACGCGGCACTTTGGCCGAACTTGCGCAGTGGGCGCGAGACGGTGTGCGTGGCGAACTCACCATCGTTGTGGCCGGAGCGGCCACAGCCCATATTGAGGTCACACCCGACGCGCTTGCTGAGGAAGTCGCGGTATTGGCCGATTCGGGCCTGACCCGTAAGGAGGCCATGCAAGAAGTAGCCCGCGCCCATGGGATGACCCGCCGCGCCGTCTATGACGCGGTGCTAGCGGCGAAGAAAGAATAGCGACTGGCTGAGCCGCGGAAATCGCACCGCCTTATGGGCGGCCCATTCGTCGATGATCGGATGGATGCGTGCTCGGGAGGTCCCTCCACGGGGTCGCGGCGATCGGCGTTCGAGGCCCAGCTGGACGGGTGGCCATACCTTCCAAGAAGCCTTGTCTTTTTAGCTCGTTCACTAAAGTCTGGGTTTGTTTGTGGAATCTGCTTGGCGGTTCAAGCGGCCGAGATGAACTAAAAATCAACGGGGGATCGAGTATCGCCTTGACGTCAGCCTTGCTGATCTGCCGCTCGAACTGTTCACTCGCGCGAGTTATCACGTCTGCGATCTCAAAGGGGCGCAATGGCGCGAGGGGACGTTCACGTATCAGTTTCTTGAGGGCATCAGGCTCAGCTGAGCCAGGTAGCCGAATGTTCTCGATACCGAAATGATCATCTATCTCTAGAGCTCGCAAAATGGGTCGGAAAGCTCGTCTAAGTGCTGCGTGTTGGTCGCCTTCATACATGTGGAGTGTTCGAACGATTTCTTCGGTGAGCGCTATCGCCAGTTCCGGCTTGAGCTTCTTGCGCTGTATCAGCGCCGCGTAGGGGTGCAATTCCGTCGGAAGCTCGGCGACGTCAGTGACCAGCGGTTTAGTTGACGCTTGCTCGACATCATCGAGCGCGGAATAGTCAGCGTGGTGGGCCAAAAATGGTGGCTCGTTGTGGGGATATGCCAGGGGCGTACTGCTTTCTTTGATCGCCTCGAATATCTCTATTTGGTCCCGTAACGCATGGAGCTCTTGCACGATGTCGTCAGGAATTGAACGTGGCTCCCAGCGGGGTTGGTTATCTCCCACCATTTTTTCTGAAACGAGTGTGCTGGATGCCGTAATCGAATAGATCATGCGGTCGAATATTTTGGCGAGCTCTGTCGATTCGGTGGCCCGCGCGGTTTGGACGCGAATCTTTAGCTCATCTAAATAGCGGGCGGTGGGAGTGGCTTCAGCGAGTCTGGCCACCAAATCTTGATCCACCTCAATCGGGTTTTCTAACTGCTCTAGCCATTGGCTCGCTCGATACACGTCGGCTAGGTTGTCGGTTGCTACCGCCACTTCTCGACACTTTTGGCCGCTTATGCCCATAGTTTCAGCGAGCTGCAGAGCGCCGCGCAACCGCATCAACAGAACTTCGATTTCGTGATGCATTTCGGCTGGCTCGACTAACTCCGGTGAGAATTGTCGATCTCCAGCGTGAGAACCCTCTGTTAACCTGAATCTGCTCCACGTTTTATTTCGCCGGTCCGTGAGATGTTCCGGCCAATAGCGGAATGCGACGTCACTCAGATCCTGATCGCCCACGCTGTCTGTTTTACCCGGATAGACAGTAAAGGCGATGCCGTAAGCCAAAGAATTTCGGTGGCGCGCCGCGATCGCCTGGCGAACATCATGCATTGCTCGCACAAGTGGCACTAATGTAAAAATTTCATCAGCCGGAAGCTGTGCTTGTAGCAATCCCAACCTGGCGTTCAGATCACGCACCCACAATTCGTCGGGTGTGGTCTTATTGAAGCGAGATAAATCATTTTCAGAATGAGATGGATCGCCCCGCGTCACGTCCACTGCCATTCGCGCTATTCCTCATCTCTATTTTGCATTCAATAGGTGCGTTCAACGAAGAATGGCGCCAGCTGGGCCATTTGGGGTTTCGGGCCGAGTTGGGCCGGTGTTGACTGCTCTCGCCCCGGTGGGTCTGCGCTTCCCCTGCATGCGACTTGGTGCACCTGGTAGGCGTGCTTGCTCGTCTGCCCCGTCGGGGCCATCAGGGGAAGTGGGCCACTGCGGCCGGTTCAGCGCCAGGTCGTAGAGCGTTGCTTGAGAACGCCCAAGCCGGGCAGTAACCAGATGTTTCATGTCGATAAACCGTTCGCTGCCTGAGACTCGGATGGCTCGAAGAGGCTCGCGGGCTTCGTCGGCTAGCGCGCTCGCCCGCTGCCGTAGGTAACTAATTCGATCCGCCATAGCCATGATAGGCCCCTCAAACATTAAAAGTTCGCTGTCGGTGAAACTCTACTCTCGTGTCCAGCGGGCGTCTATTCAGATCACATCGTTAAGAGGTGATATTGCTGCGGATCATCATCGACCTTTCTCCGCTGTCCCGCTTGGCGACAGTGGACAGCGATCAGGAGCGGTAGTGAGGCCTGGCTAGGCTAAGCGGCGTTAGGTTTTGCGCAGGTTGTTGTAAAGGGAGCCCGATGAAATCCGCGTTGCAGCATCGTCCTACCGCTATTGGGCTGTTTGCTTTCGTCGCCCTTGTGGTGGTGACAGCTGTGACCATGACATATCGCCTCACGGCCAGTGAAAGCTCTTTCGCTCCCTTATCGGGCGGCACCAGTCATGCCGGACCACCAGCGCAAAGTCCGTCCGACGGCACACACGAGTCACAGCCACCGGCTCCCAATCAACCCACCGTGTCCATTACCGGTGTTGGAGACATAGTGATGGGTTCAACCCGGTTGGGCTTGCCGCCTAACAACGGCGCGGGATTTTTCGACGATGTGAAGTCCGAACTCGACGGAGATCTAGTCACCGGAAACTTCGAAGGCACCCTCACCGAAGCCACCGGCCACGACAAATGCGCCAAAGAAAATAAAGACGCCGAACCCAAAGAAGATTGCTACGCATACCGAGTGCCCCCCTCCTACGCCCAACACGTCGCCGACGCCGGATTTGATGTATTGAGCCTGGCCAACAACCACACCAACGACTATGGCGACCTGGGTTTGCGCAACACCCAGAAAGAACTCAAAAGCGTTGGCGTTGATTACACCGGGATGCCGCGGCAATACGTCGTTCGACAAGTCGGCGAGGTCAAAGTCGCCGTGTTGGGATTCGGCCCATATGGCTGGCAGCAAAAGGTCACCGAAATAAGCAAAGCCAAACGGCTCGTCGAGCAGGCCGCCACGGAAGCCGACGTGGTTGTCGTGCACATGCAAGCCGGAGGCGAAGGCACCGCGTACCGGCACGTGAAGCGCGGTGAAGAGAACTACCTCGGTGAAAACCGAGGTGACGTGATCGCCTTTTCCCATGCCGTAGTAGACGCGGGTGCCGACCTCGTAATTGGGCACGGCCCACACGTGATGCGCGGCATGGAATGGTACGACGGACGTCTGATCGCTTACAGCCTCGGAAGCTTCGCCGGATACAAAGCATCGTCGCGAGAAGGCGCCAACGGCGTCGGCGCCATCATGAAAATCACCTTGCGCAAAGACGGCAGTTTTGACTCCGGCCAGGTAGTGCCCACGAAGCTCGCCGCGCCTGGACTGCCCGCCCTAGATCCAAAAGGGCAGGCAATAGCGGACGTCAACGAGCTCTCGGAAGCGGACTTCCCAAAGAGCCAAGCCGTGATCGCGAAAGGCGGGGCCATCTCGGCCCCTTGAGTTATGGCAGTTCTTCCAGGGCGGTGAGCGCGGCGATGCCCACCCGAGCCACCGCCAACGTGGTTACCGCGCCCACCAACTGTCCATTTTCGGTGATGTAAACCAAGTCGTCTCCTTGCGCCACCCGAATCGCCTCACTGAGCGGGGTGGAGATATCCACGAACACTTCATCATCGGCGTATATCGGGGTATGCATGGCGCTGAGCGTAGAGCTCCAAGGCCCAGTAATGGAAGTCATCGTAATTGATATGTGAGAACTTGCCACAATTAAAAAAAGCGAACTCTATGTACTGACAGGCGGTATAACCGCGCTCTGTTACGCTGCAGCAATGCGACCGTGCCCAAGCCTCATGATGTCCCGCTAACCCGGGGCAACGATCGCGTAATCACGAACAGCCCCAACTGTCGGGGCCTTTTAACATCGCGCCCCGGCCCTAGCAGCCGGAAGGGCCCCATGTCCCAGCGCTTCTACGTCACAACCGCAATCCCCTACGTCAACGCCCGACCACACATCGGGTTCGCGATGGAAATCATCCAAGCCGATGTTTTGGCGCGTCACCGTCGGCTGCGCGGCGACGATGTGCGATTTCAAACTGGCACGGACGACAACTCGTTGAAGAACGTGCAGGCCGCCGAAGCCGAAGGCGTGCCCACTCAAGAATTTGTCGACCGCAACGCTGAAATGTTCAAAGACCTGCGCGAACCGCTCGATTTGTCATTCGACGATTTCATCATGACGAGCTCCGATTCACGCCACGCGCCAGGGGTGGAACGCCTGTGGAACGCCTGCCAAGAACGTGGTGACCTTTATAAGCAGCACTACGAGGGCTTGTACTGCGTGGGTTGTGAACAGTTCTACGCGCCAAGTGAACTCATCGACGGAAAGTGCCCGGAACATGGCACAGTTCCCCAACTGGTCTCAGAGGAGAACTGGTTCTTCCGCCTCTCTAAATATGCCGACCAGCTACGCGAACTCATCACCAGCGGTGAGCTACGTATTGAGCCCGCCTCCAGACGCAATGAGGTGTTGGGCTTCATCAACACCGGCCTGGCCGACTTCAGTGTTTCCCGTTCCAAGGAACGGGCGCGCGGCTGGGGCGTGCCAGTGCCAGGAGATGACAGCCAGGTGATGTATGTCTGGTACGACGCCTTGGGGAACTACATTAGCGCCCTAGATTTCGGGGCCAATGGCGAGCAATATCAGCGCTATTGGACTGAAGGTGGTCGTCGGGTGCACTGCATCGGCAAGGGCATTATTCGCTTCCACGCCGTGTATTGGCCGGCCATGTTGCTCTCGGCGGGGCAGGCGCTGCCCACCGAGATTTTCGTGCACGACTACTTGACGGTTGACGGCCGGAAAATTGGCAAGTCGATGGGTAACGCGATTGATCCGGTCGCGCTCACTGAGGAATATGGCACGGAAGCTTTGCGCTGGTGGCTGCTGCGCGATGTGCCTCGGGTGGGTGACGCTGATTTCACCTTGGCTCGCTTGGTGAACCGAGCGAACGAAGACCTGTCGAATGGTTTCGGCAATTTGACGAACCGCGTCGTGTCGATGGTTCACAAATATCGCGATGGCGCGGTTCCAGAACTCAGCGGGAAGGCTGATGACATATCGGCGGCACTTCTTGAAGCCATTGACGGCGCGCCTGCTGAAATCGATGCGGCTCTGGACGATTTTGATTTCCGTCGCGCCACGGCCGCCCTGTGGAACATCGTCGACCAGGGAAACAAGCTGGTGGAGTCGGCGGCGCCGTGGACCTTGGCCAAAGCTGAACGTAACGGCGACGCTGATGCGGCGGCGCAGCTTGATGTCGTGCTCGGCGTGCTGGTGAAAGCGTGTCGAGCTGTTGCCCATGAACTGCAACCCTTCTTGCCTCGTGCCGCGCAAAAGCTAGCCGACCAAACTGGTGTGGGGACTGGTCGGGTGGCACCGGCTGCTCCAGTCTTCCCAAGATTGGAGCTCGCCGAATAATCTGCTCGGATAACTCCTGATAGGGCGGGTGCTATGGAATCGTATTTCCAGTTTTTGCTCGAATTACGTAGGCAGGCCCGAGGCGACCGGAACAGTGCACATGGTGAGTTCTGGGCGCGGAAGGTGCGAGAAGCACCCGCTTTAGCGGATCATTCTGGTTGGGCGGCAAGAGGCATTGACTCCAGCGACTACCCACAAGCCACTCGAGAATTTGTACTGGATGCCTTCCGTGAAGTGTGGTTTGTGGAGGAATCGACTACCGGTTTCCTTGCCACGCTCGATACCGTTCCAGATCTTGATCAGTGGGTTGATGAGGAACTTTTACGAACGTTGGTCACCAATCTGGTCACCAACGTTCGGGGGACAATCGGGCAAGCCGGCGGTGCTAATGGCGCCGCCGCACACCGGATTGTCAGCTGGGCGTGTGGACGCATGAGCCCGCAGGCTCGTCTTGAGTTGTTGGACGCTTGGATTGCCCCTGATCGGCCGGTGCCGCCGGCCTGGGGTGTTTTATCGAGCGCATTTCCTCGGGACGAGGTGGGTGAGGTCCTAGGCAGAGCTTCTGGCCGAAGCGTGCCAGCGCTGGGCGGCGATGGGCGCTCGGTGTGGGTCCGACACTCGCGGAGCGAGTACGAACGAGATATCGAGGCGATGAACGCTGACCCGGAGCAATTCTTCCGGGCGGCACTCGCTGAGCTGCCACCACAATTGGCGGTCCTAGATGTGTCTCGGCATGAGCTTCTAGTTCGCTGTGCCGGTTTGCTGGTCGATGATCTCGCCGCTGGTGAGCACTCGGATTTGCTCACCAGCGCACTCGAGCTTCTGGAGCTGGCCTATCAACAAAGTCGCGAAGACAGCGCGCCGTGGCTGTTCCGAGGATTTAAGGGTTTCGCGAGACTCAACATTCTTCTTGCCTCGTCCTTTAAGGAATTTGAAAGGTTAGCCGCCGACACTGGTCATTCGCATCAAGCCGCCGCACTATATTCAGACTGGCGCTCGGCATTTATTCGTCGCGCGCAAGCTCAAACCGAAAAAGAAGCCGCGCTGCTATTCGTCGATCAACCACTTCCGGAACTGCCCCAAAACTGTGCGCTGCAAATACGCGAACGCGGAGGCACAATTAGCTATCAATCGTCGGAGAAATTGATCTCGGATCTGCAGAACTTTTTTGTCTTTCCGCAGCTACCTGGGGCCCGTCGTAGCGCAGTGGATCCCGCACAAGAATTTGTCACATATCTGGGGGAGGTCATTCCAAACTTGCCAGTCGGAAGTTCATGCCCCGAGCCGAACAAACGATATGACTCTTGGCCGGGGCGCTCCGATGAAGGTCTGTCCGGAATAACTATCACGCGAAAAGCCGACGGCGCTTTCGCTTTTTCCATCGACAAGAGCCATCTCCTTGAGCGATTCGCCGCTTTCACCGGCACTCACGTGAGCTATGACAAGCCGTGCGTTGTCGAATATCTTGTGCTGCCGCCCTCTGACATATCAGCTGACTCGCTTAACACGAATATTCTTCAAGAAGACGGCGCTCTAGGTGCTTTGTCGATTCAGGTTCCATCAGCAGGCATTGCTCAACATGCCAGAGCTGCCCTTGAGGTCGCGGTGCAAGATGCCGATGTGCGACGGGCGTTGCACCGGAGTGTGTTGGGCGCCGCTATTGATAATCCCCACGATGAGGACAACGTCGAAGTAATCGTGCGACGGGTAGGTGAGTCGACACGAATGCGCGCACCGCATTGGGCAGTGAGGGTCGACCTCGCCGACGAAACGCGACAGCATGAATTGGTGACCAGGCTAATGACTTTGTCACGAAGAGCTGACACGTCAGCGGGAACGCCGAGGAGCTTCGCCCAATTCGTGTTCCGAAATGATCTCGCCAAGGCCTTTGCGAATAAGGCGGAGGAACAGGAGGCCGCGGGGCCCGACGCGAGCGGGGCGGCTCCGCGAAATTCCCCATCGGCTCACGGGGCAATTGGGCAGCTCCGAAAGGGGCCATTACGGTAGAAGGATGCGCACTCCTGTGACCGGAAAACGTGACGGTGAATGGCCCGCTGCCCCGGAGCCGTTGCCGGTGCCAGTGCTAGACAGCCACACCCATATTGACCTGCAAGAAGTTCCTGTTTCTGACGCCCTAGAAGCCGCGGCCGCCGTCGGTGTTACGCGTGTCGTGCAAGTGGGAGTTGACGTTGCGTCCTCGCAGTGGGGTGAACGTGTTGTCGCCGACTGGCGGTCGGCCAACCCGGGGGTGAGCCCGGCGATTTTGGCTACGGTTGCTTTGCACCCAAATGAGGCGCCAATGTTGGGCGCCGGTTTGGCCGCGGCGTTGGCGCAAATCGAGCAGCTTGCTTCGCTGGACACCGTGCACGGCTTGGGTGAGACGGGACT
>JABFVL010000058.1 GCA_013362805.1 Mycobacteriales bacterium | reverse complement strand
AAAAGAATGCGTCGCCGGGCGAGCCAGAAGAGCCGGAAGAGCCAAGTGAAGCGACCACTATTTCGGTGCCAGTGGTCAAAGCCGTGCCCCAATTCGCCGAGGACGGTGAGACGCCGGTCATCGGTGAGGACGGCCAACAAGTTGTCGAATATGAGTCCGCTTATATGGACTTCCACCAAATCGCCCACCTCGATGGCGATTGGAACAACGTCGACAACGTTGCCCAAATGCTCCAATTCATGGCCGCCGTGAGCGATCACGGTATGGCCGTGATGGACCGAGATGGGATTCCATCCACCGCGGCAAACGCGGTCAATGACTTGAAAGAGATCGTGGCCGCGCTCGGGGACCCCGAGCGCGAAGACGCGTGGCGAGACCCCTCCGCCTGGAGCGCTATTGGCGACAATCCTGAGCTGCAAGAACGCATCAATGGCCTACGGCGAGAAATTGTCCAGCTAGCGACCAAGGAAGCCTTCAGCCACAAAGACCCGGCCACCGCTGCCGAGGCCACCGCTGAACACATCGACAAGCTCGCTGACGAGCAAAAGCTCAACCCTGATTCGGTTCGCGAAATGGCGGTCGGGATTGACTACGCACTCCGAATCCAAGGAAATCGCTACATCGCCCACGTTCTAGGCCCAACAGCTCCGGTGCGGCACCAAAGCGGAGGGCCTAATGGCAGGATCTCGGATGCCTGGTCGCCCGAAGCTGAACTGGAGCGAGCTCGGGGCGTTGCCGAAGAAGGCGACCATCTGAAGAAATTGCTCGAACGGGCGCAGAAAGCTGCCAAGGCGGCCGAGCCTGGTGTGCGGCTCGGAATAGCGAAACAAGACGAGCCCAAACTTTCCGACAAACTCGCCGGCGCCCTCAGCGCCGTACAAGAGGCTGAACGTGTTGCCGGGCAGATGCTCGCCACACAAGACCTGAAAGATCGCGTCATCCTCGCCGCTGATATGAACGCGAAGATCGAGGCGGCGCGTACGATGCTGCTGGATACCTTGCCGCAGGTCGATAAAAAGGTCTTTGCCGCGCTAGATATCTCCTCTTATGAAGATCGAGTGGCGGCGATTATTGCGGCTACCCAGCGGAACGAGGACGTGGAAACCGTTCTCGATGGACCAGCTCTTGGCATGCCGGACGCGCCGCAGACGGTTGAACAGCCAGTTGCTACGGCTGAGCCAGCACCAACGCCGGACGCGCCGCGGACCGCTGAGCAGCCAGCTGGCACGGCCGAGCCGAGCATGGGGTCCGATGTCACGGAACCCACCAATGTGGTGAATGAACCTCAAGTGCCAACCGAGCCAGTCCCATCGGCCGAACCTGCCGCGCCAGATGGGGTGCCAGTTGTTACTCCTGTTCCGGTTTCCGGGGAGGTTCCTGAACCCGAGATTGCCGAGAAACAAATACCACTTCCCGGCGCGGAAACCCCCGTTGTCATTCGTGAACCGGAGGCTGCTGAAGTAAAACCAGTGACACCCGTTGAGGATGTCACGCTCGAGGAGCCAACCGACGGTGGTGAGGCTGTCGTTGAGCCCGAGTCCGGGCAACCCCCCGCACCCACTGAGCCATCAGCTGCGGACCTCACTGTGCCAACCGATGCGCCGTCGCCTGGGGCGGAGCCACCGTTGGCGGTCATGGTTCCCGTTGAAGAGGGTCAGCTAGATGGATGGGTCGAGACAGCCCCCGGGGTATGGAATCCCGACCCTGAAGCCACTGCGCCGAGCTTTGGTATTCCAACGGTGGAAATCCTGCATGGCCCCGAATATGGAGCGAACGTCCGAATCATCAGTGTCGGCCCGGCTAACCTTGACCCCCAGGCTCCGATCGCTGATGACACTCCAGTGCTGCATGCCTGGGAATTTCCCCGCGATACTGATCCCCGTGTCGTTGTAGAGGGCGCGCGGATCTCTACTGAAGCAAAACTCGCCCGTGCGATTGAGGTACGGGACAGCACGGAGGGCCGTCGCGTCCTGGGTGAAGAAGATCTTGCGACCTATGCTGAGGAAGTAGGTGCCAGCCGCACCGAACAGGGTTATCAACTCGTCGATGGAACGGCGGTGACCGGCGCAGAGCTTTTGAATCAGCTCGCGCGTGACGGCAGGGCTGTCGAGAATAACGGCGTTTATACGGTTGCCGACGGTGTGTCCGATGAGGACTATGTCAAACGGGTCACCACAGCTGCCGCTAGTGCTGAGGTTTATGACCGAGCTCTTACCGCGCTGGCTCCCCAAGAAGGAGGGGACGAAGAACCAAGTCTAGCGATTCGGCAGCAGCTTCGCGCGTTCTCGGAGGTCGCGAGCAGTGCACCGGACCACCTGGATTTGCGTCAACATGTTGAACTCAGCGCGGAGGATCAGGAAAAGGTTCGACGCGCCGAAGCTGCGATGGCAAAACTGCCCCTGAGCGCCACTGAATTCGCAGCCGCGCATGCGTTGGTGGCAAATGAGTTCAACCGTCCAATTGATGAAGCCGCTGCCACTCTGGCGAAAATCAGTGAAGCGTTCGAAGCCTTGGCCGAGGGGCAAGAGCCCTCACCGGACGAGCGAGCTGCGGCCGCCGAGCGACGTGATGTGCTTACTGGCCAGCTCAACACCATTGATGAGTTCGCGGAACGTCTCCAGGATGTGCTGCCCGAAGATGAAACAGCGGCTCAGGAAGCATTCCGGCGTACTAATCAAGCGGCCGCCAAAGTCCTCAACAACGATGGCGAAATCGAGGTTGAGGGCGAGGAGCAGGATGAAGAAACCGAGCAGCTTCGTGAGGGCGCCGGTCTAAGCCCGGCTGAGCACGCCGCCGTTAGGGAGATGCTCAATGTGAACGTGGCCCCGTTGCCCGTCGATTCTCGCGATCTGTATTCACACATGCTCACGGATCCCGCTCGGACGGATGTGCCACTAGCTGGCGTCGATTTCCCCGTTCAAGGCTACGATCCTCAGCGCGGCGAAGAGATGCGGGGACGAGGTGCCTCGGAAGAGGGCACTACCGCGTTGCACGACCTCACGAGCACAGCGGGGGTTTTGGCCAGTGGCAGTGCTGAACCTCAAGATGTCGCTCAGGCGGTTCAGGATGCCAAATTCGCCGCCGATGGCTTCGCGGAAGATCTCATGCGAAGAACAGATGAGATGGCGGCCATTGACGTCAACGCGGAAGGAGGGCCGGAACAGCTCACCGCAGCTATGGACGAATGGTGGCAAAAGCTTGATGCCTGGCAGCAGGCCGGTGAGTACACCGCCGACCAATTCCCGTCAACACGTAAGGATTATCGACAGTCGAGCCAGCTTATTGGCCTAGCGGGTGATGCCGCGCAGGAGTGGGTGAATCAGGGTACCGCGCCAGAGCCTTTCCAAGGTGAGGAAAGTGTTGCTGACGCTACGACGGCTGCGGCAGAAACTGCCGCGACTGTGCGTCAGTTGACGGAAGGCGCGATTGCTGCCCACCCGCTGAACCGGCTAGGCAGCGCAAGTGGTGGCCCACAGCCGATGCCACCCAACGTGGTGGTCGAGGAGGGAGAGCCCGATCGCACCTCGTCGGTTCAAAATCTTGAGAATGCGATGAAAGGTGTGGGGAAACAAGGGGGTGAGGTCGGCGTCACCGTTAGCCAAGAGGCGGAGGCGGGAACGGAAACAGTCGAGCAGGGCCATCTGGAAGGACTGTCCGCCGCGGAAGTCGGCCGGTATGCGACGTACAAACAGGGTGTAGATGAAGCGGCTGCCCGGGCAGAGGAACTTCGTCAACAAGCACAGGTAGGAGCAGAATCCGGCCCCGCCTCCGATCCAGACGAGGGGGGCTACCAGCAGGCACCGCCGGTCGAAGAGCCAGCGGTGACTACGGGGCAGACGCAAGCGGAGCCACTGCCAACGCCAGCCGGGCCACCGACCGCTCAACCGCCGATCCCGCCACGTCCCGCAATGCCTCCAGCGCCGGCCGGAACTCATCCTCCGCAAGGAGCGGGTGCGAATGAAATGGACCAGGGCAGATCCGGCCGACGTCGACGTGCTCGTCGTGGCGGTCTGAGCGCGCTCAGGTGGTTGCTTGGTCGCGATGATGGTGCCCAGAAGGGCCGCCCGAGGCGATGAACCATCCTCCTGTTCCGTCGGCGGAGCCAGATGGGCCCGAGACACCGTCGTTGGCGGTCCCATTGGAGCGCTCGGTTTCGCCGTCGGTGCCGGTGCGGCTAGCTGATCTGCCTGAGGTGGGCGCACGGGGTGAGCCCACTGCGGTGCCCGTCGAGCTAGACGCGCTGGGACAGGCGTTACCTGAGCATGCATCCCCGCCGACCTCCCCGCCCGGTTCCGGCGGGGAGGGGCCCATTTCTCCGGCATTAGCTGAGCCATCTGGGCCCCGTCGAGGTGTTCCATTGCCGTTGCGATTGGCTCCGTCAGCTGACGACGATCCAAAGCTGGTGATCGTTACCGCCTATGTGGAGCAAGGTGTAGTTGCCGAGGATTTCGGTGATCGCGCGGGGGAATGGGACCGGCTTGCCCCTTTGGTCGAGCAACAGTTTCCGAGGGCGGCGTCGGAGAGCCGTGGTTCCCAGGTCAACTCTGACTCTCACGAATCGATAGTGACCAACCACGGCACCCTAGGACCGGCCGTGCCAGATAGCGCACTCGTAGAGCAGACTTCTTCGCTGGAGGATGAGGTTGGTCAGGGTGCTGATCCTACTGAGTCAACAGAGCGGGGCGGAGAATCAGAGATCGCCGCGGTGGGGCGGGCTCGAGCGGCACTCGATATGGCAGCTGAGACTCAGGATCGTGAACTTTTTGACTCCGAGTTGGCGTGGCTCAGTTCGCTGCTAGTTGGACAGAATGTAACTCCTGATGACGTGGATACCGTTATGCGGTATTTCCGGGAGAACGCGTCTGCCTTGGAGGAAATAGCGTTCGATGGTGCTCCGCTATTGGACAAGGTGATGGAGGCACAGACCGCGGCTACGGTGGCTGCCGCAGTGCGTAATGATCCCGCGCTTGCCGATCGGGTGGAGCAACATCATGAATTACTCGCGATCGCTCGGGCCATGATTGATGCCACTGTGGAGGACACCCCGACCGCGATGCGGCCAGATCTGGAACGTTTGCGCAACCGGCTGCGGGTGCGGGGCGAAGTGTTGGCGGCTAATCCGTTAGAGGCGGCACGCACACTCCGCGCTCGATCTGATGACAACGACCTTTACGCGCTGACGGGGCAGATCGCTGACCCACAGACTCGTGCCGAACAGCGTGCATTCGACAGCTTGGACTTGCCGACGATGTTGGTTGAGGTTGATATGGATCAACCTCTAGACAACAGCCGGACGGACAATCCGCAGGCACCCCGGGAAGGCGATGAACATAGCCCGTTGCCGGCCGAGTTGGCACATCACCGGGAGTTATTTGACCTAGTTAACGCCCTAGATAGTCCCGACATCGTGCTTAGTTCGGGCATGGCAGCCGATAAGCCCCACATTGGCCCCGATGGAACGTACCTCGGTGTTCCGATTGTCTTCGGGCTACCAACTCGTGCGGGGTACGAGACCTTGGAGGATGCCGGCCAACAGACGATGGAACGCAAGGAGCTGAGGGCAATGCGATACCACGATGAGCGGGCGGCCGCGAATGCGCTGGCGAAGCAAGTGCAGACCTTCGGCAAAGCGGTCACCGACCGGCAGCTCGACCTAATGGGGTTGCGGCCTGGGCACAGCGAGGACCCAACCGAAGCTCAAGCCGTGGTGTTCCCCAATGGTGACGTGGTGGACGCGGTGCCGTTGCGCATCGACGATGAGTCTGGCTATCGAGCGCCGGCCATGCCAGAGCTCGCGGAAGGGCTCGTTGGCGTACGCGAAGAGCTGCTTGCGATCGAGGCCGAACTGCGCGCTATCGCTGCCCCGCCAACATCGAATTCCGGCCAGGAGCCGCCGCACGTCAACATCGATGAGGCGGTGCGCCGCCTCGTGTTGCTCGCGGCAAAGACCTCAGACACGAGCACGCTGAACCTGCCATATGACGGCGTTCTCCGGAGGCTCGAGTTGGGGGAGCACGAGATCGCTACCGGGAAAAAGTCTGTTGGGGAAGTTGTAACTCAACGGCAGGCGATGGCTTGTGTGCACGCACGAGAGTTAGAAAATTTGGAAGAGGACTTACTGGGTTTGGTGAAAGCCCCGGCTGGGCCAGAAGCGAAGGCTATTCGTCAGCGGATTCTTTCGCGCAAGAGCGCGATCCAATGGCGAAACGCGCGCCTACTTCAAAGCTATCGCGCTAATGAGGCTGTGGCGCCGGCGTGGCGAGCTCACCTCGCATGTGTGGACACACTGGACGAAATGAGAGACGCGATTCGCGATGGAGTGTCGTCTCCCCAGACACTGGCGTCCCAAATCGCCGCGGTGAGGGAGCTACGGCAACCAGAACACAATGTTTTTCTCCAGCTCGACGTTGAATCGGCAGCGCAACAGATCGCCGACCGGGCCAGACCAGGCCCGCCCACTGAGAACGAGTTGATGGTGCGTTTGCCACGTGTGGGGGTGGAATATGTGCCCACGGTGCCAGGGACAATTACCCTGTCTTTGCCCGAAGTGCATGAGCAGGCGTGGGGCTACAGTTTAGATACCCAAACCCGACAAGTGTTCCGTGTGGCACATAATCGCACCCAAAGTAAGGGTGAAAAACCCGTCAATGTGAGCGAGGTTCACACCAAGATTCCATTGGACGGGCCCGCCGGAGCGGTAGTACAGGCAGTGGAGGATGGCGTGCGCGCGTTCGCGGAACGCAAAGCTGACCTCAACCGGGATCAACGGGCCGACTTTTTTGAGTCTGAGCTGCGAGAACTGTCAGAGCTACCGGCGACGCCCGAAGGCGATCTGCGTGCGCTCGCGATTCACGAACAGATTCGCGCCAAGGCAGTTGAAAAAGTAGTGCGGAGCCCAGCCGCGCAACTGTACGCCGGGCATCTCACCTCCCGAGCAAAGGCCGTGTATGGAGAAGTCGCCGATAAGGCGCAAAAAGCTAGCCCAGAACGGCTAGGCAAGAAGACCAGCTCCGCGGCGGCCGCTGCCCAGGTCGCGCTACGGATTCAGAGTGATAACGCCGAGCAACTGAAACATGAGTGTCGTCAAGCTGCCGCCCAACTAGGCGCTGGTGATTCTGCTACAGCGCTGAGCGAGCAACAGGCGCACATCCTGTCCGGCTCGATAAATCAGCTCATCACTGACACTGTCGCGCTTGCTGAACTCATCAGTACCGATTCAGAGCGCGTTGTGCCAAAGTTTGCCCTGTTCGCCAACATTCTGCATGTGATCCGTCTCGATGTGGAACAGGGCAAAGCGAGCTACACGGCGGGTGTCCTTGGCGAAGTCGCGAACTATCTCGAACGATTGCATTTGAGTATGCCTAAGAGCCTGGGCGCCAGTGCTGACCCCATGGCGATAGCTCGACATTTTCTGCGCCGAGATGACGACGGCGCTGCGGCGAAGCCGCGTATACCCACTCGTGGTCCTCACCCAGGTGGCGAGCACAACTCGATGCGAAATTTTTCCGATACACCTCCCGCAAAGAAAGCGCTTTAGATCATGCGCGATGTTCCATTCCAGTCAGAACCCGACCCGGAACAGCCAGCTGTTCCCGAACCCTCAGCTCCCGAGCAGCAGTCATTGCCTCGGCCAGCTGAGTTATCAGCTGACCTTCCTCCGCACAGTGAATTTCCCGAGTCAGAACCCCCTAAACCGATGCCAGAAGAGTTGGACCCGCTCAATAATTTGTTGGGCGCGGAGCCAGCAGACTTAGCGGGTACGCCAGGCGATGTGCCAAATGCGGCTGGGGGCGATGGCCAACCTCCACATGGGCCTGAAACGGCGCCAAGCGAACCGGAAGAACCATCTGGGGTCGCACGGGAATTACCATTCGCGTTGCTCACCCCGGGCGCGGAAAGCGGTACGCGAGAACTTACTGTCGCCACAGTTGTGGTGCACGAAGAATTGTTCTTCGGCGGTGATGCTGGCGAGCGTGCCGTCGCCTGGGATCAATTGCGGCCACTGGTGGCGAGTCAAGTCGGGCCCGGAGAATCGGCTGCGGTTGGCGAAGGCACTGAGCCAGCTCACGCGGCTGAGAATAGTGAAGCAACCCCATCGGCAGACGAGATCACTTCGTCGGATTCGAAGCCAGAAATCGATGAGTTAGATCCTCTGGCAGCCGTGGGTATCTCGAACGCTGGCGAACCCACGCTAGATGGCGAACCGACGCGTGAAGAACAGATCGCCTATGCGATCGAGGAGGTAGACGCGGCCGTCGCTAGCCAAGATGCCAGTCGGATCGACTATGGCTTGACGTCATTGAGCGCTCTATTGGCTGAGCAACATGTGACAACGGAAAGTGCGCCAGCGGTCCTTGCCCACATTAAAGAAGTGCTGGCTGAAGGACGTTCCGGAGACGCTGCTTTCGACATGGCGCCGTTAGCTGATGAGGCGATCTCAGCTGTCGGCGGTGATCTGCTCTTGAGCTGGCAGCGCCGTCTCGCGGGTGAGGAGTGGAGTGACACCGATGAAGCGAAGTTCAACGACGTGTATGCGCTTTATGGCCAACTTACCCAAGCTGGGGCTGCCCTGGTCACGGGGACATTGAGCGAGACGCCCGAGGAACAACGCGAATTGGTGCAGCGCCTTGGCGGCAGATTGCAGGCCCGGGCAAATGCAGTCAGCGAGCCCGTTAGTGATCTCGAGGATGACGCGCAGGAGGCGGTCGTAGAAATTTTGGCCGGGGATATGCGCGTTGATCAAGATGCGTCGCTGATCTCATTGCGAGGCCGACTCGCTGAACCCACTCAGCGCGCCTACCAGGCGTTCGTGGCGCAAGAGCGCGGCGATGTTGACTCTGAGCCGGTGCAACCTGCACCCATAACGGTGGATTCTGTCTTCGACGATCCGCAGCTGCGAGAGCTGGCCGATGAGGTTGATGACCTGATCCTGACTCAAGATCACATCCGCGAGGACACGGTGAAGCCGGGGCCCTTGCTCGATCCAGCCGGAAACGAGATCAACACGCCGATCCGGTTCGCGCTGCCCAAACGTTTGGACACGACTTCGACGGAGCTGGCCGAAACCGCCGTCGTCGATGAGATGCATTTCCGGGTGCATCGTTTCGCTGATGAGGTTAGCGCCGCTGGCGTCCTGTTCAATCAGTTACAAGATGCCGCAAGCAAAGTCGCGATACGCAAACTGGAGTTGGAGGGTTATCGCCGAGCCACTGAGGAGGATGCCCCGGACAATGTTGTCTCGCTGACCTCTGATGATGCCGAACTGAAGATGGTGCGGGAACTGACCGATGATGGTGCCGAGGTACCGCCACTCGCGGAGCTCGCTGAGGTTTTGGATAGTGCGGCGCTCGAGTTTGACGCGCTCGCTATCCGGTTGCTCCCGCTCGTCAATGGCGATGTGGATGTCTCAGAGAACGAAAACCACGGCAAGGAAATTTTTGACGGGGTAATGCG
The DNA here is from genome assembly GCA_013362805.1 of Mycobacteriales bacterium. GTDB lineage: Bacteria > Actinomycetota > Actinomycetes > Mycobacteriales > QHCE01 > JABFVL01. The sequence goes on along the minus strand of JABFVL010000058.1, from coordinate 95,740 downwards.
CGATCTTTCGAACTTTTCGTTAGACGTTTCGGAGAGATCGTTGCGGGCCTTGCCCGAGCAAGCCGTGTACAACCGCGCCGAAACTGAGCTCGCCACATTCGCCAGCGGGCTTTCGACACCAGCTGAATTAATGCCATTCCGTGCCGCTTTGCAGATCGCGCGTCAACGTGATCTCGAAAAGGCGCAAGGCCTCGTATTAACTGCTGCTGACCCCGATGCGACTGAAGAGGTGCGAACCGCGGCAAGGGAGCATTTGATCAAGGTTGCCAAGTCTATTGAAGGGGAGAATCAATATTTGCACGGTCGGTCTGACGATCCGATTGTTGGTGCGGGTATGGACGCTCTTAATTCCAGTGAGGAAACGCTTAAACCGCTGATAGAGCATCTTTTATCTGACGCGGAGCTTACCGAGGAATGGGCGACACGTGAAGCAGCCGCAATCGCGGCCTTAGCCGAGCCCGAGCGGGAAGTATTCACCAATCTGGACGCGGCGGCCGCCACGGCTTCGGTTGTTCGGGACACCAGTCCGCGACCATTCAGCGACAAAGAACTTAGCCAACGTCCGCCTAGAGTTGATCACCCCTATCTGCCAGGTGAACACCGTCCGGAGATTGTGCTTTCCCTTCCTTACGTTGAGGTAGGAGCCCCGAGTGAGCAATATGACCGGTACGAGGGTGAGATGTTCCGGATGCGGCAAAACCGTCACGATGGGTCGGACAGTGAGGTGGTGCGTGTCAAAAATGAGCGAGTAGCTGTCTCGCTGGATGACCCTCCCGAGAAGATCATCGATTCGGTTCGAGAGAGTTTGGTCCAGTACAAGGCGAAGACTGGCCGGGCGGGCACCCGGATGATCGGCAGGAAGTCGTCAGCCGCGAAAGCGGCGAAAGAACAGACTTTGGAACTTCTCGAGTCGATTGATGGGCTGACAGCCCAACTGGAAAACTTGCCGCAGACGTCCGAGGGTGCGGTCGAAGCGATCGCCATTCACGAAGAGTTTCGTGGACATGCGATGAGACGTACTTTGCAGTCTACGGCCGGCGATGCGCTTGCCTCTGATTGGGCATTGTTTGCCGCGCAACGTTATGCCGATGTCAGTGATGCTCATCGACGGGGTGAGGACACTGAGCCATACGTGGCCAAAGCCGCCATTGCGGCTCAGGATGCGATACAGGCACATGTCGAACAGATCACCGAGGTAAAAGGTGAGCTGCGGAGCTTGGCTGAACACATTAGACAACATGGCGCCGATTCGGTACATGGCGTGGTTGCGTTCCAGGTCATAGCGACAGTCAAACGACCTAATGTGACTTTTGGAACGCTTCGTGACGTGATGGACCCGCGTCGGCGTAGCGCCGCAATGGAAACGGCGGCCACACATGGTGTGCGTACCTATGAGCTGTTGAAACCCGTGCTCGAACAAGGCCAAGACCTGACGCCGGAGATGTTGGATGACATTGCGGACGCGTTCGACCTGCATATTCGGTCACTTCCGCCACAAGGGTTGGGGCAAAACACTTCGGTGCTAGCTGTCGCGAAAGAGTTTTTGAATCGCGATGACCCCGGCTCTTCAGCACGGCCGCATGGTCCCGCGCCTGCCTCCGGTCCTAGCCAGGGGCTAGATGGACTGGCCAGCAGGGCCAAGGGCCAACTCGACGGTGTCTTTGGAAAATTGCGTCGCCGAAATCCCCCAGGAAGCTCCGGCCAGGTTCCGCCTTCTGGTGCATGGCAGCCGCCCCAAACTCGGCGTCCAGGGCCGCGACCATGACGATGCCGAACGAACCGCCCTTTCGGGGCGAACCACCGCCAGAGCCACCGTCATCACCGCCGGTGTCCAGCGGACAACCTGCGCATTCCTTGCCGCAGCCCACGTGGTCTTCACCAGATGTTCTACCGGACGCCGATGCGGTCGTGCCGGTGAAGCCGACGGGCGACGATCCGTTGGACGCATTGCTTCAGGCCGAACCGCAGGAGCCACATTTGCCCGATTTGCCCGATTCGGTTGAGCCGGTTGAACCGGCTTCACCTTCGGCGCCAGACGGAGAGGGCACGCCGCCCAATTATCCTGAGGATCCTGGCGGGCCAGGTGAGGCTGACGGACTTCGTCGTCATACTCCGGTGCCGCTACGGATGCCAACGGGCGACACGAGCAAGACATTTGAGATCAAAACCGTCAAGTTTACGCATCATCGTCAGCCCACTGAAGTAGATGTAGCAACCCGCGTCAGTGGCTGGGAAGAACTGCGCCAACATGTGATCGCACAAATCCCAGCGGACGTGTTGGAGCGTGCCCGAACAGACGCAGCGGCCGAACTCGAAAGTGCAGATCAAATGTTGGTTGATGCGATCGGCGCATTAGATACTGAGATCGCTGCCCTTCAAGACCCGCAAACTTTTCGTCGTCAGTTCGATGACGCTTGGCGAGATCTCAATGAGCAACTGGCGAATCGCAATGTCGGTCCAGCGGAAATCCTGGATGTTTTGGCTTATCTGCGGCGGTTGCACACAGACGGTGACCTGCGTGACGTGGCTTATGATGGCGCATCGCTAGCTCAACGGGCCTTAGAAGTGCAAAGCGATCGGGTACTCATCGAGCACACCGCCGGCAAGGCCGCACCGGCGTCGGCGGAGGAAGAAAATGTCGAGAAGCCCCTGCATGAAGAAATCACGAAGTACCGAGAATTAGCCACACTCAACGCCTCACTGGTCAGCTCAATTGTTGATGAAACGCCGGAAGAGCAGCGGGCCACGGTCGTGGACCTCGCCAGGCGGCTGGACGCCCGCGCGCGGGCAGTGGAAACACTTGTGGACCCTGACGCTGATCCGGTGCACGTGAACAAAACGATTACTCAGTTGGCATTGGACGGTCTCCAGGTGGGGCAGACGCCCTTAAGTATTGCCGACAAATTGCCCGACCCCGATGCGCGTTTAGATGAACGAATAGCGGCACCTGAAATAACTGAACTACCCGATCAAGTGCCTGAGCCCTTACGGGCCGCTGACCCGATTCTTGACGATAGGGGGAGAGTAATCCGAACGAGCGTGAGGCTACTTTTGCCACGTCAAGAGCTTTCAGAGGTCGCTGGGGAGTCAGGTTCCTTGATGCTCGACGCTGTGGGCATTGATCTGACTCGGTATGAGACTGAAGAAGGGGCCGCAGCCGCTCTGCGTGAAGAGCTCAATGACGTTAGCGATGTTGTGACGCAGCGCCGACTCGAGCTGGAGGGGCTCCGCCCAGCCACACACGACGACGATCCAGGCAACGTAATGCCGTACCAAACCGTGCTCGGCGAGCAAATATATGTGGTTCGAATGCGGACCGAAAACGATGAGCCGATATTGGCCGACGAAGGGACCGCGGCACTGCTCGATGAAGTGCCGATTACGTTGGCGCTATTCCGTGAGCAGCTTGTCCCGATCGCCGATGGCGAATCCTCTCCGGGATCCTATGAGGAGATCGTGCGAGCACTCACGGATTTCACGCGTGAGACGGCGGGCCGTGTCGCGGCTGCGTGCGGACCTGAAACCATAGCCGAAGCGCATGAGTCGCTTGCCAACGTTCTGCGTGACGTGCATGACATTGCCGTTCCCGCGACCTTCGCCGATGTGCACATCCAACATTTCAAAACGCAAGTTGACACACTCGCCGATGGACTTGGGCCTCCCGAAGGAGGTGATACGGCGAGCTCCTCTGACGCGGCCGCGAACAACCAACAGCTTCGCGAAAAGGCGGTAGCTATTGGCGAAGAAGTGCTGTCCTTTGCTGAGATGGTGGATCACGAGGGGCTCTTCCAAGCAAGCCTCGCGAGTCAGGACGCGTTGAGCGCGGTGTCTCAACGACTTGACCAGAGTCACCCTTTCACCGCGGAAGAGGTTGTCGAACTCCGTCAGTCCTTACATCAGATTCGGGATGAGCTCAATCCTTACCAGGTTCTCGTAGAAGTGGACGTGGCCGAGCGTGCGCTAGAGATCGCCGCCCCACGTCCATTGGAACCCGCCGAGCTGGCCGCCCGCCCGCCCCGAGCTGGGGTGCCTTATATCCCGGGCGAATATGCACCCATGCTGAGTTTTTCAATGCCTATGTTGGGTGCCCAGCTCGAAACTGACGAAAACACCGCCTTCACTGGTCAATCTTTCCGCCCTGATCAATGGGAGGTAGACACCAGCAATATGCATGAACACCGGGTAATGATTGGACTGACCTCGATCCCGGTGGACTTGCGGGATGAGCCCACCACACTCATCACTAATGTCCAAAACGATCTGGTGACGTACCGCGACAATCTTTACACCCAAGCGCTCGCCGAAAGTGAAAACAGTTCAGCGGCCGCCATCGAATCCGTGCGATTTCTTACCGACCGGTTGCGGGCAGTAGACCGGGTTCTTCCGGAAGTTCGGGCGTTGCCTCCAACCCGAGAAGGCGCCGTGGCCGCGGTGCGCACCTGCTCAGAGCTCCACACTGAGGCTGCTGAAGCAGTGTTGAGTACCTCATGCGGAGGCGAGTTTATAAAACTCTCAGCTTTGCGTACAAAAAATACGTACAACGCCAGAACTACAGACCAGGAAACCGCTGAACAAAAAGCGGCTGAATCCGCGGTCAAAGTTGATTCCGCGCTGCAACTCCACCGCGGTTTTCTAGGACAGTTAGAACGCCAATGCCGGTTGGCTGAGGCACGGTTGCGCGAGGAAGGAGAAGGCGCATTGTTGCCGACGCACCTTAGCGGTCAATTGCAGCAGTCTTTGCGTCACGCGCACAATCATCACAAGGCGATTGAGGATGCTCTCACCACAGAATTGGCCGCACCTTTAGAGGAAGCTGACGCATATTCCGAGCAGGCCTACGCACTCGGAATAACGGCGCTGACCAGAGGTTGCGATGCCGACCTACTCGCCGCGATCGCAAAAACTCTGCACTTGCAGTTGCTCCATCAGCCCGGCGAGATTCTAAACGACGGTATCAAGCCCGAAGAGATAGCGCGCACTTTCCTGATGCGTGGCGACGATGGCGACCAGGGTGCGCACCCCAATCCGGTCAGCCCATCTCAAGGTCCTGCCAACGCGTTGGATGCCCTCATCGACTCTGCGTTTCATCGTTCGCCGCCCCCGGACAACCAAGGCGGAAGCACAAACCCAAACCGCGGATTCGGTAAGTGAGGTATGTGATGCACAGCCCCGACACTCCAAATAGCCCCAGCCGCTCACTTCCGTTGGTTGATACCGATGCGACCGCCGCTTCTGCTTTGCCGCAGCCAGCTGTTCCTTTCGCGGACGGCGCCAGACCGCCGCTGCCGAACGCTGAGGTGCCACAGCGCCCTGTGTTGGCTGCCGATTTGCCGCAGCTACCCGGCGAAAGCAGTGTTCCATCTGATCCCACTTCCGCCGCCGGCCTAGACGAACCGAACGAACCACCCGGTGGGGTCGGAGCAGGTGAACCTCCATCGGGGCCCGACGAGGCTGATTTTTCACCAAGTGACCCGGACGAGCCGATTCGGCGAGCCATCCCGATGGTGATTCCAGGTGGTGGGTATGTATCTGAGCTGGTACTGCGGTATCAACATGGAGATTTACTTGACGAGGACTTGCCAGCTGTGGCCGAACAGTGGCGGGAACTGCGGGCTCCTATCAATGAGCGACTATTGCGGATAGAGCCGACAGCGGCAACTGAGCCAGGTCCGACGGAACTTAGCGACGCGCGGAGGGCCGCGGTGGGGCTCGGCAATGCGCAACCTAGCGATACCCAGTCGGCTGTGACGGAACCGGATAATGAGGGGGAGTCATCCCAAAGCGGGGGGATATCTGACGATCCGCAGAATCAGTCATCCGATATCGCCTCTAGTCCTGAACAGGAAGTCAGCGACGAGCAGGTTCACCACTATGTATCCACGTTGGATGACGCGCTGCGGGTAGCCGATCCAGATGAGGTACAAAACAGCGCCACTCGAATATCTAACGCGCTAGCCGCCGCCACATCTAGTGAAGACGTGCCCGCGGTCCTGAACTATCTCCATGAACTACCCGAAGAGCGCCGAGCTGAAGTCGCCGCCGATGTAGCACGGCTTTTCGACAGGGTGCTGGTGCTGGCCGCCGGTGAAATTACCCTCGCTAGCGCCGACTATCCGAACGATTCGGCGCAGCAAGCGCGTCTTGGCGTGGCCGCTCGTCGGTTCAGCGAACTCTCCGCCCAGGGGGCTGCCCTAGTGGAGAGCGTTGTCGAGCAAGCGATGGCGGAAGACGGGCTCGCATTAGCTCGCCTACGAGAACGTTTAAACAACCTGGGCCAAGCGGGCCAAGCTGTCGTGATGGCGCTAGAACCCGGAGCCGATCCACGGCAACTAGCTAACAGCATGAAAGGTCTACTTGCTCATACAAAAGAGTTGTATAACGGCGACAATGGCGTAGCCGCTCCTACCCCTGTGGGCGAACCCGAGGAAAATGCCCTAACCGGCACTCCAGTTGATGTCACGTTGGCGACAGCGCCCTTGCCTAACGTTGCCCGCCGGCGAGAGGCACAACTTGAATGGACGAACATTCCGGAGCTACTAGATACACCGCAGCAACTCGGGCCTGAGGCGGCACCCCGTCCGATCGATGAGCCCATTTTAGGGCCCAGCCGGGAGGAACTCGGAGCGTCGGTTGTGTTGGCTTCGCTGCGTCGCCCACCAGTTCACGACGATGGCTCTGTTCCATTCATGGTCAATGGGCCCCATATCGCGCCCACCGTGGCCATAAGCACTGTTCGGCTGCGTCGTTACGGGTCCCCTGAAGAAGCCGTCCGTGACCTATTGCCCCAGGTGCGCATGCAGATACATCACTATGAAGAAAACGAACTTGGCGCACATGGGCTCTGGACTGGCGGCTCGAGCACGGACAGCCAACACGACTCGCTGGCCCTGCCAGTGTGGTACGACGATCGTGATGGACAGACCCATACCGTTCCGGCCGACGACGCCATGGTTGGCGCATACCAAGAGTTGCTGCCCGAACTGCGTGATATCGAATCGAATTTGCGGCGCTTGGCCAATGAGGGAGCGACAGCGGACGAACTAGCCGCGGTACAGCGTCAGCTTGCCGAATTCGGGGTGCGTAACAACCAAGTGATGATCGCAGCGGCTCCACAGGCGACTCCTGAACAAAAAATGAAGGTAGGTGAACAAGCTATCGAGTTGTTGTCTCCTCACCCGGGGCAAGACCCGGTGACCGCCGATGATCTGGACCAAGTCGGCGAGGCTTTGCGTTTACGGTATGAGGGCAATGTCGAGAAGATCAGTCGAACACTGACTAACGCTGCGACCATGGTGAACCAACCACTCGCTACCCCTGGCCGTCGTGAGCAGCAGCATGAGTTGGTGAGGATGAGCGCCAAACTCACAGCTAATACGGCACGGATGGCTGGGGTGCAGGCTCAAGAGCTGATCGCCGACGTGGAAGGAACACTCGCTAAACACCCCGAGGCCGCGCCCTTGCATGGCACGCTTCGGGTAGCGGCCAACCTGTACAAACACGCGGACGAATGGAGTGTGCGCCGACCAGGCCCCGTTGATCCGGAAGAGGAACAAGCCAGGTATCTGGAGGGGATCAATACCGCACGCCAGATGGCCGACCAGCTTCTCGAATCGAACCCATACGAAAGGTCTATGCGGACTGAGCCTGATGAGGCCGCGCTTGCGATTGTCGTCCCAGGTGAACTGAGCCAAGAAGAACGGAGCCAATATCCTCCGCGGATAGGTATGCCCTATGTTCCGTCAGCGACCCCTCCGGTCGCCACGGTGGAGTTGCCTTTCATGGAGACGATCACGGCTACTGAAGAACACCCCGTTCGAGACGCCGGCCAATTCTTCAGCGCCGAAAGTGTTGTACGGCCCGCCCCCGAGGACGACGACCAGGTCGTAGCAGGTCATTTCGCCGCGAAGGTAAATTTGGACGGTGCACCCGAGTCCATCATCGACACGGTTGCCGAGCAGTTGGCCAGCTATCAGCAGCACATTGCTCGAGCTCGACAGCGGCAATCTTCCCGATTTGAAAGCAGACGGCGTCGCTCCACCCAGCAGCAGAGCGCTGAGGAATTCCAAGACACCTTGGCGGCGCAGAGCGCCGAAGCTGAAGCGCAGGTGCGCGGCTTGGCGCCCACACGAGCGAATGCCCTGCGTGCCGTCGAGGCACTAGTGGATGTGCAGGAATCGGCGCTTCAGATAGGAATGGAGGGTGCGGGAGCTAACGCCCTTGTGGACATTCTCAAAACCCAATTCGAAACGGCATATTCTCACTTCAACCGACAACCGCCCAGGGGCAGCGATGTTCCCAGCAGTCAGAGGGCGACGGATGCCGCCTCGGTAGCCAATACGTCCCTGCGAACCACCGCGCGTTTTCTGGATCGTTTGGAAGCCGAGCTGCGTGCGGTCGAAGCCGCGATGAACGATGACGACCTGGTGCCGCCTCAAGCCGTGGCGCATCTGGACGAAAGTATGCGGGTAGTAAGCCAGGCTGTCTCCTGTTACGCGCTCGACCTTAACCCCAACCGAGACACAGCCCACGAGTTCGACCGTTCTCGCGTTCTGTTGGGGCAGCATGACGCGTACGACCTGATCCCGCAACCGACACCTGGGCTGTTGGATAGGACTTCCGTGCGTTGGTATTTGAGGCATGTGCGAGAAGCGCGCACCCACTTCCCTGTCCAGCCCTTGGGCGTAGTGGGCGTGCGAGAAATCGCCCGCAACTATCTCGGCGGTGGCGATGATTCCGGCATCAATGCGAGTGGTACTAATCCGACAGGCGGACCGCCCTCTGATCCGTCGAGTGGTCCAGGCATGCCACGCCGACCTGTCCCCGGTTCATCTGGACACCCGGGCGGGCGACACGAACGGAACCCAAGGATCTAAATGCGTACGCCCGACGGGCCTCAAGAGCCGACCCGACCACCCGAGCCGGATGACGGATCCAGCCCTCCGGAGGCGGTTGGCGGGCACGAGCTGCCCACGCCACCGCCGCCAAGCCCCATCGCTTTCGATGAGCTAAGCCGGGCCGCTGGGTTGCCAACGCGTGAACAGTTAGAAGCTGCCGGGTTGGAACCGCCTTCAGACGACCCCACTATGCCGCTCATTGATTTGAGCTTCCTTAATGAGGCTGTTCCCGGCGTAGATTCCGAACCAACTGGTGGACTGGATCTCCAAAGTGTCACGGAATTTCTTCTTGCTGAAGCAGCGGTTGATGACCCGGGGGATGAAGAACGGCACGAACCGCTCGGTGAATCTAACCGCGCTGAAAATGTTGCTGGGTCGGCATCTCAGCCATCGGACGAAGCCGAATTGCCTGCTCCGGCGGCTGGTGACGGCGCGGGCACTGTAGAACCTCCGCCCCCGCCGAGCGGGGGATCAGATGTGCCCGAAGATCCAGACGAAGACCCAGACGAATCCCCGAGTTCGGTGCCAGAAAATTCGTCCATCGACCCGGAAAGATCCGGCGCTCCGGGGTTTCCTGATGAGCTTGCGCCCCATCAGTTGCAGCCATTGGATCCAGCGGAAGTATCTCCGCCAGCAACTCCGTCCAATGGTCCGAGCGCACCACGCGGGGTGCAGAAAGAAGTCACCGAGACGCTCCACGAAGCTTTACAGTCCGAGGTAGTTGGACTGCTTGGAGCGGTCCGTGACGGCTTGGCTGATGAGGAGTTACGTGCTGCTGGTGGGCGTCTCTCCGATCTTGCGGCCGCCGCCGCCAACATTGTCGACGAGGCGGTGCCGATAGGCGATGCGGAGAACCAGTTGGCGCTCATGGATCTCGTCGAGCGGCTCAAAGGCGTTGAAAATGCCGGTAACGCCCTCCAGGAAGAGGGCGATGCCCAGGCCGCTCGAGAACTGCTCCTGAAAATTGTGCGGGGTGAATATGACATTTCACTGCGCGAAGCGCCCATACCCGAAAGACGCGAAGTTGACGCGCTAACTGATCAGCTCGGCGCTGTTGCGGTGCCGGATATCCCTTTAGTTTTCGAACAGCCCGCGACGCTGCCGACTGATCCCGATGCCCCGGTGCTGGGCGGCGATCGTCGCCCCATGGGTACCACCGTGATCTTCATGGATTTGGCCCGTGACTCACTGAACTCCGACAGTTTTCACGATGGGCGAACTCCAGATCCTCACATTCAATCGGGGTCGCAATTCAACACAGTGCAAGCTCATCGGTTCACTGGGCAAGAAGCGGCGGCGCGCTCACTAAGGAATGAGCTAGACGAGCGGGTGCGTTGGGTAGAAAAACAGCGCCTGCTGAATCTGGGCTACCAGGCGACCAGTTCCGATGATCCAGAAGCGATACCTTTTCGCGATGAGTCGCTCCCGCCGGAAGCTCCACCAATTTTTGTCAAACCGGCCTATGTCGGCCAAAACGAAAACCGCCTGCCAGTGCTTGCTGATGAGCAGGTGGCTGACGCCTACAAACGGGTGCTTCCGGAGCTCAGAGAGCTGCGTAGCCGAACCGACGAGATAGTGATGGGAATTGCGGCACCGGTAACCATTGAGGAAATCGATGTCGATCTTCTCGAGCACGCTCGCCGCAGTAACGAGATCATGGCTGACGCGATCACCGAAGATCATCCCGATCTTTTAATGGGGATTGGTGACAAGGTGTTGGAGGAGGTCCATGCCGGAAAGCTCGATGCTGACGAATTGCGTTTGGCCAAGCCCTTTTTGGATACACGGTATGACGCGCAACTTAGGCAGGTCGAGCGGCTGCTCGATGCGGCTGTGCGCGAAAGCAACCAACCGCCGCCGAAACGCGAGGCGGGGGAGTCCACTACTCGCCAGAAGTTTCATGCCGTAGCAGTGAAGATGGAGAGAGATCTAAAACTCTTCGCCGATTTGTATGAAGAACCAGAATCGCAACGCGCACTTGCTCTGGTGAACGAACTCAAAATCACGATTGGTGAACGTGCGCTGGCGACGTCGTTCAACGATCAAGAAATCGACGAAGCCAGCGCGATATTGGGTGACCTACGAACATTGCCATTTCCCGCGCCCGAAGCGGACGAAAATGCACTGAGTCGGCTCGCTCATGCGGCGCGACCGGCTGAACTTACACCTGATGAATTAGCGGCGCGCCCTCCACGGATAGGTGTTCCTTACGTTCCACCGTCAGTCGGCAGTGAACCTTCTGTTCCGATTGGGTTAGTGGTTTTGGACACCGTCGGGGCCGGTGATGAAAGTGCGACTGCTCGCGCTCACGGCACTTTGGGGCATTTTTTCACTCAACGGGGCGAGGAAGAGAACGCGGCGGTCACTGAGGAAGAAACATTGGTCGCCACTGTGGTCGATAGCGAGATTGACCTCCACCAAGACCCGCCGGCGATCATCCAGTCCGCTTACGGCGTGGTACGACGCTACCGTGAGCAACTGGCGAGCCAACAGTTGCGAGATATACGGCGAAAAAACACCAAAGCTTCTGCAGACGACAACGGTGCCACGGGCGAGGCAGAATCGTTTCGCGAAAACATGATGAACGCGAGTCGAGAGGCCCTGCACGCGTTAGCGGATCTTCCAGACACGCAAGGCGGGGCTGGCCAAGCGGTTGAGCTTGTCGCGGGACTGCAACGACTTTCTGTTCGCGCTGGTCTACGTTCCAGAGCCGCCAATGGAGTGCTACGAGAAGTAACCAGGGGTTTTTCACGCGCTTATGAGCTATTCGATGAACCTCGTGCCAAGAGTACCGACCCGCGAAAAGCGGCGACTCGGGCCGCGGTGCGCGCCGATCAAACTGTCGAAACGATGAAGGAATACGCCGAAGCGCTGGAAAAAATGATTACGGAACGCCTCGAAGATGCTTCAAACCAGGCGCTCACTGCTGTTGAGAAGGCTCGGCTTTTGGACAGTGTCAACACATGGGACGTATCACTGGAGCAGTTGCAAGGGCGGCTCAGTGCGAATCGGGATCTTGGCGCCGCCGAATACGACGTAGCGAGTGAACGTGTGCAAGAAATCCTGCGTGACCTTGATGGGAATGGATTTTCAAATAATGGGTCGATGGAGGAACTGGGTCCGGAGGGGCTGCGAAAAATCCTGGAGCGGGTTCGCAATGCTCGCCATTATTTGCCCGAGCGGCCCCTAGGTCACAACGTGAATGCCGTAGCGGTGGCTCGCCACTATCTACCCGATGACCCCGACACGGGGCACAGTGCTCTCCCATCCGGACCCATTCCTGGGGGTAGCCCCGCCTCGGCTCCAGAGCGCGTGCCGGGAACTGGGTCGGGCTCCCCACCTCATATGCGCGGTAGGGGTGGCCGTCCTATGTCACCCCCGGATGTACGGAGATAATCAATGAATACGCCGTCTCAGCCTCATGAGCCGGACGCGGACGCTGTTTCGCTGCCCGATGCCTCAATAGCCGACTCGCCGGGTCCGAGCGCGCAACCCGTGGAGAATCCAAAGGATTTCGCCGCGCCTGTGGCGCCAGTACAGCCATTGCCGACCCCTCCGGTGCCAATGGTTACCGCGCTGCCCGCCGCGCAGCCGGAGCCAGCGGCCTTTGTTGACCCGGAATTGGATCCGCTCGCGGCTATTGGTGCTGTCGAACCAGCTCTTGACGAGCTTGCGGCGGACCGCGATGTGTCAGGTCAGGAATCAGCCCCACTGATCGACGGTAGCGCGCCAGAAAATGACGCGGACCAGATCAGCGGCCCTGAGGAGCAACCGCGAATTGACGGGGAACCGACCCCGGCCGGTTCCCCGCGTGACTCAGCTCCAGATGCCAGTGTGGACAGTTCTGGAGTCGGTGAGCCTCCGCGTTTCGGAGGCCCCGACGCGCCGGCGACTCCGGAAGAGCCCGAAATCGGGGTAGATCGACATGTGATGCTCCCACTCCCGGAGGAAATGGGGGCCTCGATTAGCGCGATGCGGTGGCGCGAAACGATGGGCGGTAACCCACGTGCCGCGACACAAGCATGGGAGGAAGCTAAGCCCGGCTTACTCGAGCACGCTGCCGATAACCCGTCGCTACAAGCGATGATTGAGCAAATGGATTCTGTGGTCACTGAAGGCGGCCCGGCCTTTGACGAAACCATCGGCGCCATAGTGGGCCATTTGGCGAAGATGGCTATTAAGGATGATGGCACGGGTGTGCGGGAAGTAGCTGCCGAGCTGGAGCGTCTGGCAGATGATCGACAAATCGGGGCGATGATCTACGACAGCCGACGAGTGCTTGAACGGGCGCGCGCCATCACCAGTGGCGCGGCTTTAGCTTCGTTAGATCCATTGCTCGAGCGAATTGAGGCGGACGGACCCCAGTTTCGCGCGGATACGGCACTCCCAGCTGTTGCCGCAAGCGAAGAGCACTCCAAAATTTTGGAGCACATGATAAGCGGTTTGCGTGCGGTGCGCGCCGATGCGACACCGGACAACGCCGAGGAGATTCGCGAGCTGCTTGTCCATTTAGGGAATGTAAAGACTGCTGTTCAAGGGGTTGCTGGCGAGGCTATACAGCTTTGGCAGTCGCAAGAAACGACGCCTTCTGAGGCGCCAGATACTGAATCGTCTGGTGCGGCAGCGATTCCGCTGGCGCAAGCCACTCGTGCGGCGAAAGAGATGCTGGTGCGTTCTCTGTCCGATGACGAAGCACCAGATTTGTCGACGATTGAGCTACCACATCCACAGCAACGAGCCGCCAAGGAGTGGGAAGCGGCGGTGATGGGGTTGGGGCCTTCCGAACTCGATGTTCCCGATGAGCCCGTGCCTGTCACGCCCACGGTTAATGAACCTGAGACGCCAGGGGAGATCACTGACCAGGGCCCAGAGAATCTGGATATGCCGACCAGCCCCATCCTGCCGGGAGGTCACCCCGAGGTATACCCCGATGGAACGGTTATTCGGTCGCAGATTCCGATTATTTTGTTGACGCGTCCCGACCCGAACCAGTTGGGCACACTACAGGTCCCGTTCGGTACTGGACCCGAAGTTCCCCCCACCGCCTTAGTGGTTGAGGATTCTATTGAACGTTATGCCGATCCCGACCTGGCGTACGGACGGCTTTTTGAAGTTGTGAGTGATCGTTCAATACTGATTCACGAGCAGCAACGTCTCGCCTTAGGCGTCTATTTGGCTGACGACGGAGATCCGCTTGCTGATCCAGATATTAACGGCACCCCGGTTCGGACGGCTTATGTTGAGGGTCCCGACGGTGAGCTACAAGAGGTAGAGCCCAACATTGAGTTGGCCAACGTGTACCAGAGGGCTGGGCAGGCACTAGCTGAGTTGGCGCTGCAGATCGAAGAAAAAACGGGAAGTGCTGATGCGGCGGACGAGTTTCCAGAGCTGGTGAGCGCTTATGCGAGACAAATGCTGGATACAACGAGAGAAACCGTAGCGCTGGCCTCCGGGCAGGCTCGCGCCGAGCTGTTGGATGAAGCCGGTCAAGCTCATCGGATGTACCGCAATGGACAGATTGATTTCAACGAGCTGGTTTTGAATAAACCGCTTTTAGAAATGCGCCTAGATCAGCAACTCGCTGACGCTGCAGCGTTAGCGGCACAAGAGGGCGAAAATCTGCACCATGAATTCGCCACACTTATGCACACAATTCGTGATGAGGCCACAAGCTTTGTTCAACAGGCGGGCCGAAAGCCCGGGGAAGAGCACTATCCACTCGATTCTGCGCGCAGTCCTTTTATGAGTCTGACCACTGCGAGCAGTGCCGTTCTCAAAGTCATCAACGATTCTGTCGAATTAGATGCGGATCAGATTGGGGAGATTCAAGAATCGATCTCGGTGCTTCGTGGCGTACACAACCCCTATCGTGAAATGGACACGGAACGGGCGATCGCCGAGGTGGGGCAGAAAGTTATCCCTACGCCAATGCCTGGACCGGAGGATGGCAGAGCCCCACGCATTGGTCAGCCATTTGTTCCGCCCATTGAAGCGCCCGTCATCAACATCAAACTCACCCATTTGGATGTGAGTACCGAAGCCCGGCAAGAGCGACTTCATCAAGCTGAACGCCAGTCGGGGGTTTTTGTTCGCCGGCATAGTTCGCAAGATAGCGGCGAAACGGACCAGGAGGCCGAAGAGGTCTACGCACCCGAACAAGACACATACATTGATTTGGCGGCCGCTCCGCCAGAGATTATTCAACAGGTTGGCGATGGTTTGCGTCGCTATGAGCAGGAACTCGCGTTCACTACTGGCCCAGAAGGCGCCGACGTGGTGCACGACCAGGTATCCCAGTTCGCTAGTTCGATGCAAGAGGCAACCCGCGAGGCACTATCCAAGGTAGATGCCGTTACAGAAGATCAGGAGGGCGCTCGCCTAGCTTTGTTGGAGTTAATTGATGTGCAGCGAAAAGGTAAAGAGGCGGCGCTCAACACGGATGCCGCTACGGCTGTTCTGTATCAAGCGGTCATTGACCTGAAGCAGGGTTACCGAGAAATAGAGCGGGCCGAGCCCGGTTTAGCGGGCAGACGGGTGGTGGGGGCAACAATTGCCGCTGGTGCCGCCACCGAACATCTTCCCAGATATCTGCGCAATCTGGCGGAACGTGTGAAAGCTCGAGCGGAGGACCCCGCGCCCCTTAGTAGCACTGAGGCGATGCGTCTTGCAGCAAGTGTGCAAGAGGGTCATCATGCAATGCGCATTTGTGACGAAGTGCTGAGCAGTGGCGCTCAACCCGCGTTCCAAGAGTCGATCGCATATTTGGCGGGTTTAGAACTGCACGTTACGACGAAAGCCACTCGTCCGGAGTCATTAGACCCCCGCGAGTTGGATAGGGGGGCGCAAGCTCTTATCCGCGCACATGAGCGGATGCCCCAGCAACTCCTGGCCGAGACAGCAGAACTTTCCGAGATCGTTAATCATTACCTCCCACCGCCGGATATCGGCGGCCCTGATACCAAAGAACCTCCATCGGGCCCGGGCCATAACCCCAATGCACCCAAGCCACCGGCAGGTGACGAAAACGTCGAAACCACCGGGCAAACGCAGACGCCAGGGCCCGCTACACCTGACTCCGACGAATCACCTGATGTGGAAGGCAGCTGGCGTCCCAGGAGTGAGCGCGTCGCGACTCCAACCTTGGATTCGTTCACCGCTAAGCCGCAAATGTCGACAAGCCCGCAGCCATCGCGACAGCCACGCCACTCGTTGCCGCCGAATGCGCAGCTCACCTCGCCGCTTCGCCCACACAAGCGAGGAGGACCGAATGTCTGATGTGACAACCCCCACCGACCGGACCACCCCTAAGATTTCAGAACCTCAGACGGTCGTGCCCACATCTGGGGGGTCAGATTCGTTAGCCAGCCGGTTGCCTACGCCTACCTCAGTAGACGCCTTGCCGAGAACCTCCGCGCCCGACTTTCCTCGTGTGCCACCGGAAATAGATCCGCTGTATGGCTTAGGCATGACCCCGAGTGTGGATATAAAAGGTTCGGACGAACCGACTGAGCCCGGTAAAGCAGTAACGTCCCCTGGCGACGA
Organism: Mycobacteriales bacterium; assembly: GCA_013362805.1. Classification (GTDB taxonomy): domain Bacteria; phylum Actinomycetota; class Actinomycetes; order Mycobacteriales; family QHCE01; genus JABFVL01. The sequence continues at coordinate 79,304 of JABFVL010000058.1, read as the reverse complement.
TGAGCCAGAAGCCTCCATATTGGCGCCTGATTCGAGCACCGATGTTCCCGATGTTCCTGATGCGCCCGGCGGTCCCGACGATCCTGACAATGTCGCCGATGCGCCATCGGAGGGAGATGAACCAGCGCGGGTGCGCCGCCTGGCTACCTTTGCGGTACGTGGCAACCATCCGACCGATCCTGATGCGGCGACACTGCGAGCGATGCCGTTCGACTTCACCGCTGACCGTAACCTTGAGCGTTTCCGCGAGCAATGGAGTGAGGCCGCACTGGTGGTGCAGCGTCACCTGGATGCGGTGGAGACTGAGCCTGACCGACACTCATCCGCCCGCCAGCACTACGAACGTTTGAATCAGCTCGCCTCCGCCGGGCTGCTAGATCAGCGGGCGGTGAGCACCTCTTTGGATGGGTTGGTCGCCGCATTGGGCTCTGAAAGTCTCATGGACGCGGTAGCCGCGCGTCTGTTACTGCAAGCGCATATCGCTGAGCTCGTAGAATCGAGTGAGCCAAACGCTCCAGTAAATGCCGAGCCGACAACGCCAACGAATGCCGCGGTGGTCGCTGACCTACCTGACAATGTCATCCAGCTGTGGCCGCGGCGGGCACGTGTTGAGCCAGAATCGCCGCACGTTATTGCCCCTGAACATAGCGAAGTTGAATCTGCAGAACGGCCCACACAGCCATCGGTGGAATCAGAAGAGACCGACGTCATCAAGGCGACTCATGTCGAGTCTGAAGCTCAAAATCCAGCCGAGATTGTCGATTCAAACACCACCGTGGTCGCGCTTGATGCTGTTGACCTCACCGCCGAGCCGATAGAACGCCAAACTGACATAGCAGCGGCCGCGTGGGACCTACGGGTGCTGCTGAGCCGAGTACAACATTTGTACGTCGACGAACTCGCTGCAATTGCGGAACACCGCGCTGATTTGAATACGGCTCAGCAGGAGCAATTGCATGCTGCCGCGACGGGTTACCGCAAGTTATTGGCAGACGTCGATTTAGTGGTAACAGCGCTCGACCCGGCGTCGAATCGTTGGCGCGCCCGACATGGTGAACTCTCCGATCACGCCGAAGTGTTGGAACGCGCGACTAATTTGATGATGCACCCGGACGGAGCTCCAGACCTTCCGGGCTTGTTAGTCCATCTTGACGCCCTCATCGCACCACCAACGAGTAAAGGGGCACTTGGCTCAATCGAGCCGTTGAGCATGCCGACGCCCTCACCGTTCGATCTACTGGAAGGGCTGACCGCAGCTTCAGAGATAGAGACAGAGTTAGAGACACCTGAATTTACGTCCACAGCGCCTCGTGCAGAGCAAGCGATCCAGTTGAAGGTTCCTATTCGGTTAGCGCGTCGAGACGGTTCCGTGCGGCTGAACTTTGCCGATGTCTCGCTGAAAGCCAACGACCCGGAGTCGGCGGCTACGTTAGATATCGCGCTTGCTATTCGGCAAAGCGAACTGGAAGCCGAACGTGCCGCCCTCAACATGCCCCGGCCCGGTACGAATGACCATGTACCGATCAGTGTGACGACGGAAGCGCTGAACCTAACTCGGCAGATTGAGATGGTGGCGGGGTTACGTGAAAAAATTTCGATGGCCCGCAGCACGGGACAAAATCTGACCGACGACGTTTCCACAATGGATCGCTGCATAACAGAACTGGCCCGCGCCGCTCAGGCCGTGACGGACGATGAGCGTTTGCCGGATGATCCTAATCTGATGGCTCGCGCGTGGTCAGCGGCCGAGGCTGGCGAACTGACAGCATCGGAGCTGTTGGTAAATCAGTCTTTGCTGGATCGGGAATATCGGGCCCAGCTCGTCGTAATCGACCACAAGTTGGTGGAGGCAACTGCGCCGCCGGAGGCTGATGCCGATGGCCCAGTAGATCGCGAGGGCCCGTTGCGAGCGGCCACTGAGTTGGTCGAGACAATGGCCTCCCGTGCTGAACTGGCCATTGGCCAACTCGACCTCGTTGCGAGTGGGTCTTTACGTGAAGCGCATCAGGTATTGAGCACGGTGGCGGACATGTTGCGGGATCCCGATCGCACGCGTGACACGGTGACCGCAGCCAATGAAATCGTGCAGGCGGTCCTCGATACTCATCCCGGGCCCTATAGCGATGTGCCTATGCCTTCGTTTTCCGATTTGCGTCCTGCCCTTGCCAGTGCGATACCTGAACAGAGGGTTGGAAGAGTCGAGCTGGCGTCGGCAGTTGACTTTGAGCTGCCTCCCAAACCAGACGAAGTTCAGGTGCCTCTGGTCCAGTTGACAGAGACCGGAGTTCAGGTGACTTCTCTCCCGGTGGATCTGCGGAGCGCTGAACGGGCTTGCGCATCTGCTGCCGGTTGGTTAGCGCGGCGCCGAGAGACAAGTGCTGATCAGCGGAATGAGGAAGCGAAGACGGAAGAACTGGCTTTGGATGAGGTAGTTGAGGTTTGGAGTTCGAAAACGCATGCCGCATTCACGGCTCATCCGGAAGAAACTTTACTGGCTTTGGAAGGCCAGTTGCGTGAGGGAAGCGAACCCACAGCACAACTTGAGAACGCTCTCGTTACCAAAATGATTGCCGATTCCATCGCCCATGTTCTCGATAAGGAGGTCATGCCAGTGGTGGAACAAGTGCGCGTCGCGCAGCTTAACCCTGCCGTACGAGATCGGCTTTCCCTTACGGTCATACCCGTTCTTGCCGAGTGTGTACGTCGACTGCGGCCGGTCGTCGACGATCAAGAGCATCCTGCCGAGATCCTAGATGCGCTGCAAGGTTCCTTGCTTATGGTGCGAGATCAACCAGACGATGTGGAGGTGGGCGGAGAGGAGGCTGAGCTGATAGCCGACCTTTTAGCTCAGCTGCGAGAAAGTCCTGTACTAGAAGACGCTGCGCAGACCACAGTGTTAGAACTATTTCGGCATTATTTCCCAGCTGGTCGGGATAGCACCTCACGATCCACACCCCCGTCGGGACCTACTCAGCCGCCGTCTACCCCTCGCCCCTCTCGCTAACCCACAGGAGTCGCTGTGACCGTGCCCTCGGTGCCGCCCGCGCCCGAACCGCCCGAATCCGCGCCTACGACCGCACCCGCGGTGCCCAACACTGAGCCGCGTTCTTTACCCGTTCCGAGTGGGTTCGCGCAATTACCGTCCCCGTTTGGTAGTGACCACAGCGAAGCGCCGCTGGTTCGGGCAGCCGGCGATGACCCGTTGGACGCATTGCTTAGTCCCAGTGGTGCGCTTGAGCCAGAAGATCCCGGCGAAAAGTCGCAGCCCGCGGAGCATCATGAAGACGCACCCGCTGGGGAGGATGCTGAGAAGCCACCTGGTCCCGCAGCCGGTGGCGTGGGCAGCGGCGGTGGCTCTGATGGGCCGGGCGGCCCAGCGACGCCAGCCGCACCGGATGGTGATGACGACCCTGATGAGCCCGGTGGCCGAGACAGTGAGCAAGAACCTGCGTTCACGCCTTCAGCCGCACCAAGTGAGCCACCATCTGATGCGATCGACCGGGTGCCGGCATGGCAAGTGGAACTGTTACGCACCGCCATAGAACGGGCTGCCACCCCCGAAGAACCTGACACGCTGCCAGGGCAGCCCTCAAATGTGAAAGATGAACACGCGCCGCCGGGATCGGAACAAAATTCCCCTTCATCTGATCCAGAGACGCAAACTGACGTAGAGACGCCGATCGATTTGCCATCGCAGCCTGGCTCGGAAGGTGGACCACCACCAGAAGTGGATGCCGCTGATTTCGACGAGCTCGCGTTCCTCGAGCGTCCTGGTGCCTTAGCGGATGCGGCCTTGGACTCCGCGCCGTTACTCGTGCTCGTGCCTCGCTTGAGCGAGAACGGCGTGGTGTTCGGCGCGCAACCGGTGATGCCCGGAGAGCTCGAGACGGAAATCGCGCGCGATGGACTTGACGGTTTACATGCCCAGTCGGAAGTAGACGAATCTTTAACGGTGCATGCCGATGAGTTTCTGTTGCAGCAGCGGGCTCTACGGAGCCGGGCAGAAGCCGCTCTTCGTGTTGATGCGCTCGATGGTTATTACAACACTTTGGTCCAGATGGGGCGCGCTGTCGAGGGCACGATTCCCGCATCCGAGATGGCCCGTGCACTCAGTGAATGTCTCGACGAACTCGGCGAGCGGGGCGTTGCCCCACTCACGGTCGCGCGCAGTGCTGGCGAGCGGATCGATGCGGCGATGAGCGGCCTAGTTGTGGAGATACTGGGAGCGACTCAGCCAAATATAAAACCTGATGCCACCGCGTTGGCGGAGCTTTCGCGGGAATATGCGCGATTGGCGGAGCACGCGACGGCCTGCGCCGCAAGACTTGCCGAGCACGACGATTCTTTTGAACGGGCGACACGGCTCGCGAATTTCATTGCTGAGTCGAGCGATATCGTCCGTGAGGCAAGTCAGGCTGGCGCCGCGCTGGCCGCACTCCCAGAAGAGTTGACCACCAATATTGCCTCAGCAGCGGCAACACTCACCGATGAGCAGCGCGCGGAGCTGGCCACAATAGACAGCGGTGTGGCATTAGCTGATTTTGTTCGTCGAGCCGGTGGGGACGCGACCGCTCTCATCGCGTCCCTGGATGATGTGGGGCAGCGGGCTTCGGCCATAGCGCGGGCGCATGAAGCATTGAGTGCCCGGTTCTTTCCCACCGAAGATCCTGCTGACGAAGAGCCAACTCCAACGAACTTTTCCCATATCGCTGGCGATACCGCGGAGACATTTATTGCTGCGGCGCGAGCGGGCACGCTGAGCGTGCCGGACCCACCCGAGCCAGAGCCGACTGGACAGTCTGAGATTCCCGAGCCAGTGCCGGAGCCAGCCGTGGAGTGGTACCCGCCAATCGACCTGTCGGCGGGGATCGTTGGCAGGCGCGATGTGCACATTCCCGCACTTGAGAAGGACGAGGACGGGTTGGCGAGATTTGTTGTCGACACCCTGAGTCTTCCGGTGAGCGATAATCCACTGGCGAAAATCGACGACATTGAGCAGCAGGCCCGTGAGGGGCTAGACAGGGCAAGGGCAAGAGAACGCGCGCTAAATGGATTTCGTCTGGCTGAGGATTCCGATGCGCCTGACACTGTTGAGTTACACCGGAACACTGCTGTGGTGCGGGTATCAGATGCGTCTTCGGGGTCGACGATTGATTTCGCGGAAGAACAGGTCCGCCGTTATGAAGAGCTAGTAAAAAACGTCGAGGATTTCAAAGAACGAACCGCGGAATCCGACGAACTTGATCCACGCGGGGTGGATGTGGGATTGGCTCAAGTGATGGGCAGCGTGGCCGGAATCCAGGACCGAGCGTTCTTTCATAGACGTGCGAGCGACGGATTTGAAGAACTGCAGTCCCAAATGGATGAGCGTCTTTGGGGCTCCGCTAAAGAAGATCCAAGTTGCGAGCTATTCCAGACAAACCAAAGCTTGTTCCGGATAGACCTGGAAACTCGCATCGACATGCTGAGTGAGCCGCTATACGACACCAGGTCTGATGCGGACCCGACGGACAGGCGCCGTCAAGTGGTAGCTGGTCTCATCGATTTAAAAGAGCGCGTTGCCGCTGTGCATACCGCGACGCGAGGAGTGGCTGAAGGCCAATCCGCGTTTTTCGTAGCTGGCGCGATGTTGGAAGATATCGACAATCTGTGCGATGAATTGACTGAAGCAGACAGCCCCAAGTTCGGACCGGGCGAAGTAGAAGGCATCAGCGAGCGGCTCGATGAACTGAAAAGCCTTAATCCCTTTTGGAACGGCAGGCTTCCGGAACAAAATCTCGTTGATCTCACCAGCGCCACCCCGGCCCCGCCAGTGCCCCCAGACAGATGGCCGGGCTTTCATCAGCCGTTTGAGCCGCCAAGACAGGGCCCCCCGCTCAAACTTGATCTTCCCCTAGAAAGGGGATTTGACCGCATAGACTTGCCGGAGTTGCGGTTAGGTGGCACTGATACTCAGCTCGCCAGCGATCTACGAGTGTTGCTTAATCGGTTGGAACAGGCCGCGATGGCCGTGGACACTGACACAATCAGCGAGAACGCTCTTCGTCGAGATCGCGGTGAGACAGTGCCGGAGCCCGGCTCATTCGTCGAAGAAGTGCAAGCGGCGCGTCAACGGTTGGAACCCCAATTGGTAGCGCCAACCCCAGAAAAAATGCGTCAAGTTTTGCGTGAAGTGGATCAACTGCTCACCGAGGCCGTTCTTCGGCCAACCAACGCTCATCCAGACGTTAGACAGTTGTATCCGCTGCGCGATAGCTTGGCCAACTCGCGCACGGGAGCCGATTCCAACCCTTTGAGCGCCGCGATATATGTCCGGCTGCTTGGTGCCGCGTTTGATGTGAAACTGGGAGAAGCCACCCGACAAATCAGCGCGATGGTTCAAAAGCTTGAAGTTGGCAACCCGGCGACGTGGCAGGAGCTGGACGGGTTTGTGCGCGATCAGGCGGAGCTGAACACACTTTTAAAGCTCGCCAATGTGGCACAGGAAGCCGCTCGTGATCTGCCAGAGGCCCGCCAGCGACTTCTGCGAACCCATCGTTTGGTCCAAAGCGCCGGGATAGCAGTCGGCCAAGCCCGGCAGCGCGCGGCCGACGAAGCGGATGCGCAGGTTGATGTGCCACGCGCACCCACCGAAATGAGTATGGCTCGATTGCGGTTTGCTTTGGATCGGTTGCGCGATATCGTCGCGACACCCAAATGGCCGGACGTTGACACCTGGACGCTTGACGCTATTTATGAGCATTGCCGCCCCGATGATCCGGGGCGTCCCGGCGCGGGGCCCCCGCAACCAGGTCGAGGACCTTCGCCACATACACCACCTCCGCCAACTCGTCCTTACGGAAAATGACGCGCCATGATTGATGAGCCATACCTGGGTGCGCTGCTATTTCCGCGCACGTCTAGCTTTTCGGAGTCACAGTGAACGTCTCACCGATCCCTCCCGCATCTGAACCATCGGAGCCGGCGGGACCATCAGTGCCGACCACTCCCAACGAGCGGCCGCGTTCTTTGCGCTCGCCATCCGGCTTCGCCGAATTACCGGCGATATTTGATTTAGCGTCGAATGCCGCCGAACACTCCCAACCAGGCGAACCCATGCGTGATGACCCACTGGATGCGCTCATCACGTCTAGTGGAAATGGTGCGCCGAGCGCTGTCGGGGAGGTCAATGACGATTCGACGCCAGCCCCTGATGATGAAGATGCGTCCTCGCCGGTCGACAACGCGCCCGAGTCTGAGGGCCAATCCGCTCCATCCGAGATGGACGATCCGCAAAGTAGTAGCCCTGCTTCAACAGCGGATGGTGGCCCTGGCGGGCCGGAAAGTCCAGAACTTCCGACAGCTCACGATGATGAAGAACCAGAATCTGTGAGCGGCGTGCGCACGGTGACCGTCCTGCTGGGCGGGAGCCACGGCACAGCGCTGGTAAGCCACGTGCATCAGCCAGGACGGCCCATCGCCGAGGAACGCCGAGAGCTCGTCCGCCAAGCCGAAGATGCTTTGAACCGTGTCGAGCCGCAGCTAGCGGAAAATGCAACAGCCGCTGCTATCGTGGCTGACCTTCGCGTATCAATGGCCGATCCAGAACTCGATCCCGATGCGTTCGTCCAACAGCTGGCCGACCTCGGCACCGCCGTGTTCACTTCCCAGCAGCCCACCGCGACAGCAGCGCAGGAATTGGTCAAACACACCACGGAGCTGGGCGATGCTGGCACGCTTGCAGAAGCCGCCGCTGATTTACTTCCTGCGACAGCCCACCACTTAGAACACCACCGCTCGCATTTAGATCGGTTAGTAGACGCCATGGAGGGTGATCTCACCCCGAGCCAACTAGAGGAACTCAGCCTTACGGTCAACCTGGTCGTGAACTTGGCGGTCGCCGCGCGTGCCCAAACCGAGGCGGCGAACAAAACCGACGAACGAATGACCTCGATGGTGGCGTATAGGCAGTTGTCTCCAGCCTTGGGAAAAGCTGTTGGTGTGGTTGATGACCTATTCGACAGCCGAGGCAGGGCAACCAGAGTGGACGCGTTGGCCTTGCGCGAATCTCTCCGCGAACTGAGCCAAGACGTATCGACTGCCACTGCGAGTATGCGCAATGTGGTGAGTCCTACGGCGAGTGAACGTCAGGAGAGTCGGGCCTTGGCCGCAGATTTGCTCGCGGGCATACCCGAAGCCGGATTGCTAGGCCCCGCCGTTGGGGAATTGCCGCCTGAACGCCGGGCGCAGGGGCCGAGTATCGCCTGGCTTGAGCCTAGCCGCCGTCCACCGCAGGACAACAATTTGCTCGTCGATCCGGGCTTTCTCAGTGACCGAGACACGTTTTCGTTACATACCCAATTTGTGTTGGTGCCTACAGCGGCGAATCCCGACGAGGTACGGCGTGAATTCGCGGCACAACTAAGCCAAAAAATGCGCGTGTATGAGTCACAAAAGCACCTTGCTCAAGGCCGCTCGGTGGGTCGTTCTGGTGATGCTCCAACGCCTGTGCAGATGATGAGCGCTGATGGCGATGAGATCAGCATGATGCCGCTACCAGCCAATCCGTGGCTCGAGGACACGGCGAATCGGAACTACCTGGCCGTCCAAGCTGCGTGGCAGATTCTGCGAGATACCGACGACTCCACGCGGGCCGTGCAGGAAGCGGTGGATCTGCTGACCCTGCATGGCAGGCAGATGAGTGAACAGGTCGCCGAGTATGTGCGGGAGCATGCGGACGTTGCTGATCCCGAAGATGCGTTGTGGGGAGCATTCGACAACCAAACAAATCAAGCTTTGACCAGTACTGAAAGGGGTGCCTTAACTCCACAAGAACTCTCGGGTATGTTGCCAGCGCTGACCGCGAAATTACAGATCAGCCTACGGGAAGTGCGCGAAGCGATTCAAAAGGTCGCACTGGAAAATGAAGTGCATCAAGCCGCTTTCGGCGGTGCCGATGCGTTCGGGCCTGAACATTTGGCCCCTCCATCGCAATTTGGCCCGCGAAGCGAATTGACGGTGAGGCTATACCAATTGACGGCGAGGGCCGACGAGCTCGCGAACTTCAGTACCGCGGAGGGATACGAAGAGCTTCACCATCGGACGAGCGAAGTGGTATTGCACTCGCGCAACGCGTTAGTGCAGCTGTTGACAAGTCGAAAACTAGCGCACGTTCCACCGGAAGCTTTGGACGCCATTGAGACCTCTATGGCCCAGCTTTCGAATGCTCGGCTCGCGAACCTGCCTGGGCCAAGCCTGCGTGAGCTGGCTTTTCCGCAGCCAGATCCGGCGGACCGCACGACCCGTATTCCGCTTGTGGCACTTGAGCCGTATGGCGGAGCGCCCGTTGTATCAGATATCGCCTTTTCCTCGGGTGATTCAACGTTGTCACACGAAGAACATTATGAACAGTTCCGTCGCGTGTGGCCGCACGTGGACCGTTTACTTGATCGCCATATCGAAGCTATGCACGAGATTGGCGAGGAAACGGAGATCACAAAACATAAAGAGGCGATCCGTGATCTGATCTTCGACAACATGTCGCCCGGCTTCAAAGTACTGTTTCTAAGTCAAGCATTTCAGGAGACTTCTCGAGATATCGCCGCGGAAACACTGCGATTCCAACCAGAAGCGATCGACGTTATCGATCATTACCTCACCGAAGGCAATGGTCGCACCCCCAGTCCGCAAATTCACCCGTTGCTCGATCAAGCCTTGGCCCGGCGCGCATCCGATTTCGCCGAAGCGGCACGGGATCAGGAACTAAAACTGCGCGGGTTGGACTCCCTTGTCGAAAGCGATGATTCCACATCAGCTCGGGCGCAATTGCGAGAATCTTCGTTGGCCGCTGTGCAACAGGCAGAAAATCTGCGCCGGATGGCGCGCGCCGGCATCGACCACATCGCGCAGATTGATACCGAGGTCGGACCCGAAGGGCAATCAACCTCGATGGCCGAGGGCGACATTGAGCGCCATGAACTAGCGAGTTACTTGCACACTCTGGATCGCTTCGGTGAACGTCTAGGTGAACGTGCTGGCGCCATTTGTGACCTTGGCGAGGCCGACTCAGCCGAACAATGGGCGCACGCGACAGGCGAGCTTCGCGAGTTGCAGGCGGACCTGAATCGGGTTCTACCATTCGTGGAAATGGTAAAAGAGCCGTTTCAACTCAGCACTTTCCCAGCCGATTTCGAACGCACAAGTTTGGCGTCCACTGTGGGTTTGCGTGAGGACTTGGGCTTCGATCCGGCGAGCATCATCGCTGAGCAGGAAGGGGGTCCGCCGGAGGCGCCTGCACCTGCCCGCGGCGATGTGGTTTCCGCTCCTTCGGATCCGCACCCGCCGCATGTCGTCCGAATCCCATTGTTCAATCTCAAGCTATATGCCGATGAGGAACAGGGAATAGGGGTGGCCGCTGATCTCGCCATTGTGGAAGTTGACCCGGCAAACCCTCAGGTGATGGAAAAACTGGCGGCAGATCTTGACCAGGTACGCGAGGACCTGGCGGTGTCTTCGCCGCCGCAGCAGTCGCAATCGGCATCAAGTCTTGATGAGGTTTTCTCCCCATCTGGCGCTCGGGTTGGCGATGGTTCGGTGTCTGAGCTCGTGGGGGCCGTTGCTAGATATCAAGATAGTTTCGCGGCCGACCTCGATTCCGCGCTTGGCGCCGTGGCGGCGGCGTCGGAGTCCGATGAGCAATCCACCGAGGATCGCATTCGGGATGTGCTGACTGATCTGGCGGTTATGGCGCGCGCGACCTCTAATGAACTATGTGCATCGTTTGAGCCAGGCATGATTCAGGCTCGCGAAGTAGTGGGCGAGTTGGCCGTAGAAAAGTTTGTTGACGGCACCCTTAGTTTTCCAGAGCTATGTTTGCTGTCAGAACCTTTTGCAAACACGCTTAACGCCAAAGTGCGGGAGATACGGGACCTGAGTGCGGACCCGAACGCGACACCTGCGCTTGAGAGTCGGCTTGATTCTCTGCATGCTGATCTGTCGTCGATTGTGGATCGCTTGCCCGACTCGCATGAAGATGTTGAGCCTTTGAAGAACCGAGTGGTGGATTCGGGCACGCTTCGAGAAAACGTTCGGTTTATTAATCACGATGACGCGGGCGAGAGAGCCTTGCTGCGTTTGGCGGCAAGCACGTTGCGTGGCAGCGAGGTTAAAGTTGGCGCGCCGGACCCTATAGAAGACGGCAGTAATGAAGTGGCTCAGGTGCTTGACCAGCTTCCCAGCGAAGGTCGGATCCCGTTGCCAGAGCAACCTCCGATGATGACAATTGTGCTGCCGGCAGTGTTGAACGATGCGTTAGTTGCTGGTCAAGAAGTGATGGATGGCCAGCCGACAGATCTTCGGGATTCTCGACCCATGCGGCGTTCTGCGGGCGGGCAGACCGAAGCCGAGGACGGTGCGGACGACGAAGCCACTGATGATCCGTCGAACGACGAGTTCAAGCTAGACCCTTTGACCTGGAATGCCACCAATAGCAATGCCGTGCAGGTAGATGAAGCATTGCGGGAGAGAACTCAGCGGCTGGTGACCGAAGGGAAGGGCGAACAACTCATCGAGGGGCTGGCGCGTGGAGTACCTGTCGCGGCTGGGATAGATCGGGCGGTAAGTACGACTCTGTTGGCGCAGGCGGTGACGACTTACGTGGACCAAATGGCCTCGGAGCTAGCCGCGAATGGGATCGCCGATAATCTCCCAACCCGACTTGTCGGCGTCGCTGACAGTTTGTTGTTGGTGGGTTCGGCATGGGACAGCGCCGGGCCGGCTCCGTTCGGGAGTACCAGCGCGGCGCTGCGAATGGTTGCGGCGGCGGTGCGGCGCCAGGAGCGTGCTGGCGTTGCTCCCGATGAGCAATTGGTATCTCGGTTGGCCACTGCTTTACAAGCTGTCGCTATCCGGGGCGAACAAAGTGGCGCGGGCCTGACTTTGACTGAAATCGAACGATTTTATGGCGGTGGAGATCCAGGCGATTCGGGTGCCTCACCGCTTGACCCTGGCCCTGATTACACGCCCGACGGTGCGCCAATCGATGAGGGCGTCAGCGATGGTGAGGTGAATAATGATGCCACCACCAACACAAATCGCCCAAAGGACGACGGACAAAATTTGGGCGCCTTGGAAGATGGCGAAATGGCAGTGCCGGCTTCCGGGACTGATCCGCGGGGCAATTTCAAAACAATGAGCACGCACAGGCAATTAGCGGTCTTTCTTGCCCGGCAGAGTGACGGTTTGGCAGCGACGTCAGCGCCGATGGGAGTGAATTTTGAGCAGCAAACAGAATCAACTCCTCCATCTCTAGCGTCACGAGAGCGTCAACGAGCTAGAGCACGAACCGCTCGCCGTTGACCAAACTGTCCACCTGGCTACGTCTTTTATATCTGGAGTTGCAGTGAATGCGCCGTCGATGCCATCCAGCTCTGATGCCCCTGAGCCCCGGCTTCCCACGACACCCCCCGCGTCGGCTCCGGAGCCGCGTTCTTTACCCGAACCCGCTAGGTTCGCTGACTTGCCATCCTCATTGGGCTCAGAGCCACTACCCGATGGCGCGGCATCTAGGGCACGTCAAGACGATGACCCATTGAATGCGCTCCTGGGGTCGGGCGGTGTTGACCGTTCGGTCGTTAGCTCTACGGATTCTCAGTCGGCGGTTGTCATGACCTCGTCTGATTCTGAGGCGGCGGAACCGAAGCCACTCATGCCAGAGTTTGACGGCAGTGCTGCTTCACCAGGTCCTATGCCTGGCGATATTCCGGCGGTTGAAACGCCTAGTGAGGTTTTGCTGGGATCGCCCAACGATGAGCAGAACCTTGTGTCAGCAAAGGTGGCGGTCCCGGATTCCGATAATAGTCCGCGGTCCGAAGCGCTCACTCCATCGACAGTAGACACTCATCCCGACGTTGAGCAGCCGATCGTCGACGCGCCGTCAGAGCCGCCAGCAGAAACTGAGGATGAAATTCAGCCTGACTTACAGGCGGGCACCGCGTTGATCACCACATTTGAGAGTGGAATTGATCCCGGAGCTGAAGCGGTACGCGACGAGGCGCGACGGCTTGCGCTATTGACGTGGAAACTGACTGGTCGACTTGTGGCGGGAAGCCCGGAACCAGATGATGTGGCTGCGGCAATCGGCGAGCGTCTTCTCGATTTGGCCACTGAGCAGTTAGCCACTGACAAAGTCGCTCGGGCCGCGGTGGAAACCGGATGGCAGTTGTACGAGGTAAGTGGGATGCTCCCAGATACGTCTTCCGCGCCGGATTCCCCCAAAGACAAAGCACAAAATATTATTGCGGCGATACCGAGACACGTTCAGAAAATCCCCGCACTTCTTGAACAACTGCAAGGAGCCGTCGAAAGGCTCCAGGCCACCCCTGAGGCGGATTCCGAGGAGCGAGAGCAAGCCCACGCTCACATTAAACAGTGGCTCGATGCGGCTAATGATGAGGTCGCTCAATTGCGGGAACAACAGTTGAGCCCGCAGGGCAGCCTGCTAACGAGCGAGTTGACGCCTGAGGGTCAGGAAGAATCGTGGATCGCGGTCGTCGACGGTTATTTGTCCGCGCAGGGTGATGCGCCCATTGATCCTGCCATCTTTAAATCGATGGCCGCCCTGCGCGATATGAGCGAATGGTTGGAATCGGCAGCAGAGCAGTCGACCTCCGTGGTTTTTGAGCAAGGCAGTAGGTACATAGGCGCCATCGAAAGTCTCGGTGCGCACTATGCGCGAGCGAGTCGAGACCCTTCGAAGATAAACCACCTTGTTGGACAGGCGCGAAAAGTTCTCGATCGGATGTCCGAACGAGTTGATCGCTTTGACGAGGAGACTGTTGGGATTCGAGATGGAATCCAATTACTGAGCGAGAATCTGCACCGTTTTGAAAACCGGGTCGCTGAAGAGAGCGAGCCTCGGCAGCAGCCCGTTAACATGGCCAACGCTTGGCACACATTTATGAAGAGGCCAGAAGTGGGTGCGGTCCCAGCCTTCGGGCAGATCGCCTCGGGTGTCGCAGACTATTTGGAGCTGCATGGGCACCCAGAGCAGCCCGAGGAATCCGACAGTGCGGTGACCTTGGCCGCTGACGAAACAGCGCCCTCATCGCCGACTGACCCCTCATCAACTTCGGATTCGTCGTCGGAGCTTGACGGTTCAGCCCCGGAACGCGATACAAACCCGCTTGGAGAGCCTGAGCAGCAATCGGGTGAACTGCCTGGTGGAAGTACGTTGATGGCTTCATTGAGCACTCTGACCGATGAGCCCATATCACCTTCATTTCCACCAGGTCCGGTGCTGGAAGGGTCTGAAAGGCTACACATCCCCGAAGCCGCGCCATCGGAACAATCCGAGATTTCCCCCAATCTCGATCAAGGCAAAGCACTGATAGCAACCTTCGACGATGGAGTTGATCCTGGTGCGCGAGCCGTGCGTGACGAGGCTAAACGGTTGGCGTACAAAACGTGGGAGCTAGGGAATCAGCTGATCGCGGATAGCCCGGAGCCGGCTGATTTGCAGGCCGCTACGGGCGAGGCTCTTTACGAACTGGCCAAGCAACAGCTGAGCACGGATGAAGCGGTGCGTGGGGTTGTGGAGAATGGCTGGGATTTGTACCGCTTGGCGGGAATGTTGCCCGAGGAGGAGGGGGCTGCCGAATTCGCAAAGGAACAAATTCGAAATCTCATTTTGTATATCCCGCGACATGTCGGGGTGATTTCTGAATATCACAAGGAACTACGGGAAGCACTGGCGCGTTTTGATGCTGCCCCAGAGCAGGACCTCGCGACGCGTGAAGCCGCGGAGGACCAGATCAAGAAGTTCGCCACACGTGCCAACAAACAGGCGGCCGTACTGAGTGGCAAGCAACTTAGCTCCAATGGTAGTCGCCTTGCCCTAGACGGACCGGCCGTAGCTGAGGAGGAGAAAACGTGGGTGGAAGCAATGGACGAGTATTTTTCCGAGCGTGGCACTACACCCATCGATCCAGCACTATTTGAATCTATGGCTCGGTTGCGTGATGTTGATTCGTGGTTGGAATCAGCGCCAGAATTGGATACGGCCACGCTTTATAAACAGGGTGGCGCATTGGTGGAAGCCGCGAGAACCACTAGTACCCATTATGCTGGGGCGAGCTCGAATTATTCGACGATGGGCCGGTTGGTTGCGCAAACCCAAGGGGTTATCGATCGGATGGCCGAGCGCATTGATCCGTTCAGCCAGGACACCGCCATGATTCGTAGTGGGATTACGTGGTTGAAAAAATGCCTAAGTGATTACGACACATTCGTAAAAAACGTTGATGAGCGCCTTCAGCCCGGTTTTATGGCGAGTAAATGGCAAGCAGATGTGATGGCACCGTCGGATAATGCTTTGGCCGATTTATGGCGTTCAGGGTTCGATCAAATCGCGCATGGTGTGGCGTCTTATGCGGAGCTACACGGCGGGGAAAATTCGATTGAGGATGTTCGCGATGCGGGTCCGCGGGCGCGAAGACGTCAAGATGTCGGAGGGCAGCACTCCGATAGTGAAGTGGAGCAGCACTCGGGCGGCGAAGAGGAGTCGGGCTCTGCCGGAGAACCAGCGGGCGGGCCTACTACCGGTTCAACGTCGCCTGGCCATCTGGGTCCGCGGGCGGTTCCGGGGTTGCCGAATGTTGTTCAGCAGAATCCATCGTGGCCTTCTCGGCGCCCTGGACCGTATAGGAGGTAGTCGGGACGCGGCTCGGTGGGCACTGTGTATCGAGCGTGGGCGGGGCTAAGGGGTCTTTCATCAGGTCACGGCAATATGTCGAGCACAATACCCATCAGTGTTTCCTCGAATTCGTCTTCGGTGAGGTCACCTCCGCTGAGTGCGCGCATTTTCATCCACCCGAAATGCAAGCTGTGAATGGCGAGCCCGGTTTGCATGGCTTCGCGCGTGCTCGCGTTTTCGGGTTGGAGGAGCGCGTTTAGTTCGTACATGACCGCGAAGAAGCGTTCCATCCCGGGCATGGATTGTTGGTCGGTTTGTTGAATGAAACGGCTGCGGCCGATGCCGTCGCGAACTACGGCGCAGTAGCGGCGGAGGATTTCGGCTCGCGCTTCCCGGGTGCGGGGTTTCGTTCGGGCCCAGACCAGCATTTCTTCCATCGCTTTGAGGCCGTCTTCGAAGACGCTGGCGGCGATGTCTTCTTTGGTTTTGAAGTGGTAGTAGAGGGCGGCTTTGGTGACGCCGATGCGTTCGGAGA
The DNA here is from genome assembly GCA_013362805.1 of Mycobacteriales bacterium. Classification (GTDB taxonomy): domain Bacteria; phylum Actinomycetota; class Actinomycetes; order Mycobacteriales; family QHCE01; genus JABFVL01. Next base: position 63,099 of record JABFVL010000058.1, on the reverse strand, counting down.
TTTCTCGTAGTGAGGTTTTTTCGTAGCCCTGTTTAGCGAACAGTTCCAGGGCTACTTCTTGGATGCGGGCGCGGGTGTCGGTGCGCGGTTCGCTGGTCATTGTGGCCACTCCTTACCCATGCTTACTTGACGGCCGGCTAGTTAATAGCTTACCGTGCGGCAAGTAAGTTGCTAGCCGGGCGGCTAGTAAGTTTCTGTTTTCAAGGAGCATAGCCGTGTCCACACACCCAGCAACCGCCGCCAAACCGCAAGAACCACCCGGCGAACCCAACTACCTCATCCCTTTTCTGGGCATCATGGGCGCGATGTTGTTAGCCATGCTCGACGGCATGATCGTCGGCACCGCGATGCCCACCATCGTCGATGAACTCGGCGGAGCGCGCGATCTTTCCTGGGTCGTCACCGCCTACCTACTCACGTCCATGATCACCACGCCGCTGTACGGAAAACTCGGCGACCTCTTTGGCCATAAAACAATGTTCCTCAGCGCGATCGGGATCTTCCTGGGTGGCTCGGTGCTTTCCGGCGCCGCGCACACCATGACCCAGCTCATCATGTTTCGGGCGATACAAGGTATTGGCGCCGGTGGTCTACTCGTGTGCGGAATGGCGCTGATTGGGCACGTCATCCCTTTCAAAAAAATGGGTAGCTACCAGGGAATTAGCGGAGGCATCATGGGTGCCGCCATGATTGGAGGCCCCTTTCTAGGAGGCCTTATCACCGACCATCTGTCCTGGAGATGGGCGTTCTACATCAACCTCCCAGTGGGCGCTGTAGTGATAGCCGTCATTAGCCTGGCCATTCACATCAAACGAGAAAAGCGACCGGTGAAAATCGACTATGTCGGTGCGGCGTTGATCGCTGTCATCGCCTCGGCTCTCGTGCTCTTCACCAGCTGGGCAGGCGACCGTTACGACTGGGCCTCACCGCAAATTATCGGTCTGGGCATGCTCGCCGCCATAGGCATTGGGTTGCTGGTCTTGGTCGAACGACGGGCCGCCGAGCCCATGCTCCCGCTGACGTTGTTCCAGAACCGCAACCTCACCCTCGCGGCCGCCATCGCTGCGGCTCATGGATTCGTCATGTTTGGCGCGATGACGTTTCTGCCGCTCTATCAACAAGTTGTGCAGGGCGCGTCGGCTACCAATAGCGGCGCCCAACTGTTTCCACTACTCGCGGGCACTTTGGTGACATCCATCGTGGTGGGCAAATCAGTCAGCAAAACTGGCCGTTACCGCATTTTCCCGTTGCTGGGCTTCGCCGTATCAATCGCGGGCTTGATCATGCTGGCCACCTTGGCTGGAGACACCAGCAAGTTGGTGTCGGCGCTGTTCATGCTGGTCTTTGGCGTCGGACTAGGCCTCATCTGGCAGATCCCCACCATCATCGCGATGCGCAGTACCGCGAAAAGTCAGTTGGGCGTGGCGAGTGGGCTCGTGCGATTCATGCAGTCAGTGGGAGGCGCATTGGGTGTCGCGGTGGCTGGCGCGATATTCGTTCACGGCGTCGGTTCAGCCCGACCAACTGATGGGCGATATCTCGAAACCTACGCCAACGCCATTGGCGGGATCTTTTTGTGGGCAATTCCAATCGCAGCTTCAGGCTTGGTATTGGCTTGGCTGCTACGCGAATCGCCATTGAATGATGACGAGGACGTGAACGCGCCAGCGAGCATGGCCCGCGAGCAAGAAGCGGCTCTAGCCGCACACTGATGACAGCCAATTAGGGGTGACCTCACAATGAGGTCACCCCTAATTGTTTAGTGACTACATTTCACCATGTGTATTTGTTCCAGCGGCTGGAATGAAGTCGGCGGACCTCGGTAATGGTCCTAGTTTTGGGCACCCACCAGCTGTTCTGTCGTTTTCGGTGTGTTCCGTGGCGGCTCGCCTTCACTGATCCCAAACCTGTTATGCGCCTTCTTCAGCCATGCTGGTGCCCACCAGTTGGCGCGCCCCAGCAGAGTCATGGTCGCTGGCACGAGCAGGCATCTGACAATGGTGGCATCCAGAAGGACCGCGACGAACAGGCCGACGCCCACCATCTGGATGTCGCCCATGTCGGCCAAGGCGAAACCAGCGAACACAATCATCATCAAAAGCGCGGCGGAAGTGATGATCTTCCCGGAGCGTTGAAGCCCAAATCGAACAGCCTCATCGGTGGAGGCACCTTGGTCAACTTTTTCTTTGATGCGGCCCAAAAGGAACACTTCATAATCCATTGATAGCCCGGTAGCGAACGCGTAGATCATGATGAGCATGAATGGGCTGAGTCCGTTGTAGGGCTGCGCGTCAATCAGGTTGGCGCCCCACCCAAAGTCGTAAATCATGGTCAAGATTCCGAATGTGGCTCCCAGAGAAAGCGCACTCATAAACAGCGCTTTAATGGGCACCAAGAGTGAGCCCGTCATCAGGAACAACAGCACCATGGTGGCGGCAATGGTGAAGCCCACGGCCCAGATGAGTTCGCCCTTGAGTTTTGTCACTAGGTCTTCCACCATTGCGGCTCGTCCAGTAACCCAGTTTTCAGCCGCGGGGCGATGCTTTCGGATTTCTAGGACCAGTTCTCGCGCCGCTGGACCCTGCAACTCGCCTTCTACTTGTATCGACAGCACCGACAGGTCAGCGCCCGCGGCTCGAGCCGGTTCAATGCGGGTGATGTCGCGGTGGTGTTGCCATTGCGCCGCCCACGTGTCGAGTTCTTCGGGTGTGGTTCGAGCGACCACCACAATCGCCGGATCGTCAGATTTTCCGTAGTGGCGCTCGATCTCTTCACTGACTTGTACGGATTCCAAGTGATCGGGCAAAGTTTCCCTGTTGGGGAGCTTGATCGCGGTGAATAACAGCGGTGAGGCGATGGCCAGCAAGAGAGCACTAACACCCACTGTCACCACAAGAGGACGGCGCTGGGTGAACCGCGCCAGAGTTGCGAAGAACCCCTTGGTGCCCTCGACTTCGCCGGCCGCGGCTTTTGCTAGTTCTTTTTTGGAAGGTTTGACGCGTTTCCCGGCTATGCGCAGCAGCGCGGCCGTGAGGGTGAGCGCGGTGGCCATCGCCACTAGTGCTGCGGCGATTCCTGACGCACCCATGGCTTGGAGGCGCGGAACGCCGATGAACAGCAGCCCCACGAGCGCGACTGAAACGGTGAGCGCGCTGAACGCAATAGTGCGGCCCGCGGTGCCCCAGGTGCGGCCGAGAGCGATGTATCGGTCTTCGGCGGTGAGGGTTCGGGTTGCGCCCGGTGCCCAGGTGGCTAGCCGGGCGAGCTCTTCCCGGTATCGGGCAACAAGGAGCAGCCCGTAGTCGATGGATAGTCCGAGTCCGAGCATGGTGACGATCGTCATCATGTTGGAGTCCAGATCAATGAAGTACGAGAATCCGAGAAGAACGGCGAAGGAACCTCCCACGGTGAATATCGTGGCAAGCAGCGGAATGCCTGCCGCGATGAGTCCACCGAATACAAACACCAGCACGATCGCTGTGACGGGTAGTGAATAGATCTCGGCGTTAGCAAGGTCTTTGCTGACCTGTTCGTTGATTTCGGGGCCCATAATTGAGCTACCCCCAAGGCGGAGGGTGGCCCCTGGGATTTGCTTTTCGAGCTCTTGGAATGTGGCTTTAACCCGCTCTACGAGCTTTTCGCTCGCTTCATCGTCTTCTAGCTGGGCGAACGTGACCGTGACCGCGATGCCCCGCCTGTCATCGGAGATTGCCGGTGCATCGACTTCTTTCACACCTTTAAAGCCGGCGATCTCGTTTGCGGTCTCGGCCACGGTTTCGTGCACAGCTGGGGCGTCGACCTGCTCGTACAGCGCGGTGATCCCGCCGTCTTCGTCGCTCCCTTTGTCTAACACTTTTTGTGCTGTCACTGACTCCATACCGTTGAGGGAGTCGTTGTCTTCCATACTCGCAAACAGCGGCCCGGCGGACAGCACTCCGACGACCATTGCCAATAACCAGGCGAGAAGGAGCCACCAGCGGTGGCGGAAGCAGAATTTTCCAAGTCGTGTGGTCATGGAGTTAACTTTGCTGCGATCGTGACGTGGTGTCTGTAGCGCTAGATTCCCTTTTCGGGGGTGTATCTAGCACCACCTATTTCAGGTATCTACCTGCATAGATAATCGAAATCGCGCCACTTACGGTTGTGGGGTGACTACTTCTGCCGCATCTTCTCGGCGTCCTAGCCGACGCTGGCGTGTTCCGCTGCCCATCCGGGCATTGTGGGAGCGCGAGACCTGGCTGGCCACAGTCCACGCCATTGTTGGTTTCCCGTTGGCGATTGTCACGGTGGTGACCCTTAGCGTGTTGATCTCGCTGCTCGCGAGTTTGGCCGTGCTGATAGTGACGATTCCGGTGATGCTGGCAATTGTGTGGGGTGCGGTGCGGGGTTTCACGCGTTTTCAGCAGGGGCGGTTTGCCGCATATCTAGATGTGGAATTAGCGCCAGTGCCGAGAAAAGCCGTCTCGAGCGGTTGGTTTCAACAGGTGAAGGCGGATAGTCAACAAGTTTCTCATTGGCGTCAGCTATTGCATCATTTGTTAATCGGCCCCATCGTGCAAGTCGCTGGATTCGGGGCGGTGATTGCCTTCTGGTCACTCGGATTCGTGTACAGCAGCATCTTCTTTCATAACTCGTTGCTGCGAAAGCATGGCCCCTTTGGCTGGGATATGCACAGCGTGCCGGTGTTGCTGGGATATACAGCCGGTGGGGTATCACTCCTTTTGCTCGCTCCTTGGGTGGCCCGAGGTTTCGCCCACCTGCAGACGGTGCTGGCGCAGGGGTTTTTGTCGCGAAACCAAGCCGAGCAGATCGCTCGCATCACGCAGAGCCGTAAAGAGGTCATCGAGGCCGCCGACGCCGAACGTCGCCGGATCGAGCGCAATCTGCACGATGGAGCACAGCAACGGCTGGTGTCCTTGGCGATGAACTTGGGAATGAGTCGTTCGGCGATAAAGAAAGACCCGTCAAAAGCGATCGCGGCAATCGAGCAAGCTCACGAGGACGCCAAACAAGCCCTTGCGGAGATGCGCGACTTCGTGCGTGGTCTTCACCCCGCTGTTTTGGAGGACCGGGGATTGGATGCCGCGCTCTCAGGCATTGTCGCTCGCTCACCAGTGCCGGTGGAATTGTCGGTCAACCTGGATAAACGGCCGCCCAGTTCGGTAGAAGCGGTCGCCTATTTTGTAGCCTCCGAAACGCTCACCAATATCGCCAAACACGCTCAAGCCACCGCCGTAACCATAGAGGTATACCGGGTGCGTGACCTCCTGCGAATCTCGATCACTGATGACGGCAAAGGGGGCGCCGACCCTCAAAAAGGCAGTGGGCTAAAAGGGCTGGCGGGACGGGTTGCCTCCGTGGACGGCACCCTAGACATCGATAGCCCAGTTGGCGGTCCAACACACATCACCGTGGAGCTCCCATGCGCGTAGTAATCGCCGAAGATTCCGTTCTGCTTCGCGAAGGCATAGTTCGGCTGTTGACCAGCAATGACATTGATGTCGTTGAAGCGGTCAATGATGCCGAGGCCTTGCTCGTCTCGGTGGAAAAGCATCAGCCCGATGTTGTGGTGACGGATGTTCGTATGCCACCTAGCCACACCGATGAAGGTTTGCGAGCCGCGTTGGTAATCCGTAAGCAGTGGCCCGATATCGCCGTGGTGGTGTTGTCGCAATACGTCGAAGAACGGTACGCCACCGATCTGCTTAGCGGTGACAATCGGGGCGTTGGCTATCTGTTGAAGGATCGGATCGCCGACGTCGACGAATTCGTCGAAGCGCTGGTGCGGGTGGGTGCAGGTGGCACGGTCCTGGACCCCGAAGTGGTGTCGCAACTCATGGCACGCCGCGGTCGCTCGGCCACCGACAAGCTCACTCCGCGCGAAACCGAAGTACTCGCGTTGATGGCCGAAGGGCGTTCAAATCTGGCCATCGCCGGACAGCTGTTCATCGGCGAAAGCGCCGTCGCCAAACACGTCAACAGCATTCTTAGCAAATTGGACATAGGAAATCGGCCAGACGACAACCGGCGCGTGCTCGCCGCTCTGCGATACCTGCGAATCGGGGAACAATGAAAATCAACAGGCCGATGTGGATCACCTTTGGTGGGGTGCTGACCGTCGCTGTGCTCGCGATCGGCGTTGCCGGTGCGTGGATCGGATTATTTGCCGATACCAACGACATTGACCGTACCGAACGCAGCACTTATTCACGCGCGATAAGCGCCCTGGACATTGATTTGGAAGCGGGGGACGTTTCGGTACGCACCAGCCCAGGAAGAGAGGTCGCCGTGTCCCGTCACATTGTGTGGAATGGCGATACGAAACCGCAGTTCAAGGAAGTATTCGTGGGCGATCGCTTGGAAATAACCGCTGGAGATTGCGACGGGGCTTTCGATAATTGTTCGATTGATTATGAGATTGAAGTTCCTGAAGATGTGCGAGTGACCATCCGGACCAGTGGCGGCGATGTGGAGACCGATAGCGTGCGAGACGTGGGCACTATCCACACCAGCGGCGGTGACGTCTCAGTAATTGGCAGCGCTGAATCGCTGCGAGCTAACACCAGCGGTGGGGACATCTCAATAGTGAGCGCGCAAGGCTCGGTCAACGCTGAGAGTGCTGGCGGCGATATTGAGCTCGATTTCGTGTCACCACCTATCTCTGCCCGCGCTAAGAGCAGTGGGGGAGATGTGGAGGTCGCCCTGCCCGCGGGTGGCGACTACCGAGTCGACGGTCGTGCTGATGGCGGTCATGTGGGGATTAGCGTGCGAGAAAGCGCCGTGCCTACCAGCGTGATCTCAGCACACACGTCCGGCGGTGACGTGGATGTGCACTATCGCTGATGAACAACCGCCATGCCCTGATCCGCGGCTGGTCAAAGCATGGCGGTGTTTATCGTCAATCTCGAGTGATCATTTTTGGTCTTTCTGGGCCCGCTATATCGCTAGTCTCAAGCCATGTCTCTTCCTTGCTTCCTAGTTACTTCGTTATCGGGGTCAGCATTGCTGGCGGACGCGGCCACCTGCGCCGCCTCGGGTCAGCTAGAAGACAATCAAGATGCCGCGGGCGTCTTCCAAGATCCGATGGGTCGCACGGTCTTATATGCGATTGATGGCGTCAACATTTACGCGGGTGCGAAATGTGTCCACGACACCAAATGGCATGTGCGGGCTTTAGAAGATGGGCTGCGCATTGGCGCGTTGCTTGCTGATGGCGAGCCCCGCCTCGTGTTGCGAGAGGCGATTGAGCATGTGCGGGATATTCATGCTTGTGGAATCTCGGATGTGGATCACCCGGCTGCGGCCATGATGGTTGCGGTTGTGGAGGGGCTACGAGTGCGTAGCGCCGGGTTAGCTGATACCTCGCTGATTGTCGTGGACGGCAACTCAGTCCGGCGGTTCAGTGATGATCGGCATACGCGGGCATGTGAAAACCCAGAAAATGTCGAGTTGTGGGCGGCGTGGAAACGTCAACACGCGCAATGGCGAACCGTCAGGTCTCTTGATGAGCGAATAGCTCTACTTAAACGCGTTGAGCGGCCGTACCACGAGGTGCGGAATCGTATTGATCTGCCGGATAGAACCTTTTGGTTGGCAAGCATTGAACCTATAGCGGCGGATTATGCGATAACGACCGATTTTAAAGTGCGTCCTGGCGCGACTCTCATTGTGTCGACCGACGGCCTGGAATCAAAGCCAATCGATTGGCCGAGTTCGGTGCAGAAACTACACGTCGACGGGGCCGCAGCTTTCTTGCGTCATGTACGGAAAATGCGAGGGGACATTGGTGATGGGATCTGGCCTTATCCGCACCCTGATATGTCGATCTCATTTGTCCAAGTGCCGCTCTTCTCGGATTAAATGTGGCGCGAATCCGCGTTGGATGCGCAAAGTTTAATTCCTGTTAGGCATTCACCTGTCTCTGGATCAAACACCGATTACTACGAAAGTCGTGACTATCCGCAAGTTCTAAAATTATACGTACTATGTGTACAAAATACGACATTTTTCAGTTATGGAGAAATCACAGCGCAATTTCCGCTCATTTCGCAGCGTTCGCTCGAATGAGAGTGAGGTGATGGCGATAAGGCGTGAAAATTCACCAAAGTAGAAACGCCCAATGGCCTGACCTCATTTATTGGGGAGGCCATTATGCGTGAGCGTGGAAATGAACTAGGCAAGCGCATTGTAGGTATCGTCGCGATTTGTGCCTGCGTCATCATGGGCGGGTCAAACAATGCTGGCGCTCGTCAAGACTATGAACACGAATTTCCCAGCGGCCAATGTGCACTCACCGGGACCGGCGCGGAAAGTCTCACCCCATTGCCGAATCACGCGCCCTCTATCGGAAACGTGAAGGCTCTCACCCTTTTTATCGACTTTCCGGATGTCCGAGATACCGCCGGAGTGCAGGTTCGCCATGACGAATTCTTCCCGCAAACACAGAACTGGTATAAGTCAGCCTCGTTTGGAAAAATGGTGTACGAGAATAACCCGGTCCTTCGGTATTTCACGATGCCGCAAAGTTTTCGCTCATATGGAGTTGCACGAGGATCCGCCGAGGCGACATATGCCCGCTTGATTCGAGATCTCATCTCAGTGGCTGATAAAGATGTCAATTTCGCTGGCTACGACATATACAACGTCATCGCCACACCAAATGCGGGCGCGGAACAAAACACCGTACTTTCCGTCACCTGGCAAATGGAGCCCTTTGTCACGGCTGACGGGCCGGCCTTTCGCAATACATCGTTCGTATACAACCACCAAGATGTGGATGGGAACACCGCGAACCGCTACCGCGTGCTCGTGCACGAAAATGGCCACACCCTTGGGCTCCCGGATCTCTATCCATATGCGGACGAGCCAGATCAGGTGGGGCATTGGGACGTGATGAGCTCGGACTGGGGTGCGAACAACGACATGCTGGCTTGGCACAAATGGAAGCTGGGCTGGCTCGAGAACACGCAGGTTGATTGTGTGACGTCGCCAGGAGCTACCAATCACTCGCTCGTTCCAGTTGCCCGCCCCGGCGGCAGCAAGATCGCGGTGGTGAAAGTCTCGGACTCCCGGGCGATGACGGTCGAAGCGCGAGATCTATCAGGCAACGATGAGGGTCAATGCGGCCAAGGGGTGTTGATCTCGTGGGTGGACACAACAGTGGCCTCTGGGTCCCGGCCGATCTCGGTTCACAATGCGAACCCAGGTTCGTCACTCAAATGTGATAAACCGTCGATGAGTTGGGAAAACAACAGGCGCTTTGTCGAAGCGCCTTTGAAAGTGGGGCAATCATTCCAGGCGCCGGAAAGCGGTGCGGTGGTCGAAGTTTCCGCTCAAAATTCCGACGGAAGTTATCAGGTGAAGATCACTCGCTCCTGAGCTTGTGAACGGTGCCACATCTCGACAGTCGCGACGTTGAGGGGGCCACGACCTGCGAGTTAGTCGGCGTGGCCGGGCAAAATAATCTGTCGAAACTGTGATCAGGCTGAGAATAAAATAGGACAAACGCCAGATATGTTGTAGTTCTATTTATAAGAATTCGCGCTTCTGTCATACCCCCGATTAACCTCGATAAGGGTGCCCAGGGTGTCGGGTTCTCGCACGTTATTTACAAGGAGGAATGCGGTGTTCAAAAGTATTGGCCGACTCGTAGTCGGGCGGCCATGGTTGACGATCTTGGCGTGGGTGATTGCCGCCGCCGTGCTCGTCCTATCGGCCCCAACCGTGGAGCCGAGTAATGACCAATCCGACTTCCTTCCTTCAAAGTATGAAGGCGTGCGTGCGGTAAAGGTACAAGAAGAAGCCTTCCCGGACAACAAAGGTGAAACCGCACTCGTTGTGGCCATCCGCAAGGACGGACAAGCTCTCACCGAGCCGCAGCAGGCAGAAATCAATCAGCTCGCGTCCACGCTCGACGGCAAGAAGATTGATCACATCACCGCTGTTCGACCCGACATGGTGTCACCCAATGGCAAAGTCCAAACCCTTGCCATTCAGCTCGACACCACTGACGTCACCAAATACGAACACTCCGTTGAACAGCTCCGTGACGGCATCAAAGACGCCAACATCGAAGGTGTGAACCTGCGCCTCACCGGTAACGCGGCGACCAACTACGACTCGACCAAATCCTTCGAAGAGAGCGACAAGATCACGTTCATGGCGACAATCGTCGTTATCTTCGTGCTGTTGCTGGTCACCTTCCGAGGCATTCTCGCGGCGCTCATGCCCATCATCACCGTGATGCTGGTGTTGGCGGTTTCCAACTCACTTATCAACATCGTCACCAAGGCCTTCAACCTCACCGCCGACCAGACCAGCGCCTCAATGCTGCCCATCGTGCTGTTCGGTGTGGGTACTGACTACATCTTGTTCTTGCTCTTCCGCTACCGCGAACGCCTGCGGATGGGCGAAGACAAGAAAGAGGCCATGGCCAACTCGGTCCACCGTGTTGGTGAAGTCATCGCCGCCTCCGCTGGCGCTGTCATCATCGCCTTCAGTGCCCTGCTGTTCGCCCAGCTCGGAATGCTCCGCTCCATGGGCCCATCCATGGCAATCGCGGTCGCCACCGCTCTTGTCGCCTCGCTGACGCTGATCCCCGCCGTGGTATCACTCATCGGACCCAAGATCTTCTGGCCTTCGAAAGCCTGGAAAGTTCAGCCCAAGCACGGAATCTCCACCAAGATCGGTAAAGCTCTCAGTCGCAAGCCCGCCATCTTCGCGGCGGTTTCCGCGCTGATCCTGATCGTTCTCGGTGTGGGCATGTTCCAGTTCAAGCCCAGCTACGAAATGGCTGCCGCGCCTAAGGACACCGATTCCTACCTGGGCATGGAAGACATGAAGAAGGGCTTCCCGCCCGGTGCGTTTGACGCCACCCAGGTGTACATCCGCAGCGAAAACGGCGAAAAGCTCTCCGACGAAGACATCAACCAGGTCGCCACAGCGCTAGACGGCGCCGAGGGTGTCGGTGACGTTCCAGAGTTCAACCCACAGATGTCGTTGAGCGAAGACGGCACCGTGGCCAAGCTCGAAGTTGAGCTCGAGGACAACCCAACATCTAGCAAAGCCATGGACAACATCCGCGACCACGTGCGGCCAGTAGCGCACGAGGCCGCACCGGAGGGCACCGAGGTGCTTGTCGGTGGAACCACCGCGATCTTCGTGGACCTCAACGACTCCATGAACCGCGACTACAAAGTGGTATTCCCCATCGCTGGTGTGCTCATCGCCATCATCTTGGGACTGCTACTCCGCAGCGTCATCTCGCCGATCTACCTGATCATCGCGGTGGTGCTCAGCTTCGCGGCAACCATTGGTGCCTCAAGCTTCCTGTTCCAGGGCTTGATGAACCACAACGGTTTGCTGTTCTTCATGCCGCTGATCGTCTACTTGTTCGTGGTCGCCCTGGGTACTGACTACAACATTTTGACGATTGCCCGGCTGCGAGAAGAAGCGCAAGAGGGTCACGCGCCTAAAGAAGCAACCGAGAGGGCGTTCGTGCACGTCGCGCCCACCGTCGCTTCAGCTGGTCTGATCCTGGCCGCGAGCTTCGCGACCTTCTTGCTCGCAGACGCCGACATGATGCAGGAAATGGGAACATCCGTCGCGATTGGTATCGCTCTATCCGCCTTCGTGATGTCCATGTTCCTGGTGCCCGCGCTCACCAAGATGCTCGGACACTTCGCCTGGTGGCCTGGACATGGCGACATGCCTTCCCACAAGGACGGCGCTGCCGCGAGCAAAGACGCGGAGCTGGCCGAGGCCACTCGCAAATAAGTAGCTCGATTGAAAAAGGGGGCCGCCAGATACCCGTCTGGCGGCCCCCTCGCCTTTGCTCTGAACCGGTCGCTATATAAATGACCTGGGCATTAAGGCCCAGGTCATTTACTGGTGAAGGGTAGTCGCGTGGAACTGATTCACTCCGGCAAAGTACGGGACGTATACGCCGATGGCGAGGATCTGATCCTGGTGGCCACCGACCGGGTCTCGGTCTATGACGCGGTGCTTCCCGCCCTCATCCCGGACAAAGGGAAGTTGCTGACCCAGCTATCCCTGTGGTGGTTCGAGCAACTCGCCGACGTGGTGCCCAACCACGTGATTTCCGCCGACGATGTTCCCGCCGAGTTCGCCGGACGGGCCATCCGCTGCAAGCGGCTCGAGATGGTCCCTGTCGAGTGCATCGCGCGAGGCTACTTGGCTGGCCTGGGTCTGCGCGAATACGAAACGCGGCGCTCGGTCTCCGGGGTATCGCTGCCCGAAGGCTTGGTTGAGGGCTCCAAACTGCCCGAGCCCATCTTTACTCCCACCACCAAAGCCGAAGTGGGACATGACGAGTTCATCACGTTTAACGACGTAGTAGCCAAAGTGGGCGCCGACACCGCTAACGAGTTGAAGCGGATCACCCTTGAGATCTATCGCCGGGGTGCCGAAATCGGCGCCGAACACGGCATCATCGTCGCCGACACCAAAATTGAGCTGGGCTGGTCTAGCGAGGGCTCACTGGTATTGGCGGACGAGGTATTGACCTCTGACTCTTCCCGGTTTTGGCCCGCCGACTCTTGGCGACCAGGCGGGCCGCAGCACGCATTCGACAAACAGTTCGTGCGAGACTGGGCGGCCAGCACCGGGTGGAACAAGAAACCTCCAGCTCCTGAGGTTCCCGACGAAATCGTTGAGGCCACTCGGGCGCGCTACATCGAGGTATACGAGCGCTTGACCGGAAACACGTGGTCATAGCGCGAGAAGTATCACTGAACGCGGCGGAACACCCACGTGCGGTGGTAACGTCACCCGCGTTCAACTGAACTGAAAACGCAGCGTGTAGCGAAGTCCGGTGTGAGTCCGGCGCTGTCCCGCAACTGTTATTCCCCTTTTGGGGTAAGCCAGGTCGCCTGGCGCTGCGTTGACGTCATCGACTCTCGTGGCAAGGGCGATCCGTGGCTAATTTCTTTGTGCGTGTTCTTCAATCTCGCAATAAACAACAGGCGTGGCGCCGAAGCGACCATCACACTCGGTTACTTTCTGCCGCGATGAATTCGGCGCCAGAGCTAGCGCGAGTCTTGGGCGTGCGAGACATCCGTGTTGACGGCAGCCGGGTGTTTGTGACCCACCACAATGGTCATAGTTACGGACTCGATGTGTCTATTGATGACACCGGAGCCCTTGCCGCAAGTGGAGCCGGCGGTGTAGCCAGTAGTCCGGTGCCGGCCGCGAGCGGTGCGCACGGTGTCGAGTTGCGACGAGCCGCGGCTTCGGCGCTCACGCCGATTTTGGGTTATTTCGTCGGATCCGTAAAACACAGTGCGGGGGAAACCGATACCAACCCGCGAACCTATGCGGAGCTGGCCTGGCTGGCCAACGCTGGGCGAGCCCATGGCATGGAAGTCCTCGGTCGAAAACAACGCCGCCATCATCGGGTCCAGATCCAGCGTGTTTTGCACTCACATGGGCTCCGCGTTCCGCTGCTGGGCCGGGCACATGCAGTCCGACACCGTCGCGTCGCCGCGTTTCAGGCCGTGCCCGATGCTGAAGGGCCCGTGCGGCTGCACGGCAGTCGCTGGGGCCGCTTTCGCCCATTCGCTGACCGCGAGACGGGTACAGTGCCAGGCGCTTTTCTGCGTGCGCTTATTCCAGGACTAGCCTCGCTCGCCGCGGTGCCCGTGAGCAGCGATCCTGGTCAACAAGGTCGGTACCTTTTCGCGACCGTCAGCGCATTACCAGGCGTGTTGTATTCGATGCTGTTGACCTCCGCTCGCTGGGGTCGCAAGCGTCGTGATGACGCGCCGTTACATCTGCGCGTCAAACCGCCGCTCATTGACAATCTGATAGGCACGGTGGGGGGCGCCGTGACAGATGTTGCCTTGCGACTAAGTGGTTCTCAGGCCGCCGGGGGTGGTTCGGCCGCGCTGTATGCGGAGATCGCAGGTCGACGCTTGACCAACAGCATTGGATCGACGATTAACGAGGTGAGCTCTTTTTCTCCGTTACTCGTCGCTGAGCTGTTAAGTAAGCAAGCCACCGAGATCGCGGGTCGTGGTGAACCGGTACAGGAATTGGCCGAATTGGAGAGACGATCGCGGCAAGTACACCTGGCCATTAATGAGGTGCTGGGTAAAACCCCGCGGCAGGACGCCTTCATTTATGAGCGCCTCGCTTCACACCAAGGGCTGGTGGCGCGAGCCCGGAGTGAGTGTGAGAGCGCTGGACTGCAATTGGGCCGTTTGCGGACTAGTGCCGCGCCGAAAGGCGTGCCGAAGATAAAACGTTGGTGCGCGCGCCTGTTGGCCGCACCGCTTATCGCCAGCGCGGTTGCTTCCGCTGGTGCTGCCTGGGCTGGTCAAGCAGCGTATGCGGTGTTGGGCTTGCCTGGCTTGGCTACCACCGCGGTGACTGTTTTGACGATGGCACGTTTGCAGGCGGACAAAGTCGATGATGAGGCTGCGGTGGCCGGCAGTGTGAACGTAGAGCAACGTTTGGCCGATGATGCTTTGCGTAGACGCGTGCGGGTGGCGTCATGGGGTTTGCCCAGCGTCCGAGCATCGTCGTTGCATGGGTGGGAAGCGGAACGCCCCAAATTCAATAGTGCGGTGTACTTCTTTAAGCAGGCCACTAAAGCCGCTATCGCGGCCGGGGCGATGGCGGCGGTGGCTTTCGCGATCCCCGAAGTGCGGTCGCTAGCTCCTGGGCTCCTGGTCTCCTCGGCGTTGGGCCCTTACGCCGCTGCTGTGCAGGGTGTTGTTTCTGAACATGTGCTCGACAAAGCACGTGCGAAAGCCGCGAATATTGATGAGCGCGCCGACGTTGGGCGACTTCTTCAACAGCACCCGCGCGTTGCCGCGCTCATTGGTGAACTTGACGCGATTGACGAAGGCTTGCGCCGGGTGGTGACTGGAGTAAGCGATTTTCGTGGTCGGCCGACAGCGATTGGTTCCGAAGCGGTTTCGCTGAATTTGGCCACCAGTGAGGATACGAAGGTCGATCTCACCAACGTCGAAATGGCACTCGCCGAACGGGGTTCGAAGGTACTTCGTTCCCGTTTTCACGCGGCGGTTCAACGAGGGACTTTCTCACAATCACTTGTTCCCGCCGGCAATGGTGATCCGCGAGTGTCGGCTGTTTCGGCTGCCGCTGCGTTCGATCGTTGGCATGAGAAGCAGCTTGGTGATGTCGCGGTCATGGAGCTGCTCGCTTCGAACATGAATCCGTGGTTGCCCGAGCATTTGCGTTTGCCGGCTCTGTTTCCCGATGAGACCCGGCAGTTCCCGACCGGGACTCGATTTTCGCCCACAATGGACGATGACAACTACGTGGAGCTGGCGCGGGCTGTGAGTAATTCGTCGTTCGCTCGTCGGGCTAATGGAAGTGTCGCTTTCGACGGAAGTTTGCTCGCTCATGCTTTCCAAGCGGCCGCCCAATCCGGTGGCGTGCGTCCCGATTCGGCGACCACTAGTGGCTTTCGCGTTGATGCTTCATTGATGGCAACAAAGATGGCTCTAGCTGAAAGCCTCATGGACCAGGACATTAGGCTTATCGCTGGCGGGGTGGCACCAGTGCGTCTGTTGTCGTCGGGCTTTTCGGTATCCCCGGTAACGCGGCCCTCCAAGCGTTCCCTGCGCAAAGCCCAGAAGTGGCTCGAGAAATGTGTGCGTGAACCTGGCTTTCGGCTCGATTATCTGGCGAGGGTGGAAGAACGCATGAAAAACGTTGTTAACCAATGTGATGGTGCGCCGGGTATAAGATACGGGGCCACGCCCGATCGGGGTGCTGAACAGAAACGGGGCCGATTCGGAGCATGCCTGAAGCTGTCATAACGCGTCCAGTAGGTTGGTGCGATTTTCGGGACGCTGGTGTAGCTGAACTACAGTATCCACCTGGTGCGTTAGTGCTGGTGGCTGGGCTTCCTGGTGCCGGGAAGAGCACTTTGCTCGCCCGTTTATTTTCACTAGACGGCCAGGAAATAACCCCCAAAGTAGTCGATGGGGTGCACATTGCAGATTCAGTGCATACCCGGAACTGGTGGGGTAGATTTTTCCCAGCAATGCCGCGACCGCTGATCCGGTTGTCGCACTTTTACCGGATCTATCACCGGGCTCGGCGCGGCATCGGCCTCATCACCCACACCAGAGGCACCCGCAGGTTGGCTATCAAGCTCTACATCTCCGCCGCCCGTCGAGCTGGGCGCGAGGTGCACGTGATTCTCATTGATGTGCCACACGAGATAGCGCTACAAGGCCAGCATGCCCGAGGTCGGGTCATCACCAGTCATGTTTTTCGAGGTCACGTCCGCCGCTGGGGCGCCATCATGCGGGCGCGTGAGCGAGTTCTAGACGCGCAATTCGCTCGGGCTCGCTCGGTAGTGCTGCTCAACCGAGAGGCAGTCGACCACCTCACAGCCATTCGGCATTGCGATGAGGGACAATGACAAGCATGGCAACTGCTGTGTTTTTGTATGACGGCGACTGCGCTTTCTGCACCACTTGCGCGAATTTCATCGAACGACGTATCCACAGCAATGCCAAGGTGATGCCCTGGCAATTCGCCCAGCTGGACGAACTTGGCGTCTCGCAGCAGGAATGTGAAGACGCCGTGCAGTGGATTAGCGCTCGTCACCGTGACGCGGGAAGCCGGGCCATTGCCCGACTTCTCATCGACGCCGGCTCGTTTTGGAAGCCACTAGGCTGGCTGCTGCTCACTCCGCCCGTGTCCTGGGTCGCTCCGCCCATCTATCGGTTGATCGCCAGAAACCGACACCGGCTTCCTGGCGGCACCGCTGCTTGCGCCATGCCCCAAGCTGTCCGCGACGCGCAGCGGGCGGGAAGTTAGCCGCCGCACGCCCGCTTTGGCCCAGACGATCGGCCGCACTTTTTCCAACGGGAGGAAAGTGGCCAGGGCGATCAAATGCGGCAAGAAGATGATGCGCACTGACAAATAGACCATCAGGTGGAATGCGTAAAAGCACACCGTGAAGGCATATTGCCAGCGGGCTTTGACGAAAAGAACGATAGGGCTGCCCAATTCGAAGGCGACGATGAACCATTGCATGGCGATCAAAATCCATGAATGTTCCAGCGTGAAGTCCACCAGGTCTGTGCCTCGTCGTACCACGGCCCGGGTCATCACCGCGCTGTTAACCCAACCGGCCCCACCGAATCGAAACTTAGCTAGGGAGGCCAAGAAGTAGGTGCAGATCACCGCGATCTGGGTGACCTTCATCGCCCAACCGGCCCGTTCGGAGAGCGTTTTCTCATCGCCCCATCGTGCCGCGCCAATGGTGGGAAGCGCCGCCAACAGCACCAGGTAGGCGAATCGGTCGTGGTCGACCTTCCCATAGGACTGCGCGATGATCATCCACTCGAAGTAGAGCACGAAAATGATGGCGCCCAGTGCTCTGGGCCATCGATTGAATGCCGCCAGTATCGCTGTGATCAACAGGGCGATGCATACTCCGACGACCAGAGTGTGGGTTGGTGTGGGTAGATGCAGAAGCCGCCCGACGAAAAGTGGACGGTATAGCTCGCCAGGCACGTCCTTGTGCGCCAAGATCCATCGAGTCGTGTACAGCACATCGATGGGACGGAATAGGTCGGCCAGCGTCCGAAGTGCCGCCACCCGTCCCAGCGGACCGGGTGCGAAGAACCACCGGCTCATCATCGAGTGCTCGCTTTCTGCTCGGGATGAGCGCTTTCCCAGGTCGCGAACAACTTGTCTTCCGTAGCTCCGGTGGGTTCGTTGTCCTTGAGATAGATGTATCGGGTGATGATGTCGATCCGGACGATGTCTGGCTTGTCGGGATGGCGATTTTCGTATGCCACGGCGAGCTGGCCAATCAGCGTGGGGTCTTTCTTGAAGCGGGGCAGTTGTCCCTCAATTTCTGAGCGCCGCATGCCGACCGCGCCGCCCGAAAGTCGCACCATTGTTCCGTCGGCGTAATACCCCTCGACACGGGTGGAACGCACCGGACGGTCGCCCGGATCGGCAGTGGCGTACATCCGGAATGGACCGAAGGGAAAGTGGTCATCCTCACCGTAGATAGTGCCGGCGACGATCAAAACAATGCCCACCCAAGCAATGGTGAGGCGTGCGATACGCCCTGTGCGCCCCATTGGCGGGCGCTCCGTTGGTGGCGGGGAGGTGGCTTCTTCTTTCTCGGGCACGTGTAGCAGTCTGCCATCCGCGTTTTTTGCCTGTGTCGCGGTTCACGGTTGTGAGGCTTTGAGTGATTAAACCGAGACGGGAACCCGCTGTTCGGCCACCGGTTCGGCGACGCGTTGCGCGGGCACGGGCGAGGGCTTTGGGCGACTGATGATCGGCTTTGGGGCGGGGCGTCGTTCTCGCGTAAGCACGGTAAGGAGCCGTTTGAGGTGTGCGCTCACTGGTCGTTCCACAATGATGTGCAGCAGCCAAGAAGCCACCAGCAGGGCTGTGACCACCATGGCTAGTAATAGCCACGGTGCGATCTTGTCATGGTTGAGCCGAATGATCGTCCAACCGATGTTTTGGTGCAGCAAGTACAGGGGATATGTCAGCGCCCCCACAATGGTCAGGCCTCGCCAGCGCGCCCAGTTGAACGCGCCGAGTGCGGTGGCCAGCACTAGCGCGTAGCAGGCGGTCACGATGATCAGCGCGGTGGACACTTTGAGTTCGTGCCGAACCGATGTTTCGGCGCCGTGGACGAGCTCGGGCAGTTCGCGTTGAGCCATGAGCCAGGACAGGAAAACGAGCCCGATCGAGACAGCGTCCGGGCCGAACCGATACATCAAATACATCGCGATGCCGCCTACGAACAGGGGTGCGTGCTCACGCATCGCGAAGAATTGCAGGTGTTCGTGTTCTGGGAACTGCGCGGCTAGCAACACCAGCGCCATCCAGCCGAGGCAGAACCCGACGATACGCACATAGTTGAGGCCGATCGCGACGAGCACACCGAACAACATGTAGAACTTGAGTTCTATCCACAGTGACCAGTAGACGCCGTCTATGTTTTCGTATTCCAGGGGAGCCTGGAACATGGTCAAGTTGGCGTAGATCGTTTCTGGTTCTGGGCCGAATCGCATGATGGGCCATGCGAGCAATACGGCGCTGGTGATGAGCACGGCTGCCCAATATCCGGGATAGAGCCGGATGATGCGTGAAATTAAGAACTGGCTAGGGGCTTTGCCCCAGCAGGACATGCAGATGACGAACCCGCTGATTAAGAAGAACAGTTGTACGCCGAGCCAGCCGTAGGAGGCCGCCGGGTTTACGTTGGGGAAAAGTTCGGCGGGGGATTGCTGCCAGGCGCCGAACTTTAGTCCGCGGCTAAAGGCCAGGAAGTGGTAGGCGACCACGGCAAGCGCGGCCATCAGCCGTAAGGCGTCAAGGGCGTAAATGCGGGCGCCCTGGTCTTGGCGGGGTGGGTCCGCGATGTGCCCGAGGCTCCAGCGGCGGCCGGGGCGCGTCGTGTTGTTTTGGAGCATGTCCATCATTGGGCACGGTACCGACTCGGTGCTATAGCCAGACAATGCCCTTAAATGTCAGGTACCTCACCCTTTAAGAAGTTTCCCTGGTTGACACTGTGAGATGCGCTGGTCAGCGGGTATTACCCTTGCAGCGTGCGCCCAAAAATTGCTTTCGCCCCCGATGAGATCAAAGCCGCCGCTCGTGGCGAGGACAGCCTGGCGCAGAATGAGCGCCTGCTAGAAGCGGTGAAGCGCGCCGGTGGCGATGTGGTGAGCTTGGAAGAAGCTAACGGCCTGGTGTGGCTCGAAGTAGGCGACGCCAAGCCGCTCAGTGGTTTGCTTGATGCGTACCCCAATATTTCCTGGGTGCAACTCCCTTGGGCGGGGGTAGATTCCTTCGTCGCTGGCGGATTGTTCGATCACCCGGCCCAGTTCACTTGCGCTAAGGCGTCTTATGGCGAGCAGGTGGGCGAACATGCCTTGGTGTTGGCTTTGGCGGCGCTGCGTAATCTCACCGCACAAGCTCGCCGGCCGCACTGGCACATGCTGGAGCCCGAATCTTTGTTTCGTAAGCGCGTCACCATCCTGGGCGCTGGTGGCATCGCCACTACTCTCATCGCGCTCCTGCAACCGTTTGGCTGTGACATCACGGTGGTGCGCCGCACCGCTGAGTCAACACCCGGTGCCAATCGCACTGTTGGCCAAGCCGAGCTCGACTCGATCTTGCCCGACACCGATGTTTTGGTGCTCGCCTTGGCGCTGACTCCGGCGACGACGGGCATCATCGGCGAAAAACAGCTTGCGTTGCTGCCTGACAACGCTGTGCTTGTCAACGTAGCTCGGGGCGCGCACGTCGATACTGATGCGTTGGTCACGGCGCTCACCACTGGTCAGATCGCCGCGGCGGGGCTGGACGTGACGTATCCAGAACCGTTGCCGGCAGCGCATCCGCTATGGACGCTGGACAACGTGACTATCACTTCACACTGCGCTGACTCATTGGAGTTTGTCTCCCACAAACTCGCCGAGCGGGTCGCCGACAACGTCGCTGCCCTCGTGGCGGGCACGCCCTTGCTCGGATTGGTTGACAAACACGCTGGCTATTAAGCAGCCAGTGCCCAACTGTGGGCTACGCCACTGTCCTTCACGGAGCGTAGTCTCGATTTGATGACGAAACGTCACCTTGGTGGGCATTCACTTTGCGAAACGCCGAACACCCGGTAGAACAGTGAGCATGACCGCCCGCCGTATGTGTACCTGTAGCGCCATGATGATGGCGTCTGCTCGGCGTGCCTGTCGAATGTGTAGCTAACCGCTAGCATCTCGACCCCGAGCCCGCCATGTGCGGGCTTTTCGCGTTTCTGGGCCCTCGTGGCCGATCTCCCACTTGCTCGCTTCTCATAGCACCAGGACTACATGTGATTACTCTCAGTGATGTTCATAAAACCTTTCGGGCTAGACGCCCGCTATTTGGCGCCAAGAAACCCGATGTCCACGCGCTCAACGGTGTGGACCTTCATGTTCAACCAGGTGAGATTTATGGAGTAGTTGGCCCCTCTGGGGCGGGAAAAAGCACATTGCTGCGCTCTATCAACCTGTTAGAACGCCCCGACCGGGGTTCAGTCATCGTTAATGACCAGGACCTCACCACGCTCAGTGCCACAAAGTTGCGGCACGCGCGCCACGACATTGGAATGATTTTCCAGCACTTCAATCTGCTGGCCCGCTCCACCGCCATTGAGAACGTTGCCCTGCCCCTTCAACTTCAAGGCCTCTCCAAGACTCAACGCCGCCAACGAGCCGCCGCGCTCCTAGAAAGAGTGGGACTCGCCGACAAGTTGGACGCATACCCGGCGCAGCTCTCAGGCGGACAAAAACAGCGGGTCGCGATCGCCCGGGCATTGGCCGTGCAACCGAAGGTTTTGCTGAGCGATGAGGCCACCTCAGCTTTGGACAGCGAGACCGCTGATGAGGTGCTGGCGCTGATCCGTCAGCTCCGCGACGACTTCGGGCTTACCGTGCTGTTGATTACCCATGATCCGTATGTGGTCCGCAGCATTTGCGACAGTGCCGCATTGCTGCAAGATGGCCGCATCGCTCAGGCCGCGGCCTTGACCGAGCTGACCCCAGATTCGCCGCTAGCTCGACGGCTCAAGATCGCGACGTTGGCTTCAGAGACAACGGGAAGCACCCGTCACCGGTTCGTGGACGTTCCGGAGGTGTCGTATGCGTGAGGCATTGGAGCTCGCCACCTGGGAAACCCTCTATATGGTCGGCTGGTCTGCCTTGTGGACAGTGGTCCTTGGCTTGCCTCTCGGTGTGCTATTGGTCGTGACGAGCCGCGGGCATCTGGCCACGGTGCCAGCGCTCAACGCGGTGCTCGGCGCCATCGTCAACATCGGACGATCACTTCCATTCATCATTTTGTTGGTCGCTGTCGTGCCACTCACCCGCACCCTCGCTGGCACTTCTATCGGGCCCAACGCGGCGATTGTGCCCTTGACCATCGCGGCCGTGCCCTTCTTCGCGCGCATCGTCGAAACCTCGCTGCGTGAAGTGGACGCCGGACTACTCGAAACCGGGCAAGCGCTTGGAGCCAGCAGGTTGCAGATCATCAGGAAAATCCTGCTCCCGGAAGCCCTACCCGGACTTGTCGCGGGCATCACCATCACCGTCGTCGCGCTGATCAGCTATTCGGCGATGGCCGGTGTGGTAGGTGCCGGCGGACTCGGCGACCTCGCCGTACGTCGCGGCTACCAGGGCTACGAAACGGATATCACCGTTGCCTGCGTTATCGCGCTCGTCGCCCTTGTCCAAGCGCTGCAAAGCCTTGGCGACTTTCTAGCCCGTCGCCTCACTCACTAAACACTCCAACCTAAGTAAGGAAACATAATGATCCGCAAATTGTTCGTTGGCCTATCCGTCGCCGCTCTATTCGCTGCCTCCGCATGCGCGTTTTCCGCCGATGCCGACACCGAAGAACGCAAAGCCGATGGAATCTTGAAAGTCGGGGCCTCACCCACACCGCACGCTAAAATCCTGCAATACGTCAAAGACGAACTGGCCGATGACGCCGGGCTCAAGCTCGACATAGTGCCCTTCAGCGACTACATCCAACCCAACGTGGCGCTGCAAGAAAAGCAGATTGACGCTAACTACTTTCAACACGAGCCGTATCTCGCCGAACAGGTGAAAGAGCGTGGCTACAAGTTCGAATCAGTCACTCCAGTACACATCGAACCGCTAGCTGTCTATGCCGGATCCGCCGATAGCTTGGCTGATCTCCGCGACGGCGACACTGTGGCTATTCCGAACGACCCGAGCAACCGTGGCCGCGCTTTGAAGCTGTTGGCCGCCGAAGACATCATCACCCTCAAAAAGGATGCCGGGGCAACCGCCGATGTGGAAGACATCACCGAGAACCCCAAGAATCTGAAGTTCAGCCAACAAGAAGCCGCGTTCATTCCGCGCTCACGCCAAGACTCGGCCCTTTCCGTGATCAATGGCAATTACGCGCTGGAGGCGGGTCTTAACCCGGCGACCGACGCTCTGGCCGTGGAAAGTCCGAAGGACAACCCATATGCCAATGTTCTCGTGGTTCGGAAAGGCGATAAAGACGACGCGAGAGTCAAGAAGTTGGTCACATTGCTCAATAGCGATGAAGTAAAGGAATTCATTAAGAAGACCTGGCCAGATGACACGGTCATCCCCGCGTAGTCAACTCAGCGGTTGGTGGGGTGGAACTTTCTTTCCGCCCCACCGGATGCCTTCCACGTTGCGATCAATCGCGGCCTGATGGTCCTAGTGCGCTAGGGCTGGCTCTTCTCCGCTGACTGAGGTCCGTACATGATTTCAGAAGAACAGTCGCATTATTTTCTGTGCTAAGTGTGACAAAGACGGCAATCAATGCGGGGAGATGTCATGGAGGAAGGAAGAACGGGTGGGCGGGCACGCTGGCTGGGATGGCTGCTGCTCACTGTGTTCTTAGGAGCCTTCGCCGTGTTTGAGTCGGCGAAATACGGGCTACCGACCACGGGCGCAGCGGTGGCGTTCTTCCTGTTGCCAGATCTGGTCAGGAAGATCGCGGGCAGGTGGCGGTGGGTCGTCGCGGCCGCGAACTCCGGCTGGATTCCAGCGGTAATTCTGGTTGGCTATTCCTTCTCACCGATCGCCTGGCCGCCATTGTTCACAGCAGGGCTCGGATGGGCAACGCGGCTCGCCGCCGCACGCGTAGCACAGCGTGGCTGAGTAGGCGACTGGCCTCGCTGATCGCACAGCAAGTTGCGCATGCCCACCTAAACTTCACCGTATGAGCGAGGCGTGAAACGGTTGCACCGATTTGGCTCGAAGGGTCACCGCATTAGCTCGCTAGGAGTTACGGCGATTAAGGGGTGCGATGAGCGCAAGTCATGAGCTTGAAAAGTTCGGGCCGGTGCGTGAATGGCTGCGAGGGTTGGAAGTTTTTGTGGGCCCACTGGCGCGTTTCGAGCCCTCCGATGCTCCAGCCGAACCAGCCGAGCTGTTCTTGGACTGGCTCAAGCTCGCAGTTGAAGCGGGTGTCCCTGAGCCACACGCTATGACGTTGTCCACTCTGGGCGAGGATGGCCGCCCCGATGCTCGGATCCTTATTCTCAAACACGTAGATCTGCGCGGCTGGCAGTTCGCCACTCACGCTAATAGCCCTAAAGGTTGCCAACTGGCGAACACACCACATGCGGCGCTCACCTTCTACTGGCCACTACAAGGCCGCCAGGTGCGGGTGCGAGGAACGGTAAAGCCCGAGTCCCCAGAACAAAGCGCCGCCGACCTCTTGGCCCGGGCGCCCTCAGCCCGCGCCGAAGCGCTGCTAGGTCGCCAAAGCACTCACCTGGACAGCCTGGAACAGCGCGACCGCGATCTTAATGAAGCCCTGGACCGAATCGAATCGGACCCGGACATAATCAGTCCACACTGGACGCTTTACACCCTCGAACCTGGCGAGATCGAGTTTTGGCAAGCAGACAAAGGGCGCACCCATACCCGGTTGCGTTACACACGTTCCGATCCGCACAGCCCCTGGGACCGGCACATGCTGTGGTCATAGCAAGTTGTGCACCGCGTAATTGGCTGGCGGGATGCGAAGCCACTTAAGGGTAGCCAGCGTGAAATAACTCAAATCGAAGAAGTCAGGTTATAAGACCTACGTTAGGTGCCGGGTAAACCTTAGCGACAATGGGTTTATGGATGCACAGTCACGCGCAACCTTCCGGACCTTAGCGAGAGTATTTGGGCCGCTAGCTATCGGCCAGGGCTTTGCCGCGGCGGCGATGGAAAGCTCCGCTCTTGCCACCTCAGCTGTTGGCTCTGCCACCACGGCAACGATTTTCTGGGCTCTCAGTAGAAAATCGAAGGGTAGTCCACGACCACCCGAGCCACCCAACAATGGCTCTTCGCATTCCCCTAGCCGGTGAACATCAAAATGCGACGCCTCCTTTCTGCACAAGTGGCTGGATTCTGCCGCTGTCGGTGTCGAGTTCATGGATGACGTGGCAATTGGGTCCGCTGAATTAAGTGATTCAAGCGATCTTCTTGCTGCATGCCAACGGCCATATTGCTCCAAGGCGGACATTTGTAGTCAAGGCCGACTTTCCACGTGCTTGCGTAAGCTTCGACAGAATGGAAAAACATGCCGGGGCGGCACGACCGCGCATATCCACCAGAAAACGCCGGCAAATGTGGATAGCGCGATCGCTGCCTTTGGTGAAACCGTGCCCTAAGTGTTTCGGCGAGTCACTGAGGACTGTCTTACTGCGGCCCCTCTTCGAGCCATTTGTCCTTGACGGAAGAATTTTTGCAATACACGTCTGACGTGCTTGTTCCTCCGACCCATGGGCCATAGTCCACGTGCGTAAAGCCAAGGGCATTCATGCAACGCACGCCGGGCCGGTGCTGATGTTGCCACGTTTGCGGTGGGCATTGAGAGCGCACACCAGGATCGGTCCCATTGCTGACATCCACTACTTCGCACACGCTGTTTGCCGTGTTCGCGGCGCCCGTAAAGGTTGCGACCTCGGCGGTGGCATGCGCTGGGGCGATCGTTCCTAGCGTTGCCCCGATTCCCAGGACTCCGCCAAGAAGTATCGTTGGTAGATACATAGCGGTTCGCGCGGCGATCCCTGTGGAGTTATCTGTTTGGTGGCGCTTTAGTCGCACGTTCATGACGCGGGCTCCTCTACTGCGGCGTTGACGAGACTCACCAAGTATTGCTAGACGAATTGGTCTAATTCGTCCTGCGCGATGATGAAGATGAGGTCCCACCCAAGAAGGAGAAACGCGGCGTCAACCTAGTTCACGCGGGAAGCCAACCGAGATAGCTGCTGGTAACGTCAGAAGTTCTGGGCACAGCGCGTTATCGTCGCTCCAGGATTACCGCCAGATGGGCGATTGCCTCTTCGTCACCGGCTTCAGCCGCGACCCGAAACCAGCGCTCCGCCTCGACATCTTCATGGCGTTCGGCGAGCAATACACCCAAGTTGAAAGCCGCATCGCTGTCGCCCGCGACAGCCGCTCGGCGAAACCATTCTTCGGCTCCGCCGATGTCTCCGTGATCTCGCAGCAGCACGCCCAAGTTGTAAGCGGCCGCTGGATTCCCGGCTTCGGCGGCTTGTTCGTAGTAATCGGCGGCCCGATTTGGATCTTCCCGTTTTTCCAGCAATACGCCCAAGTTGTACACGGCGCCGGTGTGTCCGGCGTTGATAGCGGCCTCGTACCACTTGGTGGCGTCCTCATCGCGTCCTCTTCTTTCCAAGAGGACGCCCAAATTGTTCATGGCCTCGATCCGTCCAGCGGCGGCGGCTTTGCGGTACCACCTTTCTCCGGTCTCGTCATCGCCTCTTTCGCAGCACAAGCGGGCGAGCTGGTGGGCTGCTAGCGGATGTCCCGCGTCGGCGGCACTGCGGAGTCGAGCTTCGGCTTCGGCAAAGTCGCCGTTTTTCCTGGCGCTCATTCCCAGTTCATATGCCGCGTCGGGATCCCCACCAAGAGCGGCCGCCCTCAGCCAGTGATTTATCTCCTCACTGGATCCGCCGTGGTGTCGAACGAGCCGGGACAGGTTGTATGCGGCCTCGGGTGCTCCCGCTTCGGCGGCTTGCCGAAAACGTTGCTGAGCGGTCTCGGTGTCTCCTTCGGCGAGTTCCAGCGCGCCAAGGCAGTTGAGAGCGGCGATGTCGTTGTGTTCGGCGGCGACGGTAAGCCAGCGTTGGGCCACGGCTTTGTTGCCGTGCTGGAGTCCCAAGGTTCCCAAGGCGTATGCCGCGTCGGTGTCTCCCGCTTCGGCGGCGACGGTGAGGTGTTTGACGGCTTGATCAAGAGGGCCATGTTCTCGATAGAACAGCCCGAGGTTGTAGTTCGCTGTGGGGTCGCCGGTGGCGGCGGCACGTTGGTACCAAAGCAAGGCGTGATTGTGTTCACCGCTTTCTTCTAAGAGAACGGCGAGCCGGTTCATCGCTTCCACGCCATGCGCCCATGTAGGGGCCTGGCTACCATGTGTTACTTCGGACGCCGGGCCGGGAACAGGCACGGAACTATGGGCGCCGGTTTGCGGGACAATAGCGGGCGTTGTCATGATTTCCGAACGTGTCGTGGGCCGGGACTGACCTCGAACTTACCTCGCCCAAGCCCACGTCGGCGGGGAAGTTACAACAAGAAGCGCAGGAACACACCGCAGCCCCGGCCAGCTTTGACGCAGCCAGAGGGGCTATTCTTTCGCGCGTGACGATCGCACCAGCGCCGATACAGACTCGCCCCTACCCAGCACGGGAAGCCGTGAAGGGCTCTTGGCTCGCCCGCACGTTGCGCACCACCGACGCTAAGCACATCGGGATGATGTATCTCTTCACCTCGTTCGTGTTTTTCGCGATCGGTGGCGTTTTGGCGCTCATGATGCGTGCGGAGCTGGCGAAGCCGGGTTTGCAGTACCTGTCGAATGAGCAATACAACCAGCTTTTCACCATGCACGGCACCATCATGCTGCTGCTGTTCGCCACCCCGCTGGTGTTCGCCTTCGCGAACTACATCATTCCGCTACAAATTGGTGCGCCAGACGTCGCCTTCCCCCGGTTGAACTCCTTCGCTTACTGGCTATACCTATTCGGTGGAACCATGGTCGTCGCGGGCTTCATCACGCCGGGTGGTGCCGCTGACTTCGGATGGTTCGCCTACGCGCCGCTGAACTCAGTCATCAACTCGCCCGGGGCGGGTGCCGACCTGTGGATCGTGGGCCTGATCATTTCCGGCCTGGGCACCATTTTGGGTGCGGTCAACATGATCACCACCATCCTGACCATGCGTGCCCCCGGTCTGACCATGTTCCGTATGCCCATCTTCACCTGGAACATTTTGGTCACCAGCTTGCTCGTGCTGATGGTCTTCCCGATTCTGGCCGCGGCCTTGGCCGCGCTCACCGCGGACCGCCACCTTGGCGCGCACATTTACGATCCCGAGACCGGTGGTGCCGTGCTGTGGCAACACCTGTTCTGGTTCTTCGGGCATCCCGAGGTCTATATCGTGGCGTTGCCGTTCTTCGGCATCATCACCGAAGTGCTGCCCGTGTTCAGCCGTAAGCCCGTCTTTGGTTACAAGGGTCTGGTGGGCGCAACGTTGGCAATCGCCGCTCTGTCCATGACGGTGTGGGCGCACCACATGTTCGCCACCGGCGCCGTGCTTCTTCCGTTCTTCAGCTTCTTGAGCTTCCTCATCGCCGTCCCTACTGGCATGAAGTTCTTCAACTGGATCGGCACCATGTGGCGTGGTCAGCTCACTTTCGAAACGCCAATGCTCTTCTCCCTAGGGTTCCTCGTCACCTTCTTGTTCGGTGGCCTGTCTGGTGTTTTGCTCGCCTCACCGCCCATTGACTTCCACGTCAGCGACTCCTACTTCGTGGTCGCGCACTTCCACTATGTGCTCTTCGGCACCATCGTGTTCGCGGCCTACGCGGGCATCTATTTCTGGTTCCCGAAGATGACCGGACGCATGCTCGATGAGACCTGGGGCAAGGTTCACTTCTGGTTGACCTTCATCGGTTTCCACGCCACCTTCCTGGTGCAGCACTGGTTGGGCGCTGAGGGCATGCCACGTCGTTACGCTGACTACCTGCCTAGCGATGGGTTCACCGACCTGAACACCATCTCGACCATTGGCTCATTCGTGCTCGGCGCGTCGACCTTGCCGTTCTTGTGGAACGTGTACAAGTCGTACCGTGTGGGCAAGATCGTCGAAGTTAATGACCCCTGGGGTCACGGCGCCTCGCTTGAATGGGCTACGTCGTGCCCTCCACCACGGCACAACTTCACCAAGCTGCCGCGTATTCGTTCTGAGCGCCCCGCATTCGACGAGAAATTCCCGCACCTGGCTCCCTGGGCCCAGGAAGTGGAAAAGAAAGCCGCGCCAGCTGTGGAGTCATAGCTCACACGCTGCTGGAATGGCCGTCAGGTGAATCCTGGCGGCCATTATTATTAGCGTATTCTCATAAATATGTTGCCCGTCGCGCCGGATAAAAGTCCATATGCGACATAGCTAAGTGGGAGTACGTGGTGGCACAGGCAAAGCTCCTTCCGGGAGAAGAAGACCTACCCGATTTATCTATTTCGATAATCCTGGACAAAGCGAAGTTCGTGTCGGCAACCGACGAAAGAGACATCACCGAAAATCTCGGCGCGGCGGCTGATGCGCTTGCCGCCAGAGGAGGTCTGGAGCCCACCCAATATTTCCGACTCCTCTTATTGCAAAAAGTACTCGCGATCCCAGGCGGTTACCCACTCGCCGTGATGCGAGGCGGCGAGGACAACAATCAAGAGCGTCTTTCGATCGCGGTGGCCCAAATGCCAAAAGACAAGCTCATGCGCGCCGAATCAATTTCATATCTTTCACCGTGGCAAGACATCCCTGATGATGCTCCGACTGTCGTTCTCTACACGGCCGCAGCCCCTGTTACACCGGTAAGCGAGATGCCACTGCCACAAAACGATGTTGGCCCAGGTCAAGAGGCTCTGTTCGAAATCCCGCCGCCGCTACCAGTGTTCGACAACCAACAACCGCCGCCAGAGTTTGTTGCGTATGTACTGGCGAGCTTGTCCTCCCCAATTGGCGATGGACCGCGGCATGACTTGAGCCGCTTGTATTACCCGAATCCCACGTTTACTCACCCTGACGTCCCCAATTCGAGTCGGGCTGAATATCCCGTTGTTGATCGTGAGCTGGCTTTCAAGAAAATTGATGAACTTCTCGGTGCGCAAGCGGACAGCGCGCATCTTGTGAACACCGAACCGGTTGAAGTCGGAGCCGGAGCCTATCCTCATCTGTTCGACAAGGTTGCTAGCGTGCCGAGACCCGTTTCAGCCCATGGCCCTCGACCTCATTCGCGATGATGTTGTAAGGCGCTTATCGCTGCGATGATTGACCGCTGGGGTAAGCGCCAGGGTGATTTTCCGGTGTGATGCCGCGGGTTTTGCTGTTTGCGCCTCGATGTTCGCTCAGTGGGGCATATTGGGTGCGAAGACGAACCCATCGAGGTGATCACATGGACGAACATATTGAGGAAGAGCGGCCCACGGGTGAGGAAGCGGAGCCAACCGCCGAAGAACTGCCCCTGGATGAGGCTGAGCCGCCCGCTGCCGTGTCTGATCTTCAACCGGGTGGTCCAAGGTTTGTCATCGGCAGGGGCAGCCACTATGGCGGTCACGAGACCAACGGCACCCCGCGTCGTGGCATACAGTTTTAGTTTTCCGCAGGCGTGCCCACGAGGTGTACGCCCGCCGCGGCCAGTTCACTCAACGCCTTTTCGATAGTCTCTGGCGCCACTCCCGCTGTCATGTCGAGCAACACGGTGGTATGGAAGCCTTCCGCCGCCGCATCCAGGGCCGTGGCTCGCACGCAGTGGTCGGTGGCTATACCCACTACGTCGACTTGTTCGATGCCGTGGGCGTGCAACCAGCGCGCCAAATTGACCCCGCTCGCTCGGCCCTCGAAACCCGAATAAGCGGCGGTGTATTCGCCTTTGTCGAAGGTCGCTTCAATGCGGCTACGGTCTAGTTTTGGGTGTAGTTCCACGCCATCGGTGCCTACCACGCAATGTCGTGGCCAGCTGTCGACGTAGTCCGGTGTTTCGGAAAAGTGGTTTCCGGGGTCGATGTGATGATCGCGGGTGGCAACGACATAGTCCCATTGGTGGGTGTTGGCACGCAGAGCGGCGGTAATAGCCGAGGCAACGGTTGTCCCGCCGCTCACCCCGAGCGAACCACCTTCACAGAAGTCATTTTGCACGTCCACGATGATGAGCGCTTTGGCCATGGCTGCCCCTCCTGTTGTTGTCCCCACTGTTAACGCTAGCGCCAGTTGGGCTGCGCTGCTGGACTAAGTGAGGTTAGGAATTTAGGCGCCTTGGGCCGTGCTTTCGAAGGTGGTGGGTATGGCTGGTTCGCCAGGAGAGAGCTTCAGCCCCTCCCAAGGGATGGCGCGAAGTTGTGCTTTGAGGGTTTCGCGGCTTTGAGTGAGGTTTGGGACGTCAAGGAACTCGCCATTGCGGACCAGCGGCATGTGCAGTATCCGGTCGTGTGGCTCGGCGTTGGGGAGATGCTGGGAGGCGATGATTTCTTCCAGCGCGGTGCCCGTTGGTTTGTGGCGGCGCACCGCATGTTTGCGGCCGCCTCGGGAAGTTTTGTGCAGACTTCGCTTCACGACTGGACGGCCGTCCACTTCAACGAGTTTGTAGACCATCCCGGCCGCCGGTGCGCCAGAGCCGGTCACCAGCGCCGTGCCGACCCCATAGGCGTCGACTGGCGCCGCGGCGAGAGCGGCGATGGCATATTCGTCAAGGTCGCCGGAAAGAATGATTTTTGTGTTGACCGCGCCCAGGGCATCGAGCTGCGCGCGGGCTTGTTCGGCGATGACGGCGAGGTCGCCGGAGTCAATGCGTATTGAGCCGAGATCTGGCCCAGCGATGGCAATGGCTTGCCGAATGCCTTCGGTGATGTCGTAGGTATCGACTAGGAGCGTGGTGGAGGGGCCGAGAGTGTCTATTTGAGATTGAAACGCTGAGGTCTCGTTGTCGTGGAGCAACGTGAACGCGTGGGCCGCTGTGCCGCCGGTTGGCACGCCATATCGCCGGCCGGCGGCCAAGTTGGAGGTGCTGGAAAAGCCGCCGAGGTATGCGGCTCTGGCGGCGGCAATCGCGGATTCTTCGTGGGTGCGTCGTGAGCCCATTTCAACCAGCCGCCGGCTTCCGGCCGCTGTGGCCATACGTGATGCCGCTGAGGCGATGGCGCAGTCGTGGTTGAGGATCGACAGGACGAGTGTTTCCAGGATGACACTTTCGGCGAAGGTGCCGGTCACCGTGACGATAGGCGAGCCCGGGAAATAGAGATCACCCTCGCGATAGGTGTCGATGTCGCCGGTGAAGCGATAGTTTTCCAACCAGCGCAGTGTGGTTTCGTCGACAATGTTGTTATCACGTAGAAAACGCAGAGCGTTGTCGTCGTATCGAAAATCGCGTAGGGCCTCGGTGAGTCGGCCGATGCCCGCCACAACGCCGTATCGGCGGCCCGGAGGCAAGCTCCGCGCGAATACTTCGAAGACACAGCGGCGCTCCGCTGTGCCATCGCGCAGCGCCGCGTTGAGCATCGTCAGTTCATAGTGGTCTGTGTGAAGTCCAGTTGTGGGCACGCCAATAGCTTAGGACGCGCCTGGGACATTATTAGATGTCGTATACCCATCCGGCGCGGGCGAGTTCAACCTGTCCGGTGTAGTGGCGCCTCGCGATTTCTAGCGTCTCGTTTTCGTCCACGTGTGGGCTCACCAAATGGGTAAGGAGCAGCTTGCGAGCCGCCGCCTTCATAGCGTGCTGCCCGGCTTGTGAGCCAGACAAGTGCACATCTGGTGGGTTGTTGGGGTTTTCATCGAAACTCGCTTCACACAGGAACAAGTCGGCGTTGCGAGCCAGGTCGATGAGGGCGTCGCTTTCGCCGGTATCTCCCGAGTAGGTGAGAACTCGCCCCGCGTGTTCGATGCGCATGCCAAACGTCTCAATAGGATGATTGACGTGGGCCAAGTTGAGCGTGAACGGCCCGATCTCCAGTTCGCCTCGCAGCATGGTGCGGAACTCGAAAACCTCGGCCGCGTGATTGCCCACCCCCGCGCCACCAATTTCGGCTATCCGGGCGGCGGCGCCGGCTGGGGCGTGGAGCGGAATCTTGGGGAGCGGTTCGCCGTGGGGCGGATAGTAGTGACGGGCGACGATGTAGCTGGCCACGTCCGCGCAATGGTCTAGGTGTAGGTGTGAAAGCACGATCGCATCTATGTCATAAAGCAGCTGTTCTCGTTGCAGTGCCCCAAGTGCGCCGATACCGAAGTCGATGAGTAACCGGAAGTCCTCAGCCTCCAAAAGGTACGACGAACATGGGGAATCCGGCCCAGGCATGCTGCCAGCGCAGCCGAGCACAGTTAGACGCATGTGAACCTCTGCTCCAGTGTTAAGTGTTTGCGTAAAACTACACCAGAAATGTCTGAGGGTTTAGGTGAGTTGCAGGGCGCGCAGGTCTGCGTCGATCGCCGGGCCGAGGAAACGCCGGGCGAGTCGGGTAAACGGTTCGATAGGTCCGGTGGCATAAAACTGGTGTCCTGGCGGTGTGTCTTGTTCTGGAGCGAGTAGTTCTTGTTCATGCAACATTCGGAAAAGCTGGCGTGCGGTCTCGTCAGCGCTGGAAACGAGTGTCACATCTGGACCGATAGCGAGTGAGATCACGCCGACGAGTAGGGGGTAGTGGGTGCAGCCCAGCACAAGAGTGTCTACTCCAGCCGCGGCGAGAGGCGCTAGGTAGTTTTGCGCCAGCCCCAGAATCTGCCGACCGCTGGTTACTCCGCGTTCGACAAATGGCACGAATTCTGGGCAAGCCGCGCTGGTGACCGTGATTCCGGGGGCGGCGGCGAGGGCGTTCTCATAGGCGCCACTTTTGATCGTGGCGTAGGTGCCGATCACTCCAATATGGCCGTTGCGCGTGGTGGTGGCCGCACGGCGGGCAGCCGGCAAGATCACTTCGACTAGTGGAATGTCGTAGCGTTCTCTGGCATCGGCCAGACAGGCGGCTGATGCCGAATTGCATGCGATGACCAGTGCTTTTACGCCAGTTTCCACCAGGTGATCGAGCGCCTCTAGCGCGAGAGATCGCACTTGCGCGATGGGCCTGGGCCCATATGGCACATGGGCGGTGTCCCCGACGTAGCGGATTCGCTCGTTCGGGAGCAGATCGGCGATCGCTCTGGCTACCGTGAGCCCACCCACCCCGGAATCGAACACTCCGATGGGTGCGTCGCTCACTGTTCGTCCCAATCGGCAACCGCGTGGACCAAGGTCTCTTGAAGGAAGCTCAAGTAGTGGTAGACGCTGATCGCGAAGGTGCGGGGGCCTTCGGGGTCTTCGGCGACCGCGTCGTCGAGTTCACCAATGAGGTCACTGTCGCCGGTAAGTCCGATGCGATTGGCGAGAACTAGCCGCGCGTCGGTGAGGGCAGTTAGCCAAGACTGGGCTTGTTGTTCGTCGAGTTCAACCGCGCCGGCGTGGTGCGGCAGAGTGGAGGCGACCTCACGGGCGGCAGCGACTTTCGCGCTGCGAAGCGATCCTTCGGTGAGGCTGCGCAATTCAAGCGCGGCTTTTTCGTCGTCTCGATAGCCATCGGGCAGCAGCCTGCCCACGGCCTCGTCGACAGATGCGTCGCCATGGGCGGCGAGTTCGGCGACCTGGTCCATGATTTCGCGCAAAATCCGAGCTTCGTTCGCGCTGGTTTCCAGGGTGAAGGTAGCGCCGTGGGCGGTAAAGCCTTGCGGCAAGCTCATGGTTCGTCCTTACGAGTCGTGCCGCAGCGTGGCTTGTAGACCGTATTCGTGCAGCCGCGCGACATCAAGTTCCATGCGCTCTCTTGGGCCACTGCTCACGATAGCTTTTCCTTGCTGATGCACATTGAGCATGAGCTCGGTCGCTTTATCTTTGGAGTAGCCGAAGAGTTTTTGGAACACGTATGTCACGTATGACATGAGGTTTACGGGGTCGTCCCACACCACGGTGACCCAGGGTCGGTCTATTTCGGCGACCGATTCGGGCACAGGCGCTGGTCGCATTGCGGTTTCAGCGTGCAGGGATGGATATGCCGGTGTAGCCATAACTCCTATCGTGCCACTTCAGCGCTCAGGAGCAACCTCCGCTCGTGTTGTGCGTCCTTACTTTTGCCCGAACACCCATGCGGGTGGGTGGCCCAACACTGCTTGTAACCTTTTACGGATGACGACCCGACCGGATAATCGCGCCCTTGACGCGCTTCGTGATAT
The DNA here is from genome assembly GCA_013362805.1 of Mycobacteriales bacterium. Lineage (GTDB taxonomy): Bacteria > Actinomycetota > Actinomycetes > Mycobacteriales > QHCE01 > JABFVL01. The sequence continues at coordinate 28,312 of JABFVL010000058.1, read as the reverse complement.
TCGCTTCACCCGTGGCTGGCTTGACCATGCCGAGGGCTCGGTGTTGGTGGAGTTTGGGCGCACTCGCGTGCTGTGTGCCGCTAGCGTCGTGGAAGGTGTGCCGAAGTGGCGTAAAGGCAGTGGCTTGGGCTGGGTAACCGCCGAATACGCGATGTTGCCGCGTGCGACGCACACCCGTAATTCGCGTGAGTCGGTGAAAGGAAAAATTGGCGGGCGCACCCACGAAATATCCCGCCTGATAGGCCGTTCACTTCGGGTCGCGGTTGATTTGAAGGCCTTGGGGGAAAACACGATTTCGCTGGACTGCGACGTGCTGCAGGCCGATGGGGGCACGCGTACGGCTGCGATTACCGGTGCCACTGTGGCGCTTGCTGACGCGGTGAATTGGCTGGTGCAACGCGGAACCGCATCACCTCAGGCGCTGACCACCTTGGTTTCAGCGGTTAGCGTAGGCATTGTCAACGGTGAGCCTCGGTTGGATTTGTGTTACGAAGAAGATGTAGCCGCCGAGGTGGACATGAATATTGTCAGTACTGCCTCCGGTGACTTCGTGGAGGTGCAGGGAACAGGAGAGGAAGCGGTATTCGACCGGGCGCAGCTCAACGCGTTGCTTGATTTGGGTGCGGCGGGATGTGCGCAGTTGACCGCTCTACAACAGAAAGCTTTGGCCTCGTGAGAATCCTGCTGGCTACTCGTAATAAGAAGAAGCTGGTTGAGCTTCAGCGTCTTTTGGCTGGGTCGCAAGTACTCACCTTGGACGATGTTTCCAGTTATCCAGAGGCGCCTGAAACGGGTGCGACGTTCGCCGAGAACGCATTGCTGAAGGCGCGCGAGGGTGCGCGTCACACGGGAATGATTACCGTCGCGGACGATTCGGGTTTGAGTGTGGATGCGCTCAATGGCATGCCAGGGGTATTTTCGGCGCGTTGGTCGGGCGAACACGGCGACGACGTCGCGAATTTGAATCTGCTGTTGGGGCAGCTGCGGGATGTTCCAATCGAACGGCGGAACGCATCGTTTCATTGTGCCGCCGCTTTGGTCATTCCGGAGTCCGCCGCCGTTGGTCTGGAAAATGAAAACAACGGGCTCATCGCTGATCGGCCATTTGCTGGTGAATTCGGCACTCCGTGGCAGGTCGAGCGGGTGGTCGAAGGTGAAATGGTCGGCACCTTGTTGCGGGAGCCTCGGGGCGCGGGTGGGTTCGGCTATGACCCAATTTTTGTGGCTGAGGGGGAATCGGTGTCGAATGCGGAATTGTCGCCCACCGAAAAGGACGCGATTAGCCACCGGGGCAAGGCATTTCGGGCACTTGCGAAACTGGTCGACCAGTTGGCCCCGATTGTCGGCGAATAAACTGATTATTCCGCTGGTGGTTAAACAACCCTAAATTTTGCGTGTTGCATGGCATATCTGTGCGGTACCTGGGTAGGCATACTTAATGGACACCGCTCGTATGGATATCGCCAAAAAAGTGTTTGTCGCCGTGCGTGATGGGCAGATGACGATGATCACCGCCGGAGTGGCGTTCTACGCCACCTTGGCCGTTTTCCCGGCACTCATCGCTGTTGTCACGGTATATGCGCTTGTGGCCGACCCCGCAGAGATCAAAAGGCAACTGGAGCCGCTGACCGACGCGCTCCCCACGAGCGCGGGCAATTTGCTGGTCGAGCAGCTGAGCGCCGCCGCTAATTCGAGCGGCGGCAGTCTAACCATAGGTTTGCTGGTGAGCACACTCTTGTTGATCTGGAGTGTTTCCAGCGGCATGAACTCGCTTATGGAGGGTCTTACCACGATTTTTGATGTACCTGAAACACGGTCCTTTGTGAAGCGCCGCGCTATCGCGTTGTTGTTCGCCCTCGGTGCGATCGTTGGTGTGGCGTGCGCGATGGGGCTCGTCGCCGCGCTGGGGCCTATTCTGCGGGCTGTCGGGGTCAGCGGTATCGCCGCTATTGTGATCGGGCTGGTTCGCTGGGTGGGATTGCTCGCGGCGGCTTTGGTGGGTCTAGATGTGTTCTACCGGTTTGGGCCTGACCGTTCAAGAACTCCTTGGCAGTGGGTGAGCTGGGGTTCGGCGATCGCATTGGGCGTGTGGCTGATAGGGACGCTCGGCTTTTCTTTCTATGTCGGCAATTTCGGTAGTTACAATGAAACGTACGGTACGCTCGCCGGTTTTATTGTTTTGATGCTCTGGCTGTATTTGTCTATTTTTACAGCCCTATTGGGCGCGCAGATTAATACGACCTTGGCAAAGGAAAATTCCCCCGCATAAAGGGCGGCATTACTCGTTCTTATTGATCGACAAAAACCCTGCTGGCATGCTGTCTAGCATGTATCGTCAAGCGCCCTCGTCTGAGTTATCCGAAAGTCCAATGTACGCGAGGGCGCAAGATTCTTCGGTAGCATTATTGGATCCCGCTGAAACTATTGCTATTCCGGACATAAAGCAGAGGTTTCGCGTATTCCGTGGGTTGCCTCGTCTGATTTGGATGTTATTCGCGGCTAGCATCATTCATCGTTCTGGCGCTTTAATACAGCCGTTCTTATTGGTGTTCCTGACAAACGAGCGAGGCCTATCAGTTGTCAACGCGGGCACTGTCGCAAGTGCTTGGGGCCTAGGGGCGATTCTGTCGCCTTTACTCGGCGGCTGGTTCGCCGATCATCTTGGACGAATACCCACCATCATGGTGGGAATGGTGAGCTCGGCCATGGCGGCGGTAGTTCTGATTTTTACCGCAGACTTCCAGTACCTCATCATGATCGCGTTTGCCACCGGAATCGCCGCTGAACTTCACCAACCAGCGGCGGGTGCGCTGAGTGTGGACACCATCGAGCCCGACAAACGTCCTCGAGTGCTCTCGTTGATGATTTGGTCCGCCAATGTTGGCACCACTTTCGCGGTGATGGCTGGTGGATATTTGGCGAGTGTGGATTACGCGCTACTGTTCGTGATCAACGCGATCGTGTGTTTGATACATCCAGCATTGGTGTGGCGCGGCGCACGGGACTTACCTAGATATCAGCGCAGCGTGGAAACGCGAACCGTTGGCTACAAGTCGGCCCTGCGAGACCCCTTACTTGTGGGCATTCTTTTCCTCGCGGCCGTCTTAGGCGCGTTAGTGGGACAGGTGTTTGTCGGGTTGCCGCTCGCGGTTGATGGAGCGGGATTGAGCGAGGCTGATTATGGGCTTATCGCTTCGGTGTGCGGCGTGGTCATTTTCTTTACCCTGCCGTTGGCCACTGGACGCACCGACAAATATCCGCGCGCCGCTGTCTTGTCACTCAGCGCTCTGCTCTTGGGCGTGGGCTGGGGCGCCACCATGTTCGCGCATACAGTGGTGCAATTTTCGCTGTGTGTCATCGTGTGGACCCTTGGTGAAGTGGGACTTTATTCGGTATTCGGGGGCCTAGTCGAAGACCTGGCCCCCGCCGCCGCTCGGGCCCGCTATCAAGGTTTGTTCTGGTTGGCCTTTGGTTCCAAGGGTTTGACCGCACCGTTGCTCGGCACTCGACTCTATGAGGACGGTGGCACCGTGCTGTGGTGGGTATGCGCGGGCGTGGGTGTCTTTGCCGCAGTCGGTTTTTTGCTGCTCGCGCCCGCCATGAAGCGACGCATCGCGAACGCCTGATCGCCTGGTTTCACACCATGCCACATCCGGTACGTCGCGCACTTACGACGGGGGAGGCCGTTGGTGTAGCGGGCCCGCGTGGACTCGGGTGATGCATCACCGTGAGCTCAGTTTCGCCTCGATGGACCGAGACCACTCGAGTGGTTGGTGCATGAGTGGACACAACGGTTTGCCGGTCGAGTCTTCCATTGTTGAGTTTGGTCTTGACTTCATCTATGGGGACGTCCACGATTTGTGTGCCTGGCTGATCGCTCATGATGTCGCCGTAATAATGCCCGTTGGTTTCGTCCTTGAGGGGACCGATGACACGGGAACCACCCCAAAAGCTTTGCCCCTGCTCCGAGCCAGGTCGATTGCAAATTGCAACCACCGTTTGGAAATAGGCGGCGGCGCTATGGAGTTCCAAATCCCACACTTCTTCGAATGAAATGGTTCCATCGTCAGCCAGCTGGTCGCCGGCAGTGTCTTTCGAGACGGTGCTGGCGGCCGGAATCAGCACCATGTCTGGTTGGAATTTCTGCAGTGTGGCCGCGAACGCCACCGGTACGAATGCGTCGTTGCAGATGGGGGCCACGATCTTGACCCCGTCAATGTCAACTTCGGTGATCCATTGCGCTTTGTGACCAGTTTCAGGGTTAGTGGGGTGCGCGAAAATTTTTGATTCTACGTAGCGTCCGGACCAGTCGACCAGGTTAGCTTTTCGGGAGACGACCTCAACGCTTGTGGCACCGTTCTTTGATTGGATAAGCGCGACTGAGCTGAATGGTTTAGCGCTCACATCGTGATCCATCTCTGGATTGTGTTCGGCGAACGGCAAGAAGATTGCTATGCCCTCTGTCGCCAGATTGTGAAGCCTCGCATCATCGGGAGTCATGATGGTCAGATCAGCTTTGTCCTGAATGAAATACCCGTCTACGCATCCTTCGGGCAGCAGGGCAATGCGGGCGCCGCGAGCCGCGCTCTCTTGAACTTTCGTCCGGATGTGATTCAAATTGCGATCGGGATCTTTGAAAACGATTTCGGTTTGAATGAGCGCTAACTTTAATGAATTTTTCACCGGCGCAGTTTATAAGAACGAACTAGTGAAGATATTCATGCCGATCGTGGTGACGTTGCCGATGCTCATGTGGGCGCAGTGATATGACGAGGATTTCGTGCTATCCGTGTCGAACATATGTCGCCATTAGCAGGAATTGGCCGGTGTTAACATCAAGTTGGAGCATTGAAAAAAGTGGGTGGTTTGCTATGAAAATGCTCAATAAAGGGAGCCTCGAATCCCCAGATGAAACGCGGAAATTTAAAGCCCACGGTTACGTCGAAATTGTTAACATCGGCGAATTTTCCATGGCTCGCGCAACCTTTGAACCTGGATGGAAGTGGTCGAATGATCTCAAGCCAATCGCCGGAACGGAGACGTGCGAAGTAAGACACACTGGCGTCTTCTTGTCAGGTCGTATGACAGTACACGCCGATGATGGCAGCGAGGTCCAATACGGGCCAGGTGATGTGTTCGTCATCGAACCAGGGCACGATGCCTGGGTCGAAGGTGACGAACCGTGCATCCTCCTAGACACGGGCATGGCTCCCTATGCGGTGCCGGCTTCCTGAATCTAGGAGTGGGAACAAATATTGCTACGGGCGCGGTGCTGGCCAAAGTTCTGCGCCCGAGCCACACCCGGTGATCTAGCGAATCTGCTCAGCCAAGAACGCATCCCACGATACTTTCCCGATAGTGGCGCCATCGAGCGATAGGTTTTCCCCAGACCGATAGGCGCGACCCGCGCGGCCAGGCATCCTGATTTGCATCATCAACCGGTGCTTTCTTGAGGCTTTCAAATAGTCGCGTGTCAGCTCCTTTAGCTCATATACCCTGGGTCCGGCCAAATCGGGGACCAAGCCCGCGGGTTCATTCAGCGCGAGCTCCACCAATCGGGCGGCTACGTCCCGTGAGTCCACCGGTTGAAGTCGAACCCCTCCAGGAATAGGAACGACGGGAAGCTTGGCCATTTTTTGGAGCACGGTGAGGGTGAGTTCATGAAATTGAGCGGCACGCAAAATTGTCCATGGCACGCCCGAGTCGCGCACGGCTTTCTCGGCTCCGAACTTAGATTTGAAGTAGCCCAGCGGCAAAGTGTTGGCGCCGATCACTGATATGTATACGAAATGCTGAACGCCGGCCCGACGAGCCGCTTTTGCCACGTTCGCGGTCGCCTCATCATCGCCTTTTGGGCCACCAGCGAGATGTATCACAGTGTGCGCTCCGGCCATTGCCGAATCAATTCCCTCATTTGTCAAGGCGTCGCCCACGAGATACTCGATTTGGTCTGAGCTGTGCGGCTTCCGGCTCAGAACTCGCACCCGATGGCCAGCAGCTAGCAAAAGCGGGGTGACCTGACGTCCCAGCGTGCCTGTGCCGCCGGTAACTAGGATGGTTTTCATGACTGCTCCACGTTCACATCGGAGTAGGCGGGAATCTCCCGTCGTTGCCCCTGGTTTTTGGGGTTCACTTTCATGACACGTCGCGACGGGAGAATGTGACACGGTGCGAGAAAACGCGTTGCTAGATCGTTTCGAGCAAGAACGGCCTCACCTGCGGGCCGTGGCCTATCGCATGCTCGGCTCGCTCAGTGAGGCGGATGACGCCGTTCAGGAGACCTGGCTGCGCCTGGATCGCACTGACACCTCTGAGGTGCACAATCTCACGGGTTGGCTGACCACTGTGGTGGCCAGGATTTGTCTGAACCTGCTGCGTGCCCGAGAGTCGCGGCGTGAGGATCCATTGGAGTTGGTGCCGGAGGCGACGGGTGAGGCCATTGTTGATCCGGAGCGGGAAGCGCTGCTCGCAGACACGGTGGGGCGAGCATTGCTAGTCGTATTGGACACGCTCACACCGGCTGAGCGTCTCGCATTCGTCCTTCACGACATGTTCGCGGTGTCATTTGAGGAGATCGGCGAGTTGACTGAACGCTCGCCAGCGGCGGCAAGACAGCTGGCTAGTCGTGCTCGGCGCCGCGTGCGGGGCACGGATTCTCCACTGCGGGTCGACGCTTTTCGTCAGCGGGAAGTCGTAGAGGCGTTTCTCGCCGCCTCTCGAAATGGTGATTTCGATGCGCTGCTCGCATTGCTCGATGAAAATGTGGTCCTTCACGCGGATCGGGAGGCGGGGCCAACCGCGAAGCCGGTCAAGCTCAGTGGCGCTCGTTCTGTGCTTATGGGAGCCTCGGCCGCGACTGGTAGGGCTCAGGTGAGCGATCTTGTCTTGATTGATGGCGCGGTCGGCCTGTTGATGGCGCCGCGTGGAAAGCTCGCGCTGGTTTTGGCTTTCACTGTTGTTGACGACAAGATCACTGAGATTGACGTGATCGCGGCGCGTGAGCGGCTTAATCAGCTTCAGCTGGCGATTGTGGAGAATTAGTGTGCGGGAGGGGGGAGTCGAACCCCCACGCCCTTTCGGGCACTGGAACCTAAATCCAGCGTGGCTGCCATTACACCACTCCCGCGAGGAGCAATATTTGTTATCGCTCTCATGGGTGAGAGTGGTTGCTCACTCTCGCGGGAGCGAGTCTAGCTCTTGGGTGAAGGTGGGCTCCGCGCTGGGTCGGACCTGATTCCGGCCCAGCGCGGGCGGTGGTTTCGGGCTAGTCAAGGCCGAGTGTGCGGCGCAGTTTGGCGACATGACCTGTTGCTTTCACGTTGTACATCGCATGCTGGAGTGTTCCATCCGGATTGATGACAAACGTGGAGCGGATGACGCCTTGCACGATTCGACCGTAGTTGTTCTTTTCACCGAATGCGCCGTAGGCGGTAAGAGTTGCTTTCTCGGGGTCGCTCAGCAGCGGAAATGTGAGGTGGTCGCGTTCGACAAATTTTGCTAGCTTTTCTGGCGAATCGGGGGAGATGCCTAGAACGGTGTAGCCAGCCGAGTGGAGTGCGTCGAGGCTGTCGCGGAAGTCGCAGGCTTGGGTGGTGCAACCTGGGGTCATCGCTGCTGGATAGGCATACAAGATGACCGTCTTGCCGCGAAGATCGCTGAGGCTCAGAGAGGCGCCTTCGTGCGTTTCGAGAGTGAAATCAGGGGCTTTGTCGCCGGGTTCAAGTCGTGTCGTCACGATGTTTACCTTACTACTCGGTAGGGGTGAGGGCTGTTTACCTGGGCATTCTTGTTGTTCCGTCGCTTTTCAGTCATAAACCTTAAAAATAACTCGCGGCGATGCTTGTATGGACAATATGGAAACTGCAACACTAATCCGGCACGCCTCGGAGCGGTAACGGGTTGAGCGGCCCGTTCTCGGGGGTGGCGGAGCCAGCTCCGCGTTACCGTTCCGAGCGTGTCTGACCTAAGAAGCGCCTATCAGCTGATGGGCGCTTCTTCTTTTACCCCAAAAGCCTAGGCACAGTGCGGTTGGATGGCCATATGCCCGCATTACTTGAGATGAACGATGTCACGTATACCTACCCAGATGGAACTCGGGCCTTGGGCGGGATGAGCCTGACCATTGGCGCGAATGAGCGAGTGGCCCTGCTCGGGCCAAACGGCGCGGGAAAGACAACGGCGGTACTGCATTTGGCCGGAGTGCTCACCCCAAGCACAGGCGTTGTCAAAATTAACGACACCATCATTACTAAGAAAAACATCGCACAATTGCGCAGCCACATCGGAATCGTGTTTCAAGACCCCGACGACCAATTGTTTATGCCCACCGTGGGTGAAGACGTTGCGTTCGGGCCCCACAATCTTGGGCTCGACAACATTGCTGAACGGGTGGAGCAAGCCCTGGCAACCGTGGGGCTGCGCCATGTAGCTGACCGGCACCCGCATCACCTGTCTTATGGGCAACGCCGTCGAGCCGCCATCGCCGGAGTTCTCGCTATGGAACCCAAGATCCTGGTGCTCGACGAGCCCACGTCGAACCTAGACCCGGCGAGTCGACGAGAACTTACCGACATAATTAGCAAACTGACCGCAACGATTATCATCGTCACGCACGATCTGCCGTACGCCCATCAGCTGTGTGAGCGGAGCCTGATCGTCGACTCTGGACGGATAGTCGCCGATGGTCCTACGACTGAATTGCTCGCAAACGACGCATTACTGGCTCATCATCGCTTGGAGCTTCCTTATTTGTTCGCCCCTCGCGCCGTACCCGCAGCCACCCGGCAATTGCCACGCCCGCGCAGCCAGCCAACGTGAGCAAGGTCAAAGCCCGCGCGGTTTCGCCGCTGAAAACTCCGGTGGCGCGGCCATAAGAAAACACTGCGATATCGGTAAACGCGCCGAGAATTCCCAAACAACTTGCCGCCAAGGCAAGTGCAAATGGCGCGGCGGGGCCACGTCGCAACCCGACGGCTACACCCGCCAGCGCCGCCAGCGCCGTCAATGTTCCGTAGGTTTCTTCCGTGCCCAGCTCGGCGAGCACTGTCCACACCGTGGCATCAGTGCCCGCGCTGTCCAAGACGCGAGCCACCGAATCCACAAGTTCGGCCAGTGCCGCGCAGGCAAGTACCATACTCATGGACACCACACCAAACGGTGTCAAACCCACGATGGCCACGATGGCGGCTAGCACCAGAACACCGGCCCACCAGACAGCTGCGCGAGGCGGCGGCAGATAGTCCAGCGTTCCGGTGATATTCGCGCTGGCGCCATCGACTCGCAACGGCACGGACCAGTTCGACAATCGGTGCTTGCTGCCGGGTTCGGCACTCACAATGCTGGGCGGCTTCTTGCTCATCCAGTGAGTGCGATGGTCATGCCAGCGGACTGTGTGACCGGTGCCGATCTCTTGCCAAGTGGGCGGCGCGTCGTTGTCTTGAACTGTGTTGTCGTTCTTGTTGAGATCTTCATTTATGTATGCGGATTGAGAAAGCGCATTGGCAAAAATTTTCCCGCCCGCCAGCCGCAGATATGGCTCCTGGGAATAGCCCAAAATGACGACGGATTCACCGCTGTTGTTGGTGAGCTCAAGTCTTGAACCGCCGCGCACGACGCGCGCGGTGAGCCCCGGAGAATGGGGCGCGATGCCGTCAAGTTTCGTCAAGTAGTTTGTGGCGGCTGGACCGGTTTCAACGTGTGCCGACGCTGGCGCGGTGGGCAGTAACGCCACCAAAGTTCCAAAGAGCATGGCTACGGTGAGGCGCAAACCCATGTGGTTGCGCCTCACCGTAGCCATTTGTGCAAGTTTCATTGTCCGGAAACCACTTCGATCGCGGCATCAATGCCAGCCTTGGTTTCCTTAGGATCTGGCGAAACGTCCACACCGTTGACGTAGATCGTTGGTGTTCCTTTGACACCGCGATCCCGCGCTTCTTGAGTGCTGCCTAGCACCCAGTTCTGGTACCTCACATCTTGCACGCAGGTTTTGAAGCTGTCCGAGGTCAAACCGACGTCCGCGCCCAATTTTTCAAGCTCGTCTTTATCTAGGCCATTACGGCTTTGTTCTTCGAACAACTTCGTGTTGTAGTCAACGAATTTGTTTTCATCAATGGCGCATCCGACCGCCGAGGCACCCCACACTGAATATCCGGACAGGAACGAGATGGGCCGGTAGATGAGCCTGATTTGTTTAGCGGCGACCTTCTCATCGAAAAAACTTTGCATTTCTTCGTCGAAGTCCGCGCAGTGTGGGCACATCGTGTCGTAGTAGATCTCTACGGCCACTGGCGCAGACGCATCCCCAACAACGTAGCCGTTCTTGTTGCCAACGCCGGGGATCGCGTAGCTCGAGTTAGTGGGTTTGCCGCCCGGGTTAGGCAAGTCTTTGGCTTGTTGCGTTTGGTAGACGATGTAACCCAGCAAGGCCGCGGCGAGCAGGATTGCGACACTCACCATCGAACGGTGCAGCAAAGTGCGACGTTTTTCCGCCTTGCGCTGGGCGGCCACCTTCTCAGCGGCGACGGCCCGAGCCCGTTCTTTTGGTGTTTGCTTTTTGGGTTTCGCGGGTTTACTGGGCGCTGGTGAGGCGGTTGCTGCTGGTGGGCTTTCCGGTGATTGTGCGGCGGGCTTTTTCTTGGGTTCACTCTTGCGCCGTTTAGCAGATTTTTTGCTCGCCATCACTCGTCCTCGTCGTCCACTAGGTCGTCATCGACACTATAAGTAGCTGCGTCGCTGGTGCGGTTATCCAGCGCGAATAGGCTGCGCGGCCACACCGCGAGCAAAGTCGCGGCAACAGCGATGAGGCCATCGCGCACGAAATCTTTGGTGTAACTCGTTTCCTCACCGGGTCGCAGGGCGCCGCCTTCGCTGAAACATCCGCAGTCGATGGTGAGCCCGCGGGCTGCTGCTGACGCGATGCCAGCGACAAAGATGGCCATCAGGACCACCGAAGCGATGGCGGCGGCTCTGGTCGCGAAGCCAATCAGTAACAGCACGCCCAGGGCGATTTCAATGAATGGCAGCGCGGCGCCGACGAATCTGGCTAGGCCATCGGGCAGGAGCTCGTAGGCGAAGACGCTGTCGACAGAGGCGTCGAGGTCGAGGACTTTGCTGCCCCCGGCATAGAGCCAGACCCCGGCGAGTACGAGCCGAAGCAGCGTCGAAATGCCGGGTTGCCAGCGAGAAAGTGAAGAGGTCATTAGCAAGGTAGTCGTTCTGGGTCGTGGAAAAGTTCCGGACACATCTGTTTTATGCGGCGGCCGCGTCATCCAGCGCGGTGAGAAGTTCAGCGCGGGCGCGGGCGACTCGGGACCGGATCGTTCCGACGGGGACGTTTTCGACTTGGGCCGCTTCGTCGTATGAGAGCCCAAGTAGTTGGGTGAGCGCGAAGGCGCTGCGTCGTTCGGGCGTCAGGTCGCGCAATAGTGCGTCGGTTGTGCTTCCGTGGCTGATGTCTGAGCTCACGGGTTCAGTGGTGCGCAGCAGGAGCGCGTCTAGTCGGCGGCGTCGAACGAGCGCGCGGATGTGATCGGCACAGGTGCGTCTGGCGATGGCGAGCAGCCAGGTGCGGGCCGATGATCGTCCAGCGAATTCTGGGAGGGCGCGGAAGGCTCGTAGGTAGACGTCTTGGGTGAGGTCGTCGGCGTCGGCGGGGGAGACGAGGGCTCCGCAGAATCGCCAGACTTCGGCCTGGGTCGCCCGAACAAAAGCCGCAGAAGCAGTTATATCGCCCTCACGTGCACGAAGTGCCCACTCAGTCGCATCTAGGTGGGATTCGCCGCTGCTCACAAGCACAGAGCCTACCTAGCGGGTGCTGGTAACCCACATCACGCCTGGCCTGCCGCAAAAAAAGATCACCTATGGAACTAAAGCGGCGCTCGCACCGACTACCCAAGCATGACTAGCTGCACACATGCGCGCGAAGCGCTCTCCGCGCAGATGGATGGCGCCGAGCCTGAGCATGACCCGGCCGCGCACCTGGCAACCTGTCGCCCTTGCCAAGCCTGGCACGCCGACGCTCAACGCCTCAATCGGCTCGTGCGCTTGCGGCCCATCGAAGTTCCAGATCTCACCGAGCGCATCCTGGCCGCCGTGCACGCCGACCCGGCTATCGCCCGTCAGGCTCAAGCCATCAAAGGCCGTCGCCAAACCCTGCGAATCGCGCTGGCTCTATCGGCCCTAGTTCAGCTCTGTCTCGCCATCCCGCTGCTGCTTGGCGGGCATGTTTCGGGTTTGCCTGGCATGGAACCAATCGACGCCGCCCGGACCAGCTGGGAAATGGCCTCGTTCGAAATCGCCGTCGCCGTTGGCTACCTGTGTGTCGCCGCGAAACCAGCCAGAGCGGCCGCGCTGGTGCCAATGGCGGTAGTGCTATCCCTATGCCTGCTGCTCGTCGGGGTCCGCGATGTCGCGACCGACCCCACATCATTCGCTCACAATGTTGGCCACGTGCTGGTGCTCGTTCAAGCTGGGCTGCTCGTCGCCCTTGCTCGACTCACGCCGCAGAGCAGCCGCATTGGCGCCGGGGTCGCCGCGTGATCACACAGTGGGCCCAACGTTTTCTTACCGTCCTACTACTGGCTGTCGGAGCTCTTGGCATCGCCGCTGGAACAGCCCAAGCACACGCGGTCCTGCAAGAAGCTGATCCACCCGCCGACGCTCTGCTGCAAAACGCGCCCAGTGCGGTCACCCTCACCTTCAACGAGCTAGTGAGCCCGGTTCAAGACGGCATCACGGTGGTGTCGCCCAAGGGTGACGTGGTCCATCGGGGCAAAGCCAAAAGTTCCAACAACGGCCGCACTCTGACCGCACAGCTGCGTAAAGACCTGCCCAACGGCACATATCTCGTGGCGTATCGATTGGTTTCAGCGGACGGGCATCCCATCTCCAGCGGCTACACCTTTAGCGTCGGACAACCCAGCGAAACCCCAGAACTGCCCGAATCCGCCGAAGCCGATGTAGATCCCATCGTGCGCGGCGCGTTGTCAACGGGACGATTCGCCAGTTATCTCGGCGCTAGCTTGCTCGTCGGAGCCGCTGTTATGTCACTCGCGTTGTGGCCACAGCGACTTGGTTCAAAAGTTCCACGTCGAATCGGATGGGCCGGTTGGTGGGCATTGCTCGCTGGCACGGTCTTGTGGAGCTGGGCTGAGGTGCCCTATGCCTGGGGTGGCACGCTCTTCTCGTTCTCCACAGATTCCGCGAGCGAGGTGCTGACCGCGGAATTTGGCATTGCCATGATGGTGCGAGTTGGTGTGCTGCTCGCCGCGATTCCGCTATTGCGGCAAGCGTTGAACGGAACCGAACTTGACCGCCCCCGTCGGTGGGGGCTCGGCATCCTGGCGCTCATCGGCGCCTTCACGTTCTCATACACCGGGCATTCGGCGAGCTCAGAGGCAGTCTTGTTGTCCGTCCCGGCCAATGCGTTGCATGTGGCGGCGATGGCATTTTGGTTGGGTGGGCTCATCGTGTTGGCCACGGCCACGCTCACTCGAGCCAATAATGAAGAGCTCGCGGTGATTTTGCCGGCCTGGTCGCGATGGGCGATGTATGCCATTGCCGTAGTCGCATTCACTGGTGCCGTTTCGGCCTTGCTGCAGGTTGGCCAGCTTAATCAACTGTTCGATACGACGTATGGGCTTTTGGTTGTCGGCAAAGTCGTTGGTTTGGCCGTGATTCTGGTGTTCGCCGCGCTGGCCCGCAACTTCGTGTTGCGGTGGGTGCGGGACAAAGATTCTGATGTCGCGCTGAGTTCGGCCGTGCGCAAAGTGATTGTCGCCGAGATCGCGGTAGCGGCCATCGTGCTTGGCTTGGCGACCGCATTGACCCAAACACCGCCCGGGGCGAGCGAAAGTTCGGTGCCTCGCTCGGGTGCTTTGCCGTACACCAGCACGGTCGCCTCTGATGACTTCACGCTGCAGATCGATCTAGATCCGGCGCGCACTGGCAACAACGAACTGCACCTCATCGCATATGACAAGAAGGGCGAGGAAATTGTGGTGCAGGAGTGGGGCGCCCGAATTGCTTTGCCCGAGAAAAACATTGCGCCGGTAGACATCACGTTGCTGCGACTTGCCGACAACCACGCCACCGGCACCGTGTACTTGCCTTCGGAAGGTAAGTGGGAGCTGAGCGTGACTGTCCGCACCTCCGACATTGACCAGGTGACCATCACCCGGGTGATTCCCATCAAGTGAAAGGAACAAGATGTTAAGACGTACTCTTGCCGCTGGGGTGTGCGCGGCGGCAGCCGTGTTGCTATTCGCGGCGCCGGCGTCAGCGCATGTGACGGTGAATCCAGACGAGGCGCCCAAGGGCGGCTACGCCAAGCTCACCTTCCGGGTTCCTAACGAGGAAGATGACGCCTCGACGAACAAGCTAGAAGTCGTTTTCGACGACAAGGCTCCTATTGTTTCGGCGCGCACTAAACCGATGCCGGGCTGGACCGCGGAAATTAAGAAGCGCCCACTTGATGCTCCAGTGCAGGTCCACGGCACGGATGTCACTGAAGCGATTGAGTCGATCACCTGGACAGCGGCGCCGGGCAGCGAAATCAAACCAGGGGAGTTCGGCGAGTTCGACATCTCGGTGGGGCCGTTGCCCGAGAACACTGACAAAGTCGTGTTTAAGGCTCTTCAGTCATACACCAACGGTGAAACCGTGCGCTGGATTGAGGAAGCTGTCGGTGGCTCTGAGGAACCGGAGAAGCCAGCTCCGGTGTTGACGTTGACGAAAGCGGAGTCCGATCACCACGGGAATTCAGCGGCCACTGAGGATCACGAAGAAACCGCGACAAGCGATGACGGCAAGAAATGGGGCATTGCCGGGTTGATTGTGGGTGGTTTGGGGCTAGCGGTTGGTGCGTTCGCGTTGGTGCGGACCCGCAAGGCGTAGTGCGGATTCGCCGTCGGGTTTGGCCTCAGTTTTTGTTGCGCGGTCGCGGTCACGCTTTGCCGCGACCGCGCGATGAAATTTGTGGAACGGTACAGTTGGTGCCGTGACTGATTCGCAGGTACGTGTTCGTTTCGCTCCTTCACCCACTGGCATGTTTCACGTTGGCGGCGCCCGTTCAGCGCTGTTTAACTGGGTGTTGGCTAAGCAATCTGGTGGCGTGTTTTTCCTGCGTATTGAAGATACTGATGCTTCCCGAAACGCCCCTGAATGGGTGGATGGGATCATCAATGCCATGTCCTGGTTGGGCATGACTCCTGATGAATACGATGGCCCGCATTTTCAGTCTGAGTTCGCGGGCAAGCACACCGAGGCGGTGCAGCAGCTCGCCGCGAGCGGGTTGACGTATTACTGCGACTGCACACGTGAGGTGCTCATTGCTCGCACTGGCGACCCGCATAAGGGCTACGACGGGCATTGTCGTGATCGTGGTTTGACCGCTGGACCCGGGCGCGCATTGCGATTCCGCACCCCAGATGAGGGCACCACGGTTGTGAAAGATCTGGTGCGAGGCACTATCGAATTCGATAACTCCACCATTCAAGACTTTATTATCGCTCGCACTGACGGCAGCGCCATGTTCCTATTGGCCAATGTGGTCGATGACATGACGATGGGCATTACGCACGTTATTCGCGCGGAGGAACATTTGCCGAATGCGCCCCGCCAGCAATTGTTGTGGGAGGCCCTTGGGGCTATCCCGCCAATTTGGGCTCACGTTTCAATTCTGGTCGATGAGCAGCGCAAGAAATTGTCAAAGCGTAAGCACAAAGTTGCGGTGGAAGATTACCGTGCCGAAGGCTTTCTGGCTGATGCGATGCGCAACTACCTGATGCTGTTGGGCTGGTCACCGGGCGACGATCGAGAGATTCTGCCTTGGGAAACAATCGAGGCCGACTTCCGGCTAGAAAATGTCACATCGTCACCGGCGTTTTTCGATGTGAAGAAGCTGCGTGCGTTTAATGGTGAATACATTCGTGCTTTGCCGCTCGCTGACTTTATTGAGCTGTGTCGTCCTTGGTTGATTGCCCCATTGGCTCCTTGGGCACCGGAAGACTTTAATGAAGAAGTTTTCGCGCAGCTCGCTGAGCACGCTCAATCACGTATTGCTGTATTGAGCGAAATTACTGTGAATGTGGACTTCGCATTTTTGCCAGAGCCTGTCTTCGATGAAGTTTCTTGGGCCAAGGCAATGAAGCCGGTAGGCGAGCTTTCCGCCATTGAAATTCTTGACGCGGCGGCACAAGCTTTCCGGGATGCCGAATGGTCAGCGCCCGCTCTTAAGGCGGCTTTGGAGCAGGTGGCGGCGGATCGCGGGCTCAAGCTTGGCAAGGTGCAGGCCCCGGTGCGGGTAGCCGTGACGGGCCGCACCATTGGCTTGCCGCTGTTTGAGTCTTTGGCGGTGCTTGGGCCTGACCGGGCGTTGGCCCGCATCGCGGCTGCTCGGCAAAAGCTCAGCGCGAGCTAAGCGTAATGCACTGAACTCACCAGTAGGAATTTCGGGGGTTTCGCCGCAGGCGAACATCGGCAATGCCATGATGTGGGCATGGCACCGCAGAACACGCACCAAACCGACAACACCCAGGTCCAATCTCAGCCTAGTTTTGACATTGTTGTTCGAGGCTACGAACGGAAACAGGTCGAAAGCTATATCGCCTATCTAGAGGCTGAGATTGCCGCGCGGACCCGGCAACAAACCGAGTTAGCGGGGCGAGCCCAAGAACTCGCAACCGACGTGGGTCGCTTGGAAGAACAACTTGCTCAGCAAACCCGGCTGGTGCCCTCAGATCGTCCCTCCTACCGACACCTAGGTGCTCGAGCTGAACAGCTGCTCCGGCTCGCCGAAGAAGAGGCCGACGAGATCAAATCGCTGGCTGAGACCGAGGCAGCAAAGCGGTTCCGGGTCTTTGAAGCCGAAGAGAAAAAACGGCGTGGCGCCTTGGATACCGAAGAGCGCCGTCGCCGACAGGAGCTAGATACCGAAGAAAAGCGCCGTCGCTCAACGCTGGAAAAAGAACTCCACGATTCGACGCTTGCGGTCAAAGAAGAAGCTCGCCAAGCCGAAGAGCAAGTTGCTGGTTTGCGCAAGCAACTCGCTGACCTGCGCGAACAGTACAAAAATGAGCTTGAATCCGCGAAAGATGTCGCAAAAGCCGAAGCCGAGCGGTATTCACAACAGCTACACGCCGAAATTGAACGCAGCCACAAAACGTTGTTCGAGTCCGCGCGTCATGATGCCCGCGCTCTTGTCGCGAACGCTAAACGCGATGCGGACCGCATGCTGGCGGAAGCTCGCAAAGAGGCCGACGGTTTGGTGGCGCAGCGCGACAAACTTCGTGATGAACTGCGCAATTTGCGAACGGCGATTAAGCGCATCGCCGGGACTACCGCGGAGCTTTTGGACGATTAGCTTTCCCGGCCTGGCAAATGGGCTTGGCTGGGTTTTAGTAGGGCGCTAAAGCGACTGGCTAGTTCCGTGCGGCTTTTGGTGGCTTCTCGGGCGGTAAGTATTTTCGGCCGCCCGCTAGCAACTTGTCGCCACGTGAGTGGCGTGGAGACACGGGGAGCTGCTTTGGCCCGCACCGAGAAAGTGGCGACGGTGGTTTTGGCTGGATTGTTCTGACTCCAGTCGATCAGCACCTTCCCGATTCGGAGCTCTTTTCGCATATTGGACACGATAAGTTCTGGGTTGTCGCGCTCCAGCTTTTGCGCGAGCGCATGACCGTAGGAATGTCCATCGCTGGGTTGAATAGGGGAGATGGGCACGTAAATGTGCAGCCCTTTACCGCCCGATGTTTTGGGATATGCTTCCAGCCCATCAGCTGCCAGTGCCTCTTTGATGAGTCGGGCAACTTGACAGCACTCACGGATGCCCGTGCCCTCTCCTGGATCCAGGTCAAACATCAGTCGGTCAGCCAACCCGTCACTGATTCGCCACTGGGGCACATGCAGTTCGACAGCGGCCAAATTGGCGAGCCACGCGAGAGTGGCGACCTCATCAACAACGATGTAGTCGATTTCGTCGCGGTTTTTTGTGCTTCCAGGGCTTGGTAGTCGAACGGTCCTCACCCATTCGGGAGTCCCCCTCGGCGCGTTCTTGCCGAAAAACCCGGGTTTATCTACCCCGTCTGGATAGCGCACAATTGACAAGGGTCTATCGCGCAAATGCGGCAAAATTTCGTCGGCGACGCTCAGGTAATACGCCAGCAAGTCTTGCTTCGCGAACCCATTTTCCGGAAAAAGCACCTTGTCGGGATTCGTGATTTTCACGCTTCGTCCAGCGACCTCCATGTAAATCACCTCAGGGAGAGAATACGGGTCAATTACTACCAAGAGCGCATATTAAATCGCTGAGTGCTTAGACGTCCGAGATATGTTGGAGCCATGGCTGGAGGGAAACGTCAATTATTCGATGAAGATGCGGCTCGCGCCTTCATAATCCGAAGACTTTCTGAACCAGACGCCTTGATCACTCAAGCCCGTGAGAATTTGACGCTAAAAGGCTTTGCCGCATGGTGCATCGCATATTTGTCTTGGGCTCCTAAGGGCTTTGTGGCGGGCGATGCGATTCCCCACTATGACGCTCTGGCAACTGTTCTTGGATATGGTCATTCGCTGACCGCCTGGGAAGGTATTCGGACTCTGGTCGACAGCGGACTCGTTTCGCAGGAGTTCGTACAAGGAAGAACCACTCCGCTCACGCACCTAGTGCGCAGGGCTAAGCGGGCCGATGTGGCCGCGATCGAAAATGGGTCGCAGGCGCGATCGGTGCGCACCGAGAAGCAACCGCTTGTAGGTTCGGTTCCACGTGCCGTGACACATCAGCGCGCGGTGCGGGCGCAAAAGCGCAATTCCAGGGCTATAACCGGCGAACAAGCCTACGAGCTGATCGCAGATCAATTGCGAGCTCCGGTCCTGCCCGACGCCGCACCGGCGGTCCAGGTGGGTGCAAGTGGTTTTATGCTGTTGCACCTCGTTGAGTTGATGCGGAGCAAGACACTGCCGCCCGGTTCGCAAATTCCTTCTGTGCGAGCGTTGGAAGATCTCTATCCCAACTCCACGCAAAAAGGCCGACGTGACGTGTTGGAGCAGCTCGCCTCTCTCGGCTTGGTGGACAAACAGCGCGGTCGAGCTGGCACAGTAGTCGCTGCGGTCCCTTCTCGAGCACACATCGTGGCGCTTGTTGAGGTAGCGGCTAATCTGCCCGCGGAGCAGAAATATGCACCACGACAAGCACCCAACAATGTCCAATTCGATTCGAACAGATTTTCACAGATGCAGTCATATTTGACCGCTGAACCTCGCAGGTGGCGAGCTGCTCGAATATCGGCTTCCGCGTCGGCAGCGTTTCTAGCCGAAGCGATTGATGCTGTGTCTCGACCAGAAGCGCAGTTTCCGACGCAGCCATGGCTGGCCGGAACCTTGGAGAAGAACAACAGTTTTGTCAGCGAGATGACCCAAATTTTGAAGCGCGCTGGTTGGGTTCGCGCACATGAAGGTCACACTGTGGTGAATCCGCGCGATTCTAGGCGCGGGTCAATTCAAGAGATTCGGGAAGGTGCCTTCTTGCCTTCAATTCCTGGGCGCGATAAGGAAAGCGCGCATACTCACACGAAAGCTTTGGCATCACAACCGATGGCTTCTCGGAGAACGCGGTAATTCCTCTTAGAGCATTAGTAGCAGCGTCTTGTTGAAATTTCTTATTCGTGGGATTGTCTCAACACTCAGCATTGGATGAAAGCGAGATTGGGATGTCTGTATTAAAAAGAATTGTGGTGATAGTGGCAGCCTTAGGGGCAGTAGCGGCAAGCTTATTTATTGCCCAGGCTCCAGCGCAGGCTGGCGGATATGGTTGTTCTGGCAATTTGGTGGAAAATAAGTCTTTAAGTAAATATGGCGTTCATTGGGGAAATATTTATTTGTACTGGGATGGCACAAATAACTGCGCGGTTTTTGTGAAGAATAGTTCGAATGCACCCGGTCAGCGGGCGATGACGGTGGAAATCGAATCTGGCAACTGGGTATCGGGACAATGGCGCCGGATCGATTTGAAGCAAGATCCGGGGAATTATTACACCTATGCAGGCCCGGTGAGTCTGTATGGCGCGAACCGTTGTGTTCGGGCGGCGGCGTGGATGGATGTTCCAGGGTATGCCAGTGGTAAGGAATATCTGGGCAAAACGACCGACCACTGTGGGTAGTGTTTTGTGGTTTAGAGCTGGCATGAATAAGGCCAGCTCTAAACGGCTCATTTTTGTTACGGCATTTGTGTCTGAATGATGTAGCTTTCCGAGTCACTATCAAAGTCAGAGAAGATGAGGTAGATGGTCTCGCCTGAAGATGTATTGCTCGCGTCGAAGGAAAACGCTCCGGTGCCGGCCGTGCTGGGCGGGATGTCTTCAAAGCGCGGACCCTCGGCGCCAATGAGACTGCCAAAGGCCGGCTGGTCTTTAGTGGTGCCAGCTTCCATATATGTCGATGTGCCGTCGATTTGTTTACCGGAGTCGTTCTTCACTGTCGCTACGACCTGGAAGGCTCCCGGGACCGCTCCATCGTTCGATTGAAATGGGATTCGGTTGATCGAGTCAATCGTCACCGAGAGCTTGTCGGCGTAGGTGATTGTGTCGCCGATCTGGTAGGTCTTCGCGACATCACTTACCTTGCTGACCGCGTCAGCGTTGCTCACTTTTTTGCTCGCTGATTTTTCGTCCTTGTTATCGGCTCCGCAACCGGCCAACGCGAGTCCGCCGAATAGCAGTGCGCCGGTCAAGATGCAGGCCGTGAGCCTGGTTGTAGGGTTTCGGCGCGGTGCAGTCATCAAAAGTCCTTTTAGTAGGGCGCTAACCTTTAGGTCGGCATCTTACTGCGAGGTGTTGATTCACCGCGTATAGCCTGAACGTGGTGTTATATGCCTAATTTTGGAAATCTGGGCTGCGCCGCGGCTGGAAAGCCAATCGTCGGATCCGTCAACGGAAGCTGATCAGGAACGCGCGGATAGATGAAACGGTCGATGGGGCGGCGTCGCGCCCCATCGATGATGCTCGAAAGCCATGTGCATGTCGTGTTTTGCTACTTCTCTTCTGGGCACACGCTCGGGGTGAGCAAATGCCACCAACATAGATAGTTAATAGATTCGGTTGGAAGCCGAACTTCGTACACCATCGTCGGCTCCTGGTAAGGCGTCTCGCAAGCCTCGCACGAGATCCCAAGGCCAGCACGGCGGATATGGCCGCACTGACCCCAGGGTTCCCATGCGCTGGCGCCCAGATCAAAGCGTGATCGGCGAACAGCGGGCAGATATTCGCCGAGACGTTTGGGCGTCACGATCGCGCCTAACCTAGGAATTGCAGATTGAGGGCGTTCTCAATTTGAGCCGCACTTGGCGACGGATTGTGTCCGTGAGCCGATAGTGCCGCCGCCGCTTGTCTTTGCGGGGCACAGGGAACCATGCCACTACAGATGGCGCAGTTTCTTTCGTAGCTGATGCCATCGGAGGCGGGCTGATGCCGCCACATCGTCTGGTAGGCCTGTTCGACAGTCATAGGCTCTTCCACGGGTGTTACGGAGACGATATTCATAGCGGTATCCCCTTCGTTGTGGTTCTAAATAACCACTCCACACCTTCACGAGGCAGGCATCTCACGTCACACCACCGGGTGTGAGTGAGAGCGAGAGAAACCGCCTTGGGCATAGCATCGCCTTGTGGAGTGGGAGCCAATGTTTTCCCCGGTGCCCACATAGCTCGACTCCGGTGGCCGTACTTGTTGCATAGTCCCGACTAGCGGCCAAGACCGCAGATGTTCGGGCTAGTGCCAATTGTTACCTCTGACACGTGCACACGATAGCCAAACAACATGATCTCCACTACAACGCAATTGAACACATGCCATTATGACTCATGGATTATGCAGATAGACAAGATTCACAATGATGTAATTCAAAGGAGCTCACTTTGTCCCCACAGAAAATTGTGTTTCCTCAAGTTCTAGAGCAGCTGATGAATGAGCGATATAGGAGAAATCGTGCGGCGCTCGCTGAGGCGGCGCACTTGTCACCGTCCTCTTTGTCGCAATATGTTCGCGGTCGTGCGGTACCAAGCCTCGAAGTATTAGTGCATTTAGCTGACATCCTCGATGTCAGCCTGGATTACTTGGTTTTCGGGCAAGAACGGACAACTCCGCCACCAGAACTGGGGCACCTCACCGCGCATTTGGAATCGCATATGCGCAATATTGAAGAGCAAAACGCGACACTTCATGATCTAACAGCTCGAATTGGTGCGCAAGCAGCAATGCGACTTGCTGATTTGGTGAGATCAACGGCGGAAGAATTGCTTCCAGATGCGGCGAGTCTTGGTGGCACCTTGAGCCCAAGCGACGTTGACAGACTTGAACGTTGTGCGGCCGCGACGACGATCGTGACCACAGATTTGAGCAATGAAATTCTTATTCTTGCCCCAAATGCCACGAAAGATACTGCTGCGCCGGGGATGTTTGGGCAGCTGGTGGCGCAAAACATTGCACAAGGGGTCCGCTATGAATACATCGTCCCCGATGGTGCCAAGTGGCAAGAAGAGGCCCGCCTGCTCCGTCTGGAGGTGGCAAAATTTGGAGAGCTTGATGATGCCTATGTGGAGGAGCATCTACAAATACGGCATGTGCCGACCGCGTGCGTGCCCGGATATGTCGTG
Organism: Mycobacteriales bacterium; assembly: GCA_013362805.1. Classification (GTDB taxonomy): domain Bacteria; phylum Actinomycetota; class Actinomycetes; order Mycobacteriales; family QHCE01; genus JABFVL01. The sequence goes on along the minus strand of JABFVL010000058.1, from coordinate 5,673 downwards.
CAGCATATTTCTCGCGAGGGATTGGAGCGCCAAATTCCCGACATCTTGGAGCGGGTAAGTCGATTTATTTGCCCGGACCCGCAGGACCGAGATGGCGGGTTTCTTGCTTACAGTGAGATAGTCAATCCAAGTAGTCAGCATTTCGATCTTATTCCGCCGGAAAACACGATGCGCATTTTGCGTGAAGTACGCGCATTGCGGAAGAAGGCTGGCGCACACGATGGAGCGCACTGGTGACCTTAAGATTCAGTGCTCAGGAGTAGCGAATCGTGACGAGATACATTAATGCGGGGGCTGCTCGGCGCCGGACTTACGCGGCTCATCAAACTTCATCGGCACGCATGAACATGCGTCAATTACTGCCACACACACGGGAGCATCACTGAGATGAATGATGAGCTTGAGGCGCTGTTGAGCCGAGAGGCGGGGCTCCGTGTCGTCCAACTTTCCACTCTGGTGCAAACCCGTGGAGAACAATTCCCCACATTTCTGCAAGCAGGGGAAGACGTGCACGGAAGCCACATGCTGTTCTATTGGCTCAGAGCGCGCGGAAGAGGTCTGTATGTTTCGGACGATAACGCCGCGTTTGTCCTGAGTTGGCGTGCGGATGTCGCGCGATTGGTCGCCCTACGCCCAGTGGGTGATATCGATGCCATCGTAAATTTGCTCGACACGGTAGCCAAGCTGGTGTCAAATGAGTGGCCCGATATCCCTCTCGTCGTCCGATATTGCGGCGCAGCACTGTCGGAGCGACTTGCCGAGCGCGACTGGCGTTCAATGTCGCAGGTCTGGGCAGAAGACGCCCCACTTGACGATGAAACACACCCCGAGGTGATCATCACCGGGCAGCCAGTTGAGGTGCCTGAAGGTCCCGCCTACCGGCCAGTGCGCAAATCTATTCTTCGTCACCAAGGGTCGTTCACATATAAATCTTCACCCGCACCGTTGCATTGTGGGGAAATTGATTTCATCGCGAGCCAGGCCGCGCGAGCCGAAAACTATGACGAACTTGAAGTCGGTTTTAATCAGGCACTAGTCTCCGCGATAGCAGCTCTACCGGCGACAGATATGCGCTATCACTATCTTTTTCAAGATGACAAACTTGCCGGTTTGGCGATTAGTGCCAACACCACTGGGCTTACGCACAGTTATTACATGGGGACGACAAAAGCATCGCGCTTGTCCACCTATTTCCAGTGGCTGATTTATCTGGAAGAGCGGCGAATGGGGTCTACCGGGTTGAACCTTGGTGGTTCGGAGACCGAGTCTCTGCACGAATTCAAGATGTACACATTCCCCGAACATGAACTGGGGCGGTCGCAAATATTTCAGTCGCCTTGCCCGCCGGCTTTCTAAATGCTAGTAATTAGGGGATATTCGTATTACCGCACGGTAATCGTGTCGTAATACTATATCCACTGTCATATGTGACAAGTTGGCAATTCCGGGTGTTCTTGGAATGTTGGCGGGAGTCGCATGATGGGAATAGCAAGCCAACCATTTAACCCAATACCCTCCTGGGGTGCGCACATAGACATCGCTGTGCTCGCCAAAACCGAGAACTGGCGCGACAACGTCTCCGCCTACACCATGGTGGGTCAACCATTTGACTCCACGGCAGAACCACCTCTCAGTCCCGCCGCTGCCCACATCGGCGGGCTGAAAGGAAAAATCGGCCAAGCACTAGCAACCGTCGGACCAGATGGGCAACTCAACTGTTGGTACGGCATTGACGACATCAAAACCACTGATGCAGATGCGGTTCGCGATGCCGCCGCCGCTTTCGCCCTAGCCGCCACCCAAAGCAACCAGATGGCCTTCGTCTTTCCCGATGGGATGCGGCTAGCGCCAGAACTAGCGGCCCGGGCGGCGGTGGAGGGAATGCTACTAGCGCGCTATACCTACGACATTCTCAAGGAGAAATCCGACGCCACTTCGGTGCGCTCGTTGACCTTGATCGTTGCCCCAGAAGCCACTCAGGCCGCGCAACGTGGTGCCCGGCAAGGCATGGCCTACGCGCGTGCCACTGCGCTCGCTAGAGATCTGGCTAATTCCCCACCAAGTCTGCTCACCGCGCAAGCGATGGCCGATTGCGCTACCCAGCTGGGGGCCCAAACCGGATTTGAAGTTCACATTTTCGACACCGAAGCTCTGCGGGCTCTGGGATGCGGCGGGTTGTTGGGCGTCAACGCTGGCAGTGTCGAACCGCCCCGAATGATCAAGCTGCGCTACACACCGCCCGGAGAACCAAGGGCCAGGCTCGCGCTAGTGGGCAAAGGGGTTATGTACGACTCCGGCGGGATCAGCCTCAAACCCAGCGATGCCATTCACGCCACCATGAAAAATGACATGTCCGGAGCCGGAGCGATTTTGGCCGCGATGGCGATGTTGCGCGAAATGGAATGCCCCAACGCGATTACCGCCTATCTAATGTGTACCGACAACATGCCATCGGGAAGTGCCACCAAACTCGGGGACGTGCTGACCATCAGAGGCGGGAAAACCGTTGAAGTGGTGAACACTGACGCGGAGGGCCGTCTAGTGATGGCGGACGCCCTGGTTCTGGCCACCGAAGAGCCCACCGATGCCATCGTGGACATCGCGACCTTGACCGGTGCCTGTTTGCGGGCACTTGGCGCCGAAATCGCCGGAGTCTTTGGCAACGATCAAGAGCTCGTCGATAACGTGTTGGCGGCCGCCCTTGTCACCGGGGAACCCGCATGGCAACTGCCGTTGGCGCACCGTTATCGGGGCGAATTGGAATCCGAAGTGGCCGACATTAAGAACCTTGGTGGGCCCAACGCGGCCGCGATACACGGCGCGCTATTTCTTGAAGAATTCGTTGACGGCATACCGTGGGCGCACCTCGATATCGCTGGAGCGGCCCAAAACGATAGCGCGAAACTGTGGCGGCGACGTGGATGCACAGGCTTCGGCGCTCGCACACTCCTTGAGCTGGCGCTCAACTTTCGAGGTAAGAACTAAACATGTCAACTCGATCGTTTTAGCTGCGCCAAATATTCAAGAGCGGCGTCGCGATTGTTGAAATGCGTCTTCCCCGGCCACTTCATCCCCACGATCGCTACATTGTTCCGCCAGGGCGCCAACCCAGTGTCCAACATGGCTAGTGCCAGATCATCAATGACGCTCACCCACCGCAAATCCAGCAGAAGTGCCGAGCCCGCCGGTGCATCGTGTGTAAGTGCCCACAGCAGCCTTTCGGCGGCGGTGAAGTCAACGTCGCCTTGCACGCCAAGCGTGGTGATTGTGAGCTGGGAACGGGAGTCTTTCGTCACCGACAACTCGGTGATGGTTTCCATTGTTCGGCTCGGGTGGTGCATGAGATGCAATCCCCACCGCGAGGCGACGTTACGCAAAGCTGAAACGCCACGGACCGGATTGCCCATGGCGTCCAGCGGAGGACTAAAGGCCGCGACCCCAAACCGGGCCGGGCTCGCGGCGATCAGTGCCCCCGACACGCCGCTTTTGGCGGGAAGGCCAACATTGACCAGCCAGTCTCCCGAAGAGTTGTACATGCCGCACGAGGCCATCACTGACAACACTTGAACGGCGACCTCTTCTGGAACCACTCGCACTTTCGTGACGGGGTTGAGCCCACCATTAGCGAGCGTTCCCGCCATCGTCGCCAGATCGCTCACGTCAGCACGAATAGCACATTGTCTAAAATAAATGTCAACGGCCTCCATCGGATCGATGGGAAGCCCGCGGGCATTGTGTACCAAATATGCCAGCGCCCGATTGCGATCCCCATGCGCTGCTTCCGAGGCGTAAACTCGCTCATCGATATCCAAGGTACGACCAGCGAAAGCACTCAAGGTCTCAAGAATTCGCTCACATCGCAAAGCTGGGGTAGCCGCGCGAATGAGACTCGTAACGGCGATAGCACCGGCGTTGATCATCGCGTTCGCTGGCCGCCCGCTGCCCGGTTCCAAACTGATCGCGTTGAACGCCTCACCGCTGGGCTCGTTATTGACCCATTTACTCAGCTCATCGGCGCCCAATTCCGCCAACGCCAAGGCATACACGAACGGTTTAGACACTGACTGCAAAGTGAATCGAATATCGGCGTCACCGGCGTGATATCTATTTCCGGCCATGCTTGTCAAAGCCAGCCCAAAATGCTCAGCTGACGCGTGAGCGAGTTCGGGAATGTAAGTCGCCACCGTGCCTGTGGCGGTGTCTCGATGAGCTCGCCATACCTCTTCGAGGGCGTGCGTGACTACGTCTGACGACGGGCCAGAAGCCATGATTGCCCCTCTCATTGCGCGCCTGCCATCGTAGCCGCCGATGACGGACAGAACCCGGATTTTGTCGTGCTGCTGGGGTGACCGGTGGAATCGGCTCGTTCAGTTGGTCCGCTATTTTGGACGGAACCCCATTAAGTTACGTGAACCCAGTTGGAGAGAGCTTGTGAACACCGAGGCACGAGAAAACGCCGCGCGGGAGCTCCACGAACAGGCGGACAGGATGCCGAGCTCGCTTTTTGAAACTGGTGAGTTGCTGCGACTTATCGCTGATCGCCACATTGCGGTCGGCGGCGTGATGGGTGAAATCCTCCAGCCCCATTTGGGTGCCGGATTTGCGGTATTACCTGGGCGTCGACTCGAAAGCGCGTTGCACTATTTGGCCTTAGGGGGCGAAGCTCCTGGTACGGAAGACTTCTACCCCTGTCTTAATGGCGGAAGAGACACCGAACCAGGCGCGGCGGAACGCCTTTGGCCCAAATTCGAACGGCTCTTGAACCAGAAGTCTGAAGAAATTTCAAAACTTCTCGAACAGCCAATCCAAACCAACTCACCCGGTCGCTCGGATATTTTCAGTTGGGCTCTCAGCAGGGGCGATGACGCGCCAGCGTTGGTGGGTCCTGTTCGCCTCTTAGAAATTGGAGCTAGCGCCGGGTTGGCCGCGCTATGGAGAAGTGACATTCTCAATGAGGGCGGTCCACGCATTGAGCAGCGTCGCGGGTGCGACCTTAACCCCATCGACTTGAGCCAACCCGATGGTCGCCGTTGGTTGAAAGCCTGGCAAGCGGGAACCGTTGCTGGCCTGGAAAAATTGTCAATCCTCGATGACACAGACTGGCTTGAACATATGGCCGAGCAGGCGCCGATCGACCAAGAGGACGCTCGAACGTGGCTTGGTAAAAGGCTGGCCGAACCGTGGGAAGGCACCACAGTGGTATGCCATTCCTTCGTGCAAATGTATGTGAACAGCGAGGCATGGGCCGACATCGAAAACGCGCTAAATGAACGCGGCGCCATGGCCACTGACAGAAATCCGATTCGATTGATCGGACTTAATTCTTTTCCAGAACCGGGCGGTAAAGCGCGCACCCAACTTCGTATCAGTGACTGGGTTGGGGACGGCGTGGAGCGCCGCGAAGTCTTTGATATCGCGTCGGGTAGCGATGCTAATCCGCGCGTTGACCCCGCAACCAGAGTCGTGACCGAAGTTCCAACCGCAATTCCTGCTCGTCCTGCGGCTCACACGATGCCGGTGGGGGGACAATCCCAGCTGCGTCGAACCAAGCCTCGCCGCCCATAGGGGCAATGAGTACTTGAGTTTCTAGCCGCCGGGCGAGGGGGGTGAATATCACCGCTTTACTTCCGATGATCAGGCTGTCGACGTATGCGAAACTCTCGCGGAGTTTCT
>JABFVL010000033.1 GCA_013362805.1 Mycobacteriales bacterium | reverse complement strand
CCCCAAGCTCTGTATGGAATTTAATCCGCTCTGGCACTGGAGGGTGGAACTGTCAGGCCGTAAATAACCGCGACACATAGTGCGATGGTGACCACCGACCAGACCGGGTACGCGGCTAGAAACGCCAGGTGTGCGAGAGCGGAGAAAATTGCCAGAATTACCCCTATGACTCGCGCCCACATTCGGCCCGACATTGCCCCAAAACCTGCTGCTAGAGCAATGGCGCCTATGACAACCCAGAACCAGCCCCATGTTGTGTAGCTGAAGAACAGGATGCCATCGTCGCCGACGACGTAGTAGTTGTCTTCGAATAGGGCGACCAACCCATTAATGAAGTTGAAGGCCCCCACCATGATCAGCATCAGCCCACCAAATGTGAGCCAACCTGAGTAGTGCGGTGATGTGACGTTGGTGTTTGGACGCATGGTGGTTGTCATGACCACTCCTTCGCTTCGTCTTAACCGGCTGCGTTAGGACGGCCCAGCGGCGAGGTCGTGTTCACCCTTGTTGGATTCGCGCGGTGTGACGATCGGGAAATCTGGTTTGTTGTCATCGAGTACCGCTGTCAATGTCGACAGGACACTAAGATCACCTGAAACCTCCAATTCGTTGGGGTCTGCACCGGCAAGCAGGCCGAGCAACTGCGATTTGGTCGCTCGCACCGTCACGTCGGCCGGTTTATCGTGCGTTGTGGACCAGTGCGCGAGGGTGCCGTTAGACAGTTCCATTCGGTGCTGCTCGGCCGGTTCAGTGAAGTGCCAGTTGATGCTGAAGGACTGTTCCCAGGACATCGGTGGAGCGACTCTGATGGCCATGGTGTCGAAGATCTGTTCGATGCTCAGCGCGGTGGCCATACCACCACCCAAATCGACGACCGAGGTTTCCACGCCCCCGCGTAGTTCTTTAGCCCCAGTGAGGTAAAAGTTACGCCAAGTCGCGTTTTCGGTTGCGGCGGCCAGTTCTTCATATATGCCAGCGAGTTCGTGTTTAGGCGCTTCCTGGTCGGGATGTGCGTACACCGCGTGGTTGAGGAGTTGTGCGGCAAAACGTAGATCCCCGTTGGTGCGATAACGCCGCGCGTGTTCGATGACTGCGGCGAGTCCGCCCATGCACTCGACATAGCGTTTAGCGGCAGCCGTGGGCGGGTGCTCGGCCAGATGCGCCGGGTTGCCATCGAACCAGCCCATGTAGCGCTGGTAGATGGCTTTCACGTTGTGGCTTACCGAGCCGTAGTAACCCCGCGCGTGCCAGGCCGTTGCCAGCGAGGGAGGCAGCTGGATCATTTCGGCGATCTCGATACCGGTGTGACCTTGATTCATAAGCCGAAGTGTTTGGTCGTGTAGATAGGCGTATAGATCGCGTTGTTCGGAGATGAATTGGCGGATTTCGTTGGTGCCCCAGGTCGGCCAATGGTGGGACGCGAACAGCACCTCGGAGTCGGCGCCGAACATGTTCAGTGCTTCGGCGAGATATCGCGACCATTGCCGGCTGTCTCGTACCTGTGCCCCGCGCAGCGTAAGGATGTTGTGCATGTTGTGGGTCGCGTTCTCGGCCATGCATAGGGCTTTGAAATCCGGAAAGTAGAAGTTCATTTCCGATGGTGCTTCAGTGCCCGGGGTGAGTTGAAAGAGGATGCGTATGCCGTCGATGGTTTCTTCCTGACCCGTGTGGGTGATGTCGACGGTGGGTGGCAGCAATGAGAATTCGCCGGTTGATGTCCCCATTCCAAGTCCCACTCCCACATTGCCGGTGGGGCTTGTGGCAAGTGTGGTGCCGTACATGTAGCTGCCTCGCCGTCCCATCGCGGTTCCGGCGTAGATGTTCTCTGAAACCGCGTGTTCCATAAAGCCAATGGGGGCGAGGATAGGGATTTCGCCGTTGGTGACTCCTTTGACTCCGCCGAAGTGATCGCCGTGTGAGTGCGTATAAATCACGGCAACAACGGGCCGGTTCCCACGATGGGCGCGGTATAGGTCGAGGGCGGCTGTGGCGCATTCCACCGAGATGAGCGGGTCGATGACGATGACACCGGTTTCGCCTTCGACGAGGGTCATATTGGAGATGTCTAGGCCGCGTACTTGGTAAATGCCTTTTGTCACCTCGTAGAGACCTTGTTTGGCGCATAGTTGACTCTGCCGCCAAAGGCTGGGATTGACAGTGTCAGGGCAGTCGCCTTGGAGGAAGTTGAAGGCATCTGCATTCCAGATCACGGTGCCTTCGGAGTTGGTAATTGTGCCGGGCTTGAGCGCGGCAATGAATCCACGGTTTGCGTTAGCGAAGTCGGCGCCTGCGCCTTCAGTGGAAGAAGTGCCCATATTTCAGATGTTATGGGTTTATTGCGGTAATACAACAAGATGGGCGTACCAAAAGGGCTACCCACTTCTCAAACGCAACAGAACAATCGGTCATCACTGGCCCTGAATGAGAACCTCGGACACTGGACGCCGTGGAGTCGGTTCGGGGGCTGGGGCGTGACCCATTGGTACCCCAACCCGGATGATCAATTGGGGATACATTGGCGGGCTGATGGATTGGCGAAGCTCAGCTCGGTCTACCGCGTGGTCTACCGGTTGACTCAGGGCGCAGGTCGCCAAATTGTGGAGTTTCGCCCGCAACATGATCCGCATGGTCGCCGCGCCGGCCGCGAGCCAGTCATGTCGTTCATCGCTATCAGTCAAAACCAGCACAAAGGCTGGTCGATCGATGATGTCCGCTTCTGAGGCCGTGTCAGACGTCCGTCCTGAAGGGCGCAAGTCAAAGCTTCTAGGCGCAACGGTGCTGCGCTCCTTGGGGTCATAGGTGCGCGCGTCAGCTGGAACACCTTCACGTTCAGCTGAGCTGTCAGGAGTCCACCGGGCGAGTTCGGCCCGATAAGCGGGGTCGCGGATTTCGCGGTTCTCCGCGCTTTCGGTGACAAGTGCCAGGGTTGTGAGTTCTTCACCTTGGTAAATGACATGTAGTGCGGTATCACGTTGCAAATCGCGCCGAATTTGTTCCACGAAGGGCCCGAGCGCGGCCTTGCCATCAAGGGGGCGACGATCGCTGCAGCGGGTGGGCGCGACGGCCACCATTTCCTCGGCTGCGGGATTTGGGGCGCCACGCGTGCCTATGTGAAGTTTCGCAAGTTCGGCCGTTGCTGTTTCCTCGCTTTCCTGGAGTTCGAGTGAGTGGCCTTGGGCGCTTAGCGACAAGCTGGCGAGTTCCAGCGCTGCCCCGCAGCTCAGGATCGCTCCATGGGCATCGGGGTCGGTGGCATGTAGCCACCTGTGCTGGTCGAATTGCAGGCTCAGCTCGCTGCCCTCTTGGCGCCATAGCCAGGGCTGGCTGTTGTGCAGTGATGGGGCATGGTTTGCGATGTCGATGGCATCCCGCATATCTGACATGAGCTGATTGGTAACCATTCTTTAACGCTAGCTGTCGGCGCCGGTGTACTCAATGTTCCATTTTTTCCGTTGTTGTCGCCATCTCTCTGGCCAGACAGCGGAGAATGTCCGTCGCTGTGATGACACCGATGGGCCGACCCGTAGGCGACGCGACAGGAATTGCGTCGTAGTGCTCTTGGATCATCACCTCAATAACTGTTCGCACATTGGCTTCAGGGGTCACGCACAATGTGCGCTTGCTCAAAATTCCTGCCAGTGGACGCAACAAATGCGGTGAGGCTTCACCAGCTTTCACTGCCGCGATCAGTTGCCGAGCATCCAAAATTCCGGTGATCGATTTTCCATTTACGATCACCAGATGCCCGAAGGGTCGGCCCCGCAAGAGCTCCCAAGCCATGGCAGTTGTTTCCCGCTGATCCAGCGTTATGGCGGGTTTGGACATCACATCCGCCGCGGTTAGCTCAAGGAACACGGCTCCTCCCGCTTGTTGAGGGCGAGTTATTGAATTCTTCCCACAATGACCGGGCATTCGGCATGTCTGACCAATGCCTCACTCACGCTTCCTAGCAATAGACCCGCGAAGCCACCCTCACCACGCGCGCCTACGATGAGCAATTGGGCATCGTGGCTGTTTTCCAGCAACGCGCGCACAACGTGTCTCTTAACTACTACCCGTTCCACGTGCACATCCGGATATTTTTCGCTCCAACCGGCAACCGTTTCCCCGACCACGCGTTCTTGCTCTGCCACCAAGTCCTCGGGAAGTGGTGGGAATGGCAAATCGAGCGCGGGCGCGTCCAATACGGGATGGCTCCAGGCACGGACCACTCGTAGTGGGGCGCGGCGCAGGGAGGACTCCTGGAATGCCAACTCGAGTGTGTCTTGTGAATGGGCCGAGCCGTCGATGCCGGTAACGATCCAGTCGCGCTTGCTCTGGTCGTGGGGGAGCGGAACGACAGCTGTCGGGCAGGCCGCGTGGCGGGTTACGTGCACAGCTGTGGAACCGATGAGGATATTGCCAAAGCCGCCTGTGCCCCGTCGCCCCAAAACGACAAGATTCGCCTTTTCGGCGGCTGTCAGCAGGACGCTCGAAGCGGTTCCCTCCACGCTCTCGGAGATAACTGTGACCTCTGGTGCTAGTTCGCTAATTGTTGCTTTGGCCGCCGACAGTAGGGAGACTGCTGCCTCATCCAGGCTTTTGCCGAACTCGGCGTTCCACACTGGCCACATGGGCAGCCCAGCCACCGGCCATTCCTTGGCATAAACCAGGTTTACGGGGCGGTCACGGATAGCGGCTTCCCGGGCCGCCCATCGAACAGCCTCCAAAGCCTCTGGTGAGCCATCGATTCCCACAACAATAGGGCCGTCGTGCTGGTATCCACGGGCGTTCATGGCCGCCTCCCTTAGCTTAATTTCACGCTAAGCGTTTTATGGCAAGGCGGCTAGAGTGCGCGCATTGGATCGGGGCACGTGGTGGAGATAAAGCTCTAGTCATGCGCTCACGGCGAAGGTTAACTGTAAATATGTCGGTTTCTCATGAAGTGCGACGAATTGGGGATCTTTCCCGGTCGCAGCTGGAGAACCTCGTGGCCGCCGCTACAGCGGCCCCGTCGATGCACAACACGCAACCATGGCGTTTTCGCATCACGGGCAGTTTCATCGAAATCCAAATCGACCCACAACGCGCACTGCCCGCCGAAGATCCTCAAGGCTGGACACAACGATTGGCGTGCGGAGCGGCACTGTTTAACCTCCGAATGGCTCTAATGTCGGCAGGTTTCGCGCCCAAGGTAAATATGGGGTTGGCTGGGCAATCGGGGGCAGCTGTGGCTCAGGTTGCCCTGGGCGACAAACACATCTGCCCACCATGGGCCCAAGAACTCGCTGATGCCATCACTAAACGACACACGGTTCGTGAACCCTTTGTCGAAGCCCTCGTTCCCGCTGATGTTCAAGCCAAACTTCAAAATGCGGCGCACGAAGAAGGCGCAGATCTGCGGCTTTTTGACGATAGTGCCTCACTTACCGAAATAGGCAGGCTCATTCATGCCGCCCATTTCTGGCACGTTTCGGACGACGCATCAGCTCAAGAACTACGAGCGTGGACTGGGAAATCCGCTGATGATCGTGAGGGTGTTCCATCGGTGGCGGCTGGTCCCGATGCACGTCCCAGCGAGTTGCTGGACTTCCGCGACTTCAGTAGAGGAGAAGGACGCTCGATGCCGCTAAGTAAGGGTTATGAGTCGCGACCTTTGATCGGGATCCTCAGCGTACCGAGCACACGGAATGTAGATGACGTTTACGCGGGTCAGGCCATGCAACGAGTACTCCTAGCCGCGACAGCGCACGGTCTTGTTGCCTCTTTTCTTTCCGAGATCGTTGAAGTTCCAGAAACCGCCGCGCGGCTAGCGGAACGTTTTTTGAGCGGCCACCACCCAGTGCCGCGCATGGTGCTTCGAATGGGATACGGCACCGCGGCCGGGCATGCGAAACGTCGGGACGTGAGTTCGGTGATTATCGATGAGCGCGTGGCGCCGTAGCGTGAAAGTAGCTGTGGATTCTGTCGAGGGAAGTGACATCCAATGCGGACCAGCGGTGAGATTGTTGTCGGAGTCGATGGTTCTGAACACAGCGATAATGCCGTGGAATGGGCGGCTAAAGAAGCAGCTGTGCGGAAAGTTTCACTGGTAGTGGCGCATGCGTGGGTGTGGCCCTTGCTGAATGTTCCGCTCACCCCTTCTAAGTGGAGCTCGCCGGAGGGCGGTTTGGCTAATGAGGCCAACCGAGTGCTTGAGGAAGCCGAGGAACGTGCGCGCAAAGTCGTTCCCGCGCTGACTGTCACGCGCGAGCTGCTGGTTGGTTCACCGGCTGGAGTGTTGCTTGAGCTCTCGAAGAAGGCTGGATTGGTCGTGGTGGGCCATCGAGGTCTTGGTGGCTTCACTGGATTGCTGGTTGGATCGACTGGGGTGCAGCTCAGCGCCCATTCCGCGTGCCCGGTCGCGGTGGTCAGACCAGATCATGAGCCGGCGGACATTCGCCGCATTGTTGTTGGCGTGGACGATTCGGCCGGTGCGAACTCGGCTTTGGACTTCGCGTTGAAGGAAGCGGAGATTCGAGATGCTGAGCTGGATGTGGTGCATGTGTGGCACGCGTCGGAGTTTTCTCGCCGCGATTACGACACCAACGCTGAGATCGCCGAACAAAATCTGAACGAGATTTTGGCGACACCGCGGCAAGAGCATCCTGATGTCGACGTCCGGGCTATTACTGCTCAGGGCCGACCCAAAGTTCTCCTTGAATACTGCGAGGGCGCGGAATTGCTTGTGGTGGGAGCGAGAGGGCGCGGCGGTTTCAAAGGGTTGACGTTGGGATCAACCAGTCAAACCGCGCTCCATCACGCGGCCTGTCCTGTGGTGATTGTGCGTTCTGCTGAATCCGGGTTACCTGCGCATCGTTGGGCTGCTGCTATTTGGTGATTGATTGAGCATGTGTGGTGCGGAGAAAATCTCTTGTTCTCTTCCAGGTTTGACGAGTCGGCGACAGTTGTGAGCCAACGTTATGGCCGTGTTCAACGCGTTGGCGATGTTCTTCACCTCGGAATGCATACTGAGCGCTTCTCGCGGCCCTTCGCCCGCTTCTGATGTGCTGTTCTTAGCGTTGGGCTTGTCCCATGCCGCTCTTACCCTTTGTCGCAGCGATTGCCCAGTGTGCTTGTCGCATAGTAGGCGGGTGGCGATGACAAAATCATTGATCCGGTCCTGAAAGCGTTTTGACTTCCTGAGCAGCTGCGGCTGCACGCCCGTTTGCCCAGGAAGTGCGGGTATGACGTCGCTCACCAGGGCTTGCAGAAGTTCTCCGATGACTTTTTCGCGGGTAACAAAGCCGCTGTGCCCCTTTTTCACGGTGTCAGCTCTGCTGAGTTCCGATGCGAGCTGCGTCATGAGGGCGATTCCTTCGCGCGCCGTGGCGGGGCGTTGGCGTGGATCAACATTCGTGTACGTGGCCAGCCAGCCGCGTGCTTGGACGAGGAGTTGCCGCTCTTCCGGAGCCGCGTTCTTCGGGTCTTTCGTGGTTGTTTCGCTAAAAAGGTCTGTCGATGGTGCGATGCCCATTTTTTGGGCGATGGTAGTGACTTCGGCCAGCGCGGAGACAAAACGTCGACCGGCCGGCACGGTGGAGGTTTGCCATCTGCGGGCTATCTCCGCTCGTTGTGTGTTCAAAACATCGGCGTCTGAGATGAAAACATCCTCGGGTTTTTCGCCTCGGCTGAATGCCTCGTAGCGTGCATCTTTGTCGCGGTCGATCTTTTGAAGTTTGTTTTCTCGTTGCACATGGCGGCGGAATTCGTCTGTGTGCGCCAATAGCTCGGTTGTCGTTTTTTCCGACTCGTTCATCGCGGCTTGGAATTCGCGGCTGGTTGTCCGCAACATTTGTAGGGCTCCGGCTAGCCGCAGCCGTGTGTGCGAGCGTGCGCGGGCTTGCTGCGCTACTTCCGGGTTTGTGGCTAGTAGCGACTCATCTTCCTGGCGTTCGCTCCTTATCGCGGCTTGAAGGCCTTTAGCTATTGGCCCTTGCGCATATTCGACAAGCATTCGGATGTTGTCGTGGTGTTTGGGCAGATCGGTGATGTCGGGTTGCCTGTTGTTGTCGACATCGTTGAATGGGTCATTGTTGATGAGTTCTTTTACCAGGCTGGTGATTCGCTGGCCATATTCCACCGATGCCGAAGCTGCTAACGTTTGTCCGCTCGAACGAATTGCCAGGTGAAGTTCGCTATTTCGGGCTTGGAATGGTCGTTGGGACTGCTCGGGTTGCCTCTGGGCCGTTTGCGCTTGTATCGCTGCTGAAACCGCGTGTTCTAGAGCGGCGCGAAGCCCGGTTCCGGAAATGTGGTCGACCGCTGGCTTGGCGAGGTGCCCCTCGTCTTGGAGGCGTTTGGCTATCGCCCTTAGCCGGCTGTCGAGTCGATCGCGCATTTGTCGTACTTGGGTTTCGCTGATTTCCATGGCGCCGGGCACAGCGTTGACAATTTCCGCGATGTCCCGCGCGATGCCGGGCGCCATCGAGGGCATCTGCTCAGCGGTTTTGTTATCGACGCCCTGACCGATGTTTGTCCGGGGATCTATGGCTAGTGCGAATACTCGCATTCTGCGGAGCTTTTCGGCACGGGTCTTCGCGTTGTCTTGCGGCTGTATGTGTTCCAGAGCGCGGTTGACGATTCCTCGCACCGTAGGAATAGTGTCGGCGACCGTAAGCGCTTCCACATCGGCGCTGTGTCTGGCATCTTGCGCGTCCGGCGGTAGATGTAGGGGAGTGCTGTCGTAGTAGTCCGCGGTGAGCGTCGTGATGCCCATAGGGTCGGTCAGCCGCAAGATCAGTTCCGCGCGCTCGGTGAGTTCCTGAATTTTTGCTTCTTTTTCGGCGTCGCTGAGTCCGTCAAATGTGTTTCTAGGAGCTCGTTCTTGGACGGCTTGTGCGAGAGGGACGCCCTCTCTGATGGCTCGCCGGTAGTAGGCGAGGTTTCCTTGGTGCTGTTGTGGCAACGTCACCATGTGTCTGGCGTAGTCGATTCGACTAAGTTCGGAGCGAAGTTCGAAACCTAACACCATGTTGAGGGTGATTTTTGAGTCAGGTTCCAGTTCGGGTGTGGGCTGGGGCTGTATAAGGCGCTCAGCTTCAGCCGTGAGCTGGGCGAGTTTGTCGTTCATTTGCGCGACGTTCATTCCGCCAAATGCCGCCCGACCCGCGTACAGGCCGACAGCGGTTCGTAGGTCTTTTCCTTGGGCAAGTTGTTCTTTGTAGAAATCAATCTTGGCTTGGTCAGCGGCGCTGAGCTTGTTCTCAGCGGGCACGATGACTTCGGAACCGGTGGGAAGCTCTACTCCCTGGAATATTTTGCGTCCGGTCGCATCATCCAAGGTGAGTTTGGCAATGGTTTGGGCCATCGCTAGCTGTACAGCTTCGTATAGCTCTTCAACTTCGCTGGGGTTGGTGATTCGATGGCGGATAGCGCGACGTCGGGCAATCGCGACAGTTAGCCGTTCATTGTGCTCGGCGATGAGAGCGCGGAGCCGTTCGGCGGCGCGAGCTGCTTGTGCGGCCGTCAGTCCCAGGATTTCGGCTGGGGTGATGTGTTCCACTACGGAATCGGTGAGTGGTCGCTGGTAGCCCGCCTGCGAGGGACGCAATTCGCCGGAGGCGAGCTTGTGTCGATATGCCTCGAGCAAGCGAAGTTGTCCGAGCAAAATTTCAGTGCGAGCGCGGGCCGCTATGCCGGCGTTTCGGCGGGCGAATCGGTTTCCGCTGGCTGTGCCGAATACTTGTTCGGTAGCGGCTTTGACCTCGGGGATGATTTCGGCTTGATGAGCTGGATCCATCAAAGGGTTGGCATCCACCGGGGGCAGCCGTGACGGTTCTGATTCTGGTGTGCTGTGGGTTTTCTGAATCTCGGGATTGCTTGGTAGTTCTTGTGTGGAGTCTGATCCGGTGTGCTCACCGGCGGAGATTTGATCGAGTTCAATGTCAACATTGTCGAGTTCGTTTGCTATCTCTACGCCGAACTCGTTGTCGGGGAAAATCTCGATAATGTCGGTGCTCACGTTGGCGAGCAAGCTGCGCACCTGATGTCCGCGCAGTGTGGTGTCGTTGTCACCTGGCCGTAGGCCCGCGTATTCGCGTGCCGTGACGTCGAGATATTTACCCTGGTAGCGCAGGGTTTTTTCGCCTGCGATGGGAACGACGGCGTTGATCGCTTGACGCCAGACATGCACTGTGTCTGGGGAGATCGCGGTTCTTGGAAGCAGAACTGGGCCCGTTTGTTCGCCGACTTCGTTGGTTCCAATGAGTTCGCATAGCAGAGCGCGTAGCCTCACAGTGGCATCCGAATAGGGATGTCCTTTTGCCGCTGCCGTGTTACGTGCTTCCTTGGCGAGACCGCGAATGGCCGCGGCGACGATGTCCATATTCGGTCGCACAAGTTCTGGGGTCAATAGGCCTTGTGAGCTGACGGCGCCTATCGCTTCCAGGGCTGCTTGTTCAGCTGCTGATTCTGCCTTGCTTTGCGCGTCACCAAAGGTATGCCCGGCGGTGAGGAGCTGTTGATAGTGCTGCTCGAGTGCGGTTTCGCGCTGGGCGCGGGTCCGCCGAAATAATGCTGGCAGGCTGCGTTCGGGCCGAGTCAT
>JABFVL010000001.1 GCA_013362805.1 Mycobacteriales bacterium | reverse complement strand
GGATGACGCAGCCCAATCCGACAGTGCGGCTATTCGAACATGCCGATGCGGTGCTGGACGCGCTTGGTGTGCCCGCATCGCTCTTGCCCATCGAGCTGTATTACAACGGGGTGCCGCATGTCTATGTGGCGCTTGACAGTGTGGAGGCTGTGTTGAATGCGACTCCAAATATCGCGGCTCTCGCGGAGATTCCCAAACTAGAACGAATTAACTTTTTCGCCGGCGCGGGAACGAACTACACCACCCGCATGTTCTCCCCTCACGACACGGTTCCTGAAGATCCAGCCACCGGATCAGCCGCGGGGCCCCTAGCCTTGCACCTCGTGCGGCACGGCTGGGTAGCTTCAGGCGAACAGATCACGATCTCACAAGGCGAAAAGATCGGCCGACCATCCACTTTGTATGCCACCGCGTTCCTGGAAGGGGAAGTGACGCAAATCCATGTAGGTGGGGATGTGCGTATTGTCGGCCGTGGCGAGCTATGGGGTTGAGTTTCGGCCAGGCACAGCACTGAAATATTCGTTGAATGGCCCATGCGGCGGCCAGGCAAGTCTTGTCTGGCCGCCTTGGGCTCTTACTTAGTTTCGGCCCCTCGCCGCGTTGAGCGAGGAAGTCGTTCTCGCATGTGATTCGGGCCACATTTGGCAACTGTTCGGGTATTGACCAATCCGAGCGTTCGTCCCGAAACATAAAAATTGCCCGCCATAACGGGCGATAAAGGAAAAATGGCGGGCACCTTCTCCCCCGCCACTATCAACATATATCGCACTGGGGGGCTTGTGGCAAGACCCTGGTTCTCGCGCACAATTGCCGCCTAAGCGAGAACCAACAGGAGTGGGAGCAGCGGAAATGCGAGTGTTGTTGTCGACGTATGGATCAAGAGGCGACGTCGAACCGATGGTCGCGCTTGCGGTGCGATTGCAGACGCTCGGCGCCCAAGCCGAAGTCTGTGCACCAGAAGATGAAGAATTCGCGGAGCGACTGGCGAGCTTGGGCGTGCCGTTCACACCAGTCAAAATGTCAGTGCGAGCGATGGCGAGCGGAAAGCCCGCTCCAGAGGACTTGCCCGCGCGGGCGGCAGCGTTGGTCGCCGCGCAAGCTGAGGCAATCGCCTCTAAGGCTCAACAATGCGATGCGATCGTGGCAACCGGCTTAATCCCCGCTGCGGCGGGCGCCCGCTCGATCGCTGAAAAGCTGAACATTCACTACACCTACGTAGCCTATTTTCCGACTATGTTGCCCTCACCGCACCATCCTCCCTATGCGTTGCCGGGAAGGCCACACCCCGCAGATGTGACCGACAATCAGGCACTATGGAATTTGAACGCGGCCAACATGAATGCGCTGTTCGGTCCAGGAGTCAACGCGCACCGTCAATCGATCGCGCTGCCACCAGTGGCCGACATCGGGAAATATGTGTACACCCAACAACCATGGCTAGCAGCGGATCCGATGCTGGCACCGTGGCAGGAACCAGCTGCCCTTGACGTCGTGCAGACAGGCGCATGGTTTATGCCCGATGAACGCCCTCTGCCTGCAGAGTTGGTGGCCTTTTTGGACGCTGGAAGCCCACCGGTGTACGTGGGCTTTGGCAGCATGTCCATGCACGCGGCCAAAGACGCCGCCCAGGTGGCCATCGAGGCAGTCCGTGCTCAAGGACACCGTGTTCTCCTCTCACGAGGATGGGCCAACTTGGCGGTCATCGACCAGCAAGACGATTGCTTTGCGGTCGGCGAAGTGAACCACCAAGCGTTGTTCGGAAACGTGGCGGCCGTAGTGCACCACGGCGGAGCGGGCACCACCACAACAGCCACCCGAGCCGGTGCACCCCAGGTAATCGTGCCCCAACTCGTCGATCAGCCGTATTGGGCGGCCCGAGTAGCCGAACTGGGGATCGGCGCCGCGCACGATGGGCCAGTACCCACAGTCGAATCTTTGTCGACCGCGCTCGGCGTCGCTTTGGCCTCAGAAACCAAGAAACGAGCGGCCATCGTGGCGGACAAAATCAGCACGGACGGCACCGAAATCGCCGCGAAACTATTGCTCGATCGGAGCGCATAGCGTGAATCCTCTAACCACAAGTGTCTTTGATCTACCCGATCGCCTTGCTCTTAAAGCCGACCAAGCACTGATTGGTGTCGATGAGCGGCATTTCGCCGCCATCGCCGAAAGCCTCGAACAATCGATTGCTGATGTGTCCGACCGACTGGACACCGAGCGCAAAGCACCGGGTGGTGCCGGCCAGCAAGCCATGGATCGAGATTTGGAAATCTATCGTTTGACGGCTCGGTTGCGCGCGCTGCGGCGTTTCGGGCTGGACCTATGCCTGGGCCATATCGTCGGGAAGGACGACGCTGAACCCATCTACATCGGACGGATCGGGCTGACCGACAGTGCCGGGCGCCGACTGCTCCTTGACTGGCGCTCCCCCGCAGCTGAACCGTTCTTCGGCGCCACCCACGCCGATCCGATGGGTCTGAAGCGCCGACGCAGATATCGCTGGACCACCAGCGGAAAAATTGGCGACTACTGGGATGAGGTATTCACGTCCGATGGTTTTGAAGGGCATGTGGCCGCGCTCGACGATCAATCCGCATTCATCGCCAGTCTGGGCAGCAACCGTTCGCCCCAGATGCGTGACGTGCTCGGCACCATTCAGGCTGATCAGGACGCGATAATCCGGGCCGGATCTCGTGGTGCGCTCGTCGTCGATGGCGGCCCGGGCACTGGAAAAACAGTGGTGGCATTGCATCGGTCCGCGTACCTGCTGTACGCCGACCCACGTGTTGGACAACGCCAAGGGGGCGTGCTGTTCGTGGGCCCCCATCAGCCCTACTTGGCATACGTTGCCGATGTTCTTCCTGGCCTAGGCGAGGAAGGGGTGCAGACCTGCACACTGCGGGACTTGGTTCCTGAGGGCGCCAAGGCGGTAATCGAGGCGGATCTGAATGTGGCCCGACTGAAATCCTCGGCGAACATTGTGAAAGCCATTGACGCGGCTGTCCGGTTCTACGAAGAGCCGCCCACTGAGCGTATAGCTGTGGACACACATTGGTCCCAAGTGTGGCTAACGGCCGACGATTGGGCCGCCGCGTTTTCGGCGGCAGAACCTGCCATTCCGCACAATGAAGCCCGCGAAATGATCTGGGACGAGCTGCTTTCCATCATCGTGGATAAATATGATGGCGACGACTCCACTGACCTACTTCGTGATTCGCTTCAGCAGAACAGAGAGCTTCGAGCGATACTCAATCGCGCTTGGCCTCTCCTTGAAGCCACCGACCTGGTCGGAGATTTGTGGTCAGTGCCTGCCTATCTACGCAAATGCGCTCCGTGGCTCAGTGCCGAAGAAATACGAGCGCTGCAACGCGAGAACGCTCAAGCCTGGACGCTCTGTGATCTGCCGCTCCTTGATGCGGCTCGCCAACGACTTGGCGACCCGGAGGCGGCCCGACGTCAGCGTCGCGATGACGCCACTGTCGCGGCCGAGCGAGAGCGCATGGCCAGGGTCGTCGAGGACCTCATCCAAGCCGACGATGACGGTGAAGGGCTTGTGACGATGCTGCGCATCGAGGACGCGCAAAGCGTCATCGTCGATGAAAGCGCGCTGTCCGATAAGGATCCCGACCTGCTCGCCGGCCCATTCGCACATGTTGTTGTCGATGAGGCTCAAGAGCTGACCGACGCGCAATGGCAGATGTTGCTGCTCCGCTGCCCTTCTAAGAGCTTCACAATTGTCGGAGACCGAGCCCAGGCTCGACACGGGTTCACCGAATCGTGGCATGACCGACTCCAACGAATCGGGCTTGACCGCATTAACGTAACTACGCTGAGCATCAACTACCGAACTCCGCGAGAAGTGATGAACGAGGCCGCACCGGTGATTCGAGCCGCACTACCCGACGCCAATGTGCCCTCGTCGATCCGCAGTAATGGCATCGCTGTCCAACACGGATCGGTGTCAGAGCTTGAATCGGTCCTTGCCACCTGGCTTGCCACACACGACGAAGGAACAGCATGCGTTATCGGCGATCCCACATTCAAGTCAACATCCCGGGTCCGGTCGCTGACGCCGGAGTTGTCGAAGGGACTCGAGTTCGATCTCGTCATCCTCATTAATCCACAAACTTTCGGAGACGGCATAGAAGGCGCTGTCGACCGCTATGTAGCTATGACCCGCGCGACGCAGCAGCTAGTGATTCTTACAAGCTCGTGAGAATCACCGGCAATGCCACACTGCTCGATGGCGGGCCCCGCCGCGAGAATTCATGCCCACCGCATTGGAAAACCATGATCGAAGCAAAAACCCACCGCCTGGGTTCCGCGGAAGCGAAAAACATTGTCGACGAGCTGCTCAAGACATACATCGATGTCTATGCCGTTCCACCTTATGTCGACGATCCGTTTTTCTCGGCGGCAGCCGCAGCCGCCAGGGTGAACGGCGCACTAGATATGCCTGGTTTCGAAGTATTGACCGCGCGGCATGAAGGAACACTCATTGGTTTCGTATTCGGAGTAACGCTCACCCCAGACAAGCCCTGGTGGGCCAGCCATCGAGATGATATTCCGGACAAGCTGGCGGAAGCTGTCCGTAAGAACGAGATTTTTTGGCTTCGCGAATTGCTAGTAGTTAATGAGTGGCGCGATCGTGGGGTGGGTCGTCACCTACATGACACTCTGATCTCAGGCAGGCCGGAGTCGATGACCGTGCTCACCTGCATTTCCGACAATCAGCCGGCACATGCCGCATATCTACGATGGGGCTACACGATCTTCGCGCGCATCAAACACGCCCCCGAATCCCCTATTTACGACGCGATGCTGCTCGCGCCGCATTAAACAGCACGTTACTGGAGGCTTTGTGAACATAGATTGGGCATGCATGGTCAGCTTCCTATATGAATCCGCGGCACCTGTGGGAATCGGTAAGGTCCTTGATATCTAGCAGGCCCAATCGTCAGGATTTGTTGTGTACAACCAGAATGCCTACAACACGCCTCCGCATCACGCCCCCGGTTGGTATCCACCACCGCCAGCTGCCAAGCGAAGCCACGGCCCGCTCGTCGCGGCAATTGTGGTTGCGGCAATCCTAGTGACAGGTGGATTAGTCGGAGGTGGATATTTACTCTTGGCCGCCGACACAACCGGAAGTTTCGAGCAACGATCGAATCAACAGACTGCGGTAAAACCCCAAGGTGTGAGTTGTCGATATGAAACATCACCTATTTCGGAACGGCTCACCCCAGTAGAAAAACCGCCAAACAAAGATGTGCCTGCCTTTGGAGTGGTCGAGGCCACCATTAGCACCAACTTTGGCGATATCGTAGTCCGGATGGACCGCAAAGCCGCTCCTTGCACCATCAATAGCTGGACGCATTTGGCGGATAATCACTTCTTTAACGGCACCTCATGCCCCAGGCTCACCAACGAGATCGTGCAATGTGGAGATCCCGTAGGCGACATGACTGGTGGACCCACTTATGTTTACGGGCCTGAAAATTTGCCAGATGCGAACCGTCATCCCTCCTACCCACGAGGGACTGTAGCCATGGCCAGTGGACTTGATCCCATATCGGTGGGGAGTCAATTTTTTATTCTTGCTCAAGATTGGGACCTCATGCCCGACTACAGCATTGTGGGCGAAATCGTGGCTGGAATGGATGTACTCGACACAATCATGGCGCTTGGCCATGACGGCACATTGGACCCGCTTCCAGGCGGAGGCCGGCCCACCCAACCCATTACCGTGCAGACGATGGTTATCAACTGATGCAAGGGAAACCGTTTGTTCATCACAGTGGACGTGGCACAAATCTAAACTTATTTATTCAAACAATTCCGGCCGCTACCGCGCTCATGCTTATTCTCACTACGCATGAGCTTTTCACTCCGAATACGGGCAACCGATAAATTGCCTTTCGAGTGCGAAGCCACAAGCCATGGCATTAGATATCAAGCCCGGCCGACTGCAAAAACTCAATCGGGTCAATCGCCGTTTCGTCGGTGGTTTGCCCATCAGTATGGACCTGAAAATGCAGGTGAGCTTCCGAGGAATTCCCAGAGGTTCCCAGATCCCCAATGTGCTGACCCATTTTCACCTTGTAGCCGGTCCGCACGAGGGGTCGACGAACCAGATGACAGTACATAGTCGCGATGCCATCGGCGTGCAATATCTCCACAAACCATCCGCATCCTTTGACCGCGGGTGAACCATTCACATCGCAGCTTCCCGCATCGCGTTCGGTGGACGGCGCGCAGCCGGCAGCGATAACTTTTCCCGCGCTCGCGGCGGATATGGGTGTGTTGCGAGGGGCGAAAAAGTCGACTCCAGAATGCCCGCCACCGTAGTCAGGATCCTCAAATCCGGCGCCAACGATGTAGGAATCAACTGGCAGCGGAATCGCCCAAGCACCCTGGGCGATAATCTGGCCAGCGGAAAGCCCTCGGTCGCGTTTGGCCCCACTGCCACGGGTGACGCAATCTTTGACAATGGGATTGGTGCGTTCGTCCGCCGCGCAGCTTTCCCCATCGTCGGGCTTGGCGATGGTGCGAATGAGCCCCGCTGGGCCAAGCCAACAGCTCACCAAACACATAAGAACCGCTAGGGGAACCAGCGATGACGCGAGTGGACGGGCAACGCGACCGAGGTGAGTCTTACCGCTCATTGTGTCGTCACCAATGTGGCTGCCATACCCAGATAGCGCCGCATATCGAAGGCGTAGATTGGCCCACCGATCCAGGGTTCAGCTACTTTCACATTCGACAGCAGACCACACTTAACGGCGAAAATCACCCGGACACACGCCATGCGGCGGAACTCGGTAGTGTCATCAGTTTTGATCGGCGACGAGTCATATTCATGCAATAAACTCTCTGCATGCTGGGGTACAGATCAATTGAATTGGACGTGGTTGCCGAGCCGGCGCCCCGGCCAATCGCCGCCGTGTCGGTACTCGACGCATTAGCTAACGCGCTGAGGTCGCAGGATTTACTCCCGAGCGAACAGCGAACTTTGGCGCTGAGCTATCACCGGGAAATGCTAAAGTCTGGTTCCCTTTTTTATGCGGCGTCCTGGCAACGAATCACAAACAGCATTACCGAGAAATCTTTTCCAGAAGCCGATTCCGCTTGGTGTCAGACCCTAGAACAGGATCTGAACGCATATCGAGATGTCGCCGCCACGCATGCGGCGGAAAAATTGGGCTTTTCGGGTCCAATAACAACGCATGGCGCTCCAATACTCGTAATGTCAGATTTGGATTACACCGCGATGTATTTGGCGCTCGCACATGCGCGCGTCGAGATCCAATTTCCAATCGGGCCAGCGGCCATCGATGAATTCGCTCGCATCCACCAATTTGGTGATAATGCCGCCTGCCACAACTCGGACGAGGGCATCGTTTACTTCGCCGCCAATTATTGGCAGAACGTCAACGGTCCAGGCCCCATCACCAAAGAAATCCAAGTTGAGCTCGACATCACGCATGCCCATGAGGAAATCCATCACCAACAGAACGCATCTTTGAGTGCGGAGCTATCCACCGTCGCACCCGAAATACATGCGCGAATGAGTGGCCATACAGCAGATCTGATTCGCGAAGTACCTGCGAATAGTCGGCTATACGTTGATGCGCATACAGTTCCTGGCGTGGAGGCTCAAGCCGCCAGCTTGGAACAGGTAGTTGGACGCGAGCTTTCTACCGCCAGGGGAATCGCTCCGGAGATCATTGACCGAGTGCATACCCGCGTTGAGGCTGAGAAAGTCCACGCGCTGAGCATGCTCGATAGCCGGTCAGCGCAAAACTGGACATTCGCGGTATATGCTGCCGCACCGGCGATGGTGCGGCGACTAGCTCACGCTTTAGGTCCAGTATTGGGCAATCTCCCGCATGAACTGTTGACTGTGGGCATACGAGCTCCTGAGTTATTGGGTCAGCCTGGAGAGCAGGGTTTGGACTGGCTGGCCCGCGGGCTCGGGGCGCTCAATATCGAGGTGGACAAGGAAGAGCTGCGCAAGCTCCAACACAAATACCTAGAAACCCCCACGACACCATTGTTCGAGCGTCAATCTCCGGTCGCCGTGTTGGATCAGTTCACCGTCCCATCCAAACATCTATCGGCTGGGTCTGTCAGCGGACCTTCATGGCTCGCTCACAACGTCGAAGAGGTCATCGAAACGACAGGGCAGATCAGGCCTCCTGGGCGTGATTTCCCGGTCTCTGTGCATGCCAGGAGGGTGCCCAACGTGATCACGGCTCGCGCTGGATTTGAGTGGCCACAGCATCCGAATAAGACCGGGCCACTTTTGTAGGACCGCGTCCTGCGGCCGGACGCGCTCGACAGCCCCGGCGCTTCTTAGGACGGATGGTCTACGCATAAAAGCGCGTGGAAACTACGTACAGTAGACACTGTCTACACCGCGTGGTAGACAGTGTCTATGTCGCAGCAAATTCCCTTGCGGGAACAGTTAATCAATCTCGGCGTTGAGCTCGTCACAACGGATGGAGTGGCCGCGCTCGGTCTACGCGAAATCGCCCGTCGGGCCGGAGTGTCACACGGCGCTCCACGTCGATATTTCCCCACTCACCACTCATTGCTCTCGGCCATCGCACAGCGCGGATTCGCCGACCACGGGGCGCAGTTCACCGCCGCCACTCGGGAAACCGACAGCGCCCGAGCGCAGTTGCGCGCACTGAGTCATACCTACGTGGAATACGCCGTGCGTAACCGCGGAATGTTCGAACTGATGTTTCGGCATGAACTATTGGACAGCGAAAGACACACCTCAAACCAGCCACGACTTCGCGAATCGACGATCCCCCTGTTCACGCACATAGTGAGCTTGGTTGCGGATTGCCACATCGATTCTCCACCAAAGCGACCCGCCCCATTGATCGCAGCCGCCTTGTGGGCAAACCTGCATGGCATCGCCCAACTATGGCTCTGGGGAAGCTTGCAGATCGCTCTGACAGATTCCATAGATACCCCAAACCAACTGATCCAGCTCATCGACACCACGATTGACTCGCACCTCGGACCAGTGGGTTCATGAACGAAAAGGTCCACCAACGACTCACCCTCGCCGCTTCCATTACTGGCGCGGCTCTTGTTGCGCTAGACGGGACCATACTGCTGGTAGCGCAACCGGAAATGCGTCGAGATCTTCATGCGAGCGTTGCTGAAGTGCAGTGGAGCAGCACCGCCTATCTTGTGGCCGTTGCCGCGTTCCTGGTGATCGCCGGACGCGTCGGCGACCGTTACGGGCACCTGCGGCTACTTGTAGTCGGAAGCCTTGGCTTCGCGGCCGCCGCAGCGGCAATCGCATTCGCGCCCGGGATCGGGTGGGTAATCGCATTACGTGGTGTGCAAGGTATATTCGGCGCGCTCTTACAACCGGCGACTTTGGCGATGCTGAGGCTGGTCTACCCCGCGGACCGGCTCGGCACTCCCATCGCTATTCGCACCAGCGCGATTGGGCTCGCCGCAGCGGTCGGCCCGGTGCTCGGCGGCATACTTATCGCGCATTTTGAGTGGCGGGCAGTGTTCGTCATGAATATTCCAATCGCGCTAGCTATCGCCGCATGTGCCGCGTTCTTGAGCATTCCGACCCTTTCTACAACACACCCCAAGCAGCTCAATCTTTTGGGCTCGACTCTCTTGGCGGGCACTTTAGCGATATTGGTGCACACCTTGGTGCGTGTTCCAGGTCAGGGCTGGACTACTACGCCGACGCTGCTGGGGTGGGGTGGTTGTACGGCGCTCGCCGTAGCTTTTGTTTTTCACGAACGCCGTGCCGCTGACCCCATCGTGGCCCGGGCTGTCGCACTATCTGTACCCGTCATGGCTTCAATGCTGCTTTTGCTGATGACCACCGCGGGAATGTTTGGTGCGCTGTTCGTTTCCACGTTCTTTTTCCAAGATGTCGTCGGCCTTGGCCCGCTCGACACCGGAATGAGCGTGCTGCCACTTACGGCACTCATGGTGTTAGGCGCCCCGCTGGCGAACAAGGCTGCTCGTCGCTATGGGCCGCGGCTAGCGGCGACCATTGGCGTGGGTTTAGCCATCTGCGGCATAGCCGGTCTGTCGACGCTGGTTCCTTCGCATGGTCGGGTAATGAGCCATGTCTCTCTCGCACTGCTTGGCTTGGGTTTCGCCGCGATAATGGTGACCGCAACCGGAACTGTCGTTGGGGACGCGCCACCTGGACATGCAGGTGTGGTGGGCGGCATCAAGCAAACAGCGATGAACATCGGTCCCACGATTGGCATCGCCGTAGCGACCAACGTGATGCTTTCGGGGCTAGGTTCGACAAACGCATCGATGAGTTCAGCGCTCCAAGTGTTGGCACTTATCACTGCACTCGCATTAATTCCGGCCGCTTTTCTGCCCCGTACGGTCAACACAATAGCGATAAACCACTGAATTAGATCATGCGAATATGGACCGTTTTATATTCACCCACACAAATGGGAGATAGCGGGATGTGCTCGCATTGCTCGCCCTGTTCGCAATGTTCCACCTTGAGACAGGTGCCCGAAAATTGATTCGTTCCACCCCGTTGCTAATCGAATTTAAGAAGCGCAAACTCAAAGTTCCGCATCAGAACGGGGTGAATGAGTGTCGATTGAACCATTACGCCCGCCTGGTCCATCCAAACGAAACCAAGAGGCGCACGCTTTTCCTGGTGCGAAACATCGCATTGCACACCTGGTTGACCCAGGAAGTTTCGTGGAATTCGGCAGCCAAGCGCAACATCGAGCCACGGCATTTGGGCTGGACAAAAAACGTCCCCGCGGAGACGGAGTGGTTACGGGAATAGCAAATATTGATGAACGTCCCGTCGCTCTATTCAGCCAGGATCCGGGGGTTCTTGGCGGTTCGCTTGGCGAAATTCACGCACAGAAAATCGTACGCGTTATGGAACATGCCGAGCGAGGCCTCATGCCGATTATTGGCCTCATCGACTCCGGGGGTGCCCGAATTCAGGAGGGAGTCGCCGCACTCGACGGTTACGGCACTATATTTCGCGCCAATGTGCGGCTGTCCGGACGGGTTCCGCAGATCAGTGTCGTATTAGGGCCATGTGCTGGAGGAGCTGTTTACTCCCCCGCGTTAACGGACATAGTCATCATGGCAAAAGACCGCGCACACATGTTTGTCACCGGACCCAAGGTGGTTAGGGCCGTGACAAATGAGAATGTCACGGCAGCTGAGCTGGGAGGCCCAGTCGTACATTCGCAGCAGTCGGGGGTCGCACATTTGGTGGCCTCCGACGCGGAGGACGCACTGCGATTAGCGAGACAAGTACTTTCCTATTTGCCTAGCTCAGCCAGTGAGTCCGCTCCGTTTTCCGCACCAGCTCCCGCGGGGACCCTGGCGGATATTCCGCACAATTTTCGTAAGCCATACGATGTGCGCGGGGCTATAGGTGGCATTGTAGACCTGGATAGTTTTCTCGAACTGCAGCCAAAGTACGCGCGTAATTTGGTAATTGGATTCGCGCGGATGGAAGGTCAACCGGTTGGAATAATTGCCAATCAACCACAAGCGCTCGCCGGCACGTTAAATAGCGCGGCATCTGAGAAAGGTGCTCGCTTCGTTCGTATGTGCGATGCGTTTGGACTGCCGTTAATAACGCTCGTGGACACTCCTGGATTTCTACCTGGCACAAAAGAAGAATCGGGTGGAGTCATAAGGCGTGGGGCAAAATTGTTGTACGCGTTCGCAGAAGCACGAGTTCCCCGAATTACAGTTATTCTCCGTAAAGCTTTTGGCGGTGCCTACATCGTCATGAACTCTAAATCGTTAGGCGCGGATGCGGTATTCGCTTGGCCTCATTCACATATCGCGGTTATGGGTGCAGAGGGTGCGATTGATGTCATTCATCGGCGTGAGCTCACCGCGGACCCTTCCCGAAGACATGAACTCTTAGCTGATTATCAGTCCACCGTGATGGATCCGCTGGTGGCGGCGTCTCGGCTGTCAATCGACGAAATCATTGAACCTAGTCACACCAGAGCAATCGTCGCAGCGACATTATTTTCCTTGACGCGCACGCGTCGTCCTAGCTTTCGTCACGATAATTTGCCTCAGTAACACCCACCAACAAAGAATTCCTTATTTCCGTTGACAAGCCGTGTAATCAGTGTGGCTAATGGGAAAAATGACGACATAATAAATTTATAGCTTTTGCGTATTATCGAGCATGCAGTTGACCTGCAAGTTCATGTACGTTGGTAGTGGCGCAGCTCAGCTCCCCAGGACGCATGTGGAGGGAATGTGGGTCCCACATTGCGCGAAGCAGAACAAACTCGGCGGCTACAGCTCTTCGCTCCAGGCAGTGAAGGACTCAACCAGACCGAGGTCTTGCGTCTGGCTGCCCAACAAGCGGCGGCGGCCGTGAACGGCCTAGGTGCCATGGTGCATCTACCACAGGGCGACAGCTTGCGACTCGGTGCGATGAGTGGTTTTCCCCGAAGCTCCGCACAAGGCTGGGAACAGCTAAGGCTCGACGAACCTTCTATAGCCCCCGTCCGGGCCGCGCAAGAGCATCGCCCAGCCCAGGACAGGACTCAATTCGGAGCAGACCCGCACTCTTCTGATCAGCAGGACACGCTCATAGTCTCAATCCCCATTGAAAATGGGGATAAACTCCACGCTGTTCTATCCGTACTGAGTGCGCAAGAAAAAATCTCAGATAAAGATCTGAACTTCCTGACCCAACTCGCACATCGGGCCGCTATATGTCTCGACCAAATGGCGCCCCCGCTATCGAATATCACCCCCGCATGGTGGCAAGAAGCATCCGGCTCACCACTAGAACAGGCCATGAGCACAATTGGCGTGGCAACCTGGGACTGGAATCTCGTCACGAATGAACTGATCTTGGACGCCGGTGCACAAAAACTTGTCCACCACGTCAGCGGCGTCTCGCCCGAAGAATGGGACGGACAGGTAGAAACCTGGATGTCGCGCGTGCACCCCGACGACCTACCGGGTGTACTCAAGGCGATCGAACACTCCATCGCTACGCGAAGTGTGTATTCGTTGGAGTATCGAGTAGTTGATAAAGAAGGACGCGTTCACTGGGTGGAATTGCGCGGCCACCCAACATACGCCCAAGACGGCACCCCCATGCGGATGATCGGCACAGGTTGGGACAAAACAGAAACAAAGCTCGCCCAAAATTCCGCTGTCCAAGTTCTGCAATACATGTCCGACGCATTTCTCGTATTGGACGAAAACTGGAACGTGGTCTACGCCAACGCGCCCGCCGAACGACTATTTTCCACCACCGTGCTCGGAAACTCGCTGTGGAACGTTATCCCAAGCACACCTCAATTCGCGCAACAATTCCGTGACGCTGTCCTCACCGGGAAGCCCACCAGCGCCGACATGACCGTTGAAGACCGAATTTTTCACCTCCGGCTAGTCCCAGTGAAGCCGGGAGCCACCATCTATGCCACCGACGTCACCGAAGAACGCCAACAAGAAAACGCGGCCGCGCAACGCGCCGATCAACTCGGTCATCTCACCGTCGCCCTAGCCCAAGCACTGCAGATTAATGAAGTAATAGATGCCATCAGCGAGCACGGGCTACGTCCATTGGGCGCCAGCGGCATGGTCATGCCCGTATTCAGCAGCGGAAGTATCCGACCAATCGCCATGATCGGCTACTCCGAAGAACTCGAAATCATCTTGAACGATCTCGGAGACTCGATTACCGAAGCAACAGGATGGCCACGCAGTAAAGACACCGCTGAATTTGTTCCATCGCTCTACGAACTGACCTGCCGCTATCCCAAAATGGCCGACATGGCACGGGACAGCGGAATGAACGCCTGGGCCTTCCTGCCCATGCTCTCCGGCGGCAAATACGCGGGGCATCTCGTCATTTCCTTTCCCACCTCTCGGGAATTCACGAACGATGAAAAAACTCTCCTCATCGCCCTCAGTGGAATGTCAGCCCAAGCCCTGGAACGCGCCAGGCTGTACGACGAAGCACACAACAAAGCTCAACAACTACAACGCGGCCTGCTCCCACATGCACTGCCCACCTTGTCCGCCGTCACCGCCGCCGCACGATACCTACCCGCCGGCGGAAGCTCCAACGTCGGCGGAGACTGGTACGACACCATCCCACTTTCAGCCGGCCGCGTGGCTCTGGTTATCGGTGACGTGCTCGGGCACGGCCTGAACGAAGCCATCACCATGGGACGAATAAGGGCGGCTGTCGCCACCATCGCTGGAATGGACTATCCCCCCAACGAGCTACTCGCCCATATCAATGACGTCGCCTCCAGCTTCGAAACCGACCGCTATGCCACCTGCTTGTATGCCATTTACGACTCAACCACTGGCACATGCAGCATCGCCAGCGCCGGACACCCAGCGCCAGCCGTCGCCTATCCAGATGGAACCGTGACCTATCCGAAAATCACGCCGGGCCTACCGCTCGGAGTTGCCCAACAGCCCTACGAAATCACCGAACTCCAACTACCTCCGGGTAGCACGCTCATCATGTACACCGACGGACTTGTCGAGTCGGTCAACGGAGACATGAAGCGAGGCATGGACAGCCTCGCCGAAACACTCAACGCCGTCATCGAAGCGGGCGTATTCAACAGCAATCCCGAGCTCGAAATGGCGCACCTCGAAAAATTGTGCGACACCATTACCGGAGTCGTGCCCGACATGAGTGACGGGCACGAACGAGACGACGCCGCGCTGTTGGCCGTACGCACCCACGTTCTTCCCGAATCAGACGTGATTAGCTGGCAACTGCCTGACGAGCCCGTCGCCGCCGGCCAAGCCCGCCGACTTGTCCGCGAGCAGCTCACACGGTGGCATTTGGAAGAACTCATCACCAGCACTGAACTGGTCGCCAGTGAACTGGTCGGCAACGTGATCCGCCATGCCACCGGCCCAATTGGCCTGCGTCTCATTCTTAACACCACTTTGACCTGCGAAGTCAAAGACGGCAGCGAAGCGACACCGCGTATCCGTCACGCGTCTGTGATGGACGAAAACGGGCGCGGTTTGCAGCTCGTCGCGATCATGACCAAGCGGTGGGGTACCCGATACACACCAGGTGGGAAGTGCATTTGGGCAGAACAAGATCTGCCCAAAGACTTCCGTCAGTGACTACTTGCGTTTGCGTTTCTCACGGATCTTCATCGAAATATCGATAGGTGATCCGGCGAATCCGAAATCTTCCCGCAGACGACGCTCCAGGAAACGCCGGTACGACTCCTCCAGGAACCCACTGGTAAAGAACACGAACTTCGGTGGGCGAATGTCGGCCTGCGTCGCGAACAAAATGCGTGCCTGCCGACCACCGCGCATCGGGTGCGGGTGCGCCGCGACCAGGTCCTTAAGCCAGGTGTTGAGCTGACCAGTGGGCAGCCGCTGATCCCAACTCGCCAAAGCGGTGCGCATCGCTGGCGCCAGGCGATCGGTGGCACGGCCCGTCAATGCGGAGATGTTCACTCGAGGCGCCCACTTCACGTGCGCTAGGTCGCGGTCAATTTCCTTCTCGAGTTGATCGCGTCGATCCTCATCTATGAGGTCCCACTTGTTGAACGCCAATACCAGGGCGCGCCCGGCATCAATCACCATATTGACAACCCGCAGGTCTTGGTCGCTGATGACTTGGGTGGAGTCAAATAGCACCACGCCCACCTCAGCGGCTTCCAAGGCCGCCGACGTTCGCAAAC
Source organism: Mycobacteriales bacterium (assembly GCA_013362805.1). GTDB lineage: Bacteria > Actinomycetota > Actinomycetes > Mycobacteriales > QHCE01 > JABFVL01. The sequence goes on along the minus strand of JABFVL010000001.1, from coordinate 90,955 downwards.
TGGCGAAGTATTCCGCACCCGTCGCCTGACGCACACGCTTGCGGAGCCCAGCTGTGTCGACGAGCCGCCAGGTTTCATCACCAATGTCAACCAGCGAGTCGACCGGGTCGACAGTTGTGCCAGCGACCGAGTCAACCACAGCCCGCTCATGCTTGGAAAGCTTGTTCAACAAGCTTGATTTGCCCACGTTGGGACGCCCGACTAGTGCGACCCGGCGTGGCCCGCCGACTTCCTCTTCACGCTCAAGCGGGACATCTTGCAGCGCGGCGAGGACGGCGTCCAATAGATCGCCAGAACCGCGCCCATGCAGCGCGGACACTGGATAGGGCTGGCCCAGTCCAAGTGACCACAACTCCGATGCGTCGGATTCGCCACGTTGATCGTCAACCTTGTTAGCGACCAACAAAACGGGCTTCCCACCGCGCTGCAACACCCGGGCCACCGCGGTGTCGGTTTCGGTGGCACCGGTCAAGGCGTCCACCACGAGCAACACGGCGTCGGCGGTTTGCATCGCGTATTCGGCCTGCGCGGCGATACTGGCGGCACGCCCCGTGGCGTCTGGCTCCCAGCCGCCAGTGTCCACGAGGGTGAATCGGCGTCCATTCCAGTTCGCGTCGTAGGCGATGCGGTCCCTAGTGACTCCTGGCACATCCTGGACCACGGCCTCACGCCGCGACAAAATTCGGTTGACCAATGTAGATTTCCCGACATTGGGTCGACCGACAACGGCAACAATTGGGTCCATTATTTGCGCTCCTGGGCTGCGGCTGCCAACGCAAGCACATGCGCGACTACCTCATCAATATTCATTGCGGTGGAATCAACAATGACCGCATCTTGTGCGGCCCGCAATGGGTCAGTGGCCCGACCAGAGTCCAATGCGTCACGTTGAGCAAGCTTTTCTTGGGTGTCCTGCACTGTTCCGGCGGCGAGTTCGGCGCTGCGGCGCTCCGCACGGGCATTTTGGGAGGCGGTGAGAAAAACCTTCAAGTCCGCTTTCGGAGCGACGACAGTACCTATGTCGCGTCCTTCGACAACAATATGTTCGCCGGCTTCGCTGATGATGCGTCGCTGTTGTGCGACCAACGCTTGCCGCACTGCCGGAACAGCGGCGACCGCGCTGACGTTGGAGGTGACGTCATCTCCACGAATTTCCACATCTACCCCACGTCCGCTCACGGCGATAGTGGGTGCGGACGGGTCAGTGCCGCTTTGGATTTCAACTTTGTGCAGCAGCTCGGCGGCATCGGCCGGAGCAACGCCAGTGTCCAGAACTGCCCAGGTCAGCGCCCGGTACATCGCCCCGGTGTCCAAATATTGGGCACCCAGAGCGCTGGCCACCCGGCGTGAGGTGGTGGATTTTCCAGACCCCGACGGGCCATCGATTGCGATGATCATGACACTCCCTACAGCCCGACGGCTTTGTACAGTTGGCCGACTTCTTCCATGGTGAGCCGCCGCACGGCGCCTGGCTTGAGGCGCTCCAGCTTGATAGGCCCGACTTCTTTACGGATGAGCCGCTTCACGGGGTATCCAACAGCGGCGAGCATGCGGCGCACAATGCGGTTCTTGCCGGAGTGCAGGGTGATTTCCACCATGGCTCGTTCGCCGAATTGTTCGATGGTGCGGAATTGGTCGGCTTTCGCGATACCGTCTTCGAGTTCCACACCTTCTAATAGCTGCTTGCCTATTCGAGGCCACACCGGGCCAGGCACTTCACACACGTATTTTTTCGTGATTTCGAACGATGGGTGAGCGAGTCGGTGCGCGAGTTCACCATCGTTCATTAGCAGCAATAGGCCTTCTGAGTCATAGTCGAGCCGACCCACGTGGAAAACTCGTGCGTCAATATCGGTGACGAAACTGGCCAGTGCGGTGCGGCCCCTGTCGTCGTTCATGGTGCTGACGACACCACGGGGCTTGTTGAGCGCGAGGTAAACCAGGGAGTCATCAAAAATGATGCGGGCTCCATCTACGTGGATAACATCCACGGCGGGGTCGACACGCATTCCCATGCGGTCCACTACTTGCCCGTTGACGCTTACTCGTCCATGAAATATGAGGTCTTCACAGCTACGTCGGGATCCGACTCCTGCTGAGGCCAGCACTTTTTGCAGGCGCTGGCCTGGGTTTGTTTCGTTAGTCTCCGGCGATGACATCGTCCACTGCGTCCGTATCGGGCATAAGGGGTGCGATGGGTGGTAGCTCGTTTATTGAGCCCAACCCCAACTTTTCCAAAAACAGCGGAGTCGTCTGGTAGAGGTAACCACCGCCATTATCTGAACCACATTCTTCCACGAGCCCACGGGCGAGCAGCGTGCGCATCACACCATCGCAGTTAACCCCACGGATTCCGGAGATCCTGGCGCGAGTGACGGGCTGCCGGTAGGCCACCACCGCGAGTGTTTCGAGCGCCGCTTGCGTGAGCCGGGTTTGCTGCCCGTCGAGCACAAATCGCTCCACATATGGCGCATATTGCTCACGGGTGTATATCCGCCAACCGCCGGCGACATTACGGAGTTCGAAGCCTCGCTGTTCTTGGGTGTATTCGTCCGCCAACCGGACCACGGCTTCACTGATGTCAGCTTGCGGTGCTTCAAGAACCTGGGCCAGCACCTGCTCGGTCACTGGCTCGTCGACGACGAGCAAAATGGCTTCGAGGGCTGGTCGCAATTGTTCGTATGCGCTCGAGGTTTTCTCATCGGCCAATTCAGCGCTCATAGCGTGCTTTCCTCATCATCGGTCACCGGACTACCGGAGTATTCGTCAATCTCGATCGGTTCATCACTGTCTCCGCCGACCCAGCGAACGTGCAACTCTCCCAGCGCTTCCACCTGCTCAAAGCCGAGCACTCCCTCACGGTATAGCTCGAGCAAGGCCAGGAAGCGGGCCACGACTTCCAGGGTGTTTTCACAATCTGAACAGAGCGCGCGAAATGTGCTGTTGCCGTTGCGGGTAAGACGATCGCGCAAGATAGCGGCATGTTCGCGCACGCTGACCTTTGAGGCGTGAATGTGGTCTATGGAGACCGTGGGTGGTTGACGCGGAGTGAGCGCTCTTTCGGCGAGAAGAACAAAACGGTCCAGCCCAATACCTAGCAATACTTCGGGCATGAGCTCGGTAAATCGCGGTTCCATCGACACATCACGGGGATAACGCCGCCCAGCGGCGGCGATCTTTTCGGCGACGAGCCGGGCGATTTGCTTATAGGCCCGGTATTGCAAAAGTCGCGCGAACAGCAGGTCTCGGGCTTCCAGTAGTGCCAGATCTTCTTCGTCTTCAACTTCGGCCGAGGGCAATAGCCGCACGGCTTTGAGATCGAGCAAGGTAGCGGCGATGAGGAGAAATTCGGTTGCTTGATCAAGATCCCAGGTGGATCCGAGTTCGCGTATGTGCGCGATGAAGTCATCGGTGACCTGATGCAGCGCCACTTCGGTCACGTCGAGCTTGTGTTGGTGGATGAGCTGAAGAAGTAGATCGAAGGGGCCTTCGAAGTTGGTAAGTCGGACTTGGAAGCTGGCGCGGCGGTGTGGATTTGTTTCCTCTGGGGTGGAGGTGGGTTCGAGCGCGGCTTCGGTGGTCACGTGTTGACCGTAGCTCACCTGGCTGTTTGAGCCGTGCACCTGGGCTGAGGACGTTTCTAAAACTTATCTGGCTAACAAGTGGAGCTTTTTCCTCCACTTGTGCTACGGTCTAAAGAGTCAACCGGAGGATCTTCCTCCAGATATCGATTGGTTCCTCTCATGCCAAGTCCTCCGCTCCGCGCCGACGCCCAGCGAAATCGCGCACAAATCTTGCACGCCGCCCGTGAAGTCTTCACCGAACAAGGCACTGAAGCTCCCTTGGAAGAAATCGCTCGTCGAGCCGGGGTAGGCATCGCGACTTTGTATCGACGATTTCCCGAGCGGACCGACCTCATTCGGGCCGTAGCCATCGAAATCCTCACGACACTCGGTGAGGTCGCAAAAAGCGAAGGTATGTCAAAGGAGCCGTACGCCGCCCTACGTTCGTTCGCGCACGCCGCACTGGACCTCAAGATCGGCGTCATCATGCCGATCCTGATCGGGTACATCGCCCTGGAAGGAGAGCTCGATGTGGCTAGCCGCAATGCCATCGCAAACGTGCAACAACTACTGAACAACGGCATCGAGAGCGGCCAAGTACGGCCCGACATCGTCGTTGGTGACATCGCACCCATGATCGTTCGCCTCTCAAGACCGCTGGCCGGAGAACGCTTTCCCAATGATGCGGCACTCGCCCACCGACAGCTCGATCTCTACCTCGACGGCATGGGGATCGCCAACACGACCAAGCTCCCTGGACCAAAACTCAGCGCCGAAGAGTTCATCGCCATCCGCGACCAGATCCTCGCCGAATCCTCGGCAGCCAGATAGAAAGGCCACGTCATGTCTACTCTGATGAGCGAAGCTCCCGACACCTCAACTTCCGCACCCAATCCGCGTCGCTGGCTGGCACTAGCATTTATTGGACTCGCCCAATTAATGATCGTGCTGGACATCACCGTCGTGAACATCGCGCTGCCAACCGCCCAACAAGATCTCGACATCAGCGACGGCAACCGGCAGTGGGTCGTCACCGCTTACACATTGGCCTTCGGTAGCCTCCTGCTTCTCGGCGGCCGCATCGCCGACTACACCGGTCGACGACGTGCGTTCCTGATCGGACTGATTGGTTTCGCTGGCGCATCCGCACTCGGCGGAGCCGCCCCCAATTTTGAAACATTGCTGGCCGCACGGGCGGCCCAAGGAATATTCGCCGCACTCTTGGCGCCCACCGCGCTGAGCTTGCTAACCATCAATTTCACCCAACCGAAAGAACGCGCGAAAGCATTCGGTGTGTTCGGGGCAATCGCGGCCGGGGGTGGCGCCATTGGGCTCGTGCTCGGTGGATTCTTGACCGAACACCTCGACTGGAGATGGTGCCTGTACGTGAATGTGCCCATTGCCATCCTCGCGCTGTTCAGTTGGTACGTCCTTCCCCACGATGAGCGCGCTCGCACCGGCGTTCGATTCGACATTCCTGGCGTGCTACTCGCCGTGAGCGGTTTGGTTGCGATCGTCTATGGCTGCAGTGAAGCCGAGGCCGATGGCTGGGATTCCACGAAAGTAATCGCGCTATTGGTCAGCGGAGTGACCCTATTGATCATTTTCGCCCTAGTGCAAGGCCGGGTCTCTCAGCCACTTCTCCCATTGTCCATAGTGCTCGACCGCACCCGAGGCAGCGCATACCTCGCCATAGGTTTGGCAGTCGTTGGCATGTTCGCGATGTTCTTGTTCCTTACCTACTACATGCAGGTGGTCATGAGCTATTCGCCGGTAAAAACCGGGCTCGCGTTTTTGCCAATGACCGCCGCCGTATTGGTATCCGCTGGCGGAATTTCTTCCCGGCTCATCCCTAAAGTGGCACCACGCCTGCTCATCGTCCCCGGGTTGCTCATCTCCGGCGCGGGAATGGCTTGGCTCACGCAGCTAGAGGCCACGAGCTCCTACGTCGCGCTCATCCTTCCTGCGGAGTTGCTCGTCGGTTTTGGGATGGGACTGGTGATGGCACCCGCCATGAACTACGCGACCCATGGTGTAGCCAGCAGCGAAGCCGGAGTAGCAGCGGCGACCGCTAACACGGCCCAACAAATCGGTGGATCGATTGGGACCGCGCTGCTCAACACCATCGCAGCAACCGCAAGCACCGACTATCTGGCTCGCCAAATAGTGAAGTCACCACAAATCATGAAACAAAGCCTCGTTGAAGGTTTCACTGAGTCCTTCACTTGGGGCGCAATCATCCTGGTGGCAGCAGCGACCATCGTGGCCGCGATGATGAACACCCCGCGGCCCAAGCCTGGGGTGCAGTCCGAGACAGCGCCAGCCGCGCACTTGGGCTAGATCGATTGCTGGGCATGCATGATGAGGTCCTAGCCGAAACATTCGGCTAGGACCTCATCATGTTTTGCGGCGAGACAGTCAGCACCCGCTCGATCGATGCCCTAGGGAATTAGCGTGGTGGACTGGGCCGAGACTTCATGGCACCAGAAGACAAATGGGTGCTCGGATTCACTGCATAAAGTCGATGCTCATTTCTAACTGACTTTGAGCGCAAGTACCCCTCCTCTTCAGCGATTCCAATAGCCGTTCTCAGTGTGCTCGGGGCACGACCTAATGCGTCAGCGAGTCTTTTGACCGAACCCAGGCATTCCCCATCGGCGAGCCATCCTTGATCGACAGCGGCTTTGAGGCTTGCCGCAATCCGCGGAGCTGGGTCTGGGGGTAGTTCCGTTAACGCGGCTCGCCCCCTTAGCAAGGCGGCAACTGCCCGATCGATTTCAATGTCCCGTATGGCCGCCACATAAGTGCCGTCTTGCTCAGTGACGACCAAGATCGCTCCCGCCTCAGCAACGGTGCCGCAGTGTTTGAGGCAAGCCAACACGGCACCTTGGCCGTCCAAAGACATTGGACGACTAGTCTCTGCCAACAGATGCTTGCTATGGACCTGGCGCCCCGGCTCAAAATTTCGACGCGCTTGTGCCTTGCCTAAGCCGCGAATCTTGTCGTGGACTATTCGGGCTTCGGGCTCCATGCCCGGATAGAAACTCTGCTGTTTTCCGGCTTCAGCGAACAGATCCCGGCCACCGAAATACAAAAGCTCTTCTTGTTTGATGAGATGAAACGCCACCGCATCGGCCCACTCCACGCTAATTTCTGGATCACCTAAATAATCCAACAAGGTCGGCATCGGTGGCAGAGGCTTCTCTTCTGGAATGAGGCCACTTTCCACTAACCAACGCAAGAATTCGCGGGTGCGATATTCCACATTTAGGCCCGGAGTTTTTCCGGGGATGTACACCTGTTGGATTGCTTGCGCAATGTCCAGATTGCCATCGTCAGGCAGCTTGAGTAATGCTTCACCTGTGGCGAGCGGCAAGATGTCGATCGGAGCTTCTGGGCGAGTCCCCGATTTGATTTTCAGGAGCTCTTGTGGAGTTGGAAGTTCGCTCAGGGTTAGATCAGGTCTTAGATGGGCGGCTTCCCAACGTTGTGACCCTTGTCTGATTTCTCGTGGGTCTAGATAGTCTTCCAGAGATCGCAATACTCGTCTAAACGTGTCATGCGAAATGCCGTAGGCAGAGGCGATTGTGACGATCGACCCGAGCCATTTTCCAGGACCAAGCAGCGGCGTATCTTTCGCCAGGTCCTCTCGTATCGCAGCTAGCAGAGACGCCGTGGCAATGCTTGTACGGGTGAAACCCGAAAGATCGTCGGTCTCAGCAATTTTGGCTTCCGCCTCGCGCATAGCGAGCCCAACGTTAGTTCCCTGTTCAACAGCGGGGTCGGGCCGAGCTTCTCTTCGCTGCTCCTCAATCGGAATATCTTCATTGGTGATGAGATAGCCACTCTGGCCAGATGGGACGAGAGTTCCGCTTTGGGTTAGATACGTGATGATTCCAGTGATCTCTATTTTCTCGGGCGTTTCACCATCACCCGTTAATAGTTCTTCAACAGCTTCGGGAGTGAGTATGGAACCGGGCTTTAGCTCTTTCTTCTCTCGGATCAGCGCATAAAGCTTTCGGGCGCGCGGATCCCAACCTTGGTGGATTGCTTGTGTCTGTGCGTCATGAGCGACAAACCGTGGCCGGGCGGCTCTTCCCGCCACGCGAGAAATGGGATCTGTTAAGCACTCGTTGCGCGCCAGCCAAGCAGCCGCGCGCCGAAAGGCATAGACGCTGAGCTGCGATGTGTTCCCAGAGATTTCCTTGGTGAGCTGACTTAACGCTTTCGCGGAGGGGACCTGATCCCCTGGCTGCAGGTTTCCACTTTCAACGAGCCAACGAATGAGTTCGCGAGCCGACATGAGAATCGGCAGGTTTTGGGTGCGCTGTGGCCAATAATCGCGTTCTATCGCTCGCGCGATTTTTTCGAAGTCCTCAGATCTTGTATTGGCGGTCGGTTTTTCCTCAGCTAAGAGTAAACCGGAGAAAGTGTGGTCTCCGGAATTTTCTAGCTCGCGGATATGAGCGACCAGATGGACAGGTTTGATCTCGGGAAACCCCAGGTCGCGCATGGCGTCTACCAACATGCGCAACGCCTCGGCGCCTTGGAAGGGCGGGGGCTGCAAGCCACGTAGAGCTTCACGTTCAGCCGCTCGCCGTTGCTCCGGTGTCGGCTGCCGCCACAGGGGTTCACTCATACCCACAGTTTACGTTTCCGTGACATATCGCGAGGTTGGCCCTCTTCGGGCTGAACGGTCATTAAAAGCTCGTAACCCAAGTGAACGAAAGTACAGCTCGAGAACCTAACGGGATCATGGTTTCATTAAGCGTCAGGATTGTGATACCGTTCAGCCATTAACGGAACTCGCGTCCCCTTAAGGAATGCCCATGTCTTCACACACGCTTGACCAGTGCATGACCCCGCGCCAGAAACTCGTACTCACCCTGCTCTTAGCCGCGCAATTCATGCTCGCCGTGGACTTCTCAATTCTCAATGTCGCGCTCCCAGCCATTGGGGAAGGGCTCAGGTTTAGCGTCGACGACTTACAGTGGGTCGCCACCGGGTTCGCACTGCCTGCAGCCGGCCTTACCTTGCTTTTTGGGCGCGTAGCCGACCTATTCGGTCGTCGTCGCCTATTCCTCATTGGCCTCGGCCTGCTGGTGCTGTCCTCACTATTAGGCGGCATCGCGGCATCTTCCACTGTGCTGTTGGTCGCTCGCATTCTCCAAGGAGTGGCGACCGCGATCGCACTACCCGCCGGCCTGGCACTACTCACCACGTCATTCGCACAAGGCCCAATGCGACGAAAAGCGCTAGGACTCAACGCCGCTCTCCTGTCCGGCGGGTTCACCGCCGGCGCGCTATTTGGCGGCTTGCTCACCGATTTACTGAGCTGGCGCTGGGCATTTCTCATCAATGTGCCCGTCGCGCTAGCCATCATGATCCTCACTCCCCTCGCACTCACAGAGAGCCGAGGCGAACGCGTTCCCCTCGATGTACCCGGTGCTATCGCGGTGACCGGCGGGCTCCTTGCGTTGACCTATGGCATCACCACCGCCGGCGCTCAAGGTTGGAGCGAACCATTCGCGTTGATCGCTATAGCCAGTGGAGTGACGTTGTTGGTGACGTTCTGGGCTATCGAAAAGCGCAGCCCCAACCCCTTGGTGCCAGTGTCATTGCTCAGCCGCCGCGCGACAAGCTGGGGAAACTTCGCAGGACTACTCGCATTCGCCACGGCAACCGCCATGGTGTTCTTAATGACGTTGTATCTCCAGGATGTTCTTGGGTATTCAGCGCTGGTCACCGGACTTATTTTCGGCATTACTGGTGGCGCCGGAGTGCTAGGCGGGATCTTAGCCCCGAAAATCATTAGCCGACTCGGCAGCTACGGTGCACTAGTAGGCGGGTTCTTAGCCCAAGCGGCATCAACGGCGCTGCTCTTGTTCACCGACCACAGCTCACACGGCATCGTTTTGGTACTGGTGGCACTTAGCGCCGGACTATTTGTCAATCTCACCGTCATAGTTGGTTTTATGGTTACCGCTACCTCAGAGGTATCCGACAGTGAACAGGGACTTGCGACGGGCATCGCATCTATGAGTCAGCAAATTGGAATAACCGTGGGGATTCCAATCTTCAGTGCCATCGCCTCATCGAGTGGCCCGGGCGAGTCTTCCGAAACCCTGCTCAGCGGAATTCATCTCGCGACCTTGGTCAACATCGGAGTCACCGTGGCAATCGCGGGACTATTAGCCTGGTTTGTGCGGCCACGAAAAACAGTCAGCAAGCGGGACAGTATCGACCTAGAACATCCAGACGCGCTTACCTCATGCGTGCCAGCAGGCATTTCAATCTGAGATGGATGCGGCCGCAGCCCCGCACAATGCTAGGCCTCGTTGGTTTCAGCCAGCTGGGCCTAGCCCTGTGCGTTTTAGACCCACGCGCGCAACACGGGAGTAATCACCAGATCAAGCAGCGCCAACAACACCGGCAACCCTCTGAAAATCGGTAGTAGCAAACAAGCGAGCAATATGGCGATGCCCAAGTTCTGCTCGCCGAGCCAATAGTCAGCTTTTTGAAAGCCTAGGCTAGGCCGTTTATTCAGAGCGGTGAGAATGCGCCAGCCGTCTAGTGGCGGAATGGGGATGAGCGCCACCAGCCCGAATGCGAGCAACCCTACGCCGAAGGCGAGGACACATTGCTCCACCGGCTCTCCAGGAGCACCATGCAACACATCGGATCCACTATCGAGCTCCAACGGAACACTGGAGTAACCCAGCGCTTGATACACGCCCAACACCCCGATGGAAATCGCGATGATGACCAATGGCGCCGCAACGACCCCCCATATGCGGCAGCGTTCGGACGGAGCCCTACCCCAGCCAACACCGCCAACGGCAGCGGCAACGGCCCCAAATGGATCTACATCTCGCCTGGGCTCGACCCACGATGCGCCATACACGCCACGAGGTTCAGCGAAATAGTGCACTGTTCGACGAAGTATCAAACCGCCAAAGTAAGCCAGGAGAAGACCCACGAGTGCCGCTGGTTGTCCCAGCGCCCACAACATCGTTACAGTCCTGGTTCCTCGGCTAGCAACCGTCGAACGAGAGTGCAAGCAGCGCCGGCATCGTCAAATTCAGCCAGCGCCTGTGCGATGGCTTCCCGCACGATGCGGCCACGGTCGACCACGATGTCATGGTCCGCGCGCAACGCGAGCCGGGACTTCTCGAGATGCAGAAGCTCAGCGGCAGAGATGTAGACCGTGATCTTTTCATCATGTCTAACCCGACCGGTGCCCCCGGAGGGGCGGGCGCGGCCACGCGCGGATGGCGCCGCCGAAAGCGGCGTAACGGTAGAACGTTGGGTGCCAAGGTCCCGGTCAGCGACCCGATCAGCAACATCAGTGGCCAGCTCGGAGGTGACGCGGAACAACTCTGCGGCCCCGGGGAGCCGGGCCTGACGTCTCACGGGGCAAGAACCTCCCTGGCAAGTGCGCGATACGCTTTGGCGCCCCCAGAACCAGGTGCCCATGTAGTGATGGGTTCACCGGCCACCGTGGTTTCGGGGAACTTTACGGTGCGAGAGATGACTGTCTCATAAACCTTATCGCCAAAGGCTTCTACGACACGAGAAAGCACCTGCCGACAATGGACAGTTCGGGCATCGTACATAGTGGCCAGAATGCCATCAAGCTCAAGATCAGGGTTAAGCCGATCTCGAACTTTGTCCACTGTGTCGATGAGCATGGCCAGGCCACGGAGACTGAAGAATTCGCATTCCAGCGGAACAATGACGCCGTGCGCGGCGGTCAGCGCGTTGATAGTGAGCAGACCGAGCGAAGGCTGGCAGTCGATCAGGATGTAGTCGTAGTCATTCATGACGGGCTTGAGCACTCGAGCCAATGACTGCTCGCGGGCAACTTCAGTGACCAATTGGACTTCAGCAGCCGACAGATCGATGTTGCTGGGAAGCAACTCTAGGCCAGCAACATTGCTTTTAACACGGACGTCTTCGAACTTCACGCCAGACTGCATCATGAGGTTATAAAGCGTCAGCTCAACGTCATATGGATTCACTCCAAGGCCTACAGACAGTGCGCCTTGCGGATCAAAGTCGACAAGCAGCACACGACGCCCACACTCAGCTAGAGCGGCGCCCAGGTTGATCGTGGTGGTGGTTTTGCCTACGCCACCTTTTTGGTTGCATAGCGCGATCACTCGCGCGGGTCCGTGTTCTGTCACTGGGTCTGGCTCCACATTGATCCGGGCGCGGCGTTCGTCGGTGCGTTTCGCGGACACGATGCCAAGTGCCGCGAGATCCAGGGCTGTTTGTTCCAACGCCCCCGAATCGTTATTTGTCGACATAGCCATAAGCCGTTAAACCTCTCCGTCATTGTGTCGACATTAGTCAACACGTCAAGGCTGCGTGCAGCTAGTCGACGCGCTTAGGCCGCGCATGATAAAGACACGTGCTCAAGAAACGGACAAGTGATATCAAGCGTTCACAACTTCGCGGTCCATGTCGTTGAACTAGGCACACAATGTGCCAACAAAACACGCGGCCCGATGCCCTCATTGTTATGAACTCAGGCGCTTTTGCAGTCACCTCGGCGGGGTGATGAAAGATTCCTCGACGAAAGCGATGGGTTTGTCATCCAACCAAATCCGATAAGCGCGCGAAAGCAGCGGGAGCCCGTCATGCTCCTCTGTCGGCCAACATGGCTGCGTCGCCTGACCAAACCAGAGCAATTCCCGGCGATTCTCGGGGCGCAGCTCATTGAGGGCAGCCCCTAACCCGCTTGGGTGTTCATCAATAGCGCTGAGCACCGACTCAGACAACCGGTTCTGTGCGAGCAATGCTTGAGCCCAGCAGTGCACTTGCCCAGATAGAGCACTACGAAGAGCGACGCGCCGACGAACGATGGGGCCGACATACGAGTCAAGCCAGGCCGCGTTTCGCTCTGTCATCACCACGTCGGAGGCTTGCACATCGGCGAGTATCGGCGTGAGGCGCACCGCGCCGAGAAACCTGGTCACTTGGCTGTCTGTCACCAGCAAAGCCCGTAAGTGAGAAGGAAGCTGCGCAAGATCTATATCGGCTAAATCGGCGGGCCGGTTTTGTTGCGCCTTGAAAAAGTCGGTGACAACGAGGTCACGTTGGCGCCGTACTGCTGTTCTATTCAATGAGATCTCCGTGCGCTCAAGCGGATTCGCCGAATCGCGACCGCACTTCTGAGTTAGCGATCATAGGGCTGAGCCCACCCAGAAATCCGCCAATCACGCTTATCGAGGAATGCGTCTAAAAGTGAGATCCTTGGTCGGTGACCACATGCGACATGATTGGCACTACCTACAGCTGCACCAGGAGGCCAGGCCCGAAGATAGCCGCTCACACCATTGCCGCTCTCGGTGATGCCCGCACAATGTGGATGCGGGGACTACGTCGTACGAACCAGCACCCACCATCCTGGCGGTTGAGCCAAGCGACACCATGATTGGCGCCGGTTCCGCACAACTCAGGGTCCCCCAGTCCTCTGTGATACAGAGCAGGCGCCAGTAGCCGGTTTTATCGACCAGCCCTGATGATCTACGCCATGAGCCATCAACGAGCCCAGGCTGAGCGCTCTGTACGTAATCAGGCCTAACAGGATTCTTTTCGGGCCGATCTGGCATGGCTGACCAGCGAACTCGTTACAGTGAAAGTCATGCCGCATACCTTGCGCTTACTGACAATGGGCATCGTTGCTCTATCTGTCCTGCTCACCAGTTGCGGCGATGACGCTCCGGACTCCGCTACAAAGCGGGCGAGAAAGTCTTCCAATGTTGAGCCTCATGCTCTTGTTTTAACCGCGACCGGGGATGCGCCCATCAACAGCTTGAACTACACCTTCGATGGCAAGACCGTGCAAGACACCTCAGCCGTCTTGCCGTGGGAGGTATCCGTAGATGTGCCAGCCGATGACAAGCGCCATGAGTGGGAACTCATTGTTCAGCACGGCTCTGGCAACGTTCAACTCGTCGCAACCCTAGATGGCAATTTCCTTACTCAAAGTCAGGGCGGCGGCACCGGGGATGGAACAGTGCGTGTCTCCGGCTGGGTGAAAGGCTAATCGATCCGGCAATGTGCCCATTGCTCGTTTAGTTCAGTCGCTATGCGGATCTGAACGACGTTGTTGCTTTCGGAGCGCATGTCGACGTTTATCCCGGAGGCGGCGTTCTTTAGCGGCTCGCGAGGGCTTCGTAGGCCGTCGAATTTTTCCCGGTGGCGCAATCGCGTCCCGCATCAGTCGCGCAAGTCGCTCACGCGCGGCGGTGCGGTTGGCGAGTTGCGCGCGGTGTTCGCTAGCGGCCACCGTAAGGACTCCGTCCACGAGGCGACTTCCTAGCGCTGTGATCGCTCGGTCTCGAAGCCAAGGAGGCAGGCTTTGTGAACGCACCAGATCGAAAGACAACTCGACTCGGCTATCCGTGGTGTTGACGCCCTGACCGCCGGGGCCAGAGCTGCGGGAGAAACGCTCGGACAATTCCGCGCCCGCTAGGGCTAGCCGGTCGGTGATGGGAAGGTCAGCGCTCACTTATCTAGCATGCACGATTGCGCTTGACCGCGCTCTTAGCGCGGTCTCGGCATGCGCTGGTCTGGTTGGAGCCGACGCCCGCTGGCGTTTAGCGCAGCGACGGTTCCGGGAAGGTCGCCGGATCGATGAGTGGTGAGTTCGGCGTGAAGATCACCGGTGCACCGAATGTCCCGGTGTCCATGGTCCGCCTTATTGGGCGCTCGTGCGCAGTGGGGCTATGGCATCTCGAAGTGTGTCCCCTATTGGAGCGGGACGCAGATTGGTCGGGTCGATTTTGACCTGTGCACGACGCCCTTCCGCGTGAACGACCGTATGATCCTGCGAGATCACTCGGAAGCCATACACCACACTGCTCGTGCCCAGCCGCTCCACCCAAAAATGCACTGCGACGAAGCCGACCGTGTTGATCGGTACGTGGTACGTGATGGTGAATTCCCTCACCGCAAAGACAATGTCAGCGAAATGGGATCGAGAAGGGTCAAACGGCCAGCCACGTTCGGCCCAATACGCGGACAACGCCCGTTCTAGAAGCAGAACGTAGCGACCGTTGTGCACAACGCCCATCGCGTCAAGATCTTCGAAATGAACCGGGACTGACTCAATGTGTCCGGGGTGAGTGGGTTCGGTCATATTAGGACTCCGGAAGGATGTGAGGGTCTGTAGAGAGATGCCGCAACCGATCGAGAACAGCACGACGGGCGTATTGGTAACTACGGTCACGATGAAGAAGATGAGTGTGGACGATCACGGCTTCGCCGAGCGCTTGGATCTCGAATCCGAGTTGCTCGGGGTTTGTTTCTGCGCGAAGTTCTCTCGTTTTGATGGCTCGGCGTGCAATGGCAACAAGCAAATCCATCCATTTTTCGTTGGCTGAGGCAATGGCATCACTGATGGGGCCTGGTCGATCGGCGAGTTCCGCACCCACCGTGGCGAAGAAACAACCTCCTGGGAGCACACCTTTCTCGTAAAAACCGAGCCGTTTTTCGTGTAGCGCCCATAGTTGACGGACAGCACTGGATTCCTTTAGCGCGGGCTGAACGATGAACTCGACCCACTGTTCTTGTGCGCGCTCCACGATTGCGAGCTGAAGTTGTTGCTTACTTGGCCAGTGGGCGAACAGTCCAGCTTTGCTCACACCTCGGTTTTGAGCGAGCCTCGCCAGGGAAAACCCTTCGAGCCCCTCTACTGAAGCGAGCGCGACAGCTGCGTCGAGCACAGCGAGACGGGTCCGCTCTCCCCGTTGAAGTCGTCCATCAATCACGTGGTCTACCGTAACACACAATATGACCGACCAGTCGTTAAGTTTTTTGCATCCATGTGGCTCAACCTCATAAGCGACCAGGATCTTCGGCGAAAAGCTGCTGTTACTGTTGGCGCTCGAGCCAAGGGGTACCTCATGCCATCCAGCACATTTTTCATCGGCGGAGATCGCCGCGTTCGACGGCTCGGCTTTGGCGCCATGCGACTAGCCACGTCACCAGAGTCAGCCCGCGAAGCCTCGATCACGGTGGCGCGGCACGCAGTCGAGCGAGGCATCAACCTGATCGACACCGCCCACCTGTACGGCTGGGGCGCAAACGAGGAGCTTCTCGCGGATGCACTGCATCCATATCCAGAAGACCTGCTTATCACTACCAAGATCGGCATAACGCGATCCAGCGGCGCCGATGAAATGTCTATCAATGGACGCCCGGAAGTTTTGCACGCGCAGATTGATCGCGCACTCACACGGCTCAAAGTGGACAGCATAGAGCTGCTTCAGCTGCACCGCATCGATTCCGACATACCCTTGTCCGATCAAATGGGAGCATTGCGGCAAGCTCAAGAGGCCGGCAAGGTAGCAAAAATCGGCCTATCCGAAGTCACCGTCGACCAACTCGCGCAAGCGCGGCAGACGGTCGAGATAGCGAGCGTCCAAAACCGGTACAGCATGTTCGACCGAACACATGAGCCAGTACTCGAAGCGTGCGAGGCCGCGGCTATCGCTTTCCTGCCTTGGCGCCCGGTTGCCGAGGCATCAGGCGCACACGCCGATATCACGGCCCTAGCCAGCGAACTAGGGGCCACGAACACTCAGCTCTCACTCGCATGGCTTCTACACCGTTCACCGGTAATCCTGCCAATCCCCGGCACATCGAGCATCGCTCACCTTGATGAAAATGTCGCCGCCGCAGATCTGCGACTTAGCGCAGAAACTCTGGAGCGAATCGAGCGACTCATTTCGAGCTAACCGCACGAAATCCGCTGGCGTACTCATGTGCGCAATACGAAGTCGTGATGTATTGACGAATCAACTAGATCGCATTTTCACGGAGCGTTCGTTCGACAGTTCACGTGCCCCTCGTTCATGATAAGGCGATAAATGACCGTTTTGTCGAGGAGTACGTCATGGAACTTTCGTTTCTCCGGCCGCTGTACGAAGTACCCGGTCCCGTGCTCTCCGTCCATTTGGATACCAGCCGCGAAGACCAAGACGCGGACAAGCGGATCGAAATCGTCTGGCAGGGGCTCAAACGGGATCTGCAGGATCAAGGCGCCGATCTCCCAACGCTGAACGCGATCGAACAAGCGGTAGGCGGCTCCCCCGACCTCGTCGGAGCGCAGGGCGAGGCGCTGTTCGCGGCGGATGGCCAGCTATTGGCTGTCCACACTCTCGCGGCACCACCTACCCGCAACAGAGCGACCGCTGGACCCGTGGCCGACGCACTAGAAACGGCTCTCGATCGAGACCGCCAGCTCCCCTACGTTGTCGTCGCAATCGATCGGCAGGGCGCCGAGATCGACGGCTATGCTCTCGGCGCCTTTGACCCAACGCTGAGTCGCTCCTTCAACGGCAGCACACTTCACATCACCCGAGTAAAAACTGGCGGACCCTCAAAAGCTTCCTACCATCGCCGAACCCAGAACCTCTGGGATCGTAATGCCGCTGCCGTGGCCGAGGAAATTGTTGACGCCGTCAACGCGGTCGATGCCGCCGTAGTATTCGTCGGCGGAGACGATAAGGCGACAGCCGCCCTTCGTGACCAACCCGCCGTGCAAGGTCTCGATGTCGAGATCGTCGATATTTCAGGAGGTCGGGGCGGTCAGGACGCGGTAGCGAGTTTGCGCAAGTCGTTGGACGATGGGCTTGCCGCAGCCTCCCAACGCGCGCACAACAAAGCTTTCCAAGAGTACGCATCGGCAATTGGCACCGGAAGCGGCGTCTCTTCCATCCCAACCGTCGCCGATGCCCTGGCTGAGGGACGGGTAGGAACTCTATTGCTATCGGCGAATATCCCGCAGAGCCCTAGCAAATGGTCCTCGGATCGTTCGCCCCTGATGGTCGCGTCCTCGGCTCATCCGCTCGATGACAATTCGGCATTTGAAATGCCAGCGCCCGCGCTGCTGCTGCGGGCGGCAACACTGAGCAATAGCAACTTCACGGAAATACCCGCTGACCAGAAAGTGACCGATGGATGTGGGGCTACCCTGCGCTTCTGAGCGCTCGATTTAAGCGGGCCGCTCAAACAAAAGTTCGAGCCCATCGATCTCATCGATCTGCTCGCCCACTTGGGTGAATCCGAAACCGTTAATAGTTGCCAACGAGGCAACATTATCCGGCCGAATAGCGGCACGCACGACCTTGATCTGGGGATCAGCAGTGGCACGCGAGAGCAGCTCAATCAACATGGCCCTGGCATAGCCTTTGCGTCTATGAGCTGGATCGACGCCATATCCGAGTTCGACCATGCCGTCAGCGTCTGGGGCACCATGAAATCCGCCGTGCCCCACTACAGCGCCATCGGCGTCAAGCGCCACAATACGCACTAGCCACGGTTCGATCCGAGGATCGGCTGCGAGCTGACTAAGTCGGTAGCGCCACAGCCATAGAGCGTCATCCTCCAGGAAAAACTGTGTCAACCGCACACCAGTTTCAGCGCTGGCACCATCCAAATCTTCTTGTACCAGCGCCATCATGGCTTTCACAGGCAAGGAAACAAAACTGACCTCAGCCGTTGAGTGTTGCGTCATATCGACATCACTCCAAAACGTTAGGCAGAAATCGGCGCGAGATGCGCTGAGAAATGCCGAAGTGCCGAAGGCTGGCTCACAATAGAATAACCCGGCAATTCCTCTGATTTCGCGGCTACTGTCGCTGCTGCCTCAATGACGTACTCAAGATGGTTACGCGTGTAGACGCGCCGGGGCAGAGCGAAACGAACAAGTTCCTTTGGGGCGGCGATGTCTGGGCCGCCGGCCGGGTCGACCGCGCCAAACGCCAAGGTTCCCAGCTCGCACGTACGAATGGCCGCTTGCTCATACAGCGCACAAGCTAGCGCCTGACCAGGAAAATGCTGCACGGGAATATGCGGCAACAGCGCGGCGGCGTCAACATATACCGCATGGCACCCAGTCGGATTTTGTACCGGCAAGCCAGCCTGCTCCAGCTCTGCGCCGAACCAGCGTGCGGCCTGAGCCCGGTATCGCAAGTATTCGGTATCCGTCACTTCCAGGAGTCCCTGTGCGATGGCTTCCAGATCGCGGCCCGCCAAGCCGCCATAGGTGGAGAATCCCTCAGTCGTGATGAGCAGTTGACGGAGTCGTTCAGCCAACGCCGAATCTTGAAGGGCGATCACTCCACCCATGTTGGCGATGGCGTCTTTTTTCAAGCTTGCCCAGCAACCGTCCGCGAGCCGGAAAGTCTCCTCGGCCACGGCGCGCGGCGACAGGTGAGCGTAGTCCGGATCACGTTCGGTGACGAGATAGGCGTTTTCGGCAAACCGCGATGCATCGAGCCACAGCGGAACATTGAACCGATCGCACAAGGCGCGTGCCGCTCGCACATTGGCCATAGAGACGGGCTGTCCACCGCCAGCGTTGTTTGTGATGGTCAGGACCACACAGCGCACGCGCGAGCCATCTTCGCTCTCCAAAAGTTTGGTCACCGCGTCGATATCCAGGTCGCCGCCAAATTCCAATGGCTCGTTGGTCTCAGAGCTCACCACCATATCGATGGCTTGTGCTCCCACGTGTTCCACATTTGCTCTGGTGGTGTCGAAGTGGGTGTTGCTCACTGATATGTCACCGGGTTCGAGCAGTGAGGAAAACACGAGCCGTTCGGCGGCGCGCCCTTGGTGGACGGGTATGACTTCTCGGTAACCGGTGAGGTCACCAACGACTGATTCGAACCGTTCGAAGGATCGGGCCCCAGCATAAGATTCATCGCCGCTCATCATGGCGGCCCATTGGCTCGCTGACATAGCGCCAGTGCCTGAGTCAGTCAATAAGTCAATGGTGATCTGGCGGGCTGGTATGCGAAAGAGGTTATATCCGGCATTTGTTAAGGCAAGTTGCCGTTCTTCGACTGTCGGAAATGCCAAAGGTTCGACCGCTTTAATTCGAAACGGCTCCATGAAAATGGGCGGCATATGTGTTCCTCCGTAGGAACTCGACGACAGACGTTATTGCGAGCTAAACAGTGCTCTTTCATGTCATCAAGATTCCTTGAGAGACTTAACCTCTTTGTAGTTATGTATCCCTCCTATTTTCGGCCAAATTTAGACAAAAAATCTGTGACGCGTTCGATTGCACGAGCAACGTTAAGCAAATATCGATCGGTCCCCGCTGCGGCTTCAATAGACATGCCGATAGGTAGACCGTGAACCGAGTTCAAGCCCGGGAGACTGATTGAGGGCACACCCGCAATCGAACCAGGGCCCGTGTTAGCCACAATGGTGGGAAACACGGGAACTTCGCGCCCGTTGTGATGAATCGTGGAATCTTCACCAATCTCTGGTGGCAAAACGCGCACCGTTGGATACGTCAGCACATCAACTTGTGATGAGAAAATGTCGGCATACCTCGCGCGCATACGATCACGCGTTCGCAATGCTTCAATATAGTCCTTTTTGGAAATTGAGCCCGCTAAAGCTTGCGTCAGAAGATTCGCTACATCGGGTGAGCCCGAGCTTTTCACGAGATCTTCAATTCTCAGGCCGCCCAACGATTGGTCGTGCTCCTCTAAATATGCGGCCAAATCACGCACAATCTCATACAGCACAATCGTGAAACTGCATTCAGCGTCCATCGCATGCAAATCACTCGTATCTAACTCCACCAAAATCGCGCCAGCATCTCGCAATATCGTCAGCCATAATTCAGACGTTTGCGCGACATCTGGCGCGAGGTCCTCAAAGAAACTATTGGGCACGCCCACTCGCAATTTTCTAATATCTAGCGGGGTGGTCAGCGCACTATATTCACCAGTAATTACCGAATCCACCGTCTGCACATCCGTGACTGAGCGGCCGAAAACCCCGATGGTGTCCCGAGTGCGGGATAACGGGATAACACCATCTGCGGGATAGCGCCCGATAGAGGGGCGCAGCCCAACGACACCGCAAAAAGACGCGGGAACGCGCATGGACCCGCCCGTATCAGTGCCGAGAGCAAATGGCACAACACCGGCGGCGACAGCAACCGCGCTGCCCCCGCTAGAACCTCCCGCGACTCGCGAGGGATCGAAAGGGTTTCGAACAGCCCCGAAGTGTCCGTTGTTGCTCGTAATCCCGAAAGCCAGCTCGTGCATGTTGGTGGTTCCGATAGGCACCGCACCGGCATCTCGTAGTCGCCGCACCACGCTGGCTTCCACAAACGGGCGCGAGCCCGACAACGCGGGGTGACCCGCACCGCAACCGAATCCAGCAGTATGAATATTGTCCTTCACCGCGAACGGCACAGATGCCAATACCTGATCAGCAATTACGGTCCGCGCGTCGACGCTTTCGGCAATCTCAACGAACGCACCATGGGTCTCTTGGAGTTTGCGGGCATTAGTCAATAGTTGAATGAAGTCATCATGTGGTTTCGACATAGCGAACCGTGCTTTCTGTTGGGCTGCTAGGCGCAGAGGAACGAAGAATTTTGTCCGCGCTGTACACAAGCGCGAGTGTCAGGACGGCGAGGAGCGAGACGCCGATAAGAAGAGCGCTCGGCGAAAATCGTCCATCTATTGCCGCGAGCGCAAAGGGCACACCAAACCCGAGGTAAGTCACGGCTTGGTACGACGCGGTGACTCTTGCCAACGCATGTGCGGGTGCGAGACGCTGAACCTCGAGCAGCCCGCCGACTTGACACGCGCCATAGCCGAAGCCGAGGACGATCGAAGCTAGCACGGCAAGGGGAACGGTGCGCACGTGTGCCGCTACTGCCGCGATTGATATTCCAGCTATTACGAGCATCATCGAGCCCAGCAGCAGCCGTGAGTGGTGTGCGGCATCCAGCATTCGAGCCAGGGGCTGTATCGCGATACCGGCGAGAGCACCCAACGCGGTGATGAATGCCGCGAAGAGTAATGCGTTCTCACCCACTTGTTCGCTCATCAGCCCCGGTAGATACGCAAGTCCGATAGCCGCTGACCCGAAGACCCAGGGCGCGAAAGGAAAAATGACCGTGACCATGCGCCGCATCGCCAACGGCGACAAGGAGGGTGCCCGCGCAACCGTTGGATTCCCTTGTCGAAAGTCGGGCATTCGATAAATCAGACATGCAGCCGCTGTTACGAGCACGAGGTGCGGCGAATAGCACAGCACTTCCGGGTATGGCGCGAATTGGGCGATGATGCCCGCGCATAACGGCCCAACGGCGAAGCCAGAGGTCATTGCGATGGTAGACCGGCGAGCTCCAGGATTATCGGGGCTACCTGCGGAAAGTTCTTTGATCCACGCGGTCCCCGCACTAAATGCTGCTCCGCTGGCAATGCCAGCGACAAGCCGACCTACAAAAAGCATCGCGGAGCGCTGTCCTCCATATACGAGCAAAATGCTTGCCGTTAATGACAACGCAAGTGCTGCGAGCATGACGCTTCTACGACCCCGCTTATCTGACAGCGGCCCGCCGAGCAGCAAGCCTGGAATCAATCCGAGTGCGTAAATACCAAAGGTCGCTTGGACGGCCGCCGCCGATAGTCCGCTTTGTGCTCGGTACATCACCAGCAGGGGAGCGAACTGGTTCGCGCCCCAACCCACCGCCGCGACGGAAAGTCCGACCGGCCGCCAGTTCTTCGAACTCGGGTCAGTCCGCTTCGCGAGCAAAGAAAACGTTGTCACCTGACGATCATTTCGACTGTGCCCGACCTGAACCAGTGTCCGTAACGACAACATCCGTACAATTACCGACATGGTCCGTGTCTCACTCGCAGTCACCAACGGCGTCCCCCTCTTTGAACTCGCCGCGCCCATCGCCATCTTTGGGACACCAGAGCCAGAAGCGACACTCCCCTGGTATGAATTCACCCTCGGTGGCCCACCACAAGCACACGTGGGCGGCTGGTTCCGCGCCGAACCAACCCATGGACTAGATGAACTCGCCAAGGCGGACACGGTGATCGTGCCCGCATGCCACGACGGAGATATGCGACCGCCGAAGGCACTTGTCGAAGCAATCCGCGCCGCATACGACAACGGAGCACGCATCGCGTCCATCTGCACCGGCGCCTTCGTTCTTGCCGCTGCCGGCATCCTTGATGGCAAAGCCGCCACCACCCACTGGATGCATTCCGCACTACTGGCCGACCGACACCCCAAGATTCAGGTCAACCCTGAGATTCTCTACATCGGCGACGGACAGGTATTCACATCAGCTGGAAAAGCATCAGGCATAGACCTATGCCTACATCTAGTGCGGCTAGACCATGGCGCATCGGTCGCCAACGCCATAGCCCGCCGCCTTGTGGTCGCGCCCCACCGGCCCGGAGGACAAGCCCAATTCATGACCGCACCAGTGCCACACCGCGACCTTGAAGGGCTCTCAGATGTGCTCTCCTGGGCGCTGACACACCTGGAGCAAAATCTGACAGTTGATGACCTGGCCCACCAAGCAAATATGAGCGCGCGTCAGCTCACCCGAAGATTCCGATCCAGCACCGGAACAACCCCCATGAATTGGCTACTCGCACAACGAATGAACCGAGCGAAAGAGCTCCTCGAACGCACTGACAACACCGTCGAACGGATCGCGGAACGAGCCGGCATGGGCAGCGCGGCAACACTACGCCGCCACTTTCATCGGACTATCGGAGTCCCGCCAGAAACATATCGACGCGCATTCCGCGAGGCCGCCTAACTATGCCAAAGCGCGAGGGTGCGCGTCGGCGTAGACCTCACGAAGCCGCTCAACAGTCACCAAGGTGTACACCTGGGTCGTCGTCAGCGAGGAGTGCCCCAACAGCTCCTGCACAACACGTATGTCGGCTCCCCCATCGAGCAAATGAGTAGCAAAAGAATGCCGCAAGGTGTGTGGGGAAATATCATCAATCCCCACGGCGGCCGCGGCGGACTTCAAAATCGCCCAACCACTTTGTCGAGAAAGCTGCCCACCGCGTGCGTTCAAAAACAGCGCCGGCACCTTGCCAGCGAATGTCGGACGCCCCCGCACCAAATAAGCATCCAAAGCCCGCAAAGCATACGAACCAACCGGCACTATCCGGGTTTTGCCGCCCTTGCCGTGAATGGACACAACTCCAGCGTCACGATCAACATCGTCGACCGCCAATGTCACCGCCTCGGAAATGCGAGCGCCCGTGCCATACAAGAACTCCATCAACGCCCGATCACGCAACGCCCGAGCATCCTCGCCCACAACCGCGGCCAACACTTGTTCTATCTGAGAGAACGGAATCGCTTTTGGCAACCGAAACGCCACCGTAGGCGGATGCAGCCGGGCCGCGGGATCAGTTTCGCACCATCCCTCGCGCACCGCGAAACGATACAGACCCCGAACCGCGCTGAGTGAACGTGCGGTGGACGCGGCAGACAACGCTGGATGTTCCTCATCGCCAGCACGCAACCACGCTACATATTCGCCCAATTCAACAGTGGTAACCGCTGACAAGCCCCGTCCAGCAAGCCAGCCAGCAAAACGCGATAGATCGCGCCGATACGCGGCAAGAGTATTGCGGGCCAACCCGCGCTCGACCGCGACATGGTCGAGAAAACCACGGATAGCCCGCTCCACATCCATCCCGTTAACTCAGCACCTCATCAAGGCTCAGCGCCTGCGCTCCATGCGCCTGAGCGACCGGGGCATACGTGATATGTCCGTCGAAGGTATTCAAGCCCAAAGCAAGGGCGTGATCATCGCGCAGCGCCTGCTTCCAGCCCTTGTTCGCCAACTCCACCGCATACGGCAACGTCACGTTGGTCAGTGCATAGGTTGACGTGTGCGGAACCGAACCAGGCATGTTCGCAACGCAGTAGAAAATCGAATCGTGAACCCGATACACCGGGTCGGCATGCGTGGTAGGACGAGAATCCTCAAAACAGCCACCCTGGTCGATCGAAATATCGACCAACACACTGCCGGGCCGCATCCGGGAAACCTGCTCGTTTGTCACCAACGTCGGCGCCTTGGCCCCTGGCACCAACACAGCACCGATGACCAAGTCGGCCTGCAACACCGCATATTCCAACTCAAAAGCGTTCGAGGCGATTGTCTTGAGCCGGCCCGCGAAAATTTTGTCCGCCGCGCGCAGCCGATCAATATTTTTGTCGAGCAACGTCACCTCGGCGCCCATACCCAAAGCGATCGTGGCCGCGTTCATGCCCGACACACCAGCGCCGATCACCACCACATTCGCCGGGCGAACCCCGGGCACGCCACCCATTAGGACACCGCGGCCACCTAGCGCCCGCATCAAAAACTGCGAACCGACCTGGGGAGCAAGTCGCCCCGCGACCTCACTCATCGGCGCCAAAAGCGGCAACGACCCGTCGGCCAGTTCAACGGTTTCATACGCGATCGCGGTCACCTTGCGCTCGATAAGCGCGTCCGTGCATTCCTTGGACGCGGCCAAATGGAGATAGGTGAACAGAGTCTGACCAGGCTGCATGCGGTGATATTCGGCCGCGATGGGCTCCTTCACCTTCAAAATGAGCTCGCCGAGCCCCCACACCTCATCTGCCGTGCCCAACACTTTGGCCCCGGCGGCTTCATAGTCCCTGTCGGGAATTGAGCAACCCGCGCCAGCTTGGGCCTCCACAAAAACCTCGTGCCCGTTGCGAACCAACTCCACCACACCGGCGGGTGTAGTCGCTACACGGTACTCGTGGTTTTTGATCTCTCTTGGAACACCAATCTTCACCCTTATCCACCTTTCGAAACCAGAACATCGTGGGCTCTGCCGTGAGGCTAAGCCTCTGGCGCCTTGTGAGCGACCCCGGCAAAGCTCACCAGATTCCGCTGCTCAGCGTGCGAAGTTGCCTGAAATTGTTGATCTCGCTAGCACACTAGGTGCCATTAAGCGTGCCCGTCGACCAGGCACGGTACCCTGACGCGCATGACGTTCCCTAACTCACCTCAAGGAGAGGGCCAACCTTCATCAGGTGGCCCCGCAGGTAGCCCACCACCTCCACCTCCTGGTGGCTTCCCGCCTCCCGGCGGCGGACAGCCCGGCGGTTTCCCACCGCCTCCCGGTCACCAGGGTCCGCCTCCCGGCGGATTCCCACCGCCTCCCGGCGGACAACCTGGTGGCTTCCCGCCTCCTGGCGGCGGATACCCACCACCCGGTGGCGGTTTCCCAGGTGGACAGCCTCAGCCTATGCCCGGCGCGCCCTACGGGGTAGATCCCGCGACTGGCCAGCCTTACTCCGATAAGCAGAAAATGATCGCCGGTATTCTTGGCATCCTGCTTGGCGGATTCGGGGTCGGTCGTTTCTACACCGGTCACATCGGCATGGGCATCGCTCAGCTTGTTGTTTCCGTAGTCACCCTGGGCTGTGGCGCCCTGTGGGGTGTCATTGACGGCATCTTGATCCTCGTCAACGGCGGCACAGACGCTGACGGTCGTCCGCTCCGTCCATAAAAACGGATGAGGGCCGGTCACTCATGCGAGTGACCGGCCCTTTTTGTTATCCGCGAAATCTAGTTAGCCGCGGTGTTTCGCTGATCTTCGCCCACATCGACGGGCAATTCACTTTGTGCCGCGTTTGCCATCGCCGCCGCCACGAAAGCACTGAACAACGGATGCGCGCGCGTTGGCCGTGACTTCAATTCGGGATGCGCCTGCGTTCCTACCAAAAACGGGTGCAGATCTTTTCGCAGCTCAACAAACTCCACCAACTGTCCATCAGGTGAGGTGCCCGAAATGACCAACCCGTCGGCGGCGAGCTTGTCACGGTAGGCGTTGTTGACCTCATACCGGTGTCGGTGCCGCTCAGTCACTGTTGTCGCGCCATAGGCCTGCGCGACGAGCGAGTCGGGTAGAAGCTGGGCTGGGTAAGACCCGAGCCGCATCGTGCCACCCATGTCGCCTTCGCCCGAGACAATGTCGCGCTGCTCTTCCATCGTCGCGATAACCGGATAATCACAGTCCGCTTCGAACTCCGTGGAGCTCGCGCCCGACAAATCGGCCAGCGAACGAGCCGCTTCAATCACGATGCATTGCAAGCCTAGGCACAGACCCAACAGCGGAATCTTGTTTTCTCGAGCAAATCGGATAGCACCCACTTTGCCCTCGATACCGCGCACACCAAATCCACCTGGAATGAGAACGCCATCGACATCCGCCAGAACTTTCGCCGCTGCCGCGGGTTGTTCGCAGTCATCAGAAGGCACCCAACGGATGTTCACCCGGGAGTGGTTAGCGAATCCGCCAGCTCGCAACGCCTCAGTGACCGAGAGATATGCGTCAGGCAAGTCGATGTATTTACCCACCAGCGCGATGGTGACCTCGCGTCGAGGGTGATGGACCCGCTGCAGCAAATCGTCCCACCGCGTCCAATCCACGTCGCGGAAGGGCAAACCAAGGCGGCGCACGACGTAAGCATCCAAGCCCTCGCGGTGCAGCACCTTTGGAATGTCATAAATCGAGGGCGCATCGGTGGCCGCGATGACCGCTTCAGAATCGACGTCGCAATACAGCGCGAGCTTGTTCTTTAGCTTCTCTGGGATTTCCCGGTCGGCGCGCAGCACCAGCGCGTCGGGCTGGATACCAATATTGCGCAATGCGGCCACGGAGTGCTGGGTGGGCTTAGTTTTGAGTTCCCCACTTGGCGCCAAATATGGCACTAGTGACACGTGAAGGAAGAAACAGTTGTCTCGACCCACATCGTGCCGAATTTGCCGGATGGCTTCCAAAAATGGCAGCGATTCTATGTCACCTACTGTGCCGCCAACTTCAGTGATAACCACGTCGGCATCATCAGAAGACATAGCCCGGACTCGGGCTTTGATCTCGTTAGTGATGTGCGGAATGACCTGCACGGTGTCGCCGAGGTATTCGCCGCGACGCTCTTTCGCGATGACTTGGCTGTACACCTGGCCGGTGGTGACATTCGCGTTGGCACGCAAATCGGTGTCTAGAAAACGCTCATAATGGCCGATGTCTAGGTCAGTTTCGGCGCCGTCTTCGGTAACGAAGACTTCCCCATGTTGAAAGGGGTTCATGGTGCCGGGGTCAACATTAAGGTAAGGGTCTAGCTTCTGCATCACGACTTTAAGGCCGCGAGCGGAAAGCAAGTTACCGAGGCTGGAAGCGGTCAGGCCTTTACCAAGGGAAGAGGCAACGCCGCCGGTGACAAAGATGTGTTTTGCGCGGTAGTGATCCACGGAACTCCAGCCTAACAGCCCTGCTCGGCTAACGTACTTTGGCCTGCTCGTGTTGCGGTTCTGGCTCCAATTTTACCGGCGCCTTGTGCCACGGATCACCAATCGCGGCCCAGGTGCACAGCGCCATCACCAACGGCAAAACCACCAACGACATCACGCTCGGAATCGCCACACCAGAGTCGTTAGTGGCGAAGGCGAACCCGGCCAACACAAGGGTGGCGATCATTGCCACCCTCACGACGGGCCAGGTTTCGTACGCCACCCGCAACGAGGGACGCGGACGCAAAACCAAATAGGCACCCAGCAAAACGCCGAGCATCGCCGCAATGGTGTGCGGGCCCATAAACAACAGCTCGAGGCTCGTCATCAGCTTGCGGTAAATCGTGGCCATCGCCGAGCCATCGAGCACAGAGGCCACGAAGCGACCGAAGTGGCTACGCGAACTGGAAGGGCGCAGATAATCAAGCCAGCCAATCAGCATCACCAATGCGAACCCGGCGATGATCGACAAGCTAACCCGCAACCAACTGATTTTCGCCTTCGTGATCAGCAAACCGAGCACTACAAACGTCGGCACGAGCGTAATCACGCCACCGAAGTCCGCACCCCATTGTGGGAAGCCGTCAAAAATGATCACTGGGACCGCTATCGCGGTCAAAATCACGATCGACGTATTGCGTTTATAGCCATACGACATAAACGTGGCCAGCAGCACCGCTGCGACGGCATATACAGCGAACGCAATATTGCCGAATCCAACGAATCGTCCAGCCACCAATGGGTTGTAACCCAACATGCTGTTGAGCTGCAGCCACGTGCCCGTCACGCCATCAACCACGAAAACCCCGAGCGTGATCGCGGCCAGCACGCTAATGCGCACACCTATGCGACGCTCCCAGCGCGGAAACAACGCCCCAATCGACAGAGCCAGTGCCAGCATTGTCGCCGACACAGCGGCGACCACACCCCAGATCGTCAACGCTGGCCATTCAGAGCGCCACCATGGCACCAGATTCGCCAAAAACGTCGCGGTGGGCACGGCGGCCAAACCCAAACAAACAATGGATAGCCACTTGGAAAGCAGCGGTGGCACCTTCTTGCCTTTTTGCTGGCGATACAGCAGAAACACCATCGCGCCGATGACCAAAACCAAAACTACGGCGAAGCCAACGAAGAAGATGCCGACCACGCTACGTTGCGCTACCGCTTGAGTATCTGTGTCGGTCAATTCATCAACGATGTGGTTAAACGAACGAGGACGCCCGGGCTCTTCTCCGATCAACGGTCGGCCAGCCAAATTCTCGGGAACCTCATTACCCAAAGCCGCCAACACCGTAGGTGCGATGTCAGAAAGCTGGACATAAGGGACCCGTCTGGTGCTCGGTGAGCGTAGCCAGCCCGGGCCAAAAGTCGGCCCCTGCACAACAGCTACATGTAGCCGCGGTTGCGTCGCCTCTGTCTCAGACACCCCCAAGACCATCACGATGGAGTTGTCAGGTTTGGCCTTAAGAACTCTGCGCAACAGTTCATCAGCGGCTTGCACTTGCTTGCGCCGCTCGGCGCCCTCGCCAGAGACCGCGGGCGCCTCCACCGCGGTGAACGGGCACAGCGAAAGCACATTCGCGGCATCCGCTTCAAGGCGCTCCGAGTAGTAGGACACTGTGCCCTCGGGATTCGCCGCTGCCAATGCGGCACCTGGACCCACAGCTGTCGTACAGGCGAGCCGATCCCCCAACAAGCCCGGGTGAGCACCAAAACGCAGATCGCCATTGGTTTCGATCAACTCGGCCATTGTGGGAACCTGGGGGCCTTGCGCGGGAACTGGTGGTGGAAGTCGAGGCTCACAACCTTGGTCCGCTTCGATCTCAGCCGGGTCAATCACCGCGCCATAGGTGCCCGCGCCTACGGTGAGCCAGCCTTCGGCCGGGCAGGTGACACTGGGAGCTGACCGCACTGAAAGCGAGCCCGCCGACCCTTGCCTGACCATCCGCGCCAAGTTTGGGGTGTCGCGACCGTTCACGTCCTCCCAGCGCAGTCCCGGCACACCCAACACGATGACGTGATCAGCGATCGCTTCTGGAGGTTCCTCTTCCTGCGCGAAGGCGGGCTTTGCCCCGCCCACCGATCCAGCAGCGAGGCCCAAAAACATGCCCACGCATGCCATGAGAGTGACGATCCGAACGAGCCAACGCGCCATAGTCAGCCCTCAGCCTTTTCGGTGAGAACAGCCTCGGCAACAGGACTCCGTTGCGTAGTGGCCACGCTTCTCGTGGACGAGGCGAGCACTCGCAAAATGGTGGCGATAATCAGCGGAACCACCACCGCGGACATAAACGCGGGAATCGCGATGCCCGAGTCGTTGACGGCAAAACCCACCACAGCGGCGATGAGCACGCCTATCGCCCCGGCCTTGACACAGGGGTAAAGACCAAAAACCCGACGCAAACCAGCACTGCGGGGCAACAAAATCAGCGGCACGAACAACGCCACGGCAATCACCAAAATGGTGAGTTGGCTGCTGACCAGCAAGTTCACATTGGCCTCGGCTTTGCGTTGCACGATCGTGCCCGCGGTGCCGTCCAGCATTTGAGCCACAAAACGACCCAGGTGAGTGCGTTCACCCTCAGGACGCAAATAGTCAATCCAGCCGAAGATAGCTACCGCCACCAGACCGCCTGCCAGACTGCCCAAGATACGCAAAGGAGACAGCCACACCCCTGAGGCGCGCATCGCCAAAATCATGAAGGCGGGCGTGAGCGCGATGATGCCGCCGACATCGCTACCCCAAATTGGAGCTCCATCAACGATCACCACCACCAAACCAAGCCCGATCAAGAAGCCGACTCGGTTCCAACCGTTCAACAGTTGAGCCACATAAGCCGCACCCAAAATGATGCCGCCGGCGAAAATCGCGAAACCGTAGTTACCAAACCCGGTAAACCGTCCGGCGACAAGTGGTGAATATCCCAGCATCGAGTTGAGTTCTAGGTGTGAACCCATCACTACGTCAACACCCAACACGGCGCCAGTGAACAACGCGACCACAGCTGGTGGGCCCAAGGGATGGCGCTGCCACGGGCCACGCAAGGCTACCAAGGTAATAACAACGCTAAGCGCCGCGATTGTTCCAAATAGAACAGTGCGAGTGTCGTCCGCGCGCCACCAAGGAAACAAATTCGCCAGGAAGGCCGACACCGGAATAGCCGCGATGCCGGTGGCCGCGATCTCAATAATGCGCGCGACCCTTCGTTCACGCAGCGATCCCAACAGATGGGGCCGCCCACTGTGACCAGCGGCCGGGTCGGGCAAGGTCTCCCCTACTCGTTTACTGCGGCGACGGAAATATACCGCGCCAACAGCCAACAACAGCAAGTTCAACGTGACCAGAATCGAATAGAAGTCGGGCACCAGCGGACGCTGAGCCGCGGTCGCTTCCTGTGCGTCTTCCAATCCATCGATGGACACATCAGTCGATCGGTCTCGGGTTTGCCCAGCTGTCATTGGTTGCCCAACGATGGCTTTCGGCGCGCCCACATCCAGCGCCTTCAATGCTGTGGGGGCAAGGTCGATGAGCTGCACATATGGCTGCCGCCGGGTGCTGGCCGAAGTGAGCCAGGTGTGTTCATAGCCAGGCGCGTTGATGATCATCGTGTGCAATGCCGGCGGCCCCGTCAGATCCGCGACCCCGGCGACCATCAGCATGGTCCGCTCAGGAAGCGCTGCCTCAATCGCCGCTACCTGCTGATCTACATCGTTTGCCATTTCTTTGCGGAACTCGCCGCTCACCTGTGGGAGCTCGAGCACCGTGATCTGACAACGTCGCAGAAACTCCGCTAGATCAGTTGGCATCGTGGGACTGTAATTTTCCACCCGCCCATTCGGTCGGGCCGCCGCGGTCGCCGCACCCCGACCGACCGCACTAGAACAACGCACGCTGCTAGCCAGCATTCCCGGTCGAGCACCATGATTTAGCTCGTTGTTGTCATCGGCGATCTGAGACTGCTCAGCTAGTCGATAAGAACCATCACCAGCTGGGACGGGCTCGGCGATGGGAAATTCTGGCGGGCAGCGATGTGCTCGCGGCTCGGGGCTGCGGGCCCGGTTTCCCGCACCCAACGTCACCCAGCCATCGGCCGGGCAGGTCAATGCCGCTGCCGCACGCACCGACATGTTGCCCATGCCGCCAGTGTCAGCCAAACGCCACAAAGTGGGAGTATTTTCTTTATCAATGTCTACCCAGCGCAGCCCAGGAACTCCCACGATTACAACATGGTCCATGGGAGTTTGTGCGGCTTGAGCCACCGCTGGCATGGGGACGACGACTGTCGCCAAAGCCAGCATCATCGCCAGTGCGATACCGCATGCCCGGCGCAAGGCAATGCTCACGCTGGCACCCCCAAGAGTTCCGCATAAACCGCAACGGCCATCGCCGTGGTTTCCGCTTCGGTGGGCCACGTTTTAGCCTGCGCCTTACCGCGCTCAGCCAGCTGCTCGGCCCCAGTTGGATCATCCAACAGCGCCGCAACCGCTTCCTCAACGGCATTCACATCGCCAGCTGGAATCAAGCGAGCACCATTGCCAACCAGACCAGGAATACCCCCAACAGCGGTTGCCACTAGCGGCTTGCCGGCCTGCAAAACTTCCTGCGCGAATAGCTGGCGCGCTTCCCAAGGCGACGTCACAACGGCAATATCGCAGGCCGCGATCAGATCCGCGATGTCACTTCGACGACCCAAAAACCGAACCGGAGCGTTCAACTCTTGCGCCAGCAGGCGCAAATTGTCTTCTTCTGGACCGCTACCCGCGATAACCACCATCGGCGGGCGATCACGCCGCGACAGGCGCGCCGCGGCCCTTACCAGTACATCGAAGCCCTTCTGTGGGTGAAGTCGCCCCACCGACAACACCAACGGGCGATCCCGGGCATCTAGTTCCACGCGCACTTGCGTGGCATCTCGTTCCGGTTGCGCCAACAGGGGCGCAGCGACAGGCGCGAATCGCACATCGGGTGCACCCAAGCCGATAGCGCGCTCTACCAAATCTTCTGAGGCGCCCAAAGTGATGTTCGCGCCGCGCGCCACAATGCGTTCCAGGCGAGCCAGCACGGCGTGTTTAGCTCCCGTTGCCATCAGCACGTTGTGCCAGGTCACCGTCAACGGAACAGGCCGAGGTTTTTTGGCGCGAGCCAAGTGTGCGATCAAACCCGCGCGATAGCCATGGGCATGAATAACCTGAGCTCGGGTGCTGTTCAGCGCCTTTCGCAACGCGACAACCGCTTTAGCGTCGTGCAGAGGGTTGAGCCCAGTGGCGATATTCACCGGGTGGAACTGTGCGCCCACTTCGGTGAAATGGAAGACATCTTCAGTGGCCGCCGGGCCACAGACCACAACCTGGTGGCCTAGCTTGCCCAAGTGCGCGGCCAATGACCGCACATGGGTGCCAACTCCGCCAGTGCTGGTGGCGAGCACCAATGCGACTCGCAGCGGCTCAGCCACTTTCTTCCTCCTTTGTTGCGGCACCACGACTACGACGCAGTCGCTCAAGTACCGGACGCACGGCGTCTCGATCGATGAGTGCGACCAGAGTGACAAAAACCGCGAGTGCCACCCCAGCTGACGCAAGCACTGACCCTATCGCGGCGAGCCCATTGACCTGTGGAAGGAGCATGCCCACCCCAAGTCCCGCCAGCGCCGCTACCGCGGTAAGGGGTATCGCAAGCATGGTCGTGCCCGTCAAGCCATGCAGCGCTTCACGCCCAACTTGCCGGCGGATCAGCACCGCGAGCCCAACCCCGACGATTGTCATGCCCACGCTGTTCCCGATAGCGACTGCGGCAATGCGCTGTTCAGGTTCGACGACCAGGGCCAACACAATGTCGCTGACGATCACCACAAGCCAGCCACCGACAGTCACCGCCGCTGTAGAGGCAGCGGCACCGGTGGCATAAAGCGCTCGAGAGAGAAGTGCCAAAAGACCGTATCCGACGAGCCCTGGAGCGAATGCCGCAATCGCGAATGCAATCTCTTGCACGCTGTTTCGACCCGCGGCTACCGCCGAGATAAGTTCGGCGCTGGGATTGGCGGCGGCGATCAACACAGCCGCGGCACCGGCACACAACAGAACAACCGCTTTGGCGGTGATGCTCAGGGTGCGATTAAAGCTCGCGTGATCACCGTCGGCGTGCGAGGCCGACAGGCGGGGAAATGCCGACGTAGCGGCGGGAACGGCGAGCACCGCCCATGGCAGCAAGAACACGGTCTGAGCCAGGTTGAACGCTGGAACGGCGCCCTCTGGTGCTGGGGGTTGCAGAAGAATCAGCACTACGAGCAGTGAAAGTTGTTGCGCTCCCACGGTGGCGATGCCGCTGCCAAGCAACGCGCGCGCTTTTTTGCCCGCGCCCGCCGGAAACTTCAATGTGGGCCGGATCCGCACGCCGGTGCCCCGCAGCGGAATGAGGAGACAAAGCGTGAGCACTGCGACGGCAGCGGTGGTTCCCACGGAAAGGATGAGCTCTTGAGTGAGGGATAGCTCGTCAATTGTGGCAGCGCGGCCCGCGGACAGCGCGAACACCACATAGGCCGCCATCACGGTCAGTGATGACAACATCGGCGCTAGCGCCGGCCAAGCGAATCGGTGATGTGCCTGAAGGATGCCGGTGAGCACAATTCCGACGCCATAGAGAACCAATTGCGGCGCGAAGACAATGAGCAGTCTTGCGCCAAAGTCCACTTCGGCATTCGTGGCTTCGCTGCCCAACAAAGCGTTCGCGATGGGGTGGGCGAATAGCGCGACCGCGGCGGTGAGAATGGTGAGCGTCAGAATCGCCCATGTCAGCAGCGCTGATGACAGTTGGTTAACTTCACGCTGGGCGTCTTTGGTGAGCGCGGCGGAAATCAGTGGCACGACCACCGCCGACAAAGCGCCACCAGCCACTATTTCGAACACAATGTTCGGCAAAGTGTTGATGGTTAGATACACCGTGCCAAGGGTGGTAATACCCACGGCCCATGAGAAGACGAAGATTCGTCCAAAGCCGACCATGCGCGCGAGCACGGTCAGGCCAGCGATAAGTCCAGCCGCGCTAGCTAGACCTTTGGTACTGCCAAGATCTTCGGCCTGCGCGGCTGGGCGGTTCGCCTCGAGCGTGGGTGCGGTGGTGCTACTTTCGGCGGTTTCGTCAACCGGATCGGTCACGGCCGGCCCGAGGTTGATTCCGCGTTGGCCGGTTCGGGAACAACAGGTGCGGGAGGCCGCCGGCCGTACATATCGATTTCTCGAAGCACAGGCGTGGCTTCAATCACTTTGGTAAAGCTGATCTTTTCGCTCGCCGCGGTCAAGGCCACAAGCCCGGCGAGCACGGCCACTTTGCTCTTGCGGCCGGAATGCGCGGCAATGCTGACTCCAAGCAAGGCTCCCAGCGCATTGGCTCCTGAGTCACCCAGCATGGTGCGTTCAGCTAGGTCTTCGGGTAGCAAAGCGCCAGCGGCGCCCATCGTCGTTGCCGCCACCGAGCGTGCGGGCCCGCCCAGCAGCGGGGCGCCGATGATCATGCTTGCCTTGATGGCCCGACCAGGACGAAGGTCCAACAGGTTAAGCAGATTCGCGGTTCCGGCGATAATGCCGCCAGCCAACAGGGCATCGACCGGCTTGCGAGGGTGTAGCACCGCACCGGCGGCAAGCCCAGCGGCGCCGATCCCCACAACTTTGACCAGCCCAGCGCTTACTCGCCCCTCTTTGAGGGCATTGAGGTGACCGGCGAAACCTTTGTCGCGCTTTTGCTCGGGACGGGCCCCGATGATGTCGTCGTAGAAGCCAACCGCTCCAGAGGACAGTCCAGCGATCGCGCTAGCGGCGGCAAGTCGTTTATTACCGGTACTTCCAGCCGCCGCGGTCGTGGCGGCCAACGTCAACACCGGGCCAGAAATCAAGCTGACCGTTTCACCGCGGTGATTGGTCCGCTCCAAAGGCTCCGTGGTGTTCAGAGGCAAAGTGCTCGCCCCAGCCATCAGGGCGCGGCTTGCGCTCGCCCCAGAGGTCGCGGCCATCACCACCTGGCCAATGCCTTTGAGTAGCTTGAGGAAACCCATTGTGGCTGTGCTCCTATTCACGCTGAACCTGGCTTGTGAAGCCAGTTGGGGGTTATTGGCGGATCTGCGGAACCCGGGCTTTGGCCCCTTGGCCAACACCATAGGCACCAGCGTTGCCAGCGAACTGTTCCACAACGGCCATAGCTGTCGCTAGCCTGCCTTCGGGCGTGGACACGCCATCCACAGTAGATAGTGAGTCGGATAGATCGCCATCATTGCGCATCTCTACCAACGGGTCCCCGTCATCGCCAGCCAATGGGGCGGCGGCCACAGCGTATTGGCACACCCGATCGAACTGCTTCACGGTCTTGACAATGGCGTCATTGCGGGCGCCAGCTTCACCGTCGGTCGCCGCTGGACCGAGGACGAATACCACCGCGTCAGCTTGGGCCACGATACGACCCTCCACCACGATGAACCCGGCACCAGCAAAAGCTTGCAAGACGTTATTGCGGTCTTGCTCTGAAACATCGACGCCCTTGAGCAACACCGACGCCAACAGGGCCGATGCGGTGTCCACGCCTTCCCCGCTGTTAGGCATGTCAACGCCGACTGGCACGTGCTGGCTCGATAGGTCGTGCAGAGCCTCATCGCGCTTAGGATCAGTGAAGTCATTCGTCAACCGCACATCGCCGGTGATGGTCGCGCCGCCGTCTTGCAGCATCTTCACGACGCCTTCGCGGTCTTCCGGGCCAGCGCCTTGCGCCTGCACAACCAGAACCGATTTGTCGGTCAAAGTGCCCGCCATTGTGGAGGTGGCGACCTGCTCTACAAATGAGCCGCGCGATTTGGCGGCGCCTTCTAGCTCTTCGACTCGGTCTCGGTATTGGCTGTTGGACTTGCGCAACCCTGAAAGCTGATCGTTGAGGTTGTCAACCACCGGTCCATTCAAAGCCGCCGTGCCGAGCACAAGCCCGATCGCCAAAGCGAGAAAAACCGACGTCAGCGATACGACGTGGTACCGAAAGTTGATCACGAACTCAACCCCATACTGTGCGCTGTTGCGTGCTGGATGCGAGCCAGCCTACGAGAACAGTCTTTGGATCTGGAAAAGGAGGTCATCAAACCAATCACCGAAGACTTGAAGATACGACCGTCCCACTGTCGAAACCGCGACCGCCGCGGCTAGCGCACACAAGGCAGCACCGATCAAAAACACCATCGACAGCGGTGAGACCCGCTGACGGTACAGCCGGCTCACGCCTTTAGCGTCAATCAGCTTGCCACCCAGGCGCAACCGGGTCAGAAATGTCGAAGCCATGCCTGCTCGGCCTTTGTCCAAAAACTCGACCAAGGTGGCATGTGTGCCGACCGCCACGATCAAGGTGGCGCCTTTCTCATCAGCGAGCAGCATCGCGATGTCTTCGCTGGTGGCGGCCGCTGGGAAGGTAAGCGCGTCCACGCCCAGAGCTTCGGTGCGTTCCAAACCTGGCGCGCGGCCGTCTGGGTAGGCGTGCACTACTACTTCAGCGCCACAACGCAGCACGTCGTCAGACACTGAGTCCATGTCACCGATGATCATGTCGGGCGTGTAGCCAGCTTCGATAAGCGCATCGGCGCCACCATCAACGCCGATCAAAATCGGGTGATATTCGCGAATATACGGTGTGAGAACATCGAGGTCAGCGCGGTAGTCGTAACCACGCACCACGACAAGCACATGCTCGCCCTCAAAGTTCGTTTTCACATTCGGCACACCCACACCATCGAGAAGAAGCTCTCGTTCGCGCTTCATGTATTCCATGGTGTTGGCGGCGAATGCCTCCAGCTGAGTGGATAGCCCATTGCGGGCTTCAATCATGGCCTCGGCCAAGGTTTCAGCGGTGTGCCGCACGCCCTTGGCGACCGGCTCATCCCCCACATACAACGTGTCGCCATCAAGGCGCACGTTCTTTCCTTCTTTGACCTTGTCGAAGACTTCTTGCCCCACATTGTCGAGCAGCGGAATGCCCGCGTTGACGATTACTTCAGGGCCAAGGTTGGGGTAGCGGCCCGAGATGGAGGGGGCGGCGTTGACTACCGCGGCTGGTGACGTGGCAACCAGGGCATCAGCGGCCACTCGGTCCACGTCGATGTGGTCGATGATCGCCACATCGCCCTGCTTAAGACGCCCTGTCAGACGCTTAGTGCGACGGTCAAGGCGCGCGGTACCGACGGCGTCGGCCGAACGGGCGGAGTCACGACCACGACGAAACGGGGACAAACGCATTTGACGTAGCATGGTTCGGCCATCATCTCACTTCATATCGACGGACCTTGGACCGGCGCACCCGGTAGCGGCGCCGCTTGGGTTGGTATGGCTCGCTAGCGGTGCTGACTGGCCAGAGCCAGGAGCTCCTCGGCATGGGCCAACCCCACCTGCGAATCATCCAATCCGGCGAGCATACGGGCCAACTCTTTGACTCGAGCCGAGCCACGCACGGGAGCGACGCCGGAGGTTGTCACTGTGCCATCGTTGTCTTTCACTACAACGAGGTGGTGGTCCGCGAATGCGGCGACCTGCGGTAGGTGCGTGACGACCAGCACTTGATGACTCTTGGCGAGTTGAGCGAGACGTCGACCGATTTCGATCGCCGCTTTGCCACCCACGCCAGCGTCTACCTCGTCAAACACCATTGTCGCGGGCCCTGCTCGCCCCGCGAATACCACCTCTATAGCCAGCATGACACGAGAAAGCTCGCCACCGGATGCGCCCTTAGTGAGCGGCAACGCCGGCGCCCCGGGGTGGGCGAGCAGGCATAGCTCAACTTCATCGATCCCTTCGGGCCCAATTGCGCAGGGCTCGCCGTCAACCACGATTTCGGCTTCACCGGCCCGGGCGGCTCGGCGGCTCAGGTGCGCGACAACGCTCGCGTGTGGCATAGCCAAACCGGCGAGTTCATCGGTGACAGCGGTGGAAAACACCGTGGCGGCCTGGGCGCGTAGTCCACTGACCTGCAGGGCTTTGGCGGCGAGCTCTGTGGCCAGTGCGTCCCGACGCGCCGCCAAGGCCGTGAGAGTTTCCTCCGAGGTGTCCAACGACTCCAGGGTGGTTCGCGCATTCTCCGCCCAGCCCAATACGGCATCGATGTCTTCGCCGTATTTTCTTGTCAGGGCGGCAAGAGCGGCACGGCGTTGATGCACTTGTTCGAGCCTTGCCGGATCTCCTTCGACGGATTCGGCATAGGACGCCAGCTCGGTCGCCAGGTCTCCTGACAGGGCCGCGAGCTCTTGGGCCCGAGTGCTGAATCCGGCGAGGGCGACGTCGTGTTCTTCTTGTTCGGCGAGTGCGCGGTGCGCGGCGCCGGCCAAAGCGTTGACGTTGGCGGCTTCGCTTGTCTCGCTCGCGTCGCCAGCCAGGGCCTGATGCGCGGTGTAGGCAGCGGCGCGGAGCGCCTCGGCGTATTCCAAGCGCTGCGCTTCGGTTTTCAGCTCTATATCTTCGTTGGGAAGGGGTTTGACGCTCTCAATTTCTTGCAGTCCGTGACGTAGCAGGTCTGCTTCTCGAGCACGTTCACGGGCGTGTTCAGTGCGGTCGGCGAGATCAGCGCTGACGGCGCGCCATTGCGTATAGAGCGCTCGGTGTTCGGCGAGCTGGTCGGCGAGTTGTCCGAATTCGTCGAGTGCCGCCCGTTGTTCTCCGGGTTTGAGGATGCGTAGTTGGTCGGATTGGCCATGCACGGCCACGAGCCGTTCGCCAAGTTCGGCCAGGAAAGCCACGGGCGCCGAGCGACCTCCTACGTGGCCACGTGTGCGTCCAGCCGCGTGGACTGTGCGGGCGATGATGACACTGCCGTCCTCGTCCAAATCCGCATCTAGCGCTGATAGGTTCGCGTGCAGTTCTGGGTCGTTTGGGGCCTCTATTCGACCCTCAATAATGGCTTTTTCGGCGCCTGGTCGGACTCGCGCGGCTTCGGCGCGACCGCCAAAGAGCAGTCCTAGGCCGGCGACAACCATGGTTTTGCCGGCTCCGGTTTCACCGGTGACAACGGTGAAACCTTTGGACAGCGTCAGAGTCGCGTCGTCGATGACGCCTAGGTTGGTGATCCGCATCTCTGAGAGCATCTCAGCAGCCTATATGCCGCCTGATGATGCGCTAAGCCGCCGCTGGGTGCGCCGGGCGTTAACTACACTCACATGAATGGCTGACCACCAGCTCAGCCCTTTGGGTGAACATTGTGCACTGTCGTAATAGATCATTGTGCAACCTCGATAGGGGTATAGCTCACGACTGATCGTCGGTCGTGACGTTCCCCAAGGAGCACAAACAGTGCGTGCATACACAAAGTTAGGCGTTCTCGCCGTAAGCACCATCGGCGCAACAGCGGCATTCCTCGCCCCTGCCAGCATCGCGCAGGCCCACAACGGAGCCATCGAACGCGACTGCGACGTCGTGAATTTCTCCCTCACCAAGTTCCAAGAGAACAAGACCGGGGATCCCGCCAAGAACAACAAAGTTCAGGTTCTCCGCAACGGCGTTGAAGTTAAGGTCATCGAATTCGCTGGCTCGCAGACTGAAGCCAGCGTCGAGGACACCACTGGCGAAGCCGCCATCTACATTCTTAAATGGACCAAAACTGGTCCAGACCGCCACTCGGGCAGCAAGGTCGCCGAAACCGCACCGCCAAAGGGATGTGAAGAGCAACCTTCACCCAGCACGCCGGTTGAGGAAACGCCAACCCCCGCACCCTCAGAGTCCGTTGCTCCCACCGAAGCTCCTGGCGAAGGCGGAAAAGCCCTGCCCGTCACTGGAACCAGCGTCACTCTGGCCATCGGCGCTGGCGCCGTACTGCTCGCCGTAGGTGCGGGCGCCATGGTGATGGCCCGCCGTCGGCAAGCCTCAAGCTAATTGATCGTTTCGGCGTCGCGGACGGTCTGAACTCCGCGACGCCGAATTCAACACCGCGGTCACCACTCCAAAAAACAGCGCGACCACCGCGGTGATTACCAACACCCGCCAAAACGAGCCCGCGATAGGGGCAACCACCACGCCGACGACCACACCGGCCAGCGCCCCTACTGGGACATAATCACGCAACCACTGTGGAAAACGCGACCACCAGCGACGACTCACAAATAGCCATCGTGCTGACAACCGAGCTGCCGGCGACTCATCCAATTTAGACATAGCGCGCCGCCCCTTATCCGCTGAAACTGAGCAAAAGCGAACTCAAATAACTAACGTATAAAAGTGAAGCCGCTACGGCCAGTGACACGCGAATATTTATGAAGAACGCCCGCGCCAACCATCCACATCAAGGCCAAACTTCGCCACCAGGCGACCAGTGAAAGTGCGTTGACGCAACCGCACCACCCGCACCGAATGTGCGCCCCGGCGCATCAACACCCGCCCCCGGTCAGCCGCCTGAACCACGCGCCGACCATCAAAGGCAATTGTCGCCGGCGCATTGCCGAGCAGCTCCACTTCAATCATGGATTCTGGCGCCACCACCAATGGACGGTTAAACAACGCGTGCGCGCTCACCGGAACCAACAACAACGCCGAAACCTCCGGCCACACAACCGGACCACCAGCCGAAAACGCATAAGCGGTTGAACCCGTAGGCGTTGCGCACAGCACGCCGTCACAGCCCCACTGGGATACCGGCTCACCATCGATACGCACCACCACCTCAACCATGCGTCGGCTAGCCGCTTTCTCAACTGACACCTCGTTCAAGGCCCAGTTGCGGGCGACCTCCCGCCCTTGCTCATCAAGAACAATCGCATCGACGGTAAGTCGCTCATCGACGTCATATTCACAAGCCGCTACCCGGCGCACCACTTCATCCAGATGCTCAGCCTCAGCCTCAGCCAGAAAGCCAACCCGGCCCAAATTCACGCCCAACAACGGAACTTCATGAGGCAAAGCCAATTCAGCGGCTCGCAACAAGGTGCCATCGCCGCCCAAAGCAATAACCATTTCGGTGCCACCAGCGTCACGCACAGGATCCGCGCCAGGAATAGCGAGCCGCGCGGCCTCAGGTTCCAGGACTCGAACTATGAACCCCGCCGCCATCAAACCCTGCGCCACCCGCTGAGCATGCTCAATATTGCCCAACTGACTGACGTGCGCCACCAACAACGCCGCACGAGTCATTGCGCCGCCTCCTTAACCGCCTGCTCCGCATCGACACGCGCAAGCGCGGGCGCATCGCGCCGCAACCACAAAAAGAACTCCACATTGCCCGATGGACCGGGCAAGCCAGAAGGAATAACCGCACGCGTGCCCCAGCCCAACTCGTGAGCTGCCTTAGCCACCTGCATTATCGACCCCGCCCGCAAAGCTGGACTCCGCACAACACCAGCGGAGCCAAGGCGGCTCTTGCCAACCTCAAACTGCGGCTTAACCATTGGCACAATGTCCCCATCTGGATCAGTACAAGCGGCCAGCGCCTCAAGCACCAAGGTCAACGAAATGAACGAAACGTCCGCCACGGTGAGATCAACAGTGCCGCCTAGCTGCTCCGGCGTCAAGGTTCGGACATTTGTCCGATCAAGCACCCGCACCCGAGAATCCTCGCGCAACCGAGGCACCAACTGATTCGACCCCACATCAACGGCGTGCACCTGGCGAGCTCCCGCTTGCAGTAACACGTCAGTGAAACCGCCGTGAGAAGCACCAGCATCGAGACAAGTCCGGCCCCGCACCGACAAGCCGGTGAAGTGAGTCAAGGCACCAGCGAGCTTGTGGCCCGCCCGAGAGGCATATTCCTGGCCGCCCTCTACCAGCAATTCAGTGTCCTCAGTCACCGACATGGACGACTTTTTCGCCGGGCGGCCGGCAACGGTGACCACACCGCGACTAATCAGCTCGGTGGCGTGCTGTCTAGACCGAGCCAACTCGCGGCGCACCATCTCCGCATCTAGCCGAGTCATCGCTGGTCGCTATCGATGCGCGTCAACGCGTCTTGCAACACGCCATGAATGTCCTCATACATGGCAACATGTTCAGCCACCGGAGTGTTGTCGAGTTGATTGAGCTGTGCCACAGCCGCGTCCAGCTGCCCAGCGATCTCATCGGGGCCAGGTCGCGCGAACTCAACTGGTGAAGGCGCAGAAGGTGTGTCCATAAGCCAAAACTACTGGATCGGGTAACGTCCGCCTTGTACCACCGCAGCGTGAAGCCGCGGAGAACACTAAAACTCTAGGGAGCACCGACATGGCGACGATCGAAGAAACCCGCGCGGCATTGGAACGCCTCGCCGCGGCCATTGAAAAGAAGTCTGGCAGCCAAGAATCGACCCTAGAGCGCTCCGTATCCACCAACATTCCCGACCTGGGCACCGGTTTTCACGGTCGACTCGCCGAAGGGAAACTGCAAGACATCACCGATGGCACGGATGAAGACGCGCAAATCACTCTCACCGCGAACAGCGACGATTTGGTGGCTCTGTCCAACGGCGAGCTGAACTTCGCCAATGCTTGGGCATCGGGCAAACTCAAAGTAGACGCCAGCTTCATGGATTTGTTGAAACTTCGCTCTCTGCTATAGGTCCTGACCGTGCACCAGCGCGCTCACATCGGCGAAAACAAATGTGGGCCGCTGGTGATCGGATGCGTGAGCTGCCTGCTCCTGGCTCGTCGCCCCCGTCAGCACCAATGCACTGTCAAACCCGGCGGCTTTCGCCCCGGCGATATCGGTGTCCAGCCTGTCGCCCACCATCAACGGGCGGCTGGCGCCAATGCGCTCCGCGGCCCGCCGCAGCAACTCAGGGTGAGGCTTACCTACCACCGAATCGGGAGTTCGCCCAGAGGCGGTGGCCAATGCGGCCACGAACGCCCCGTTGCCCGGCAATGGTCCCCGCGCGGAGGGCAATGTCGCATCAGCGTTCGTCGCCACCCACAACACGCCCCGGTGCAGCGCAACCGCGCCCTCAGCGAGCAGCGGCCAATCCACATTTGTGCCAAGCCCCTGCAATACGGCGGCCGGATCGTCATCGGCGTTGGCAATCGGGGTCAGCCCGACCGTGCGAACTTCCTCGGCCAGATTTGGTGAACCAATGACCAACACCCGCGCACCCGCTGGCAAGCGATCGGCCAGCTGCGCGGTGGCGGCCTGAGCGGCCGTAATCACATCATCTGTATGCGCCGTGATACCGACCCGCTCCAACAATTGTGCGACTTGCTCCCCGGTGCGTGACGCATTGTTCGTCACAAACATCATGGGCACGCCCGCAGAGCGCAGCTTCGCCAACGCCTCGGGGGCGCCAGGCACAGGATCGCTCACATGCACCAGCACCCCATCGAGGTCAAAGAGCAGACCATCGTATTGAGACAGCGCGAAATCCATTACGACTCGTCGTCCTCCACTACCGCGAAACCGTCGAGCTCCAACACGCGATCACCCGCGTCGGTTATCCCATGAAGGTCCACATCTGCGGCCCGTTCAAACCACGTTCTAGCCTGCTCACGCTCGCCCAGTTCTTCATAGATGTCGCCCAGCACATAACGAAGACGGGCGACGTAGTCCTCTTTGGGGCCCTGCGCAGGATTAGCCGACAGCACGATGTCAGCGGCTTCTTTGAGCTGGCCAGCATCACGAGCCATGCCCGCCAAGATGATGGTCAGCTCAGCTTTCACCGTGGCTGAGACTTTGCCAGATAGCGCATCACGCGCCGACTCCTGCGCTTTTTCGAGTCGGCCCAACGCCCGTTCACAGTCCACA
This sequence comes from Mycobacteriales bacterium, assembly GCA_013362805.1. GTDB lineage: Bacteria > Actinomycetota > Actinomycetes > Mycobacteriales > QHCE01 > JABFVL01. Next base: position 46,555 of record JABFVL010000001.1, on the reverse strand, counting down.
ATCATCGGCACATAGACATCAGTGCCCGTCATCCGTCGGGCTGTGCGTAGCTCCGACAAGGCGATTTTCCACTCGCCGGCGTGATATGCGGCCACACCCGCGGCCTCCCTCGCGACCGCAAGCCTGCTTGCTTTGTCGCGCGCCACCTGAGCATGTTCCAAAGCGAGCGCTGGATCCTCATCGAGCAAACGGGTCGCCATCACCAAATGGCCGCCAACTAGTTCCGCGAGCTCTTTGGGCAGCACCCGCAAATCGGAACGCACCGACGAATCGAGTTCCTTAAGATCAATATCTTGCGCCAGCGCTGGCCCCCGTGCAGGCCGTTTTCCCGGCTGACGGTCCTGCGTTCTTCCCGTGTTCACCCGACACCTCCTTCGTCAAACTCTACGCGGACCGCACAGGTAGGCGATTGCACGCATCGGCTGTGATCGCCACCACCGCGCCCACGTTCACATAGTTAGCCGCACCCACGTAGGCTGACGAGCGGTGAACGCCCCGACTTTGCGTACTTCGGCCGTACGGTCGTGGACGCTCGACCCTGCCGCTGACCTGCTGGACTATGTTCCGCCGTCGGCGCCGTTGGCATGGATCCGAAACGGCGAAGGGGTCATCGGCCTAGGAGAAGCGGCGCGATTCACCATCCCCGCTGGTCCAGACCGGTTCGCGCGAGCCGAAGAGGTATTCGCCGAATTCGCGAACCAAGTGGGCAGTTCGGACATCGTCGCTTTCGGAAGTTTCACCTTTGACCCGCGCACCGCGGGCTCCACCCTCATCGTTCCCCAGCTGAGCATCACTCGCCGCGATGGCCAGATGTGGGCCACCAGCATCGGAGAACCACCGCCGATCGAAAAGTACCGCGCGCAAGGCCTCCCCACGCCCATCAACTTCACCAGCGGATCGAGTACGCCCGAGCAGTGGACGGATAGCGTCGCTCACGCGGTGCGGGCAATTCACACCACCGAGTTGGAAAAAGTGGTGCTAGCCCGCGATGTCGTCGCGCGGGCCGAACAACCCATCGTGACGTCCGAAGTGCTGCGCCGTCTCACCGACCGATTCCCTGACTGTTTCACGTTCGCCTGTGACGGTCTCATTGGCGCGACGCCCGAACTACTTGCCGCACGCCATGGCATCCGAGTGGAATCGCTCTTGCTTGCCGGTTCTTCGCGACGATCCGCGGACCCGACCATCGATGAGGCACTGGGCACCGCGCTTTTGGAGTCCACAAAGGATGCGATTGAACATAAACTATCGGTGGAATCACTGCATCAGACGCTAGCTCCCTTGTGTAAAGAGCTCGAACTAGACGCCGAACCGTGGCTACTGCGCCTAGCGAACGTGCAGCATTTGGCCACTCGCGCGGTCGGCACTCTGGCCGATGAAAGCACCAGCGCGTTGGCGATTGCCGGGGCTCTGCATCCCACCGCGGCCGTGTGCGGCACCCCCACCATGGCCGCGCTCGACCTCATTCGAGAGTCCGAGGGGATGGATCGTGGCCGATACTGTGGGCCCGTTGGCTGGATGAACGCCGAAGGAAACGGCGAATGGGGCATAGCGTTGCGCTGTGCCCATATTGACAACGATCGGGCCCGACTTTTCGCTGGCTGCGGCATTGTCGCCGATTCTGATCCAGCCGCGGAACTAGCGGAAACCGAAGTGAAATTCGACGCGATGCGTGCCGCGCTCAGTGGAGAACACTAAGCACGGCACGCCGCGCAACCGTGGCCAACTTTTCGTGCAATTCAGCGTTAGTAGCTCGATGGGTCCGCACCTCCGCCAATCGGATGCCCGACTCACCCGATGAGATCAGTTCCTTAAGCTCGGCAACTGAACCCAATTGTTGATACGGCACCGACAGCGCGGCGGCCATGTGGGCCAAATCGACCCGGTGCGGAGTGCCCCACACACGCTCAAACGCATCCACTTGGGACACCGGCAACGTGGAGAAGATCGCGCCCCCGTCGTTGTTTGGCACGATGAAAGTCAGGTCTGGACGCGGCTCATCCGGACCGATCAACAAACCGTTGTGATCATGCAGCAACGTGAGATCACCGAGCAACGCATAAGCCTGGCCACCACCCGCGCGCTGATGTGCCAACGCGGCGCCAACGGCGCTAGAGACCACACCATCGATACCGCTCACGCCTCGGTTTGTGCATATCCGTACCCCGGACCGAGGACGCATCATCAGATTGACATCACGGATAGGCATGGACGACCCGACAAACAACAAGCTATCTGTTGGCATCGCCTCGAGAAGTTCCCTTGCCAACAACGGCTCATTGAGCACATCACCGTTCACGGCGTCATCTATCGCGGCTCTGGCGGCGCGATCGCATCGTAGCCACGATTCCAACCATTGCCCATCGGGCCGTGCCTCAAGAGGCATCCCCAAAGCGGGAATGACCTTGGACGCGCCTCGGCCTGGGTCCGCCCACTGTCCACGCGGATCCACAACCACGTGCGCGGGCGCGGTGGCACACCACGCGGTCAGCGCCGGGTTCAAGGTGGGTTTTCCGACGGTTATGACCATGTCCGGCTGATGCGATGCGCGGAACTCAGGAACTGAAGCCAGCGCGCCGCCCGCGCTCAATGCGTGCGCACCCGTGCGGCCATTCCAGTGCGACCCACCGGCGCTGTTTGGCTCGGCAATCACGGGCCAGCCGGCGTGCTCGGCGAACAGTAGTGCCGCAACTGGATCTGGCGCTCCTTCACCGAGCACGAGTAGCCCCTTTGCCGGAGCGGCGATATCGACAGCCGGGGAACTGTGGGAGGCGATCTTGACCCATGGTGCGCCATCAACACGGCCAACTGTTGATTCGGGCCAATCATTTCCTGGGCTCAATTCGAAGAACGGCTTACGAAAACAGACATTCACGTGGACCGGGCCGCCGTGACTGCTATCGAGCGCCGTGCCGATAAGCCGAGCGATCAGGGAGCGCCAGTAGGCGTTGGAGCCGGCACGCGCCTCGGCCACTCCTAGCTCGGCAAACATCCGCACTGAGGTGCCGAAGATCTTGATCTGGTCTGTTGTTTGACTGGACCCGGTGTAACGCATCTCGGGTGGCCGGTCGGCGGTCAGCACGACTAAAGGCAGATGCGCCGCGTCCGCTTCCATCACGGCTGGATGAAAATTCGCGACGGCGCTCCCGGATGTGCACACCACCGGCACGGGGCGTCCAGAGATTTTGGTCAGCCCGAGAGCCACAAACGCGGCGCTGCGTTCGTCGATGCGTACATGTAGCCGAATGTCCTTTCGCCGTGCGAAAGCCAAGGCGAGCGGAGTGGACCAGGAGCCGGGACTGAGCACAGCTTCAACGACCCCGCAGCGGACAAGTTCGTCGACGATTGTCTCCGCTTGCACTGTCGCCGGGTTCTGCGAAGTTTCGTTCACACACTCAACGTTATCCGCTGAACCCGCTTGAACCTCGCCCGCCACCAGGCCTCTCGTTCGGCGCAGGCACGAAACTGGTCTAGGCGGTTGAGCGCGGTGGCAACTGGTCGTACGGCGATATTTCCGTCGACGGGTATGAGGGACTCTTCGACGAGGTCGCCGTCGAGCAATGACATGGTGCCTATACCGCAGGCATAAGGAAGTTCCGGCAACGCGGCGGCTAGAGCAACTGAAGCGGCCAAACCTACCGATGTTTCTACCGCTGAGGAAACCACGGCTGGAAGCCCACATTCTTGGGCAATGCGTAGCGCCGCCCGCACTCCGCCCAGTGGTTGGACTTTCACGACAACTATGTCGGCGGCTTGGGCTCGGGCGACCAGGAGCGGATCTTGGGCACGGCGAATGGATTCGTCGGCGGCGATGGGGACGGAAACTTGTCGCCGCACGGCCGCAAGCTCATCGACACTGGCACAGGGTTGTTCGGCGTATTCAAGGTCGTAGCCATTGAGTTTGCTAATCATCCGAACGGCTTGGTCTATGTCCCATGCGCCATTGGCGTCTATTCGGAGCTTGCCGTGTGGCCCGAGGGCGTGCCGGACGGCTTCTACTCTGTCGATGTCGTGCGCTTCGCTTTGCCCACGTTCAGCCACTTTAACTTTGGCTGTTGTGCAGCCACTTTCGCGCACGAGGCGCGCCGCTGTGTCGGGCGCTACGGCCGGCACAATGCAGTTGACGGGGATTGTGTCGCGCACTGGCACTGGCCAATGGCCTTGCGCGGCTTCTTGAGTGCAGGCGAGCCAGCGGGCGGCTTCGTGGTCGTTGTATTCGGGGAATGGTGAGAATTCCGCGACTCCGTGGGGGCCTTGGACAATCATGCCTTCGCGATGCGTGATGCCTCGAAAGCTGGTCCGCAGTGGGATTGAGTAAACGGCGAGCTCGTGCACGGGTCTAGCTAAACACGAGTGGTGGGGTGGGATATGCACCCCACCCCACCACTGAGCGAGTTTTACAGGCTGGGAACGCCCGGCACCGCGGGTACCGCGGGCACGGCCGGCACACCTGGGACTGCGGGCACTTGTGGCGCGCCACCGGAAATCATCTCGCAAATGTCTTGCAGAGCTTCCAGTAGTTTGGGCACGTCTGGAACCCCAGGAACGCTAGGGACACCAGGTACTTCGGGCACCGCGGGCACGGCCGGTGCGATCGGCGCCGGTTCCGCGGCGAAAGCCGCGGACGATACGAATACACCGCCCATGCCGATTGCACCAACTATGGCAACTGACGCGAGCGTGCGCTTAATGGCCTGCATGTCGAATGTCCTCTCATCGGCCTTTTGCGACATGACACTCGATAATATACATAAGCTGTGATAATTGTGAACATACCCGACATTTCGGACGTACATTGCGGAGCCGCCCGCACAACTCCGCAACAACCGCTTTCCTAAGGACGCTTGGGGAACTTGCCGAAATCCGGTTGGCGCTTGTTCACATAGGCGTCACGACCCTCTTGAGCCTCCTCGCTCAGGTAATACAACAACGTCGCGTCACCCGCCAGTTGTTGAATACCCGCCAAACCGTCGTCGGCCGCATTCAAGGAGGCCTTGAGCATCCGCATAGCCAGCGGCGAATGAGTGAGCATCTCGCGGCACCAAGCCACAGTCTCACGCTCGAGCTCAGCCAGGGGCACCACCGCGTTGACCAAGCCCATATCCAAAGCTTCCTGAGCGTCATATTGACGACATAGGAACCATATTTCGCGCGCCTTCTTCTGACCCACCATGCGCGCCAACAAGCCCGAACCGTAGCCGCCGTCAAACGAACCAACCCGAGGGCCGGTCTGGCCAAAACGGGCGTTGTCCGCCGCAATCGTCAGATCGCAGCACACATGCAACACGTGACCGCCACCAATCGCGTAGCCGGCGACCATAGCCACGACAGGCTTGGGAGTCCGTCGTATTTGAACCTGCAGATCGAGCACGTTTAGTCGCCCGATCCCATTGGCATCCTTGTAACCGTCGTCGCCACGCACTCGCTGGTCGCCACCGGAGCAGAAAGCCAAATCGCCGGCACCCGTCAAAATGATGGCGCCGATCTCCGGGTTATCGCGAGCTTCGTTGAAGGCATGAGTCAACTCGAACAAGGTTGTGGGCCGAAACGCGTTTCGCACTTCCGGACGATTGATCGTGATCTTCGCGATCCCCTCGGCCGTGTCGTACCAAATATCTTCGTACTCGCCTGAGCGTTCCCACTTGATAGGTGCACGTAGCTCTGCGTCGGCTGGAATCACCGGGGTCTCCTCGTTTCGTCATGCCGCTTCTGCCCGTCTCATTATTCCTTCGCCTCTTGCTCCACCACTCCGAGGCACTTCAGATGTGGGCCTCCGCTCTTTTTGAGGAAGTGTTTTTTTATGAATTTTTAAATTAGTTGAGTAATCAATTAACTCACAAGGATATTTTTCAATGGTCATTTTCGCGGGCCAGCTACCGTGAGGGCATGCGTGAGCTGCATGCCTTCCTACTACCCAATGGACCTCGCCTCGTTGAGGCGATACAAGACGCCCTAGCCGGCGGCCCAGCGATTTTGCCCTTAGACCCCACGCTTCCCGCGAGCCAGCTCGAAACAATTCTCACGACTTTGCGCCCGCACAAAGTTGTCACACGTCAAGGGGCCCTAGCCCCGCCCTTGCCCGGCATCGAGGTCTCCCCCGAGACAGGCGCGGTGATTTGCACCTCCGGCTCCACCGGTCGCCCCAAAGGCGTGGTGCTGAGTACAGACGCTCTCATCACATCGGCGTCCCTGACACTGCAACATTTGAACGCGGATCACTCAATGGGGTGGATGTGCTCCTTGCCCGCCCACTACATCGCCGGCTTTCAAATCATCGTTCGGACGCTGCTCTGTCAAGCGCCACTGGAAATAGCACAAAAATTTGACACGGCACTCGTCGCCCGCACGCCCTCCGCATTCATCTCGGTTGTCCCCACCATGCTCACTCGACTATTGGACGCCGAGGTTGACCTCAGTCGGTTCTCTCGCATCCTGCTCGGTGGCGCCCCTATTCCCGAACAGTTGCGCACACGTGCCGAACGCCACGGAGCACGACTCACCTCCACATACGGCATGGCAGAAACAGCCGGTGGCTGCGTATATGACGGAGAGCCCTTGCCCGGAGTCAGGATCAGCACCGACTACGAAGATCGCATAGTCATCAAGAGCCCCACCCTGGCGACCGGCTATCGCCTAAACGCCGCGCTGACCACTCAACACTTCACCGACGAAGGTTTCCACACCGCTGATGTAGGTGAGATCACATCCGATGGACACCTGCGGGTGCGCGGACGCGTCGACGACGTCATCATCACCGGCGGCATCAAAGTCGCCGCGGGTGAAATAGGTGCTGTCATCGCAGAATATCCAGGAATTCAAGATGTCGAAATTTTTGGCCGCCACGACGACGAATGGGGGCAGCGAGTCGTCGCGGTGATCACTACAAAAACTGACGTTAGTTTCGCCGACCTTAGGAAAGCGGTAGCTACAGCTCTGAGCCCCGCTCATGCCCCAAAAGAGCTGCTCATTATTGATACCTTGCCTGAACTGGCTTCCGGAAAACTCGATCGGATCGCGTTGCGAACTTTGCCCGTTGGTCAGATATGGCCCAAGTAACTCCGCATAAAAGTGTGCATATGTGGTTCACTTTGCGGTTATGACACACAGCCCCGCCGTGTTGAAACAAGCATTGACCCACGTACTAGCCCAACGCGATCAGTGGTGGTCGACATTGGAATATGACCCCGAAAACCGTTGGTTTCGAACCTGGCCCTGTCCCATTGAAGCAGCCGAAATACGGCTCATGACCTGGCTCCCAGAACAAGGAACGGGACTGCACGATCATGGTGGGTCCAGCGGCGCGTTTCATGTTGTCTCAGGGGTTGTGCGCGAACAGGTAGCCACCCGCACGGTCCGCGGCACGTACGAAATACGAGAGAAAACCCACCAAACTGGGGACACGCGAGTATTCGGAACAACGTATATCCATGACATGACCAATGTGGAAATCACACCCGCGGTCAGCATCCACATTTACGCGCCCAGTTTGACGACACTGACCCGCTATCACTGGAACTCATTGGGGCCCGCGGCATATATGACAGATGACGTATCGGCAGCCCGAGCCTAGGCAACCCGAGCGGCAAACCGCGCCGCCTGCTTACGAATTTCGGGAATCGCAATGGTTTCCCAGAAAAGACGCCCTCGACGCAATGAGCCAATAGCGGTGATGCGCTCCTGGCCTGACAGCATCCCGTTTTGACGCACAACTAGACCCAAACCCAACGGATCGCGTTCCGCGATTCCCTCCTCGACTAGACGTGAGGGCAAGCTAAATGGGTCTTGTACAGCTGGCGTCGCGGCACCAGTGCAATTCACCACCTGCGCGAAGCGCACCGGCACGCTACCACCGCGAAGCTCAATGAATTCATCAGCGATCACGAAAGAGGGATGCCTTACTGCCACTACCCGCAGCTGATCCTTCTCACGCATCTGGCTCATAATGTCCGCCGAAACCTCGGGCATCCGATGACGGTGCGCCTCCCAGAACCGGAGAAAAGAGCGCAAGAACCGACGCTGATCGGCCAGGCTCAGCTTTGCCCATACGGTGTTGGTATGCGGACGCAATGCATCGACAGCCGCGCGCCAATCAGCACCGCAATGCGCCGCGAACTCTCGAATTTCTCGCACTAGCGGACCTAGGGTCTCTGCTGTGGGAGGGTCGATGGGCGGCAAAGGAGGCACATCTTTATGCGGCAATGGCAATAGGCCTCGCCGTGACACCATGGTGATGCGCCCTCGATGCGACCGCGCGGCCAGCAAGACCACCATGTCAACAGCCGTCAATCCCGTGCCCAAAATCAACACGTCATCGGTGCTGGGTATGTCAACGTCAGCGAATGGATCGGGGTGAAAGCGAGGACTGGCCGATAGCACAGATTCGTATGTGCGGTTGTGTCCGTGTCCAGTCGCCAGCGCCACGTGCTCGGCTCGAAGGTGGCGCCCGTCGGCGCACATAATGTCCACACCTTCATCATCGGGTTGGAGAGAATCGGCGGTCGTGGCGAAAACGTCGGTCACCGCGGATTCGGCCTGTTCGGTCAGATACGCGCCATAAGAGACCCGCTGGACGAAATCTTTGTTGGACGCTCCTGTGGGCGCGATCCAGTGTGCAAAATGCTCAGGGTCGTCGCCGTAGGCGCTCATGGCGTGCGCTCGCACATTGAGCAAATGGGCAGGTTCGACCGTGCCAAACGCAACGCCGTGTCCGAGCGCGCCCGGCTCGATCACCGCGAACGAATCGACACCGGCGGCACGCACATGCAGGGCCGCAAGAACGCCGCTAGCTCCCCCACCAACGATCACTACCCGATATCTCTGAGCCATAAATCGACACTATTGCATTGGATTGATAAACCCTGACTCGTAGGCGGCAATGACCGCTTGAGTGCGATCTCGAACATTCAGCTTCGTTAAAATATTGCCAACATGGGTTTTCACGGTCTCGTGCCCAACGAACAGCGCGCTCGCGATCTCGGTGTTCGACATTCCTTTCGCCATAAGTCGCAAAACCTCACCCTCGCGCTCGGTGAGATAAAACTCGGCAAATTTAGGGGAACGGACCGAAGCCATCGCTCGAATCGCAGCGGGAAACAGCAAAGAATCCCCCGAGGCGACGAGCCGAATCGCGGCGATCATCTCATCGGGTTTGGTTCGCTTCAGAAAGAAGCCAGCCGCTCCGGCTCGAAGCGCCTCATAGACGTAATCGTCATTTTCAAAGGTGGTGACAACAATAATTTTCGGTGGATTATCCATTTTGCTGGTGACATAACGTGTCGCTTCAATGCCATCCATCTCGGGCATACGTACATCCATCAAAACGACATCGGGGCGATGCTGTCTCACCAACCCGGGCACCCGCGCGCCGGTATTGGCCTGTGCCACCACCGTCATTTCGGGCTCCGATTCGACGATTGCCTGCAAGCCGCCACGGACGAGATCTTCATCGTCAGCAATCAAAACTCGAATTGTCATCGCATTATCCTCAACGGAATATCCACCTGTAGCTGCCATTGACCTTGCTGTGCACCCGCAATCATCTCGCCACCCAAAACGGCGACTCTTTCGGAAATGCCCAGCAAACCTCGCTCACCCGATCGATGGCGCGAACCGCCCACCCGCATGTGATTGAGGATCTCGATCCGCAAGCGTTCAGGGTTTGTTTCAACGCGCAAGGTAACGGGTTCACCTGGAGCATGCCGCATCGCATTTGTCATTCCTTCTTGCACAATGCGGTAAGCCTCCCGGGATACCAATATCGGCACCTGATGCACGTCATCGGCAATGCGCGGGACCACCTCGACACCCGTGGATCTCACCTGTGCGAGCAGCTCAGGGAGGCGCGAAAGATCGGGCGGAACAGACCTACTAGCGGTTTCCTCACGCAATATGCCCAACACGTGATCCAAATCGACCAGAGCTCCCCGACCCGCCTCCTCGATGGCCCGCAACGCCACCTCCGCAAAATCCGGATTTGTCGTCAAAACCCGAGCCGCGGCCGCGGCCTGAATCGTGATGACACTGAGGGTATGACCCACGGAATCGTGCAATTCACGCGCTACCCGATTGCGTTGCGCCAATTGGGCCGCCCGACGCTCAGCCAGGGCCGCCCGGTCGGCCGCCGAAATGCCCAAAAAGAACGGCACACATCGAGTCAACAACGCACCAGCAACAGCGGCGATGACCAGCAACAATAGCAGCGCGGCGACGCCAAGTAGCAGAGCGAACGCACCGATCGCGCTGTACGTTGAGTCAAGCCATTCCAGTTGGGAATGCTTCCACGGAGCCAAGAGCATCAACACGGCGGCGGGCGGGGTCGCTAGGCTGAGTGCGGCGATTACCGCGCCCAGCCCCACATGCAGGACACACCATGCTGAAACTCTGAGCCGAGCGTTCCACGACTCCTGAGCGGTAAGCCGGTCCGCCGGCACACCCAACATCGCGACCACGGCGGAACGTTCCAAAACGCCAACGATAGGAAACAACCCAACCAAGGCGACGAGGGGCAAAGCGGCCACCCATCCGAGAAGCTGAAGGATGAGCAACTCTCGCTCGTCCTCAAAAGGACCAAAAAGCTGGCCCACCGCCAAAGTCACAAAGAAAAACGGGGTGAACAAAGCGCCGCCCACGACGAGATACGCCCAGCGCATCCAGGCTCGACGCCCAACCAAGGCACGGGCGACCCAGCCGATTCTGTTACCCATGTGCAGATGATGGCACGAAACGATATTCACACTCAGAATGCCTGATCCTAAGAATCATGGAGCAAGCCTGACTCAGCAAGGCTACTTGAAACCTCCCTCCGCTCAGGGAGCGTCATCCCCCTTATTGGGGGTTGAGCCACAACAACTCAGTCCCGAAATCGCGCCGACACGTGACTTACCCCGCCCAACAGAGGTATGAACGCATAGAGAACCACCCATCCGGGCCGGGAGGCATTGCTGCCATGAAAAAGATCATCAACGATCCGAACACCGTCGTACAGGATTCTCTCCGCGGCTTCGCCGCCGCACACGCAGATCTCGTCCAGGTGCACTACGACCCCGATTTCGTCACGAGGGTGACGCCAAAAACCGGAAAAGTCGGGGTGATCTCTGGAGGCGGCAGCGGACACGAGCCGCTCCACGCCGGATTTGTAGGTACCGGCATGTTGGATGCCGCTGTGCCCGGTGCGGTCTTCACCTCACCGACCCCGGACCCGATTTTGGCCGCGACCCAGGCCGCCGACTCCGGGGCCGGCGTGCTCCACATCGTGAAGAACTACACCGGTGACGTGCTGAACTTCGAGACGGCCGCTGAACTCGCCTCCGCCGAAGGTGTAGAAGTCCGCGCGGTCATCGTCGATGATGACGTGGCGGTAAAGGATAGTTTGTATACCGCTGGTCGACGTGGAGTCGGCGGAACCGTACTGCTCGAAAAAATTGTTGGCAGTGCGGCTGAACGAGGCGACGACTTGCTCGCCGTGACAGAGCTCGCCGAACGCGTCAACGCCAATGTGCGATCGATGGGGGCGGCGCTGAGCTCATGCACCGTGCCTCACGCTGGTAAGCCCACCTTTGAACTCGCCGACAACGAAATCGAAATTGGCATTGGCATCCACGGCGAACCGGGCCGGCAACGAGTAAACCTTGTGCCCGCAGACGAGCTCGTGCCGATGCTGTTGGATCCCATTGTCGACGATCTCCCGTTCGCCAGCGGCGACAATGTGCTGCTGTTTGTCAACGGCATGGGCGGCACCCCGCTCATTGAGCTGTACTTGGCCTACGGAATAGCGGAAAAGCAGCTCGCGGACCGGGGCATCACCGTCGAACGTCGACTCGTAGGCAACTACATCACCTCATTGGAGATGCAAGGTTTCTCAATCAGTGTGCTCAAGCTCGACGATGAGCTCCGGGAACTTTGGGATGCGCCTGTGAACACGCCGGCGCTGCGCTGGGGAGTGTAAACATATGATCGACGCCGCTTGGATGCGTGACGCGCTGACCCGTTACGCCAAACGCATCACCGAACAACGAGAATATTTGATTGAGCTGGACTCCGCGATCGGCGACGCCGATCACGGAGCCAACATGGATCGCGGCATGCAAGCGGTGGTAGTTGCCCTGGCGGACAAGCCAGGGAACACCCCCGCTGAAGTCCTGAAAACCGCGGCGACCACCCTCATCTCCAAAGTGGGTGGAGCTGCGGGCCCGCTATATGGCACCGCATTGTTGCGAGCCAGCATCGCCGTCGGCGATCAACAAACCCTCGATGGGGCCGCGACGGTGACCGCGCTAGTCGCCGCCAGGGACGGCATCGTGGCCAGGGGCAAAGCAGAAATCGGCGATAAAACGATGGTGGATGCCTGGGAACCAGCGGTATTGGCCGCCCAGGACGCCGCGGCCACTAACTCGCCGGTAAAGGAAATTTTGTCCCTCGCCGCGCAAGCCGCCGAGCAAGGAGCCGAGGGAACGATTCCGTTGATCGCTCGAAAAGGTCGCGCTAGCTATCTCGGTGAACGCAGCGCGGGACACCAAGACCCCGGGGCTACCTCATCGGCGATGTTTCTGCGGGCTTTGGCCGACACGGCCGCCGAAAATTCGGGAGCCGCGACATGACGGTGGGCCTGGTCATCGTCTCGCATAGCGCGCAACTTGCGGAAGGCGTGTGCGAAGTCGCGCGCCAAATGGCACCCGATGTGCATATGGTCGCCGCTGGCGGCACCGATGAGGGCACAGTTGGCACCAGCTTTGAGAAAACCCTCGACGCGATCAATGAAATTAGCGGCGAAACTGTGGTGCTTTTTGACCTAGGAAGCGCCCGGATGACCAGTGAACTTGTTCTCGAAGTATTGGACGAAGAGCAACAAAAAAACGTGCTACTCGTTGATGCCCCCTTGGTGGAGGGCGCCATCGCCGCCGCGGTGAGTGCTCAAAGCGGAGCTGGCCTCACCATAGTCGCCGCGGCCGCCCAAGGGCGCACTCAAGAGTCAGAAAGCGCCCCTGATCAGGAAACCGTAAGCGAAACGTTTCGGCTGCGAAACCCACTGGGACTCCATGCCCGTCCAGCGGCCTCCCTAGCGCGGCTCGCCGCTGAGGCCGGGGTCGGCATCCACATCGGTGCCAACGACCGTGAACTGATTGATGCCCGTAGTGTGCTCGGCGTAGTCGGGCTCGGCCTTCGTGGTGGAAACGACATGACGGTGCGCATCACCGGACCATCCAGCGCTGGCGTACTTCGCCGGATTAGTGAACTGGTCGAAGACGGGTTCGGCGAACTTGGTGACGCCGTCACCGCCAGTGCCCCGCCCACCGGAATAAAGCCATCTGCGCCTCTAGAAGCCCACATACTGCAAGGCGTCGGCGCGGTCCCCGGCATCGGCGTCGGCCAAGTCGTGCGACTCACCGAGATCGAACCCGACATTCGCGACTCTCCCGCGCCGGATATCGCGCAAGCCCGTCTCTCCCTGCAACAAGCGTTGTCTCGGGTGGACACCGCATTGGTGGCCGAAGGCACCAGTTTGGGTCTAGCTCAAGCACATCGGGCTTTGCTAGCTGATCCGGTTCTTCACGACACCGCATATGCGCTGGTCGATGCGGGGCACGATCCCTCGTGGTCGTGGTGGGAAGCGGTCAAAGACGCGCGCGGCCAGCTCGCGAAGTCGACTGATGCGCTCATCGCGGAACGGGCTAGCGATGTGACTGATGTGGGTCTGCGGGTGCTTCGCGAACTGGGGTCCGAGGCCGTCGGGGATTTCAGTCTGCCCCCCGAAAGCAGTGGCGCCATTGTGGCAGCGCAAGATGTGGTCCCTTCTTTGGTGCCCACACTCGCCGAGGCTGGAGTGGCTGGTTTGGCGTTGGCACACAGCGGCCTAACCTCACACACCGTCATTGTGGCCCGCGGTTTGGGAATTCCGACCGTCGTTGCCCTGGATGAGGCGCTAGACAAACTCCCAGCGCACGCCACGGTGATCTTGGATGGTGAAACTGGCAAAGTAAATATAAAACCCACTGAGGGCCATATAAGCAGCGCGCGAGTGCGGCAAGCGGCCGCCAAACTTGAAAAAGAAGCCGCCGCCTCCATGGCCGATGCGCCCGTATTCGGTAAGGATGGCGCTCGCATTCACGTCGCCGCCAATGTGGCCTCTGTCGCCGAAGCCCGAGCGGCGAGAGCCAACGGCGCTGATGGCGTTGGACTTTTGCGCACAGAACTGCTTTTCCTTGAGCGCAAAAACATGCCCACCGAAGATGAGCAGCGCGCCGCGCTGGCGGCGATTTTCGCCGAAATCGGTGCTCGTCAGGTGGTAGTGCGCACTTTGGATGTCGGCGGGGACAAAACGATGCCTGCCTTGCATCTGGACCCAGTTCGCAACGGCTTTTTGGGGGAACGCGGTCTGAGATACAGCCTCGCCTATCCCGACACGCTTCACACGCAGCTACGGGCCATTATGCGGGCTGCCGCAGGATGGCCCGGAAAATTGGCGATCATGGCGCCCATGGTCACTGTCGTTGAGGAAGTTCGGGCGTTTCGAACCGCTATCGATGAGGCAATTCGCAGCTTGCGCGCCGACAACGCGGACTTTCGGGCACCAGCCGAAGTGGGCATCATGGTGGAAGTTCCAGCGGCGGCGCTCGCCGCCGAGCAACTGTGCGCCGAAGTGGACTTCGTGAGCGTGGGCAGTAACGACCTAGTGCAATACGTGATGGCGGCCGAACGCACAAATGATGCCGTCAGCCAGCTTTACCAACCCGATCATCCCGCGCTATGGCGCATTTTGGAGCTGTTGACCGCTGGGGCCGGCGTAACGCAATGTCGAGTCGCGGTGTGCGGCGAGATGGCGACCAACGCGAAGTTCGCACCCCGACTCATCGAGCTGGGCGTCACCGAGCTGTCGATGAATCCAACCGCTATTGGCACCGTGAAAGCGGCGTTGCGCAGCTCTATCGCGAATTAAGAAAGCACCAATCCGATGGTCAGCGTCAGGCCAAAGGCGAGCTGCAACTTGCCCGTTGCCCCGAGCACTGGAATCAACGCCGGCCCAGCTGCTCCCTTGAGCACGATCTTCGCTGGGATTACAGCGAGCGGAATGGCCAACAAAGCGAGCAAAAGCCACGGAGAGGAGTCGTCTTGTCCAACCGCGCTCGCCAACGCCACCAACACAAACGCTAAAGCCAAAGTAGCGGCATACATTCGCCGCGAAATCTTCTCACCCAACACAACTGCCAGCGTGCGCTTGCCCGCCGCTGTATCGCCGGGGATGTCGCGAATATTGTTCACCATCAACATCGCGCAAGCCAACAGCCCAACTGGGACAGCTACCCACCAAGCCAGGGCGGGCAAGTGTTCCAGCTGAACAAATGCTGTTCCACATACCGCTACCAGACCGAAGAAGATGAAAACAAACACTTCGCCCAGCGCCATGTAACCGTAGGGGCGTGGTCCGCCGGTATAGGTCCATGCCGCGATCACGGCGGAAAGACCTACGAGCAGCAACCACCAGCTGCCACTAACCGCGGTGAGAACAAGTCCCGCAAGGCCAGCGACCGCGAAACTACCAAACGCGGCGAGTTTGACTTGCTGGGCGGGCACTAGCCCGGAGCCGACTAGCCGCAAAGGCCCCACCCGCTCCGTATCGGTTCCCCGGATCCCGTCTGAATAGTCGTTGGCGTAGTTCACGCCGATTTGCAGGGCAAGACCCACCAACAGGGCCAGTAAGGCCCGCCACCAAATGACACCGTCGAACGCGGCCGCAACACCCGTTCCAACCGCCACCGGGACTACGGCCGCTGGCAGCGTTCTGGGCCTCGCTCCTGCTACCCACAATCCGAAACCGGTGGGTGGAGCTGATGCGGCCGTTTTCGTCATGAAGTGTCTCCAGAGGTAGTACCAGCTTTATGCGATTCGCCAAGCGGCGGCATCGCATAGCACCGACAGGGCTTCACGCGCTGGGCATTCAGGGAGGTCGACCAGTTCTTTACGCGCCTGCTCCACAATGTTCGCCAAGTCCGCACGCACCCGATCCAGCGCGGGATGGGCGCGCAGCAACGTGAGGGCTTCGGCGAGCAATTCGTCATCGTCCAGTGGCCCGCTCACCAGAGAGCGCAGCCGCTCATCAGCTGGATCGGAGGATTCCAACGCGTACAGAACGGGCAAGGTGGGAACACCTTCACGCAAGTCAGTGCCGGGTGTTTTACCTGACTGCTCACTGCTGCTCACGATGTCCAAAATGTCGTCGCCGACCTGGAATGCAACACCAATGTGTTCACCGAACACCGCCAGGCGCGCCACGGTCTGTTCGTCGGCACCGGCCAATAGAGACCCCAAGCGACAACAGGTCGCGATGAGCGATCCGGTCTTGTCGCGCACAACCGAACGATGGTGATCGACGCGGTTCTCGGTAGCCCTGGGGCCGACCGTCTCGCGGATCTGGCCACTCACCAACCGGGCAAAAGTTTCGGACTGAATCCGAATGACGTTGTCGCCCAAACCGGCCATCAGCGCCGAAGCTCGAGAAAACAACAGATCGCCGATAAGTACCGCGACTTTGTTTCCCCATTCGACATTCGCGCTCGGAGCACCACGACGCTGCTCGGCCGAGTCCATCACATCATCGTGATAAAGCGAAGCCAAGTGCGTCAGCTCCATCACCGCGGCGACCGGCACAACGCCTACAGCGGCCGGATCGCCGAACTGGGCACACAGCAAAGTGAGCAACGGTCTAAACCGCTTGCCGCCCGCTTCGATGAGATGACTTGCCGCTTGAGCGATCAAATCGTCGTCGTCGACAGTGGCATTGTGCAAAATTTGCTCGACCTCGGCCAGACCTGAAACCAGGTCAGCCTGCAGGGCGTCGTCTTCGATCGTCAACCCCAACGGCCCCACGAACGTCACGGCGGCGCACTCCCCTGGCTGGCTGGTGATTCTTGTCCGTCAACCGTAGCCGACCGGCCCCTGCCGCTTCTTCGCGGAACCGCCTTATGTCGGCGAGATCTCACCCAGTTCCTCGAACACGTCGCCGCAATTTTTCTACGCGCTCAACCAACGGACGCTCTGCGCCATGCGATTTGGGTTGATAATAATCGCGATTGCGCACTTCATCGGGTGCATACTGCTGTTCAACCACGGCAGCTGGATCATCATGTGGATAGCGGTAGCCCGCCCCATGGCCCAGTTTCTTCGCCCCGGCGTAGTGCGCATCGCGCAGCCGCGGCGGCACCGCCCCCGTGCGACCGGAGCGCACATCATCCAACGCGGCGTCAATCGCAACGATTACCGCATTGGACTTTGGTGCTGTGGCCAAATGTACGACGGCCTGCGCCAAATTGAGCCTGCCCTCAGGCATGCCGATAAGTTGTACCGCTTGGGCCGCTGCCACCGCCACGCCCATCGCGGTCGGATCTGCCATTCCCACATCTTCGCTGGCGAAAATAACCAGACGACGTGCGATAAATCGCGGGTCTTCTCCGGCGCTGATCATTCTGGCGAGCCAGTGCAAAGCGGCATCGACGTCTGAGCCCCGCAAGCTTTTGATGAGCGCGCTGGTGACGTCATAGTGCGCGTCGCCATCGCGGTCATAGCGCAACGCGGCTTGGTTCACTGCTTGCTCGGCCGTGTCAAGTTCAATGGTGCGCTCTCCGAGTGCCAACGCGGCACCGGCTGCGGCTTCCAACGCCGTTAGGGCCTTTCGGGCATCACCGGCGGCGATCCGAACCACATGCGCTTGCGCCTGTTCGCTGAGCTCAAGCTGCCCGCCGAGCCCACGATCTTGCGAGAGGGCGCGGTTCAGCAATTCGCGCACATTGTCATCGTTGAGGGGCTCCAACGTGAGCAACAGCGAGCGCGACAGCAACGGCGAGACGATGGAAAAATATGGATTCTCTGTGGTTGCGGCCACAAGGGTGACCAGTCTGTCTTCAACCGCAGCCAAAAGGGAATCCTGTTGTGTTTTGGAGAAACGATGAACCTCATCGATGAAAAGAACGGTTTGCCGGCCACTGGTAGCCAGTTCCTGTTTCGCGGCGGCGATCTCAGCCCGTACCTCTTTAACTCCCGCGTTCAACGCTGAGAGCTGGGCGAATCGACGTTGCGTGGCCAATGACACGATGTGCGCGATTGTCGTTTTACCCGCGCCCGGTGGGCCATGCAAAATGACGCTGAGCGGCGCATCGCCTTCCACCAGCCGCCGCAAAGGCGATCCTGGGGCGAGCAGGTGTGCTTGCCCCACCAGCTCGTCGAGGGTTCGGGGCCGCATCCGCACCGCCAGCGGTGGTTGCGCTCGGTCTTCGGCCGCCGCGTCAAAAAGGTCTGCCACGTGGTGCAGCCTAGGCGAGCACTACGACACTAAGGGAACCACCGCGCGCCGACTTGGCGTGGTACCTACGCTTTTATCTTTTCGGAGTGGGACGTCGCGGCACGCCCCCGACGGCGCGCCACTTTGAGCGAGCCGGCTGGCTGAGTGTCTCCGAGACCACGAAGGTCGGCGGTGGATAAGTAGTGTCAGTGAAACAATTCTGTTGCAGGTGCTCGGTGAGTTGCGTCAGAAACTCGGAGCGGCACGGCCCGTGAATAGCGACGATCCCTTCGCCCGGCCGAACAGCCATCGGCTTCCCATCATCAGGAACGAAATGAACGGCCCGCGGACGAGCATCGCCGAGATATCTAGCCGTGGTCACCGTCAGTTTTGCTGTGTCAACCGCAACTAAGAAATGCATCCTTCTAGCATGATCAGCTCGATCTTGGTTCGCCGAAAACCGCCCGCGGATCCCTTCCATGCTCTTATCGAGCACACCAACGTTTTTTACGTGTTCGGCCGCCAGCCATGATTCAACTCTGCGCGTCTCCCTCACACTTGCGAGCTCGTCAGCTATCCGCTCCCACGCGGACGGATCGGACATCCAGTCGCTATATCCAGAATGCAAGTCACCCGCGGTGAGCACAGACAATCCATTGGGGACCACTGCACGCGGGTGATCTATGGTCGTCAGGAAATCATCTTCCACCACGACGGCCGCAAGTTTTTCTGCCACAGAACCCAAATTGGCGGGATCTAGCACTCCATCGAGTCGCTTTGAATTATGCGAATCGAAACCGGACGCATCGTAAGCGAGCTGGTACGGATCTTCCGCAAAAACAGGCGCGAGCTGCGCATTCGGTACTAGTTCGGCCACCAGATCAAGCGCCTCTTTGACAACCTTTTCCGGTACTTCCGCGCTCGAGGTTCCGACCGCGAAAACTGCCATTCCCGACGGAACGCCTTGAGCGGCCGCCTCAAACCGTGCGGTTTGACCATCCAATTGAGCGACGAGCCCAGGAACCGCGGGGCCTCCATGGGTAAAAAGCACAACAGCTGAGTCAGACTCGAAGTTGCCCGCGAGCTGCCGAACGACAGTGAGTGCATTAGGGGCGTCAGTTGGTTTGTCTCGAACATGGACGCCTACAGGGTCCTCGATCTCTGCTATCTGTTCGAGCTCCGCGAGGCGCGATAAGACATCATTGATACCAACGCTTCGCCGCAGACGCTCTTTTTCATCGGACAGAAGCCGCACGACATCCCTTATGGGGTGTAAGCCAGACTGCAGGTCCAATCGCACCCGCCGTAAAACTGGGTCGCCTGCCATGAGCCGCTCTAATTCATCCCACAGCTTCAGGAACGCGCGGTTAACTGATAGCTGAGGTTCTTCGGAAAATAGTGATTCTAAATCGCTCATTGCCCCAACCAGTCATAACTTCGATAACGCAATTGAAGGCGATAAGAGCCCACAAAAGCTTTAGTGTTCGAACCCGCCACAATGCGCTTTCGATCGACAGCCCGCTTCACACTGGGAAAAGCCCCATGCGCGTAATGAACGCATGGGGCCTTGAACATGAACTAGTTCGCTGATTCGATTACCGCGTCGATGCCCGCCTCTTTGCGCTGCGCGGGCGTGATCGGTGTCGGCGCGCCGGTGAGTGGGTCGCCGCCAGAGGCGACCTTGGGGAAGGCGATGACTTCACGGATTGAGTCCACTCCAGCCAACAGGGCGGTGATTCGGTCCCAACCCAACGCGGCACCAGCGTGTGGTGGCGGACCATATTGGAACGCCTCGAGCAGGAACCCGAATTTGGATTCAGTCTGGTCAGCGGTGAGCCCAATGGTTTCGAAGACGCGACGCTGCACATCGGACTGGTGGATACGCACCGAGCCCGACATGATTTCCCAGCCGTTGCACACCAGGTCGTATGCGTCGGCGAGGGCGTTTTCCGGGTCTTTGTCGAAGGTGTCCAGCCATTCGGCGGTCGGCGCGGTGAACGGGTGGTGTTCGGCTGTCCAGCCCGTGTCGGTGGGTTGGAACATCGGGAAGTCAACAACATGCAGGAAAGCCCACTGCGATTCGTCGATCAGCCCGCAACGTTTGCCGATTTCAAGGCGCGCGGCGCCGAGCAGCTCGAGAGCTTCACGACGGATCGGCCCGGCGGCGAAGAAAACGGCGTCTCCGGGTTGCGCGCCCACATGGGCGGCCAAGCCGGCCTTTTCGGCATCGGAAAGGTTCTTCGCGACGGGACCGCCGAGTTCGCCATCGGGCTGAACCAACACGTATGCCAAGCCTTTGGCACCGCGTGCCCGGGCCCATTCCTGCCAGCCGTCGAGTTCCTTACGGGTTTGATTGGCTCCACCTGGCATGACGACAGCACCAACGTGCGCGGCTTGGAATACGCGGAACGGAGTTTGTGCGAAGTATTCGGTGCAGTCCACGAGCTCGTTACCGAAGCGCACGTCGGGTTTATCCGAGCCATACCGGGACAGGGCATCGGCGAAGCTCAACCGTGGGAATGGCCGCGGAATTTCGACCCCGGCCAGCTCACGCCACAGCGCCACAATGATTTCTTCAGCCAGATCTAGCACCTCGTCGCGGGAGACGAAGCTCATTTCGAGGTCAAGTTGAGTGAACTCGGGCTGGCGGTCGGCGCGGAAGTCTTCGTCGCGGAAACAGCGAGCGATCTGGAAGTAGCGTTCCATGCCCGCCACCATGAGGAGCTGCTTAAACAACTGTGGTGACTGGGGCAAGGCGTACCAGTGTCCGGGTTGCAGGCGCACGGGAACAATGAAGTCGCGGGCACCCTCTGGAGTGGAGCGGGTGAGGTTTGGAGTTTCGATCTCCACGAATTCGTGGCGGAGCATCACTTCGCGGGCGATGGCGTTCGCCGCTGAGCGCATCCGCAGTACTTTTTGGGCGCTGCCACGACGCAGGTCCAAGTAGCGGTATTTGAGGCGCGACTCTTCACCGACTTCGCCCGCGGTTTGCCCATCAATGGGGAATGGCAGCGGGGCCGCTTCACTGAGCACGGTCAGTTCGGCGGCGGCGATTTCAATCGCGCCGGTGGGAAGCTCGGGGTTTTCGTTGCCAGCGGGGCGGGCGCGTACGTCTCCGACGATGCGCACACAATATTCCGAGCGCAGCCCATGCGAGTTTTCATCGTCTTGCAGAACGACCTGTACATATCCCGAGGCGTCGCGCAGGTCGATGAAGATAACCCCGCCGTGGTCACGCCGACGAGCCACCCAGCCAGAGAGGGTGACTGTTTCTCCAACATGGTCGGAGCGCAGGGTGCCCGCGCCGATAGTGCGATAGGGGTGGCTCATGCCAGCTTCTCCTTGAGGGTGGTAACCAATGCGTCCAGCGGGGCAGCGTCTTGCTCGCCGGTTTCCAAGTTTTTGACCTGTGCGACACCGTCCGCGATGTCGCGGTCCCCGATCACAATCGCGTATCGCGCCCCGGAACGGTTCGCCGCTTTCATAGCGCCTTTTAGCCCACGGTCGCCATAGGCAAGGTCAGTAGCTATACCGGATGCGCGGAGCCGCGCGGTGAGTTGCACCGCCGCTGATTTAGCTTGGCCCATCGGCACGATGAACACCGCGACATTTCCGCCTTCTCCCGGCGTGAGATCTTCGGCTTCGAGAGCGAGCAGGGTGCGGTCAACACCGATTGCCCAGCCGATGCCAGAGAGATCAGGACCGCCTAGCTGCGCGGATAGCCCGTCGTACCGGCCTCCTCCACCGATGCTGGCTTGAGCGCCAAGCCCGTTGTGCACGAACTCGAAGGTGGTGCGGGTGTAATAGTCGAGTCCACGCACGAGCTTCGGTGCTTCTTGCCAGCTCAGTCCGAGCTCGGTCAGATATTGGCGCACCGCGTCGTAGTGGGCTTTGCAGTCGTCACACAGATGTGCGGACATAACGGGGGCATCCACTAGCTGAGCCGCCACTTCGGGGCGCTTGTCGTCTAGTACCCGCAGTGGGTTGATTTCGGCACGACGGCGCGTGTCGGCGTCGAGTTCGAGTTCGGCGAGGAACGCTTGCAGCTTGTCGCGATAGGCGGGTCGGCAGTTTTGGTCACCGAGCGAGGTGAGCTGAGTGGTGAAGTTCTTTAGCCCGAGGTTGTCATATGCGGCGAGTGCTAGCGCGATGATTTCGGCATCGAGTGCGGGGTCGTCTGAGCCCAGTGCCTCGACATCTATTTGGGTGAAGTGACGATAACGCCCTTTTTGCGGGCGCTCGTACCGGAAGTTGGAACCGACGGTGTACAGCTTGATCGGCAGTGGCCCCGCATAGAGCTTGTGTTCGATGAAGGCGCGCATCAGCCCGGCAGTGAGCTCTGGGCGCAGGGTCAGGGAGCGGCCACCTTTGTCGGTGAAGGTGTACATCTCTTTACTGACCACATCGGTCGATTCGCCGACGCCACGGGCGAACAGCGCGGTGTCTTCGAATATTGGCGTTTCGATGTAGCCATATCCGGCGGTGCGCAGTGGCGCGGTGAGAGCTTCACGGACCGCGAGCATGGTGCTCGAGGCCGGAGGAAGCACGTCGAAAGTGCCCTTGGGGGCAGAAAAGAGTGTCATCAGATTTAGTACATTCCTCGCAAGTGGCACGCTGCCCTCGCGGCGACGTCGGACGGCTGAAAGACCACTCTACTCAAGCCCGTACCAGGGTATTCGACCCAGTACGACGGCCTTTAGCCAGTGGCTCGTACACTGGGCGATCACGACGACTTTTCGGTGGGTTATCCCCTAAAACAACAACGCCCACCGCTCGGTGAGAGGAGCCCGTGTGGGCACGAAGGACCGCCAGCGCGCCCAGGCACGCGCGAAGCTCGAGCGCCAGATGGCGCGACGCGCGGAGGCAGCTAAGAAGCGTCGACAAATCATTGCTGGCATCGCGGCTGTGGTGGGTCTTGCGGTGCTGGTCACTGGTGCCATTTTCCTGGTGAATTTCCTGGATGACGATGAGAAAGACACAGGAAAGAAGGAAAGCGCGACCCAGGACTGCACATATTTCGACCCGCCCACCGCTGAGAACATCAAAGATGTGGGCAAGCCGCCGGTAAGCGGATTCAAGCGCACGGGCACGGCGACGGTCACTATTGACACGAATTTTGGACCGATCAAATTTGAAATGGATCGCGCGCTGGCTCCATGCACGGCCAATAGCTGGGAATATTTGGTGGGCAAGAAGTTCTTCGACAACACCATTTGCCCACGTCATAGCGACAACATCATCCAGTGCGGCAACCCATTCGGCACCCTCTCGGGTGGGCCGAGCTACGTGTACAACACGGAGAATTTGCCCACGGGCATGCACCCCTCCTACCCCACGGGCACCGTGGCCATGGCTAAGGGACAGGAAGACCCCTCTGTGGGCAGTCAGTTCTTCATTGTCACCCAAGACTGGGACCTCGACCCGGCATACACCGTGATCGGCAAGGTCACCGAGGGCCTGGACATCCTGGAAACTTTGCGGGCACTTGGTAATGACGGGTCGATGGACCCCAATCCTGGCGGTGGCGCTCCTAACCAGGAAATCAAGATCAATACCGTGACGATTGAGGGCTGAGGGTCAAACAAAGTTCTGTAATCGGGCGATTACGGGGTCTCGTTTAGGGGGCCAAGCCGACATAATGACGGAATGTGCGGTATCGCTGGATATACGGGTATAAGTACTGAAAACGGTCATGCGGTGTTGCGCCGCATGGCGCGCGTCCAGGCCCACCGCGGCCCAGACGGCGAAGGGTTCTTCACTCACGAGCGGATCGGTCTAGCCCACCGCCGCCTATCCATCATCGACCGAGCCGGCGGCGAACAGCCGATGCGCTCGGTCGATGACCGTTATGTGATCAGCTACAACGGCGAGGTCTACAACTATCGCGAGCTGCGCGCCGAACTAATCGAGCTCGGCCACACATTCCGTACCGCCAGCGACACCGAAGTCGTGCTGAACGCCTGGCTGCAATGGGGCACCGCCGCATTCGACCGTTTTAACGGGATGTTTGGCCTAGCCATCGCCGACACTCGTACCGGCGAGATCATCCTCGCCCGCGACCAATTCGGCATTAAACCCGTCTACCTTGCCGAAGACGGCGCCGGAACCGTGGTATTCGCCAGCGAACTGCGACCCATCATCGCAGCCGGGATAATCCCACGTCGCCCAGATGACGTCACCCTGTTCCGCTATCTGCGATTCCGCGTGCACGACGACACCGAACGCACATTCTTCGCCGGCATCACCCGGCTCATGCCCGGTCAAATGGCAACCATCTCCGCAGATGGCACCGTACGCCGCGAAACCTACACCACGCTCTACGAAGACCTAGAAAAGCTCGCCGCCAACCCAAAGCCATACGACAATGGCGCACGGGAACGCATCGCGGCCGCACTCCACAAAGCCATTCACGCACGGCTCGTCGCCGAAGTGCCAGTTGGAACCGCGCTCTCCGGCGGCCTGGACTCATCGACTGTCGTGGCGATGGTGAACAAACTCATCGGCGAGCACGACCCAGACGTGGCCTCAGTAGGTTCTCGTCAACAGTCCTTCTCCGCTGTTTTCCCAGGTGAACGCAACGACGAAGAACGCTACGTCAACGAACTAGCCATGGGCCTCACCGAGCACCTTCAGGTCCACAAGGTGCACCCACAGGTAGACTCATTCCAAGCCGACATGCGCGATTTCATCCGCACCCAAGAAGAGCCCATCATCTCCACCGGGCCCTACGCGCAATACTGCGTGATGCGGGAAGCCACCAAGCACGTCACCGTGATGCTCGACGGGCAAGGCGCTGACGAAATGATGGCGGGCTACTCCCCCTACTTCCTTGTTTACCTGCGACAACTCAAGCGTCGCAAGAAACTGGGACGACTCACCGTCGAATCGCTGCGAGCAAGCGATGTCATGTGGCGACTTGGCCGGTTTCTGCTCGCCGACAAGCTTCTTCGGCGCTCCAACACTCCGCCTACCGATCTGCTGGAACCCGAATTCGTGCAAGCCCACAAAGGCGAACGGTTCGACGTGATCGGCAACGACCTCAAACCGCGCCTGGTGCACGACATTTTCCGGCATAGCCTGCCCTCGCTTCTGCGCTACGAAGACCGCAATACCATGCGATTCTCCCTTGAGGGTCGAGTCCCGTTCTTGGACATGGATCTACTCAAAGAACTATGGGCACTAGACGAAAAGGCAATCTTGCACGCGAGCTGGAATAAGCGGGCCTTGCGCGACGCGACCCGGGAGCTGCTTCCGCCGATGATCAACCGACGCCGTAACAAGATCGGCTTCACCACACCTGAAGACGCATGGTTCGTCCACATTAAGGACTATCTTCAGGATGTCTTTTCCTCTCCAGAGTTCGGCTCACGCCCGTACTTCAATCAAGAAGCCGTGATGAAAGTCTGGACTGACTTCGTTAACGGTCGTGGTGGCGCCGAGACAATGACCTTCTGGCGTTTGTTGAACGTCGAATTGTGGATGCGCGAATTCATCGACGTAGATCCAACTACCTGGGCGCTGCCCGCTTCCGAGCAGGAACCGGTCGTTGCGGCGGCCGAGTCATTGGTGTAAATCGTGTGGTGGCGTCGAACACAAATTCGACGCCACCACGCCTACAGACTTTGTGGCCTTGGTGATGCCGGTGGATCGTGCCGATTGAGCCAGCGGCTGTTCGGATGCTGGTGTAGGGCGTGCACAGCCTCACGTAGCTCAGCGGAACGTTCCGACTCTCGGAGCTCAAGCCGCACGGGTCGGTCCATGCTGAGCAGCGTCTTAATCGCTTCAACAGCTGAAGCGAGCGCGGGATGCGGGGTGAGCCGAAACGTAGAGACGCCTTGCTCTGGCACCATCCCGAGCAGGGTTTCTGGCTGAACATCTCCGAGCACGTCGCTTCGCCGGATCAACTGGTGTCGCCCCTTGAACCCAATTGGCATCACACGAGATAGAAAGATATGCGCTTCGTCAGCGAACGCGGGCGATCCGCCGCTAAAAATCGCGCCTCGCGGCGTCGCGTTGTCATCGACAGTGACGCATAGAGCTGGCGAAAAGAGCTGGCTATCCGCTTCTCTCCCATAACGCGCATGACCCCTGGGCACGAAGGTCACTTGCCCCGCTTGGCGCACTGCCTCGTACAGCGTCGGGTTGTGCTTGACTTCCGCGCTGAGCACTCGGTGAGCGATGCGTGATCTTTCTCGGTCACGTATGGCAGCGTGAACCTTGCTCGGGTCCAGCTCAGGTAGTCCATTACCCGCGCTGTTAGCGATGATGGGCAGCCAGTCGGGCACATCTGCGTCGGCGAACGGTGAAAGTCCAGCCGCATCGACGAATACAGCCAGAGGTAGTTCATCAGCTGGCAGCGTGTTCAAAAACTCGGCGAGCGCCGGCTCCTGGCCAGGTAGACATCGCGCGAGGACTCGCGTGTCGTGGCCTAATCGCCTTACGCGTTCGCGATATCGCGCAAGGCCATCCTCATTAGGTGGGATTACTAGGCGGTGCTCCGCTTGTGTCCTAACCTCGAATGCCGGCATTTCCGTGGGGCTGTTTGAGACGTCGAGGGTTAGCGTTGAGACCGGTTCGCTGATGCGAGCTCGATCAGGGTTGGGCCATAGCGTCACGTTCCGTCTGACCAGATTTCTTACCCGTGCGGTCGCCTCCCACCCGAGAATGCCCTGCACCTCAACGTGAACGTTAGCCTCAATGCCCGTGTCATTGCTAAAGCGGTCAAGCGCGCTTAGCGCCGCGTCCAGCGACGGATGGTCAGACAACCGCACAGTCAGCCGCCGAGCTCCGCACATAAAGCCATACAGTGTCTCCTCTGACACCTTGCCCAGCACATCGGCGGTCAAGCCGTCTCCGGAGCGGCGCTCGAGCATGTGCGGCGAGCTCAACAACAGGGTGCGTTCGCTCGCGCCAACCTTCGCCGAGGGATAAGTCAGGAGCCCAGGCAGGTCTTCGCCCCCATCAACGATCTCCATGCCGGGCCAAAAGGTTCTCTTCGCATTAGCGGTTTGGGTGGCCGCCCGCATACCTTTGAAGAGTTCGGCATGCCGCGATGCGGAGGCAATCGCGTCCTCAACCATCGGTCTTGCGGGGAGCGGATCCGAAAAATGCGTCGGCAGCACGAAATTTGGCAAACGCCGGTAAAACTCGTCAAGCAGCCTTCCCTCCCTGACCATGACCACATTGGGCAAGGCTTCAACGGGCACTCGCGCCCACCGCGCACCTACCGCGGCGGTGACGCTTGAATGCAGACAGGCGACCAGCGGAAGCCCTGCATGGTTTTCCCTTGCCGCGAGTAAAGCAGGTTCCCACTCAATGGACTTCTGCGGCCCGAAATAGTGCACCTGAGTGGCGGCGGATTCGGGAAAACGTTCAAGGATTTCCTCGGCAAAGGCAGGCCGTCGTCCCGGCGGGATTCGGGCGAAAACCACGACAGCGACCTTGGTCGAATCAGTGCGTGGGGTTATCTGGTCGATGACGGATGAATGTGTCCCCACGTCGCCGGGCAGGTATTGATCGGTAGTCGTCGGTAGGACAACGCTCAGTGGAGCGCGTGGAGGGGCTGGCTTTGGCATAGTTGATTGCCCAGACGCGACCAATGGTTGCGACTGACCCGTCTGCACGGCCACTTCCACGTCTGCTGCCACAAGATCAACGTCCGCGGGTGGGAGCTCAATGAGCGGCGGCTCTGGCTCCCGTGCCGGCTCAGTGGGCAAGAACTCTTGAGCCCGCACTTTAATTGGCTCTTGTGCCTCTGGTGGCGGCGTCAATAAACCAAAGGTGTTGTTCACACTTTTCTTCCCGAACGCGCCTGTCGCCACGCCATCACTGAAGATAGCCACGGGATGCCCAAACAACTCGTTCGGTGTTGTCCCACCCCATACCTCGTTTACGTCTTGATGTGAGGTGAGCAGAGCATCTGGCAGAACACACCGTTCACCCGCCTGCTCCATCTGCTCCAAAACTGACCGCAGTTGCCCTGGCCAGGCAACCAGCGCCACGGGTGATCGCGGCCCCACTTCTCTGGCCAACAGCAGCCCGTTAACAACGTCATCAAACTCGCCAAGGGCAGTGGGCGCATCAAGGGCTGTGCGAGTGAGCAGGCCGGTTTGCTCTTCAGAGGGAGTGCAGGCGACCAAGACGCGCGTGCCTGGCTCAAGCTCACTGTTATCGGTTGGCCATCGGACCCATTGTGGAGCGCGCAATCCGCGTTCATGGGCCGACCCGGCACTCAAAGTCCGCTTTAGCTCTTCCAGCGTCGGCGGCGCATCAGCCACCAGAGCATCCGCCTGTTCTGCCTCCACCCGTTCGGCAAATTCGGCCTCAAGCGCGGCAACCGTTTGCGCCAACTCGGGATCAGTGGTTTCGACGATGAACTGCTCAGGCCGATCTCCTACGGTTGCCAAACGCGATGCCAACACACCCGCGTCGGCCAACCCAAGCTGGCCCGGCTCATAGACGATAGTCGCGACGCCTTCCCACGGAGAAGCGGGACGAGTTTGATTAACATCCACCGCGCCGATAACGATGCGTCGCTGCGGGGTGAGAAGAAACCCAGCAGCCGTCGGTAGATAGGCGACTGCTCGACCCTGCGTGATCAGGGCACCCCGGCCGAGTTCGCTTTCGGGCACCAGATCGGATAGCGCACTCGCGGCGCCCGGCAAATTCGCCTTGTCCGCGACAAATTCCTGAGCAAACGCCTCAATGGCCGCTTGCCGCGCGCCGTACCATTCGATGGCGTCTATTTGGTCATCTTCCAGCTCAGGCAAAGGTGCAAGCACGGTAGCTGGCGGCAATCCAAGAGCGCCGAGCTCTTCCTCATCGTCATGTTCGAGGAAAAGCATCGAGGGCGCTATCGCGAATTCGTCTTGACCCAATGCGGCAACAACCGCATGAGTTTCGCGACCACCCACGACAGCGACTCGGGCATTGGGCGTGTCGCGCAGTACCTTGTGTAGCAGTTCCCGCAACTGCGCTGGTCGGCATGCCCAGGCGGTAGGCAACGGCTCTATCGCGTGTACAACCGCGGCATGCGGTTCTTCATATACATCGACCGGGGCAGGCCGTTCCGCATTCCAGTCCGCGCACAGTATGAGCGTATTTGGAGAGTCCTGCTCTGTTCCTTGTAAAGCCCACCAGCCGTTCACTACGTCTGTGGGGAACGCCGCGTTGTTCCAGCGGTACTCATGGACCAGATTTTCGGGCAATCTGCCCGTATCGCGCCCGCTCGCCAACGCGCTAGGAACCCAAACCCGATCCACACCACTTATTTCCAGTTCACCGATCACTGCCATAGCGTCAGGCAGAGTCAGGATCGATATTCTCGCGTCCTCACGCTTTTCAGCCAGCACCTCGCGCAGCGCGGCTTTGGCATCACCGCTGCTGGGGCGCAACACAAGCACATCGCTATCTGGTCGCCGGTGCGTCTTCACCATCTGGCGAAGCCGCGAGACTCTCATGTTCCCGCCACCGATGACAACAACAATGTCTGATGCGTGCTCGAGGGTGGGTCCGTCCACATGCAAAGACTCGAGGTGTTGCACATCGTCGGTAGCCCGAGGAGCTTTTGTCGTCTTTGATGTTCCGGCGAGTCGCGATCGAAGTTCCGTCAATGCGGCAAAGGTCGACGGACGGTCATCTTGTGTCGCATTCGATGCCCGTGGAGCCGCCCAGTCAGGCAAGCGGGCCATTGTTTGCCGGCGCGGTGGACGAGGTGGTCGTCCCACACCCGGAACTCGTGCAAATTGGCCATCTGCGGATACGAACTGCCCGGCAACGGTGAAGCCATCAACATCGACGGGCGGGGGCAACATAAGCGAAGTGGTCGTTGTCGGCCGTCGCTTGACGTCCCGATCCAGGTTGCGTGCGCCATTTCCGGACAGGGGCGGAGCGAAAACCGTGACGCTCTCCGTGTGCTTGAGGTCTTCCAACTGAGCCAACGTGCGGGTGAATTGCCTTGGCGCACACACGGTCACCGCTGTGTCAGCGGGCAGATCGTCAGGCACATGCGATGCGAGCCCATCCCAATCGAGCATTTCCTCATCGGGGACCGTGAGCAGCAAGACATGTCGGGCCGCGCCGGGCTTTGGGCCGCCTAGGTGATGCCAGGCTTTGTCTTGGCGCTGCCAACCACGTGGTGGTGGCTGCTGTGCCGATTTAGTCGGTGCGGGCCGCTCCGCACGGGCGAGAAGCGGCCGAAGCTTATCGTCGTCCAGATGGATAAAGATTGGCAGGTCGTCAGGAGCTTCCTCCAGCCGCGCCTGCCAAGCTTGCTGAAATTCCAGGAGCGCATCGCTGTTTCCCACCCGAACTATCACTCGCCGCATGCGACCATCCGGGCGCGGACCAAGCTCCCGCATGTTTTGGCCAGCCACAATTAGCGCATCGGCCACGGCATCCGCGGCCCCTACGCGATCAACTTGA
This sequence comes from Mycobacteriales bacterium, assembly GCA_013362805.1. Lineage (GTDB taxonomy): Bacteria > Actinomycetota > Actinomycetes > Mycobacteriales > QHCE01 > JABFVL01. The sequence goes on along the minus strand of JABFVL010000001.1, from coordinate 15,864 downwards.
AAGACAAGCTCTTGCGGTTCTATGCCTTCAAAGGCCAGCGCTACCAACTCGCGCGAATCGGGTGCGACGCTGAAATACGTCGACACGGCGTATCGAGCGGTATCGAGGCGTTGTGTGCTGGCGGCATGCGCGGCGTCAACTGTGTTCGGCGCGATCACAACTGTCCGATGTTGAGCTTGGGGCCGAATCCCAACATGAATTACGGCATAATCGTGGCCGATTTCGAGCCCAGATGGCTCACGTGAATCGCTCAATGCCCAATGTCGAGCATGCTCCAGAATCGGCCCGAGCAGCATCGCATCGTCCGGATTCTCAAGCACACGCAAGGCATGCGCCGTGTTTTCCTGCTGCTGCGCACTACTGGCCATTGACTTAAGCGCCGCCTCAGCATGTGCCAGGCGATAGGAGGCGTCTCGTTCTTCCCCTGCGGTGCGTGCTGATTGATTTTCCAGCACGGCCACTTGATTTTGGAAAAGGTGTGGCGCGAGAATCCGCTGCGAGTCTTTCGCGCTCCCCCGTAGCCACTGCCTATTGATGACAAGTGAGTGCGGCGCCTGCGCGGTGGGCAGTTCAGAAACGATGCGATATGTGCGAGCGGCCGCCTCCATGCTGAACGCACATACCGCAATCCGCGGGTGACGCTCGGCATTTTCACCGCGCAGTCGCTCAATGAGCTCGCCCAGTTGACTCGGCGGGCATTGGATCGTTTCAACGGGACGCTCACGGGAAAGCAACTCCACGGCGAGCGAGTCAGGAAAGTTAAGCGCTGTGTAAGTTCCCGGGTCTGTCACGATTATGAAATCCGCGGCACCAGTCTGGCCGACCCCGTCAATATCGACGCCCAGCGTTTTGAGCTCTAACGCCGCTTCCCAGGATGGCAACGTAGGCGCGACCATGGGGGCTGGTGTCAGTTCCGCGCTCCGGTGTGCCCGGCTCCGACGGTCGTGATTTTCTATTACGCGCTGCCAGGCCAACGGATTCTCTGGTAGCTTTCGGCGCTCAACGATGCCGGTCAAAGCCGACCGGGTGGTGGGGTCGAAAACAGCGCACCGCAAGCTCAGCTTCCCGGCGCCTTTCCATGTGCGCTGCAGGGCGCCCAACTCGCGTAACGCTGCGGCCCCATGAGTTCCTTCGGCATCGGTCAAAGTGACCGACACCAACGTGTCATCAGCGATCAAGTGCCGCTGTTGGGCGCGCCGAATTGTCTCGGCGATGACGCGTGGATCACGGCCACGACCCACGATGAAGTTCAGTTCTCGGGAGGGGGATGCGGTCCGAATAAGACTCAGATAATGATCCACATCTTCGACGCCCAAGCTCACCGCCCATGCTGAGTCGGTGGTTGGTCCCACGCCGTCGGTGGCCGCGAATGCACAGCGTTCACTGTTAGCGGGCAACAGCAATCGGAATTCTCGGTGCGAGCTATGTGGTGAACCGCGCCAAATGGTCACCAAGGTGGCGTCATCGTTCGTGACCACGTCGACAGCTGGTGAAATCTTGCGAGCATCCTGCGGCGAATATTTTACCGGCAGCATGGGACTAAAATTCTCATTGCGCAGCGAATCCACAATGTCCGCAAGCTCGGCTGGCACGTCGCGTTCACCTAGAGCCCGCCGACCCGATTTCACCTTCGCCGCGATGACTTGCTGACGACTCAACGTGTCGCGGAGCTTGTCTAACGCTCCGCGATTTACCAGCCCCCGGGTCGCGCGTGCTCCAGCAATACCGGTATACCGTTGCGCGACCACGGTGGCTGGCAACGTGCGGTCCGCACTGAGTACAGCAAACTCATGAAAGGAACCCACTACGGCATCAGGACGCAGTTCACTAGGCAGTTGGTCGAACACGGCTCTAATAGGGACTGCCTCCCCGCCGCCCATGTGCAAAACAACAACACGGTTGTTCCGCCGCAGATTTTTCAGCGTTTTCGCGAGTTCAACCGGCATGCAGGTGCGCAGAGCGCCAAACCGTTTGATATCTGGGCTTCGCTGAGCCCGGGCGAAATCAGCGGCCTGGGCTTCAGCGGTTTCTCGGTCCATCGCACAAAAAAGATGGTCAATTTCCTCGAGCCGAGGAAATTCCAAATGTGCCGCCGCCGACTTAGTTAGCGGTCGGATGGCGACAGGTGGCTTGTGGGGGCGTTCCCCATCAGCCCACAGTTCGAGCACCTTCCCCAGCGCTTCGGGGTCATCGGCCATCTGCGCGCGGACAGTCACGGAGTCAAGATCGTTGGCGATTTCGGGATTGACCAAACTAGGACTAGCTCGCACGGTGAGTTTGCCGGCGTTCGCCTGCGCTAAACGCTCCAAACGATCCAACAAGCGCATGCGTTCCTGAACGTCTTCCCCTGTGCGGGCGTAAACATTCACCGAAACCCGCGGGGAAGCCCCATCCACCTGGGGCTTAAGCAGATCGCTGACCGCCTCGGCCACAGCGCTCGCACCCAAATCTCGTGCGATGTCGAAGCTCACCGAACTCGCTGAGGTATGTCCCACCAAATCAGTGATCAAGCTGGCCTCGGGCAGCCCCCACAGATAGGCGACCCCTCGGCTCCCGTCCTCGGGCGTGCCCTCTACCGTTTTGGCCACCAAGCGCAGCTGATTGCTCAGCAGTTTGATCTTTATATGGGGCTGATCGGCAAACGAATTCTGTTCATCGGCCCCGTTAGGAATGACGGCGAAACCCAGCGGTCGACGGGTTCCCGGCCGGGCGATCGCGACCACGTCAGGGTGCAGCACACCCGCCCGGTCGGGCCGCTGCCATTCACCGTCCTCGTTGAAAGTTGGAATCGCCGAGGTTCGTAAAGGCTCTAGCAAATGCCAATAGTTCAACCCTCCCATGCTGTTAGCACGAGAGTCACGATCAACACAGTAGGCGAGACGCTTACGCCCTTCGGTGATCCACTGCGTGAATTTTTGGGCGCGGGTAGCCCGTGCGTCGTTCGACATTGCCGCTCCTGGTGGGATTGGTGCCGAGATTCGGCTCTCGATTCTTACCCACTACCGAGCGGTAACGCCCCAAAACCCTGAGAAGTGATCGGACTATCGAACGACCCACCTAAACGGAGGATGCGCGCTCCACGTCGTACACTCCGTCGATCTTGCGCACAGCTTTGACTAGATGATCCAAGTGGGTTGGGTCAGCCATCTCGAACGTAAACCGCGAAATGCATACCCTCGCCCGAGTGGTAGTTACGGTCCCGGACAAGATGTTGATCTTCTCCTCGGAAAGCACCCGAGAGATGTCCGACAACAATCCGTGCCTATCCAAGGCCTCCACCTGCAAGGACACCATGAAGGACGACCCAGCAGTTGGCGCGAGCACAATCTCGACAATGCGTTCAGGTGTTTGCTTGAGCCCAGAGGCGTTCGTGCAGTCTTCACGGTGCACGCTAATGCTGCCGCTGCGCGTGACGAAACCAAACACCTTGTCGCCCGGCACTGGCATGCAACAATGCGCCAGCCTGGTCCAGACGTTGCTGACCGAACCATCGGCCTCGCTCTTAACAATCACGCCCTGGTCGTTGGAGCCGATCGTGCGCAGGCGCTTGGTAACAGGTGTGACTTCCGCGGCGTCTTCGGTGAGGCCTTCCATCCCGCCCAGCGCGGCGATCAGGCGCTGCACGACAGATTGCGCCGACACCCGGCTCTCACCAATTGCGGTGTACAAACCGGTGACGTCCGTGTAATGCAGATCGCGAGCGATCGTCAGCAAAGCCTCGCCAGAAAGCACTCGCTGGAGCGGAAGACGATGCTTACGGACCGCCTTTTGTAGCGCTTCTTTGCCCGCTTCGATGGAGTCCTCACGGCGCTCTTTCGCGAAGTGCTGCCGGATTTTGGTGCGGGCCCGTGGGCTTTTGACAAACGACAGCCAGTCTTGCGACGGGCCGTGCGACTCCGATTTAGACGTGAAGATCTCTACGGTGTCGCCGTTCGCCAACGTCGATTCCAACGACACAAGTTTGCCGTTTACGCGGGCTCCGACACAGCGATGGCCAACCTCGGTGTGCACGGCATAGGCGAAGTCCACCGGGGTCGAGCCTGGGGTAAGCGCGACGACGTCACCCTTGGGGGTGAATACGTACACTTCTTGTCCACCCAGGTCGAAACGCAACGACTCCAAAAACTCGCCTGGGTCGGTTGCTTCCCGTTGCCAGTCAAGCAATTGCCGCAGCCAGGTCATGTCATCGACGTTGGCGATCGGACCGGCGACTTCAGCGCCCTTGGTATCTTTGTACTTCCAGTGGGCGGCGATACCGTATTCGGCGGTGCGGTGCATCGCGTGGGTGCGGATCTGGAACTCGACAGGCTTTCCCGACGGTCCAATCACGGTGGTGTGCAGTGATTGGTACATATTGAACTTGGGCATCGCGATGTAGTCTTTGAACCGCCCGGGCACGGGCTGCCAGGTGGAGTGGATGACGCCGAGCGCGGCGTAGCAGTCCCGCACGCTCTGCACCAACACTCGCACTCCGACCAAATCGTAAATGTCAGAGAAGTCCCGCCCGCGCACGATCATCTTTTGATAAATCGAATACATGTGCTTTGGTCGACCCGTAACCTCGCACTTCACTTTCGCGGCGCCAAGGTCGGCGATCACTTGCTCGGTGATCGCGGTCAGCGACTTTTCCCGCGCTGGTTGATGTTCGGTGACCAAGCGGCGAATCTCGTCGTAACGCTGCGGATACATCGTGTCGAAAGCTAGATCTTCAAGCTCCCACTTGATGGTATTCATGCCCAGGCGGTGCGCCAATGGGGCTAGCACCTCAAGAGTTTCCCGGGCCTTTTTGATCCGCTTGTGTTCGGGTTGGAAGCGAATGGTGCGCATATTGTGCAACCGGTCGGCGAGTTTGATAACCAGAACCCGGGGGTCCCGCGCCATGGCCACAATCATTTTGCGGATGCTCTCAGATTCGGCGGCTTCACCGAACTCCATGCTGTCGATCTTCGTGACGCCATCGACCAAGTGCGCGACTTCCCCGCCGAAATCCGCTTTTAGCTGCTCGAGGGTGTAGCCAGTGTCCTCGATGGTGTCGTGCAAAAGCCCGGCCGCCAAAGTGACGGTGTCCATGCCTAGTTCAGCGAGAACATGGGCAACCGCCAGTGGGTGAGTGATGTAGGGGTCCCCACTCTTACGCAACTGGCCCCGGTGAAACTGCTCAGCCACACGATACGCGTGTTGCAAAAGTTGCACATCAGCGCGCGGATGCGACTGCCGGTGCGTTTGCACCAGCGGTTCAAGCACCACGCTGACCTGGCCAGGCGAGGAGGTGAAACGGGCAAAAGCTTGCCGCATCAAACCGCCCGCACCGCGCTGGCCAGGAAGGTTAGTACTTGCGTCGGACACCACCACAGCCCCCTGAATAAGCTTCCTGCCGGACCTTTTGGCGGCAAGCTTTAGTGCCAAGTCTCTATGCTACGCGGGCCGACACAGTACCTGCTGAGCGCGGTTCGCGCTAGCGGCCGCGTTTACGTGAACCCGTTCGGCCATGTTTGCCGCGACGAGCACCCCCATCACTGGTCTCGCTTGCCCGATCACGCGCCGCTTTTTCGGCATCCCGCGAGCGCCCACCAACTCCGGCGAACTCGCCCTCCTCGGCGTCTTCGTCAGCTTCGCTGACCTCGGCGTCTTCGGCCCGTTGGGCACGTCGAGCAAGGACCCGTTTGCGCAGCGCTTTGTAGCGTGGCTCACGCTCTTTGAGATCGACAAGCCAGGGCGTTGCCAAGAACAGCGAGGAATAGGCGCCAGCGGCAAGACCCACAAAGAGCACCAGCGCGAGGTCTTTCAAGGTGCCCACACCCAGCAGACCAGCACCAACGAAAAGCAACGCGCCCACTGGAAGCAACGAAATCAACGACGTGTTGATAGCGCGCATCAATGATTGGTTCACGGCAAGATTCGCCGCTTCGGCATAAGTCGACTTCGAGCTGTTCAGCAAGCCTTTAGTGTTCTCATCCACCTTGTCGAACACAACCACGGTGTCATAGAGCGAGAAGCCCAAAATCGTCAACAAACCGATGACAGTGGAAGGCGTAACTTCGAAACCGATCAGTGAGTACGCACCGGCGGTGAGCAAAAGGTCGTGGAGCAGAGCTCCAATAGCGGCGATAGCCATCTTTTGCTCGAAGCGAATGGCGATGTAAATGCTGACCAGTACTAGGAACGCGGCAAGAGCTATCAAACCTTGTTTAGTGACTTGTTCACCCCAGGACGAACTCACCGAGTTAACGGTAATTTCGTTTGCCTTCAACCCGGTTTCATCGGCCAAAGAGTTCTTGATACTGTCTGCTGTTCCATCAGCCAGGTCAGCGGTCTTGATGATGAACCGTTGGTCGCCGCCTTGACCGGCGACCTGCGCGGACTGCACCTCGGCTCCGCCATCTTCGACAAGTTTTTCGGCTTCATCCAGGCTGATACTGCTCGGCTTGTCGAAAACGAATTGTGTTCCGCCAGCGAACTCGATACCCCATTCGAAGCCTCGGAAAGCCATGCTGCCGATGCAGACCAGCGCGATGATCACAGAGGCGATGTACCACCGCTTGCGGGTGCCGATGAAGTCTATGTTCGTTTCGCCTCGGTAGAGGCGTCGCATTAGGCCCATCATCGCTAGGCCTCCTTCGTCGCGGTAGCGGAAACGGCTGAGTTCGAACGTTCAGATTTGACCAAGCCCGACAGTTTGGGCGAGGCAAAAATCTTGGTGCGCGAAAGCAGCACAACGAGTGGGTGGGTGAACCAGAAAACGATGAGCACGTCCACAATCGTGGACAGGCCCAACGTGAAGGCGAAGCCTTTCACGGCGCCTATGGCGAGGATGTACAAAACCGCGGCCGCGAGGAAGGACACGGCGTCCGCGGACAAAATTGTCCGCCGTGATCGCGCCCATGCTCGGGGCACGGCACTTCGCACTGTGCGCCCGTCACGCACTTCGTCTTTCAACCGTTCGAAGAACACCACGAACGAGTCGGCGGTGATGCCGATCGAGACGATGAATCCAGCTACACCGGCCAAGGTGAGTGTGAAGCCCATTTCCCGGCCCAACAAAATGATGGAAGCGTAAATGATGGTGCCGGAGGCGATGAGACTCGCGATCGTGATGAGCCCCAAAAGGCGGTAATAAAGCATGGAGTACAACACCACGAGCGCCAACCCAATGCCGCCGGCCAGCAGACCAGCTTTGAGCTGCGATGTTCCCAAGGTGGGGCTGATTTCGTAGACGGTGTCAGTGCTGAAGGTCAGCGGCAGCGCACCATATTTCAACTTGTTAGAGATATCTTCGGCTTCGCTCTTGCCGATTCCTTGACCGTTGATCTGCGCGTCGCCGGTGATGACGTTTTCGATGGTGGGATCGGAAACGGTTTGATTGTCCAGAACGATCGCTACCTGCTGGCCCTGAGCTTTTTTAGTAAGTTCGGTCCAGCGGTCTTGACCTTTACCGGTGAACTTGATGGAAACAACCCAACCTTGTGAGTTGTCGAACCCGAAGTCCGCGCTTTTCACGTCGGTGCCAAGAACCTCAGCCTTGTCCAGCAGCAGCTTGCCGGTCCCGCTCTTTCGGCAGGAAACTACCTGCTGGTCTTCCTGAGTGATACTTCCGGCGGGGCGGGCGTTAAGCACATCGCAGCCGATGCTTGGGATGTAGAACTGGTAATCGGCGGGCAGAGCCGCGACCTCAGCCGGGGTGAGGGTGTTCACGACATCGAAGACGCCGGGGTTGGCGGCAAGGTCAACGGGTGTCTGAGCTCCAGCGGCCGCGGCAACAATGGGTTGTGCTTCAGCGGGGAACTTCGCCAACACTTCGTCTTTGGTGGGGCGTTTGGCGCCGACTGGGTTCTGCAGGCTCGGATCGTTTTCGGGCCGGTCGGTGCCTGGAAGTTCCGCGATGACTTGTCGGAACCGCAGCTGCGCCGGCTCGCCGATTTTTTTGAGGTCTTCCTCATTTTTGCCAGGCACGTTGACGATAATGTTGCGATCGCCTTCGGTCAGCACTTCAAATTCTGAGACGCCGCTACCGTTTACCCGGTTCTCAATGATCTGCCGGGCCTCATTCAACTGACCTTTGCTGGGCTTGCCCCCGTCAGGCAACGCGGCGCGCAGCGTGACGGTTGTTCCACCTTGTAGGTCGAGCCCGAGCTTGGGAGTGAGCTTGTCTTTAGGAGAGCCGGCTGGACCGGTGAGGAACACCAGCGCATAAAGGCCAACGATAAGGAGCGCGAGGGCGATCAGATATCGCGACACTCGCGGCTGTCCAGATGGTGCCACGACGTTAACTCTCCTTGCCAAACTGGGGTAAAGCGCAGCGAAGCGGCTTCAATGGGCGCGCCGCTTCGGCGACGTGTGCGGCGAAAATCACGCCGAGCCCCCAGTATGTCGGGTGCTAACCACACCATGTGCAGCGCCCTCGCAACGGTGTCTATTCCGGCTTCTTTGGTGCCTCGGGATTTTCTGGGGTGTCGTTATTCTCTGGTTCCTCTTGTGGCTCAGCAGCCTCAGTTTCAGGCTCGATAACCTTTGAAACGGCGCCACGGGCGAAACGAACTACGGTGCCAGGGGCGATTTCCAGACGAATGGTTTCCTCATCTGATTCCACGACGGTGCCATACAGCCCGCCAATTGTGACAATTTCGGTACCTGCGCTGATGGACGCTTGCATCTCCAGCATCGCGCGACGCCGCTTACTCTGCGGGCGAATCATCATGAAATAGGTAAGCGCGAGCAAACCAACAATGAGCAGCAACGGAACTAGGCTGCCTCCGCCACCTTCCGCGGCCAATTCCGCGCTTGCTACGGCCACACTCACGATGAAATTCCCCTCTTTGTAATGGTGTGTCGTTAACCTACTCTGCGGTTCGGGACCACATCGGGCCGGGTTCGTCGACCAGGCCATTCTCAGGCGGTTCTTTGCCCAGATGGCGCCAGGCCGCCGGGGTGGCGACACGACCTCGCGGTGTTCGCAACAATAGCCCCGCACGCACCAGATAGGGCTCTACCACCTCACCGATGGTTTCCTGTTCTTCACCTACCGCAATCGCCAAGGTGGAGAGCCCAACTGGGCCACCACCAAAAGACATGATGAGCACTTCGATGACACCACGGTCTAGCCGGTCCAAGCCCAGCTCGTCGACGTCGTACACCCCAAGCGCCGCGCGAGCCACTGTTTGACTGATGATTCCACCAGCCCGAACTTGCGCGTAGTCCCGAACTCGACGCAAGAGACGGTTCGCGATGCGGGGCGTGCCGCGTGATCTACCCGCAATCTCCGCTATCCCGCCAACCTCAATCTCAACATCTAGCAGGGAAGCTGAACGCCGGACAACCTCGCGTAGTTCCATCTCGCCGTAAAAGTCGAGATGGGCGACAAAGCCGAATCGATCCCGCATCGGGCCGGTGAGCAGGCCCGATCTGGTTGTGGCTCCCACAAGGGTGAAGGGCTCGAGATCAAGGGGAATGGCGGTTGCTCCCGGCCCTTTGCCCACCACAACGTCGACGCGAAAATCTTCCATCGCCGAGTAAAGCAATTCTTCGGCTGGCCGAGCGATGCGATGGATCTCGTCGATGAACAGCACATCGCCGGGGGCCAGGGCGGTGAGTATGGCGGCGAGATCGCCCGCGCGTTCAATAGCGGGGCCGCTCGTCACTCGAATAGCGGCACCTAGTTCAGCGGCGATAATCATGGCAAGACTGGTTTTGCCTAGACCAGGAGGCCCAGACAACAAAATGTGGTCTGGCGGCTTGGCGCGCTGTTGCGCCGAGCGCAGCAGCAAATCGAGTTGTTCGCGCACCTTAGGTTGGCCGATGAACTCTTCGAGCACTCGGGGACGCAAACTTAGTTCAGCATCGCGTTCGAATTCTTCGGCGAAAACTGAGGTGAGCGCTTCTTCCTCTTTCATCGAATCCGCCCCAGCAATCCGATGGCGTATTTGAGTGCGGCGGGCACTGTGACGTTCTCGTCGAGTTCTTCCATGGCCCGGTCGGTCGCCTTTTCGGCTTGATGGGTGCTCCAGCCCAAGGCGACGATGCCACCGACAACCTGGTCGCGCGTGTGAGTGTTGCTCGGCCCGCTCTGTGGGGACTCTGTGTCGCTGATCGGGCCGATACGGTCTTTGAGTTCCAAGATCAAACGCTCGGCGCCCTTTTTCCCAATGCCAGAGACTTGAGTGAGTGCTTTGGTGTCGCCGTTGGCAATAGCCGCACGCACCATGTTTGGGCTGTGCACCGCCAAGATAGCTTGAGCAAGCCGGGGGCCAACGCCACTCGCGGTTTGCAAGAGCTCGAATAGTGTTCGTTCGTCTTCGCTGGCGAACCCGTACAAGGTTAGGGAATCTTCGCGCACCACGAGACTGGTCGAAAGGTGCGTTTTCGCGCCCAGATGGAGCCCAGCGATGGTATTTGGTCCGCATTGAATGGACAGGCCAACGCCGCCTACTTCAATAACTACGTGACTCAAACCGACTGAAACCAGTTCGCCACGAATATGTGAAATCACGCGCTCCGGCCTCCTTTGGCCATTATTCGCGTCCGCGCTAGTGCGGCGTTGATTCGATTTTGCGTTGGAGCCCGCCAGAGGTGACATACGGCGATGGCGATGGCGTCGGCCGCATCGGCAGGCCGTGGCAGCTCTTTGAGCGACAGTATGCGGGTGATCATGGTGCCGACCTGCGCCTTGTCCGCACGCCCATTACCGGTGACTGCGGCTTTGACTTCGCTCGGCGTGTGCAGCGCGACGGACAGCCCGGCACGGGCCGCCGCGACAGCGGCGATAGCGCTCGCTTGTGCGGTGCCCATGACAGTGCGGACGTTGTGTTGGCTGAACACTCTCTCGATCGCGACGATTTCGGGTTCGAACTTGTTGATTGCCGCTACGATCGCTTCCTCGACGGCAAGAAGTCGTTGGCCTAGTTCGACGTCTGGACTAGTACCGGCCACTTCAACATGGACAAGCGAACAGCGACGGCCAGTGGCACCGTCGACAACGCTGATTCCGCATCGGGTGAGCCCGGGGTCTACTCCCAAAACCCGCACGCATAGCCCCCGATCACCGCACCGAACAGACGTTCGACACGCTACCGCATCGATGAGCAAGCCGGGAAACACCTCAAGGCGCGAGTTTGCTTTGGTGCAATTCCACAGTTCTGCTGGTGTCCTTCTCCGCGGTGAACCAGGCGACGTGCTGGGCTTGGTCCTTGATATCCAGCCGCGCCAGGACATTGTTGAAGAAGGGTTTCGTGGTCATTTTCCAACGCCATCGTGGCGGTTCGCAGCGGGCCGCTTTGGCGAGCAGGCGAGTACACCATGCGGTGATGCGCCAGGAGGCGATCACATTGGCATATCGGAAAAACGGACTGAGCGGATTTCGGATGGGCGAACATACGACCTGATTGATTCCGGCGATGTCACCACGGGCCAGATATGAATAGTGCACATCACCAGATAGGAAGGTGACGGGAGCTTTACGGGCTACCCGCTCAGCTAGATCCGTAAGGTGGCCGAATGAGCGGATAAACGCGGCCCAGTGTTCGAGATCCAACGTTTGTCGTAGTCGCTCGGCGAAGGCGGCCCATCTCTTGCCCCAGCTACCATCGGCGATTTTCTCGTTCCATTGTTCGGCGTGATGCAGCGCCGGTGGAAGCAGAACGGGTAGAGAGGATCCGATGAGCAAATGTTGATAGTCACCTTCGCTTTGATCGTGCATCCATTGCCATTGGGGAAGCATGTCGCGCGCGCCTGGGGTGAGATCACGCCCGCAACGAGTGTCGAGCATGAGCAGGCGCGTGTGCCCGAAATCGCGTCGGTAGCTCCATCGATAGCTGCTCGGGTCGGCGTTGGCGACTTGAGCGAATTCGTCAAGTGCCTGGGTGAGATCACCTCCGCGTTCTGCAAGCCTCCACAGTGGATCGTGGGCACGCTCGGTGGGTGAGAGATTTCCAATGTGTTGGTAGATCCAATAACTTCCAAGCGCGGAAGTGATGCGCGGACCCCACCAGGGTTTGGCTTCGATTTCGGCACGCCAAGCGGCAGAGGTGTTCCAGTCGTCCCGCACGTCGTGGTCATCGAAGATCATCACGCTGGGAACACTGGCGAGCAGCCACCGTATCGCGGGATCGTCCCAGCTCAGCCGGTACATTTCTGCATATTCGTGGAAGTTGGAAAGTTCCGCCCCTGGCTCGACATTCAGATCGCGTCGGGCGGCAATATATTCACGCATGGCCGGCGGAAGGTGATCGGCATACACCTGGTCTCCGAGCAAGATCAATGCTGTCGGTGGCTTCACCTCAGAGCCCATTAGTTGATGCGCATATGCCTTGAGCACATCGGTGCCATGAGTTTTTTGATGAGCTTCGTCGTAGGGCATGGGTGCGCGGCATGATCCGAAAATGAATTGGTTGCTAGTCGGTGTGCCTTGGGTGTGAATGAGGGATGGCGGCATCTGAGGTTCCGGCCAGAGCTGTTCGGTTCCAAAGTGGATCGTGTAGGCGACGCTGCTCGCGGGTGTCAGATCTTTGAGAGTGACCAGGGCATAGTGGTAGCCATGAGCGGTGAAGGTTGGCGCTTGAGCAACGCTGTCTCCCGCGCGAACTTCGACGGTGCCGGCGCGTGAGGTTTGCAGCCAAATGCTGGCAGTGGTTTCGTCTACATATCGAAGGAGCGGACCTAACGTCAGTGTGCTGCTCATGTATCGAGGTTAGCGGTGTGCACCAACTTGACCTAGCTAGCAAGACGGACGTACGGTTTAAGAACCAGGCGTTTACTATCTAGAAAACGGGACAATTCGCCTCAAATCTAGTATCGGGAGTTAACCGTGCCGTCCGAGACAGCCACCAGCAAAAACAGCTTCGACGCAGCTCACCAGCTACACGTCGGCAATGAGAGCTACCAAATCTTTCGCTTGTCAGCCGTGCCTGGCTCCGACAAACTCCCCTTTAGCCTAAAAATTTTGCTCGAAAATCTACTCCGCACCGAAGATGGCGCCAACATCACCGCTGACCACATCCGCGCTCTCGGGAGCTGGGATCCACAAGCACAACCGAGCACAGAAATTCAGTTCACCCCCGCCCGGGTGATTATGCAGGACTTCACCGGCGTGCCCTGCGTCGTTGACCTCGCCACCATGCGCGAGGCGATGGTCAACCTGGGTGGAGATCCAGCCAAAATCAACCCACTCGCCCCCGCAGAACTCGTCATCGACCATTCAGTCATCGCCGACATTTTCGGTCGGCAGGATGCCTTCGAACGCAACGTAGAGCTTGAATACGAACGCAACCGAGAGCGCTACCAGTTCTTGCGCTGGGGCCAATCCGCATTCGATGAGTTCAAAGTGGTTCCGCCCGGCACCGGCATCGTGCACCAAGTCAACATCGAACACCTAGCGCGCGTCATCATGTCGCGTGGCGGACAGGCATACCCCGACACCGTGGTGGGCACGGACTCACACACCACCATGGTGAACGGACTTGGCGTACTCGGTTGGGGCGTGGGCGGCATCGAAGCCGAAGCCGCCATGCTCGGCCAACCGGTGAGCATGCTTATCCCCCGCGTCGTCGGCTTCAAACTGCACGGCGAACTAGGCAATGGCACCACAGCCACCGACCTGGTGCTCACCATTACCGAAATGCTGCGTAAGCACGGCGTTGTCGGCAAATTCGTCGAGTTCTACGGCTCAGGCGTAACCGCGGTGCCGCTCGCGAACCGCGCCACCATTGGGAACATGAGCCCAGAATTTGGCTCCACTGCCGCCATCTTCCCCATCGACGAGGAAACACTGCGATACCTCACCCTCACCGGGCGCAGCGAACAACAACTCGCGTTGATCGAGGCCTACAGTAAAGAACAGGGACTATGGCACAATCCCGACGCCGAGCCGCACTATTCCGAAACCCTCGAACTTGACCTGTCTACTGTGGAGCCTTCGATCGCCGGGCCCAAGCGACCCCAAGATCGGGTAGCCCTCTCAGACGCAAAAGCCAAATTCCGCACCGTACTGCCGAACTACACCGACGTCGGCCCACACGGCATGACCGATGAATCATCCGAAGAATCGTTCCCAGCCAGCGATTCCCCAGCCATCGGGCATAGCGACCCAGCTGACGCACCGGAAAATGGGCACTTCGCCCCCGTCGCGGGTCGGGCATCCACCCCCACCCCCGTCACTTTGGCCGACGGCACCCGCACCAGCGTTGACCATGGCTCCGTAGTAATCGCCGCCATCACCTCATGCACCAACACCTCAAACCCAGAAGTGATGATCGGCGCCGCGCTGCTAGCCAAGAACGCCGTGGATAAAGGCCTGAACCGGCAACCATGGGTGAAAACCACGCTGGCTCCGGGTTCCAAAGTCGTCATGAACTACTACGAACGCGCCGGGCTCACCCCCTACCTAGAAAAGCTCGGCTTTCACCTGGTGGGCTACGGCTGCACCACCTGCATAGGCAACTCTGGACCGCTGCCCGAAGAAATTTCGGCGGCCGTCAACGAACACGACCTCGCAGTGGCCGCGGTGCTCTCGGGCAACCGAAACTTTGAAGGACGCATCAACCCAGACGTCAAACTGAACTACCTCGCCTCACCACCGCTCGTGGTCGCCTATGCGCTCGCCGGCAGCATGGACATCGACATCACCAACGAACCGTTGGGCATTGGCAACGACGGCCAACCAGTGTTCTTGAGCGATATTTGGCCCACCCCACAAGACATCCAAGAGGTGATCGACAGCTCGATCAGCTCGGACATGTTCACCCGGGACTACGCCGATGTTTTCGCTGGCGACCAGCGCTGGCAATCACTACCCACCCCGACGGGCAATACCTTCGAATGGGAAACGGACTCAACCTACGTCCGCAAACCCCCGTACTTCGACGGCATGCCCGCCAAACCGGCACCGGTCGAGGACATTTCCGGGGCTCGCGTACTGGCGATGCTCGGCGATTCGGTGACAACCGACCACATTTCCCCAGCCGGTGCCATCAAAGTGGACTCACCGGCTGGGCGGTATCTGCACTCTCACGGCGTGCAGCGTCGAGACTTCAACTCATACGGATCACGGCGCGGCAACCATGAAGTGATGATTCGCGGCACTTTCGCGAACATTAGGCTTCGTAACCAGCTGGTCCCCGGAGTCGAGGGTGGCTACACAGTCGGCCCAGACGGCGAACAAACCACGATTTACGACGCCGCACAGGACTACGCCGATGCTGGGACGCCATTGGTGGTGCTGACCGGCAAAGAATATGGCTCAGGTTCTTCACGCGACTGGGCCGCCAAAGGCACGGCGCTGCTTGGCGTGAAGGCGGTTATCGCCGAGTCATACGAGCGGATTCATCGCTCCAACTTGATCGGCATGGGTGTGCTTCCTTTGCAATACCCAGCAGGCGTAACTGCTGAAAGTCTGGGACTCACTGGTAAAGAAACCTTCGATATCAGCGGCATCACCGATCTCAATAACGGTGACACGCCGCAAACCGTGCACGTCACCGCGCGCATCGAAGGCGGCGCTGTCGAATTCGAGGCCGTGGTACGCATAGATACACCGGGCGAGGCCGACTACTACCGGCACGGTGGCATCTTGCCGTATGTATTGAGGTCGTTGGCGAGCTAGCTCGTCAGGCGCGCTGCGCATCCGCAATCGGGTGCGCAGCGCAACTATGTGAAAGGAGCCGCGATGCCCAAAGTGAGCCAAAACCATCTCGCCGCCCGGCGCATGCAGATCATTACCGGCGCGCGTGCTTGTTTCGCCGAGTTCGGCTACGAGGGGGCAACCGTCCGACGGTTGGAGGAAGCCACGGGCTTGTCGCGAGGAGCGATATTTCACCATTTCAATGACAAAGAAGCGTTGTTCCTCGCCGTCGCCGAAGATGACGCTGAACATATGGT
>JABFVL010000028.1 GCA_013362805.1 Mycobacteriales bacterium | reverse complement strand
ATTGTGAAACCAGATATGAGTGCTCCCGATGCGATAGGCGCAGTAGCGAATATCGCTCGCGTAGTGGGGCGCGAAGGTAGATCGGGCATTGTGGCAATACGAGGTACATTTGCCGATGAAAGTGAGCACCTACAAAACCTATGTTCGCTGTTCGGTGCAGAAACAATAAAAGCGTCCGCGCGGAAATGCTTTCCCACATTTCAAGAAACTATTAATGCGTTTGCGGCGCACGGATTTAGGGTCGCGGATAAATCGGTTGTTGAAATGGGGCGGGCTCAAACGCGTCGGGAATATGTCGAGACCTGCTTGGACCGTGGCGGTTCGGCGTTATTCCGCAATATGCCGGAAGCCGACTTCGCGCGCGGGGTCGCGAACGCAGATAGATGGGCAGCGCAGGCTCCAGGCGATGGGCCGATCATGACTGCCCATACCTTGGTGATTTTGGAGCGCCCGCCCGCGTATGCGGCGCGTTTGCGTTAAGTCGAATTCCCGTGCTCTTGCCGCGGGTGATGATGGTCATGAATGACATGCCTTACCTTACGTCGAAGCCGAGCGCCTGGGCGATCGTGACGCTTTGATGAACATCGATGATGGCTTGTTCGATGGTGTTCTCCCGTGGGTTCAAGGGGGCGAGATCGCTGCCACGGAGGTCGCATTGTCGAAGATTTGTGCTGTGAAATTGTCCGCCAGTGAAGTCCACATCGCTAAACGCCGACTTTTCACAGTTTGCTTTCGAGAAATCTACCTCTCGCATGCGTGTGCGGCGAAAAACACTTCCCCGCATATCAGCGCCGGTCAGTGACACAAATGACCAGTCTCCATTGGACACGTGGATTGGACGCAGTTCGCAGCGGCGAAAGCTGCTGCCCACCATTTTACAGTCGGTGAACTCGGCATCGAAAAAATTGCAGTTGGCGAATGTGCAACGGAGAAATGCTGAGTTGGTGTGTCGGCTCGCATTGAATTTCACGCCGTTAAAGGTGCATTCAGTGAATGTGGCCCCCTGGCTTACGGACTCGGTGAGATCGAGATGAAGAAAAGTGCAGTTCACATAATGATTCGTGAGCTCGGCACTGTACCAATCGTCATCTTGAAATGTTACTTCTTCGAAGAGCTCGCTCATTGAAAGAGCGTAGCTGTGGTTCGGTGTTGTGTTCCTAGCCTTCAGTAATGGGGCGGCGGGGTTTTCCACATACATGCATACTGATTGCGGTATTTGTTCGCTTTTGAGGGATGTGCACGTATGTCGCTGAAGTTGTCGAAGGCAATACGCCTTGTGGTGGTGGGCGTTGGAGTTGTGGCTGGATGTTTCGCGGTGAGTCCCGCACACGCTGACCCCGTTCCCACTGATGACGGAATTGGAGCGCATATCCTTCCGCCTTGGAACGGATCCGGCGATGGCGGGGAAAACTCTAAAAGTTTCGATGCGAAACTTCTGCCCACATGGGAAGGCTCAGGCCCTGTAACCTACGCGGCGAAAACATCCGCTCTTCCGGTGCCACTCGTCGACGCTGTTCTCGAGGAGAGCCCGTTGGATCTGCCGACGGCGGACGAAAACAAGAGTGATCATCGTGGGGCGGGCAGGGGTGTCGCCGCGAACGCGGGCTCTGGCAACAGCAATCGGTGAACCCAAATAGTTTTGGTGTTTGCGAATGGCGGTTCGGTGTTCCTATCACATCGGGATGCCGAACCGCCGCACAACTTCCGCGTGAATGAACGTTCAACGTGCCCATTTGTTAGCCCAGGACATGGACCGGTCAACTCCGATGTGTGCTGTCTTCGTGCCCACCTCCGAGCGCCTCCCACACTGCGGCCACGTTGTCGAACGTGCGACCTTTGGGGAGAAATTCAACGGCTTCCATCACCTCGGCAGGCGCGTCGGAGTCAAGTGCGGCTTTTCTTAGCTGCGTTTTATCTCCAGGGAAAGCGCTATGCGGCAAGAAGCGCGCCAATGTGCTTCGGCCTTGAACGTCCTCGGGTGTCATGCCAGGCGGCGTGCCAGAGCGCGCTTCATCCACTAGACCCTCGGTCGGCTCAGCTTCGCCCTCTGTCTTCATATGTTCATCGAGTGCCGGGCCGTGCAAGTTGCTTTGGCGTTCCATAAATGCACCTCGTAACACTAGTTGCCTGGTGTTTCGTCCTGCCGGTGAACCGCATCTTCCTCGGCCGTAGGTCCAGAACTTGGACCCGCGTCTGAGGCAATGAGGTCCTTTTCAAGATCGGGACCCGCTCCTTCATCGGGTGCCACCAGCTGATCTGACTCATCGAATTTGTGGCGGACGGAATCTGGCTCCTCTCGACGCAGGCGTTGCTCAAGTGGCTCCTTGTGTTCCTGTTCCCAGGGGGTCATACCATAATCCTCGGCCGCCACTGGATGATCGCTGGGCAGCGCGGCGGGATCTGGACCTTCCCCTGTGCGTGAGTCTGGTTGGCCGAGCTGGGCTGTCGAGTCGTCATCGGCCGTGCTCGGCAAGCCTTCGCGCTCTGGGTCCGAATAGCGATGAGTACTCATATCTGGGTCATACCCGATTCGCTCGTAAACTATTCGCCGTTTCGCTATGTGATGCCTTTGCCCCGTGAGCTGCTTGTGACCTGTGGGATTGCGGTCCAACGAGGGGATTGGCCAGGGCTTGCCGTTCCTCGCTTGCGCGCGATGGCTAGGGCGCGCACGGGCGCCAACTCGTTGAAACGCGGACGTGAAACATGTCGCGCGAGCCAGGGCAGTTCCTCGTTTAGCGCGGCGAACGCCTGGGGGTCAGTGTGTTCCATTTCCTCATAGTGACGCTGTCCCAGGTTGAAAAGGTTGACCACGGTTACCGGTTGTTCCTGATCTATTGACACAGCTTGATCACTAAAATGCACGTATCGATCACCGGGAGCACGGTCCACTTTTGAGAGCCAAGAGTCCCCGTAGAGGGTGATATGTGCTCCCGGCCCAGACATGATTTCGTGTGCCCACACTGGTGCGCCGGAATGGGTATGAGCACGCTTCGGGTCGAGGTCTTGTAGCAAGCGAATGCGCACTTTGCCCGTTGGCGGCGCATGTACCTGCGAGCCCGAAACGTATTCCAGATCAAGGGCGCTAACCCCGTGCGCGCTGACCTTAGGTGGGACGGGCATATGCACGTCGATGTGTCGAGGTGAATGAGGGGCTGAATCGTTGCCGGTGATCGTGAGCTGTCCATTCTCGAGCGCCAGACTCAAGCCGGCGTCGTTGTCGGTCGAGATATGCAGACGGCGAGACAGCGATGGCACAATGCGGACGGTGGTGTTTGGCAGGTCACGCAGGATGGCCTCGTTCGGCCACTCAGTTGCGTCTATTCCCAACGCGCCAAGGTTGATTTCCGGTAGCTGTGGAGTGCCAATTTCCCACGCGCGGCCCCACAACAATGCCATTTCGGTATGTGCGCGTTGCAGGCCCGGTGAAGCGCGCAGCATCTCACCCCAGGCCTCAACGTTCATCCGCACGGCCTTGCCCGCCGGGCAGCCCAAGACTGCCCCATCAAGACCGAACACATCGGTTGTGGGATTCGCGCCTGCGGCAGTGATCGTTTTGATGACATTGGCCCGTGTGGCTTTGGGGAACCTAGCGACCCCATTTTCTAGCTCGAGACCAAATCGCTCCCGATAGAAGGTTTGCACGATCATTTCGTCGGCAACAGTGTCGCTCCCACCCGCAAGCGTGCGGCTGAGCCCCTGGCTCGCAAGCGCTATTTCGGTCAGCTCGGGGGCGGTGAGAGTTCTGTTGGACGCCGCGGCTAGTTCTGCCAGTGCTCCGAAAGCAACGTTTGTAGTAGTCGCCAACGCGTCGGCGCCAGCAAGCTGCGTTCTGAGCAAGTCGTTGAGCTGGCCGGTCGGATCAGTGGTGTAAATATCCCAAGGATTGAGTGCATGACGCAGCTCGTAGGTTCGCGCCACGATTGGTTGCAAAAGTTTGTGATTGAAGAGAGTCGTCTGTGCATTCACCGTGGTTTTTAATGCAGAGTTCCAGAATTCTGCCAAGGCATTGGAAAAATCTAGGGTCGCGAGATTAACCACGTTGTCTACGCCCGGGCGATTACCCCAAAATATTCCGGTCAACGCGGCACGCAAGGTGCGGACTTCGCCGTGAACGGTGTCTAGCGTTCCGAGATCCTCGCGAGTGAACTGGTCCATGTGATGCCAACACATCACTTCTTGAAGAACCCACAACTCTCTCTTGGTGTGCGCAGTCTTGCTTGGTTGGCCGTTATTAATCGCGGCAAGAATCGTTTCAATGATGTGCTGTGCGTCCGCCGGGTTTTCGCCATAGCAGGCGAGCGCCTGCTCGATCGCGCTGTCTAGATTCCGGGCGGCCGCGGATTCGGTGAGATATTGCCCAACGTTGCCTTGTGTGACGGGTTGCACCAAGCCATCTTAGGTCGGGGTGAGGGCTCGTCCCATGCGCCGAATGGGTAGATCCTCGGCAGATCGCGGGCTGGTGGCTCTCGGGCGAATCAATAACGGTGATTGATACCGAGCTGGTCCATAGGCTGAATTGGCTCTTGGCGCATGCCACTGCTTAGCAAGATGAGACAACGGCCGGAGCTTCGAGAAGTGGAACGATATGGCGGACGACGAGCTGGTTCGCGGTGGCAAGCATGGGGTTCGTCGCGCTGGCATGGGGTTTACGCAAAAGGGCGAACGTTTCGCCATAGCTTGTGGCCCATTGACCGGACTTTCGGAGCGAGCGGATTAGGGTGAAACAACTGGAATCGGCTGGTTGCGTCGCCTCGGGAAAGTTACGCGGTTTTGCTACTTTTGTCATCATGGCCGGCTCAAAGGAGAATGGCGCTGACTTCAGTGCGCCACCCATGATGTCAATGGGTGTCGAGCATCTTTGCGATGTCATCCTCCCGTTTTATCCGCGAGTATTTGAAACTCCTCTGGGTACCAGGCAAGTTATCGTCACGAATGAAGGGCAAGTGATAGGGCGCCAGCTGCGAGGTGAATTGCAGGCATTCAGCAGTATCGGGCTGTTCACCAAGGATGGGGTAGCCACCGGCTCGGGTAGTTGTGTGATGCATACCGAGGACGGCGCGGACATCCTCGCCTGGGTGCGCGGAAAGGTACCGCCTACCGTCGAGGAACCGCTGCAAACCATGTATCGAGCAAAAAATCGCACGTGGTTGAACAGCTGGGGGAGCGCTTCATTTGAAACCGGTGACGAGAGATATCTGTGGCTCAATTCTGCAATTTCAATCTTGCAGGTCGGTTTCAGCGGCTCAGAAGCTTTTTTGCGCTTCTACCTGATAACTTAATGCCTGATTGTCCGATGCTGGTGGGTCCGCGTCGTGCGCTTCGCTTAAGTCATGGAACCCAAACGATGTTAGAGCGTTCTTTAGGCGCTGCGCTCTCACCTCCAGCGCTATGAATTGCAAGCAAATGAACACATGCCTTACCGCGCCCAAAGCGGCAGAAGTAGAAGCGGCTAGGCAAAGTTCGATGAATTTCCGGCTCGGCAGCACAAAGTTCATCGATTGAACGGCGTAGGGCTAGGAACAGTTGCCGCTCTCTTGCGGCCGCGATCCTTTTCAGAGTGTCGAAGTCAGCATGCTCATCAACGCCAGCGGGTTCGGGCTTGCCGCCGGAACCCGCCACTTCGCGATTCGAGGGCAGGCGCACCTTGTTTCCCGACTTAACTCGGTGACGCGCAGAATCAGAACCACTCTGGAGCCTAAGCCCGGGCGGCGCGGATGGTTCCGTTTCCGCCACAAAGTCTCGAGCGAGATCGCGGGCGCAAAGCAGAATGACTACGTTCTCTTCTGCGGTGGTCGACGTTGTGCGCATGAAAGACTAAAACGGTTGGGCCAATCTCAGCTATTTAGCCGGACCAGACGGCCGATGCGAACGCGGGCCGGGGTGCTCTGGTCCGCCCGATTGCGGTAGACGTCCTGGATTCGAGCGTAGCTGAGGAGAGCTCTTTGGCAGGGCATCAGATGGCTCATTGGCTGCCGTGGCGCTTGCCAGGCCCGGCTGTTCCTCCATAAGTTCACGAAGTCCGGTAACCGCATGTCGGCGTCCCCTCCGCTGTCGGTGTACCCATCTTCCGTCATATTCGGCTCGCAGATCTTGGCCAAAGCGACGCTCGTACCAGTCAGCGAACCCATTGAGGTCGTGGCTGCCATCAGGAAGAGTGAATCTGGCGATGGCATCTGGATGTCCACGAAGATGCGCGCGCGCTCGTATTTCTTCGCTGCCCCGGTGTAGAGCTGTTCCCTGCAACCATATTTGTGTGCGGCGTTGAAATGTTGCGCCGGTTTCTCCTTCGCGAAAAGCGCTCTGAGGGTCGTAGCTGAGTACTCCAGCAGCGCCGCGGCGCCGGTACCCTCGATCCATAAGCGGTTCACCAGATGCGACTGTCCTGTGTACACCTAAACGTTCTGTTTCTAGGTCGCGAGCGAGCGTGGCGACAAAGTCGAATAGTGCATCTTCACCGGGGAACTCAATGCCAGGGACATTGACCTGGTCGCCTTGATAGCCGGCTACCAGTGAGGTGATGAGAGTGCCGTCCTCGATCCGGGTGCGACGCAAGCCCTCTGGGTGAAGTTCGACAAGTTCCTGATATGCCGTTCTTAGTGGCGGCTCGTTTGCGCCCGATATTCCTAGGAGGTTGAAATTGCCTTCGGCGCGGGCCGAGTCGTTGACGTCGCCCGCGCGTTCATAGGCGGTAAGGACGACCGCTGGCGGCTCAGCGCCTTCAACTACTTCCCATCCGAGCACATCGATGGCTCGCACGCTTTGTGGAGCATCGACGAGTAGGTGGGCGTGGTGTGGGGCGTGGGCGGTGTGTAGAGGTGTTCCTAGTTGCAAAAGTCCTATCGCGGAAGGTAAAGCGTTCAGGTCGAAGTTTCTCCCGCTCTGTTCTTGGGCCGAGCGCGCGATTCGTTCGGTGACTGCTGGGTCGATGACCCAGGTATGAGCATCAAATAGGGGATTGTCGAATCGACGCCACCGGTCTGTTTCGGCGTCGATCCGCGCTTGTGCGACCTGCTGGTAGTTAGCTTGCGGGGACAAATCGTGAACGTCGAGCACTCGCTGGATTCGTGCGCCAACCTCACCACGCGGATTACTCACCTCCGGATCCAATGCGGCTGCGGCGAGTAGGTCGGCTTCGGCCATTCGGACATCGATGCCGACTTTGGCAGTGGCGGTAGCGCGGCCAATTTCAGAGCTGTAGTAGGCGGCCATCTGCTCTATGGTGCGTTGGAGACGACGATCGATTTCCGCCGCGGAGCTCCATTGTGCACCTTGGTGCAGGTCCGTTTGCAGAGCGAGCACTGGTTGTTCGGGCCAAGCCGTGACCACATCGATTTCGCCCATGAAGGTGGTCGTATTCTTCGGGGCGGGCTCGACCGCGAATGCATCTGGGTGTTCGGCGATGGCACGAAGTGCTAGCGCAGCGACAGCTCTGGGTAGATTCTCAACGACCACGTCGAATGAACCAGGCGGGCTGTCTTTCATTCTTTCGACTTGTCGCAAATAATCCTGCTCTGTGTGTACCCAGTCTGGTTGTGCGGCCATCGCGGTTGTAAAAAGCAGGTCGCGTTGCAGGTACAACTCTATTTTGGGCGGTTTTCCCTTGCTATTCATACGCACACGGCGATTCGCGTTTAGTTGATCATTGGGTTCTACGGTTCGGAAATCGGCGTAGAGCCTGACTCGAGCTGCCGGAGCCCGGCGGGTTTGTCCATCCGCTTTGATGGTAGGCATCTGATCGTCATGAGTGCTCCACGTGATTAAGACTGAGGTCAGGTCCCCATCGCGATGGAACAGTGTGGGCGGCAGAACGACCGCGCCTGGCTCGGTGGGTTTGTATGCGTCCCACATTTTTTCGGCTTCTCGCGTGCTCAAATGGTGGGCCGCCCGCATTAGCGCGGCCCCCGCTTCTGGGGTGGGCACGATGAGCCGCGCGCTTGTCAGCTCTGACAGCTCCCGCTCTTGTACCCTTTTCGTGATTGCCGCCAGGTCCAAGTTATCTGGATCGTCAAAAGGCAGTCCATGTTGAGCGGCGGCACTGCGAAATGCGGTTTGTTCATCTGCGCCATCGGCCCGCATGGCCTTTACATGTCGGGTAACGCCCGCGGCAATGAGGGGATCGTGCGCGCCAGCGGCCGTGCTTCTAATGAGCCCCAGAAACCTTTGAACACCGCCATTTGGCGACCAGGCTTTTTGTTCTACTTTCTGGTTCTTCTGCGGGTTCCCAGATCGGCGTGCGCCTTTACTCTTTGCCATACACACAGTGTACGCTCTGAGCGAAATGTTGCCCGTTGATCAGACTGTGATATCGAGCATGGCAATGTCACCCATGAGGGTCGCTCACCGTTTCAGGCGTTGGAAGAGCCAGCGAAAAAGCGCGAATCCACTCCATGCCAAAAGCACTAAGATCGCTAGGCGGGAAAACCCACCGACGGCGGCAGCGTTCTCGCCCTTGGACCCGACGAACGCCAGGGCGCCGAAGACCAACGCCGCGATGAGGAACGCAGAGTCGACTTTAGAGGCACGCACAGTCATACCTTACCGCTAGCTGTGGGGGTTGCTCCATGGCGGCGCAGTGGGGTGAGCGTGATGTCGTGGAGCCAAAAACTCTATTTCATCCAGCAAACACAGAGTATGTCCGAGTTCGGTTGAAAATAACCGTGTACCAGTCAACGTGCTCTTGGGCGCAGCTTAGGTGTCTTCGTAGCTTCGTGGGCATGACGAAACTACAAGCGGGCACGCTCCACACGTCGATAGCATCAAAGCGGGATTTTTCGTTCTGGTTAGAGGTGTGCCAAGTGGACAAAGACATGCTCAACTTCATGGGCGCGGCAGCAGTCGGCCTGGCGCTGTTATTGGGGTTTTGGCCTGAAGAGAAGCAGGTAGACGGGGATGCGCTCAAATGCGGAAGCCCATTTAGTCCCAAAGAGCCTCCGCTGGTGAAGCAAATTGGTATTGACGGTTCAACACAGTGGGTAGAAACGAACTCGTTCGCGCAAAAATACTGTTCAGATGAAATGTCTGGGCGGCGCACTGCCGCGATCATCGCTGGTGTCGGTGGCCTGGTGTGTTTCGCGGGTGCGGCGGGAGCCAAGGACGATGAAGGTGGATCCAAGTCAACCACGTGAACAGTTGTTGATCTCAGCTTGTAAATGCGTGGCGGCTAATGCTTGGTCACACCTTTAAGACTCGCGATCCACATTTAGAGTGAGGTATGAGCTCGACGGGCTACCTATCTGATCTCTTCTCACTAGAGAATCGCGTTGCCATCGTGACTGGGGGCAGCTCCGGCATTGGGCGAGCGATTGCCCGCTCGCTCGCATTGGCGGGCGCTCGTGTTGTCATCGTGGCGCGGGACAAAGCCAAATTGGCGAAGACGGTTCACGAATTGACGGAGCGGGGTGCTCGGGCCGCCTGGATCAGTGGCGACCTAAGCGCGCGGTCTGATGTTCACACTGTCGCGCAAGCCGCGGCGAATGTTTTTGGGGAACCCGACATTCTTGTCAACAGTGCGGGGGTGAACCTTCGGCCAGCGATGAACGATCTGGATGACCAGGTGTGGAACACAACAATGAGCGTGAACCTTGAGGCGCCATATCTTTTGGGTCAGCGATTTGGCCCGGGCATGGCGGATCGTGGATTTGGAAGAATCATGCACGTCTCCTCTCAACAGGCGCACCGAGCTTTTGTGCAGAGCGGCGCTTACGGCGTGTCCAAGGGGGCTTTGGAATCGTTGGCTCGTTCTCAGGCTGAGGCATGGTCGCCGTTTGGCGTAACGTGCAATACGTTGGTTCCCGGCTTTGTAATGACACCGCTTAATGAGCGGCTGTCGGCGGATCCTGAAAAGGTGGCCGCGTTGGCCTCACGTACGCTAGTTGGTCGCAATAGTGTGCCAGAGGATTTCGCAGGCGTGGCCGTGTTCTTGGCCAGTGGCGCCGCAGGTTATGTCACCGGTCAGTCTGTTTTCATTGATGGTGGATTCTCTGTTCACTAGCCGGTGGAGTAAGCCCGCGTTCTGCATGTCTGGCAGCTGCTCCGACATCCAATTTGGGCGATGCGTCATAGTGGCCGGCTCTGATGTTTTATTTTCGGCCAATGCAGACCATTCAGTTGGAGTCAGATGCGGCGGAGAGCGCGGAAAAGTCCGTGGCTCGTAGGCCAGTTTCTTGGGAGATGCTGATTCGTCTCAATCCAGTTCATGGCCGTGCGGTGAGCGCGGTGACGGTCTCGGTGTTTGGCGTGGTGCTGCTGGCGGTTCTTTGCTTGCGGGTGACTAATTGGAACTCGACCCAAGCCACTCGACTGTTCATAGCGATGCCGCTAAGCACGGTATTTCGCACCATGGCATTAGTCGCCTTGCCGGCTGTATTTGTGGCATTGTTTCTGCTTGTTCCGTGGCTCTTTGGTTCGTTTGTGGCCGCACGATATTTTGCGCGCCGCAGAAGAATTGAAATGGAACAGCGGTGGATTAAACTTCGCAAGTATCACATTGGCGTGCCGCTCATGCTGGTGGTTGTTATCGCGGTTGTACTTGCTGGCTTCGCGGTTGGCCAAGATTGGCCCGCCGACCGGCTTTTCGGGTACGCCGCCGCAATAATTGTGTCTTTTTC
>JABFVL010000076.1 GCA_013362805.1 Mycobacteriales bacterium | reverse complement strand
TTCATAATCACTAGAAAGCCCGAAGATAACCGCAAGCACGATAAGCGGGAGAAAGCTAACTGTCTTATCTGGGGTGATGTTGAGTAGATCAGCGAGCCAGCCCCATTGGAATGCGGCCACCTGGGCCCCCAATGCCGCCAGCACTGACAACACAAAACCCACTATCGACGTGATCGGCACCAGAATGGTGCGGAACGCTACGGTGAGCAACACAAAAGCCAAACTGACGACCACCGCGAAAAAGGGTGGTAGCGCGCTAGCGAGGCGGTCGGAAGCGTCGACGTTCGTGGCGGTCAACCCACCAACGAGAATAGTCGCGCCCGTCTGTTTTTCAATGGTGTCGTTGTCGTCGCGAATTCGATTCACTAGATCAGCGGTCTCGGAATCATCGGGTCCGGTTTTAGGAATCACCTGCACAGTGGACGCGTTATTTTGGCTAGGCCCGGGTGACACCGCCGCGACCCCAGATTCTTGTTCCATGTCGCTAATGACAGTTTGGGTGGCCTGTTGCGGATTCGTGGCCTTGTCCAGATCAACGACAACCAGCAAGGGGCCGTTGAACCCAACGCCGAAGTTATCTTCGATGAGTTCGTAGGCTTTTTTGCCCGTGTTGTCTTCTGGCTGATCATTTCCAGTGGGTAGGCCCAGGCTCATGTGGGTGACTGGAAAAGCGATAACTGCCATCAATACGACACCGGCGAGTATCAGCGGAATTCGAAATTTTACGACAAAGCGGGCCCATGTGGCGCCGCGAGTGCGATGTGGTTCCGTAGCCGCGATCCGCGCCGTCTTCTCAGCATGTCCCCGCAGGAAAGGCGGATTGAGAAATTTTGTGACCTTCGCGCCGGCGAAGCCGAGAAGCGCGGGCAGCAATGTGATCGCGATAAGCAGCGCGATGAGCACCGCCCCAGCCGCACAAAGACCCATGACTGTGAGGAACGGAATGCCCGCTACCGTCAGCCCACATAGCGCGATGATCACCATAAGGGCGGCGAACACGACTGAGCTGCCGGTGGTGCCCAAGGCCATGGGCGCGGCCTCGTCCACCGCCATGCCCGCCAAAACAAAGTTGCGATGGCGAGACAGGATGAACAAGGCGTAGTCAATTCCGCAGGACAACCCGAGCATGATCGCGAGTGAAGTAGCGGCGGAGGCAACATCGACCAGAGCCGCGATGCCGGTGATTCCCATCAGGCCGATCAGTACGCCAGTTGCCGCGGTGACAATGGGCAGCCCGGCCGCCACCAATGCCCCGAAAGTGATGAGCAGAATGATGAAGGCAATCGCGATGCCGATAATCTCGGGAACTTCGGAAATCTCGAGCCGGGAACCGGGATAGATCTCACCCGCGAACTCAACCTGCAAACCCGCATCCCGCGCGGGCTTGACCGCCGCGTCCAACGCGTCCAGTGAGGATTCCTCTACTTTGCTGGCCTCTACCGTGAACTGCGCTTGTCCCAATGCGGCCTGATCATTGGGGGATATAGCATTAGCCTGGAATGGATCCACGATGGACGTCACTTGCGGCACCGTGGAGACGTTTTGCATCGCGTCTTCAATGGCGCTCTGTGCCGCCTGGTCGGTGACCTTGTTTTGACCCGATGTCGCGAAAACGATTTGAGTTTGCACCCCACCCAACGAGGGAATGCGTTCTTGAAGCAGCTCGGTGGCGTCATCTGAAGGGGTCCCGGGGATTGAGAAATTGTCGTTCGTTTTTCCGCCAGAGGTGATCGCGATCGTGATGACCGCGGCAGCGACAACTACCCAAAAAGCGACAACGTATCGGCGGTGGTGAAAGGCCCAACGGCCGAGCCGGAACATGTAAGTCGACATCAACAGGCTCCCTCAAGATCGCGATTGGTGAGCGGTCGTTGGGCGATGTAGAAATGTTTAGGGTCCGGTTTTGGCGCTTAATCGAGGGAACATCGAGGCCGGCGTCATCACCGGCAGATTTTTTCATACTTGATACGTTTTGCGGGGAAGTCTCTGCGCGACACGAAGCAGTGTCGGAAACACCGAATCCCATCAGTATGGGTTGCCACTCTGCGCGTTTGCGATTCGTCAAGATTGTCGCTCGTGCCATCAACGCCCGATTTCACAGGTATGGATTTACTGTGTCGGTTCCCGTTGGGAATCACAAAAGAGGGCCAGCGATCTCGCTGGCCCTCTTTTGTTTCGGTGTTTGCTAATTAACCACAGTAGGCGCTAATGCGGCCGCTTTCCCAATAACCGGAACCGGAGCCGTTAGTGAACATTTCGCCGCTCCACCACCATACGCAGTCGTTGGGGGCGTACTGAGCTACCGCGGCGTAGTACTTGTAGTTACCACTGTCTGTCTTTTGCCGAGAACCTTCAATGCCGAGCCTGGCTTCTACATAGGTTGCTGTCCCAACAGCCTTGTATTTAATAACCGTCACGCAGTTATAGCCGTTTTTGTACATCAAATAGACACGGCCCACGTCGCTAAGTGCGTGAGAGCTGAGGGTCTGCCATGTCCCGTCTGGCCCGACCGAACTACATGCTGTACTTGGGCTGGTGGCTGCCTGCGCAGTAGGCGCGTTCGCCACTACCAGGCCGGCGACGATAGTCGCCATAATCGCTAAGCTTGCTAAAATTCTGCGCATTTCTATGTTCCTCCTCGCCCCAAAAGGTAAAAAAATACAAGCACCAAAATGTCTAGCGAGCAAGGACGTGCCAAAAACCCATATAATTCTATTTCTGGGAGATCTTTTTATTCTGGACATCGAATCTGAATTAGGGTGTTAATGAGTTCGTGCTCAGCGATGTGGAAACTCCGCCCAAAAACGGGCGAGGAAATCGCGAAGGGCGAAATATGGTGCGGTTAACCGCACAGTTTTCACTATTAGCCCGTGAGATGCCGCGGTGAACTAACTGAGCTCCCCGGTTCGGCGCGGGTTCGGCGGGGCAACCATGGATAACCAGTTGGCGAGCCAGTAGCGGAAACCGCCGCGAGGCGTGTAGTGAGCAGGCACGGCCGGTGTTCTTTTCATATGGCATCGCCTAAAGCCATAACCCGCAGCCGTGCAGCGGGAAAAACGACAAGATCGCTGGGCCAATCTTGGCTGTCATCGCATGCCCTCTCGGTGAGGCATCCGGAGCAGGGTATGAGGGCAGTCGAGAGTGAATGCGGTTCGAACGCCATAGAGCGCGAGTCTCCAGGGCTCTATTTCACGAGCGACGTGTAGCCATGCGGTGATCGCTAGAAGGCCGGTGTATCCGTGGTCGTGATAGGCCACCACAGCGTCAATGTCGTCGCAGCTCTCTGGCATGATCATGAGCGCTGGTGGCCCGGCTGTGGGTTCGGAGCAATGGATCAGCCACCGACGTTCCTTCACAGCTCGCCTCGCTCGCGGCACCGTTCGGCAGCCCGCATGAGCTGGTCACTATGCGCCGCGGTACACGCTAGAAGTCCCGAAGCAACGAGTACGAGACCCATCAAGAAGAGCCAGGCGAAGCCGTAGATCCACGCGCTCATGCGTTCACCGCCGCGAATATCTGAGTATCCGTCAGTGAGCCATGACGCGGCCGGTGTGAATTCGTCAGTCTGATGCTGCGCGTGTCGGTGAACAGTTTCGACACGGAGATATAGGAATCCGATATGGAATTGGGAGGGGATCCAAGGATTGCGAGCGCCTCGTCACGTTGACTTTCGGTGAGGTAGTGCAACCTGGTCCAGAAGTCCGATGGGCAGGCTTCTCTGGGAACAGCTCGTAGGCATTCCAGGGCTTCGTTTCGCTGCGCTCCTTCCAAACTCTCAAGGCGAGTTCGAAGGCTTTTATCTAGCGAGCGATGCTTACTCATATTCGTCTCCAAAGTCATCGTCGAAAGAAGCTCTTGCCCACGAGCTGGTCCCTGGTTGCTCTGGGCGGGAGGGGATTTCTAGGTTGTGCTGGGTCGGGCTCGTGCGATGGTTCTGGTTTGACTCACAAAACGCGGCACTTTGTGGGAAAGATCTGAGCTGGATTTATGGGGTCTTCATGGCTTAAGGACCGCTCCTTCGCTGGGTTGGTGTTGCCTTTCGACTCGGACCCTCGACGGCGGGAGGTGGATGAGTGGGTTAAAGGGTTTTCTCATGCCGGAACTTGGCCTTCCGTGAGCAGCTCTTGCCGCTTTTCTGGTGGGAGGCTCAAGCTGTCGCAGATGCGCTTAAACGTTCTTGGCGCGCAGGTTTCTCGCGTTCCGCGCTCAATTTGGCTCAGGTACCCATTGGAGATGCCGGCGAGGCGGGCGAGTTCAACGATGCTATAGCCGGCGATTTTCCGTTCATAGCGAAGCTTGTCCCCTTTAATGCGGAACCCAGAGGTGGCGTAACTCATAATTAGTACCATATTCTTGTAAGCACATATGAGCAAGTAGTCTTGCTCATATGTGCTTACATAAGTTGAAAAGCGCGCAGATTTGTTCACGATCTAGTGCGGCGCGGGGATTGAGCTCGCCTGAGCAAATGTGAGCTGCGATCATGTCAGTCATGCCTAACACCACGCAGAGCGGTGACGACTGGCCCCGGCTGGCGCATTATGTCGTCATCCGCCGGCGTGAGCTGGGGCTCAGTCAAGCGGAAGCAGCACGCATCGCTCAATTCGGTGCGCGCAATACGTGGATAAACATGGAAACAGGCACCACGAAACCACGAGATTCAAAGTGGGCGGGAATTGAAAGGGCGCTTCTATGGGCGCGTGGATCGGTGCAAGCGATCCTTTCAGGCGCCGAGCCCACGCTGGCCGATTCGATCGGTGCGGAAGATGAAGAGGTGGAAGATCCCGCGCGGATTATCCGTGACACAGTGAACCGCTCAGATTGGGATGAAGGCACCAAACGTGCGCTTATAGCTATCGTGGAAGATGCTGAAGCAAGGCTCGCTGAAATAAGAAAATCCTCATCTGACGTGCATAGCTTCCGGCCCATTGCGTAGAGATATCGAAACAGTTGTAACACGCCGATCGCTCAGGGCGATTCCTCACGGCAAGTACGAACTTCGTGGCTTGCCCGTATCTAAGAACCCCTCACAAATCTCCAAGCCACAGGGGCGGCCGGGAGCGATTCGAGAGGCCGGACCGAGGAGTCAACGTGCTACGTCGACGAAAAGGATACCTATGCGCACTAATCGCCCTAACAACACTCATGATTATGTGGAACGTCATCGGGTTCATTTCCGAGAAATGCAACCCAGCAAATCACAAGCCCCTGCACGACCTGGGCCTAGCCACAGCAATTGTCCTCGCGGTTCTCTATCGCGGTGAACGTGGTTCGGACATAGTTAAGCTCCTCAAAAATGGCGTTTCGCTCGGGGAGATGTTGGGATCGGAAATGGAACGGCGTCGGCCACCGCGTGCATTTGAAGTAGTCGCCAGGGTCCCGTTCCAAAAGAGTAATTAAAGGACAGCATGTAGTGCTAGCTGGAGCTTTGGTGATGAGCCGGGCCAGAGTTCCAGCAGCGCTCTGGCCCGTACTTCTCTAAAGACTCCACGGCTTAGTGCACTAAGGCTCCCGCAACTGAGCACTGTGACATTCAAAGTATTACGTCGTCGTGCTTTCCTTCGACAACTCATTCGTTAAGAAACGGGTGTCGGTCAAAGCCCAAAAGATATGCATCGTTGCGAAATGTGAATCGGTTCTAGAGTGTGCAAAACGTTAGTCAGGTGACAGCTATTGCCACGTATCGACTCGAACCTCCTTGACTTAGACGGTGCTCACCCGGCGCCTGTTCTGGGTTTTGTTCGCACGGTTTCATGACGTTTCTGAATGGACCTGTTGCTTAGTTGGCCTTCTTGTCTTCGCTGAAGGGGCTATCCATAGCTGGCAAAATGAGTTGCTTGGCACACTCGCGCTGATGAACCTCGTGGCCTACGAACCTGGTTTGAATATTTGATCAGCTGGTGCGGTCACTGGTGGGTCAGTGGCCTTGAGCGCCCGTGGCAGGATTCGAACCTGCGACCATCAGATTAGAAGTCTGGTGCTCTATCCACTGAGATACACGGCCATCGGATAAACTATAGACGCCCCACGAATTCTTGGCTTCTTTTGGTGCATCGTTTCTGCAGCTAGGTGTGATGTTTGCGGTATACACCTTTTGCTCGTTAACACGATTAATGGAGGGTTCGGGGTAGATATGCCGTTCATATCCTTACTACGCTCCGCCCGTCATGGAATCATGCGCCGCAGAGCCCACGGACCAGCACACGCGTAAAGGCCAACGCCGAATTCGCGCGAGTTTCGCCCGCGGTACTGGCACACGCCTGGCTCGGCGCTCCGACGTTTCGCCTCGATCGAGGCTCTCCGGAGGTAACCCAGGTGTATCCCTCAAAGTCAGGACGTAAGACCGCAATGGCCGTGGCGTTTGGTGCCGCCGCCATTACCGGCTTGGCTTTCCCATTCCCCGCTTCCGCCGAATCCGCGCTCGACGGTCTCAGCGGTGTCACCGGCATCGTGGGAACGGTGCCGGCGACCACATCACATCTCGTGCCCGCCGAAATGCTCGGGCAGCAGGACACCGTCGGCAACGTAGTCATGGATGTTGACGGCAAAGAAAAGGAACTGCCCACACAGGTCATCGATGTGACCGAAGCTGGCGCGACCCCGATGCGCGCTTTCTCGCTGGTCCCCACCGACCTGCCCAATGTGGGTGCTGGCAACAACCTGCCGGTCGCCCCAGCCTTGCCAGAAACCGCTGACATTCCCCAGGACGCGATGTCCAAGGTGAACTGGGTGCTGGCCACGGCTTCGGGAGATGCGCCCGCAGGCGACCCCCTCGCTGGCCTTACCGGCGCGACTGACCTGCTCCCACCTGGCACCGCATCGTTGAGCCGCGAAGATGCCGCTGCCGCTACCCAAGCCGCTGTCTGGCACTACACCAGCGACGCCGACCTGGTCGAGAATCGCAATAGCGCTGAAGTCAAGGCCGCTTACCGTTACCTGACCGGCCCGGCGAACGTTGGCCTGCCCGGTGGTCTGAGCACAGACAACCTGCCGACCGATAAAGTCGCCGATCTCCCGCTGATGGACCTACCCACTGGCCAGGCCCTGCCTGCCGCGGATTCTCTCCCCGCGCCGCTCAAGGATCTGGGCGGTCAGCTGATGGGCCCGTTGGGCACAGACAGCAAAGAGCCCGTCAAGGTGGATGTCGACGAAGCACCACAAGGTGTGGCTCTCAAGGACGAAGCCGGCGAAGAAGTCACTGAAATGAGCGCGGGCAAAAAGTATTACTTGCACGTGCCCGAAGGCACTGACCCAGGTCACGCGCTACTCAACGCCGCAACCGGGCCACAGGACGCGCTCGGCATGATCTTGGCTCCTCTCAATGGGCAGCAGTTGGAAGCCCCATTGGTGCCAGCCCCTGGTTCACAAGTGGTTCGACGTCACTCGGCTTCTATGTCATGGGGCACCCGGACCTTCGTGCCCGATGTGGGCATCACCCCTGCCTGCGCCCCCAACGGCGTCGGCGTGAACTTGGACAACACTAAGCGGGCTGAGCCTTTGCAGGTCACCGTCAACGGCGACAAAGTCGATGTTCCCGCAGGTGGCACCTCGATGATTCCCGTCGAGATCGCTGAAGGTAAGGAATACGACGTTGAGGTCGCGCATGCTGGCAAGAGCGTGCATCTGACCGGAACTCGCAGCTGTGAGGGCCAACCAGCCGCCACCGAACGCAAGGCGGATGCCGCTGGTGGTGCGGGACAGTCGCTGCCACTGACCGGTGTGGCTATCACGGGTGTGGCAATAGCTGGCGTTCTGCTCATCGGTGGTGGAGCGGCTGCGTTCTTCTTCGCTCGCAAGCGTCGCTCGGCCGCTGAATAAGGCCAGAGGAAACGGCAAAGGCTCCCCACCAAATGGTGGGGAGCCTTTGCCGTTTCAGAGTTTCCACATCGCCTCGAGCTATCCACAGACCAGCAGCTGAGGCTAGGCGATGCCCAGATCCTCAGCGACAGTATTCATGCGCTTAGGGCGCACATACTGTGAGGAGAATCGATGTTTGAAACCCCTGTCACCATCGTCGGTAATGTCATTGATCCGCCCAAACACCGCCGGCTGCCCAGTGGAGCGAGCGTCACGAACTTTAGAGTCGCGTCAACAGCGCGCAAATTCGATCGCACCCGCGAAGAATGGGTAGATGGCGATTCGCTTTTTGTTCGAGTCACATGTTGGCGTCAGCTCGCCGACAACACGATACGAAGTGTCTTCCAAGGTGACCCCGTCATTGTGACTGGCCGTCTATGCACGAAAGACTATGAAGTAGACGGGCAGCGTCGATCCTCCTTCGAACTGGACGCTCAGGCGGTGGGCCCCAACTTGGCTCGCGGTCTATCCGAGTTCACCCGAAACCGCAGTGTCGCGTCTTTGACAACCACTGATTTGGAAGAACTCGCCGCTGCCGCTAGCGCTCGTGAGCGCGAACCTGAGTTGGCTGGCGTCGGCTCCGATACGTGAGGGTGAACGCTCTGTTACTCCACGTTCCTGAGTAGACATGATCAATGCCACATCGACAGTCAGGTATGGCCGTGGGGTAGGAAGGTGCTCTAAGTTTCGACGTACTCAGCTTTGTTCGGGCGAATAGTGGCCACGACGCTCGAACAAAGCTTGACGCCAAGCAGCATCATCATGGTCGGCCAGTCGTTAAACAGGCCGTAGGAAACGTCATGCCGTCAGGCGAGCACGTCGTGTTCACCCAGACGAGCAAAAAAGGAGGCGCCAGTTATGCCGCTGTTCCACGTCGGTTCTGACGGGCTTGTGCCATTTCGTCGAGTATCCACTGGGGTGGGCAGTGCGCAAGAGGTTGAAGCCTCACTGGCGAAAGCCCTATGGTTTGACCTTCCCGTCGCGTTGAGCGAAGACCTATTTCCGGTCTACAACGGATTTAGCTCCGCAGAGGCACCGACCCGCGGTTTCTCGAGCCGCAACGCGAAAGCTGGTCCGGCCCTGATCGCATTGGACCAACAAGCCAACATTGTTGTGATTTGTGTGCGGCAAACCTTCGATCAAAACGCCCTGGCCGCCTGTTTGGAGAGCGTTGGTTGGGCACGCAATGTCACGGTCTCAGAGCTCGCCGAACTGTATTGGCGTGGGCCCGACATTTTCTGGCGGGCCTGGCAAGAGTTTGTCGGCGCCTCTGGCACGCCTTCCGTGAGCAGGAAACCCCGACTCATTGTGGTCGCATCCGAGTTGGCTACCGCGAGTCGCTCCGCTTTGGATTTCCTCCTTGACCATGATCTTCCTGTCCAAGTCATGCGTGCTGGCCTTTTCGCGGGGCCTGACAACAGCCAGATCCTCGATGTGTCCGCCGCAAGTCGCGGAACAGAGGCAACTGTGCGCTCCCGCAACGCCGTGGCGAATCGTGGATTCGACGAAAATCGGCCACCGGCCATTCCACAATTGTCCGAGCTAGGTGCGGCTCGCAGCCCAGAACGTCGCCAACAAGACTTGCCGCCCTTCGACCAAGCCCCGATTCGCAACGGCGATCGGGCAAGGTCGGAAAAGTTTCCCGCTCCCGAGTTCCCCGCGCGGCCAAGTGCACCGGCCTCGGATCGGCGAGACGCGGCTCCTACCCCGATCGGTCCCTCGTTTGCCGGGCCTAGTCGAAAGGCGCCGAACCCCTCCCAAAAAGCTGAACATTCGCCTGTGCTTGGTCCCCAGCTGCCTGGTCCAGCTCTCGGACCTGAGCCGCAAGAGGTAGACCGGCCGAACAGCGGCCCCGACATGGCGCCTGAACCGCGCCGTGCCCACGCCCAAGAGCAAGGCGCGCAGCCACTACAACACCACGACACAGAATCGCGCCAAGAACCAGAACATCGTCCAGAACCGCCCAAACGCGATGACGCTCCTCGACAAGAGCCGCCCGCGCGAAAGCTCGACCCGCTCGCCGACACTCTTATTCGCGTCCAAGCCGCCAATACCGCGCGACTCACTGGCACGCCAGCCGTGGACGAAGAGGTGCCACACCACAGCCATCGTGCGCACGCTGAACAGGAAAACGAAGCTGAGCGTTCCGGATCAATCGAACGGCCACGTCCAAGGCCAGAACGTGGCGATAAATCTGAACAACCCAGCTTCGCCCAGCCTGGAGCTCTCGGCGGCTTCCGAGCAGAAGAACCAGGCGAGCTGCACATGGTTGCCAACGGCACCAACCCCCGTTACCGGGCGAGTGACATGGGAGAAATGCCGCCCCCAGACTGGGACTAAGCCTTCTCTGGCTTGGGTTTGCGCATAGTCGAATAGATCAACTGGATTGCCACTGCCGTGATGCACAGCGCGAAAAGCCGCTGCAGCATCACGGCATCCAGCTTCATCGCCAGGAAAGCGCCCACAGGGGCCAGCAACGCCCCAGCGATGCCCACCCGCACGCCACGCCCCCAATCTGGATACTTATCTTTGGTAAGTCGAGCGGCCCCAATGAGGGAAATGGGCACCATCGCGGCAAGTGAAGTGCCCTCAGCGAGGTGTTGATCAAAGCCGCCCACCAAGACAAGTGCCGGAATCATAATCACCCCGCCCCCGACACCCATAAAAGCGCTCAACGTGCCGGCGCCAACTCCAACCGCCAAATAGATCAGCGCGTCCACCAGGCCGCCCAGAGTCCAACCCACCGATTCAGTCGCGGCACCGCTCAGGAACCAGGCCGCCACACCGAGCAAAAAAATCCCGAAAGCGATGGTCAACTGCTTGCCAGTGACCTTTCGCAAAATCAACGCACCGAGCTGGCTCCCCGCCGCGCCTCCGGCGGCCAATGCGGCCGCCGCACCCCAGTGCACTTCACCACCAGCCGCGAAACTCGCGGCTCCAGCGGACGCGATCACGCATACGGCGACAAGGGAGGTCGCGTGTGCCGGCTTAGGTTCCATCTTGGCCAACAACCGGAACGCCGGAACCGCGATTACGCCACCACCGACACCAAAAAGGCCCGAGAAGACACCGACAACGGGCCCGAGCCCCACATCGGTTTTCCACTCGCCCTTCGTACTCATGAGTTCACCGGCTCTTTTTCCTCAGTGTGAGCTAGCGTTGGCGATGGTTCGTCTTTTTCTCGCGCTGCCCGCCAAGCCAGGACGAAGAATCCGCCAACGCCGATCCCCGCGAAAAGGAACCATTGCACCGCGTAGGAAAGGTGCGGGCCTTCATCAAGCGGGGGTTCAGAGATCAAAGCGATGGCGGGGTCAGCGGTTGGGCTTTGTTCAACGAGCTCAGCGTAGGCGCGGTAGGTGGGTGCCTCTGTGGATTCTGCGAGCTCTGAGGTGTTGATCCGAGTAATCGCCGAATATGCGCCGAGTTGTGTTTTGCTGCCTTTTTCGGATTCCGAGAGCCGAAGCCGGGCGGTAACCGTGACATCCCCAGCCGGTGGTGCGGGCACCTGGGGCGCGCTAGCGGCTTCGGCACCAGGCGCTATCCATCCCCGAACGACAAACAGTGTGCCAGCATCTGTACGTAGTGGAGTGAGAAGGAAGAAGCCCACGCGATCGTCGACCGTGCGATTGCGCACCAGAAACTGGTGCTCGGCATCGTATTGCCCGGTGGCGGTGATCTTCCGGTAGCTCACCGACGACTTCGCGGCCGAGTCGGCGGTCAATAGGTCTCCCACGGGGACCGGCTCATGCGTGCGGGCTTGGGTGATCACCGCATTGGTATCACGGCGTTGGTCAAGCCGGTCAAGTTGCCAAAAGCCGAGCCGAACGAATAGAACGGCGACGCCGATGACAATAAGACCGAACACGATCCAGCGGGGACGCAACAGGAAACGAAGCACCCGCCCAGCCTAGATAGCAGCATTAACCAGCCCCCGATGGGGCTACTTTTCTAGCTCCTGGGCGCGAGCGCTGGCAAAGCGTTTCAGTAGAGCCACCGCGGCTGCCGGGTCTGGCACCGTGACCGCCGCCGACAGGTGGGCGATCGCCAGCGGCGTGAGCCGTTCGGCAACCGCGGGGCGCAATGTTCCTCGCCTAGCTGCCGTCAACATGTCTGGCAGTCGCCGGTCGACGATGACCGCGACGTCTTCAGACTGCAAAGTCGCGAAGGCGTCAATATCGGTGACGTCATCACCCAGCACCAAAAAATGCGCGTCAGGTGCGTTTTTGCGCAGCAGATTCATCGCATCACCCTTGCTGACCTGGGTGACAGCCATTTCCAGCACCATATCGCCAGGTGTGACGGCAAGACCCTCATGTAGCGCCGGTCCGTTGCTGATGGCCATTAGCACGTTTTCGCGTTGGGCTGGGTCAAGCCGACGCACATGCACCGCGACGCTGTTGGGCTTGTCCTCGACGTACACCACCGCGCCGTCTTTTTCTTCCAACGGCCGCTGCACAAAAGGCACGCCCAAGTCCTCCAGCGTGGTGATGGTGTGCGCCCGCACCTGCTCCCGGAGTTTTTGCTGTTCATCGGTCAAGCTGAGTGGCTCGCCCAAGGAGGCATCGATCTCGAATCCGTGCATGCCCAACACGGACACCGGATCGTCTGGGGTGAGCCCGAGCAATCCGCGCACGACGGCGGCTGGGCGCCCGGTAGCGAGCGCGACCTGGGTGTGCGGCAGCGAAGCGAGTTCCATCAACGCGGAGTAAGCACCTGGCGCCGGTAGAGCGCGAGTGGGATCGTCCACGAACGGTGACAACGTGCCGTCGTAGTCGCACACCACCCAGACGTCTTGCGCGGAGGCTAGCGGGACGAGCGGCCCGGGCAGTGGTTCTGGCGGTCGGGTTTGTTCGTGTAGGGCGGTCAAGAACTCGGCGGCCCACATGGTGACATCGTGGTGTGCGACACGTTCCCGCATCGCTGACATCCGAGCTTTGCCTTCGGTGGGGTCGGTGCGCAGCGCTTGAATGATGATGCGCTTCATTCCGTCGATGTCATAGGGGTTGACCAGAAACGCGCCGGTGAGCTCGGAGGATGCTCCAGTGAACTCGCTCAACACGAGCGTTCCGCCCAAGTCGGGCCGTGCCGATACGTATTCTTTGGCGACGAGGTTCATTCCGTCGCGCAGAGGCGTGACGAGCATGACATCCGCGGCTCGATATAGGGCGGCCAGCTCAGCGATGTCGTATGACTGGCGCAGATAGTGCACGGCTGGTGTGCCGAGCTCGGAGAATTCGCCGTTGATGCGCCCGACTTCACGTTCGATTTCTTCGCGAAGTTCCTGGTAGTGCTCTACTCGTTCCCTTGATGGGGTGGCGACTTGGACGAGCACGGTGTCGCCAACTGAAATGTCTCCATCGTCCAGGAGCTCGCGGAAGGCTTTGAGTCGTTTTTCGATGCCTTTGATGTAGTCGAGCCGGTCTACTCCCAAGATGACTTGACGGGGGTTGCCTAGTTCTTCTCGTATTTGAGCGGCTCGGGCGAGCACATTGGGGTCCTGAGCGAGTTTGTCGATTTGCGCGAAGTCAATCGAGATGGGGAATGCTTCAGCGCGCACTCGACGATCGTCGACAATGACGCCTGTGCGATCGGTTTCGTAGCCGCACAGATAGTTCGCTAGGCGCAGGAAGTTGTGTGCCCCGTCGGGGTGTTGAAATCCGAGCAGGTCGGCACCGAGTAGTCCTTCTAGCAGTTGGGTGCGAGATGGAAGCTGACTGAACAGCTCGACGGGTGGGAATGGAATGTGCAAAAAGAACCCGATGCGCAGGTCGGGACGGCGTTTCCGCAAGATGGCGGGTACGAGCTGCAGTTGGTAGTCCTGCACCCACACCACAGCGCCTTCGGCGGCGACATCGGCGGCGGCTTGCGCGAATCGATGGTTGACCTCCACATACCGGTCCCACCAGCGCCGATGGTATTTCGGTGTGGCCGCGGCATCGTGATAGAGCGGCCACAGGGTCCCGTTTGAAAACCCTTCGTAGTATTCGGTGATGTCTTGCGCGGTCAGGGGCACTGGGTGCAGGCTTAGGTTGTCCAGCGTGAATGGTGCTGGAGCCATGCCTGTTGAGCCGGCCCAGCCCACCCAGGTGCCGCCGTGTTTGGCGACCACGGGTTCCAGGGCGGTCACCAGACCGCCTGGGCTGCGTTGCCAGCTTTGTGTTCCGTCTTCCGCGGTTATTTGGTCTACCGGGAGCCTGTTGGCCACGATGACAAGGGCATTGCGTTTAGCCACGATCAATCGACCTCCACCAGCCGTTGATTTGGTGTTCGCAACCCTAGCCCGTCACCGTTTGTAGCGTTTCGATGGCCACGAACTAGGCCGTAAAGCCATTCAACTGTGACTCTTACCCGGATGGGAGAAGACTCGCCAGAGCATGGCACGCGTCGTTGGCGGTTTGTTCTCCAGTGAACACCTGTTGCAGTTCGTGTTCGACGCTCGTTGTCCAATTGCCCGCTGGGCGGGATGCGGCGGTGCTGTGTTCAGCGAAAACGTTGTCAAGCATTGCGAGATATGTGTCTTGAGTGTCGCCGTATAAGTTGGGGTATGCGGGGGGTAAACCATCGTTTGTGGCGCGGGCCTGGGCGGGTGCTCGATCGGTGATGTATGTCAAGAAATCGAGTGCCGTTTTCTTGTGGAAAGCGGAGTCAGGGATTGCGAGTCCGGTTACAGAAAGTAGTGGCTTCCCGGCGGGGGAAAGCAACGCGTCGGTAACCCCAAATTGTGGGCTGGTTGAGGACGCTTCGATGTCGTCTAGCAGAAACAAGCCATCGCCGTTGGCGAACGCGGCCCGGTGTGCGCTTTTAGGCAGGTCTTTACCGACCAATGGTCCCGTCGCTAGTTGGTTGACTGTCGGTTCGAGGTCGCGGATTCCACCTGTTTGCGCTGAGGCCAAGCTCAGCACGGCCTCAGCCAGACCCTCGCCGGGTCGAACTGGAGCGTGTAGACATGACATCTCGGGGTGAGCGGCGCATATGTCGGTGAGCTCACCCCAGGTTTCTGGTGGGGTAGGAACCAAGTCTTTTCGGTAATGCAGGCTCAGGGTGTCTACAGCGTATGGCGCGGCGTACATGTCATTGCCGATGCGCGTCGCGGACATGCTCGCGGAGAAGAACTGCGCAGTATCGAATGCGCTGGTGGGAATTTTCGAGAGCCATCCCATGTCGGCGAATTCGGATAAGTGCGCTGTGTCGATTTCGATAATCGCATTGTCACCGTTGTGGGCGTCTTGGCGCACTTGGCTGTAGCGCTCGGAATCATCGGTCGGCAGCACGGAGATTGTGACGGCTTGATCGGGGTGTTCGCTGTTCCATACCTCCACTTGGCCCCGCAAGGTGTCCGTGGAGTGCTCTTCGCTTACCGCAACGGTGATCGGCCCCTGGCCCGACAAGTCGGACGTGGCGGACACGGTGGCCGCACGGCTCATCGTGCAGGCCGAGGCCGCAAGGGCGATCCCCGCTAAGGCAAGTAGAGCTTTGGTACGCATATCTCAAATCCTTCGCCAGGCGGATCGGCCTAGGCTCCCTAGTTCGTGCCACCCTCTTTGGGTTCAAAGCGACCCCCGTACGATGGTGGGGTGGCTCAATACATCTACACAATGCGCAAGGTCCGTAAGGCACATGGCGACAAGGTCATTCTGGATGACGTCTTTCTAAGCTTCTTGCCTGGGGCGAAGATCGGTGTTGTTGGTCCCAACGGCGCCGGCAAGTCGACTGTGTTGAAGATCATGGCGGGCCTTGAACAGCCGTCCAATGGGGACGCCTTCTTGGCGCCTGAGGCGACTGTGGGCATTTTGCTGCAGGAGCCTCCATTGGATGAGTCCAAGACGGTGCTCGGCAACATTGAGGATGGTGTGGCCGAAACCAAGGCTCAGCTTGACCGCTTTAACGCGATCGCCTTGGAGATGGCTGAGAATTACACCGATGAGCTCATGGAAGAAATGGGCAAGCTGCAAGAAGAGCTTGACCACAAGAACGCGTGGGACCTTGACGCTCAGCTTGAACTTGCGATGGACGCTCTGCGTTGTCCGCCACCGGACGCCGATGTGAAGGTGCTATCAGGTGGTGAACGTCGCCGCGTAGCTCTGTGTAAGTTGCTGCTGCAACAGCCTGATCTGTTGCTCTTGGATGAGCCCACTAACCACCTTGACGCCGAAAGTGTGCTGTGGCTTGAGCAGCACTTGGCGAAATACCCAGGCTGCGTGCTCGCCGTCACGCACGACCGCTACTTCCTGGACAACGTCGCGGAGTGGCTCCTCGAACTGGGCCGTGGGCGTGCCCACCCATATGAGGGCAACTACTCGACTTACTTGGAGAAAAAAGCCGAGCGGCTCAAAGTTGAAGGACAAAAAGACGCCAAGCGGCAAAAGCGGCTGAAAGAAGAGCTCGAATGGGTTCGATCCAGTCCCAAAGCTCGTCAGACGAAGTCCAAGGCTCGTCTGGCCCGCTATGAAGAAATGGCGGCCGAAGCCGACAAGACGCGCAAGCTCGATTTCGAGGAAATTCAGATTCCCCCAGGCCCGCGTCTGGGCAATGTCGTTGTCGACACTTCTAATTTGACGAAAGCCTTCGGCGACAAACTTCTGATCGATGACTTGTCGTTTTCGCTGCCACCAAACGGCATTGTGGGTGTAGTCGGCCCCAACGGAGCCGGCAAAACCACGCTTTTCAAGATGCTCGTGGGTGACGAACAACCCGACTCTGGCACGGTCAAAGTAGGCGAGACCGTGGAAATTTCCTACGTCGACCAGGGCCGTGCGGGCATCGATCCTAAAAAGAATGTATGGGAAGTTGTCTCTGACGGCTTGGACTACATGCACGTGGGCAAGGTCGAAATGCCATCTCGCGCATATGTGTCGGCTTTCGGTTTCAAGGGCCCAGACCAGCAGAAGCCCGCTGGTGTGCTGTCTGGTGGTGAGCGGAACCGGCTCAACTTGGCTTTGACGCTCAAGCAGGGCGGAAACTTGCTTTTGCTTGACGAACCCACAAACGACCTCGATGTGGAAACTCTGTCTTCGCTGGAAAACGCGCTGCTCGATTTCCCCGGCTGCGCGGTGGTCATTTCACACGACCGTTGGTTCTTGGACCGTATCGCTACGCACATTTTGGCGTATGAGGGTGAATCTCAGTGGTATTGGTTTGAGGGCAACTTCGAGTCATATGAAAAGAACAAGATCGCGCGGCTAGGCCCCGACGCCGCGCGTCCGCACCGGGTCACCTATCGCAAGCTGACCCGTGGTTAGCCCGCGGCATTTAGGTGGTGCGCGGTGACCGACACCATTCGGGCGCGACACGCACAGCTGCAGGACCTCACCGTATATCTCGCTAGACTCACTCGGCTCGAGTCGACGGCAATGGTGCGGTTGCGTCAGTTGCCGAATCAACGTGTTGCCGTGTGGTGCTGGACTCCGCTAGAGGTGCTGGCCTTGCGCGGTGTCGTTGGTGAGCTGTCCAACCCAGACATCACCGTGCGTGCCGATGCGCTGCTTGAGCAGCTTCGCGCAACGCTTGCCGGGACATCAGGCGACATGACAGTGGATCTGCCGGCGGCGCAGGACCTTTGGTGGCGCGGTCCGCTTCCGCCTTCTGGCCAAGCGATCGACGTGATTCCAGCGGCTCAGGTCAACGCGCTGTTGGAAGCAGCCGAACGCACGTTTCGTGAAGTGAGCGCCATCGCGGCAATACCGCAGCGCGCCGGTGAAGCGTTGCTCGATCATGTCGCGTTGACCGTGACGCACGAAGAACAAGAGGCTCAAGTGGGCGTGCGGCAACTCATCGCCGCCGCCCGACTCGGTTTCGTCGAGCAAAGCGATATGCAAGTTGGCGTTGCCGGAGCTAATTGGACATTCGTCGCCACCCGGCAAGGTGTTATCTATAAGACGACATCAACGCCGCTTATCTCGCCTTTTCATTGATGAAAAGTGGGTTATCTGGTTCGGCGTTGACCATAAATTGTGCTGCGCGCTGCAAATAGTCCCAGAGTTCGGCTTCATGTTCTGGGGCGAGATCCAGAGAGTCCACGGCCTCGCGCATGTGTTTGAGCCAGGCGTCGCGTTCGGCGGAACCGATAACAAATGGATGGTGGCGCATGCGCAGTCGAGGGTGGCCGCGTTGTTCGCCATAGGTTTTGGGTCCACCCCAGTATTGCTCTAGGAAAAGAAGTAGACGTTCGGCGGCGGGACCCAGATCAGCTTCTGGGTACATGGGGCGCAGCAGCGGGTCGGTGG
The DNA here is from genome assembly GCA_013362805.1 of Mycobacteriales bacterium. Classification (GTDB taxonomy): domain Bacteria; phylum Actinomycetota; class Actinomycetes; order Mycobacteriales; family QHCE01; genus JABFVL01. The sequence continues at coordinate 20,859 of JABFVL010000076.1, read as the reverse complement.
CCACACCGGCGTAGAAAACGTCGACGAGTTTCTGAAAGGTGGGGCGACCGCCGACTTGATCGTAAAAACTCACTTCACCATCGTAGTGGGTGTTTTTTGGGAGCCCGATGGACCGCTATTGCGTTCCTGCGGAGAACGCGATTTCGGGTTCATTGGGCTGGCTGATGGTTATTGGGGTAGTAATTTCTTCTACTGTTGGCCAGGTCGCTAGTGATATGAGCGTGACACCTGTGCCGATGGCGCCGCTGAGGCTGATGACGCCCGCTGGATGAAAACGATTGGCTAGGGCTCCGGCGAGAAGAATCGCAAGTCCTTGTCCGGCCATCAAACCGGCGATCACGACCCCGGCGGCGCGCCCACGATAGTTACTTGGCAGCATTTGGTTGAAGGCGGCGTTGATGGGGAGCATGAATGACATGGCGGCTCCACTGATCATGAGGCAGAACAAAATGCCGACAAGGGGCAGCCCTAGCCCAATTGGCACCAGGCTCAAGCAGGCAGTCACCGCGAGATAAGGTGCGGCGAGCAGTCGGTGCGCCGGTTTAACGAATCTCCCCAGACTCAAGCCGCCGATGACCATGCCGAGTGGGGCGCTGGCAAGCAATAGTCCCGCGGTTGCCGGTCCTCGGTTCAATGCTTCGGCGAAGGGCGCCGCGATGCCTTCGTGCGCGAAGCCGAAGGCGGAGGCACACCAGGCGAGTAGCACGATTCGCCGAAGCACTGAGTGTCCTGCGATCAGGCGGAGGCCGCTCAAGGTGTCGTGCCAGATGGTTGTTCGTACGTGTTGACGCGTAGGGGCGGGTCTTTTCGCAACATATCGCCAGAGGAAAAAGGCTGACAGCGCGAAGGTCGCCGCGTCCAGAAGCAGCGCTCCCCGGGCTGAAAGTGCCGCGACGATGGCGCCCCCAGCGGCGAAGCCGAGAACTTGGCTCAACTGATAAGTGACGTTGCCGACGGTCACCCCGAGCACGTAGGTGTCGCCTGGGAGCACGGTGGGCAGGAGCGCGGAGCGGGCCGCTTCGAATGGTGCGCTCAGCAGTGCTACGGCGAATAGTAGAAACAGTGCGATGGGAAGCGGGATGTGTGGCAGCGCCACGATGGCTATCAGTGCCGCCCGGGCTAGGTCGCATCGGACAAGTGTGGTCCGCCATGGTGCGCGATCTGCGATGGTGGCCAAAAAGGGGCCGCCGATGATCCCGGGTAGGTAGCTGATCGCGAAAGCGGCGGCGGCGAGAAGCGCGGATCCGGTTCGGTCGAATACGAGAATGGAGACCGCGACTTTGGCGAGCATGTCGCCGCCGGCGGAGAGTGCTTGAGCGATGAAGATCGCTCGAAATTCACGATATGCGAAGAGGTTTTTGTACGTGGGCTGTGACGCGACCTGGTCCACGTTGAGCCTCCACGTATGTCGAGGGATGGCAATGTGAGGGGTCGAAGTGCACGGAATGACATACATTTACTGGTTTGTCGTGCGCGAAAGTAAGCATACCCTCCACTGAATGGTTGGCGAAACATATCCGGGAAGCTATTTAGATCTAGTCCAAATAGCTTCCCGGGGCTTTGTTGGTGAAGTTTTACAGGACCGTTCCCGGCGGGATTGTCGGCACAATGCCGTAAGAAATGTCGGCTTGGTCCAAGGCGCGACCGGCGCGCACGCGCATTTCTCGAGCGACAGTCCATTGGCCATCGCTGGTAGTTTTTGTTTGCACGCGCAGCATCATTCCCGTCGCGGTCAACTGCTCCACCCCCAATACAACAGGTGGCTCCAAAATGTCCGCGCGCCACTGAGGATCTATCGCCAGATCGTCGGCCGCCGCAGCGATCGCGGTTGTAGCCTTGGAAACATCCGTTCCAAATGGCAATGGAATGTCCACATTCACCATTGCCCAACCCTGGCTCTTGTTGCCAACTCGAATGACCTCGCCATTGCGCACATGCCACGTGACACCGTTGACATCTCGCAGAGTGGTAATGCGCAGCCCAACGGCTTCCACAGTGCCGCTCGCTTCACCCACATCGACAATGTCACCAACGCCATATTGGTCTTCTAGCAGCATCGAAATGCCGGCCAGTACGTCTTTGACCAAACTCTGCGCACCAAAGCCCAGCGCGACACCCGCGACGCCCGCGCTTGCCAATAGGGGTGCGAGATTGAGTCCTAGATTGTCGAGAATCAGCATGATGGCGATGGTGAACACCACTGCTGTGGTGATGCTCCTCAGTATGGATCCCAGTGCGGCGGCGCGTTGTTCTCGGCGTTCGTTAACGAGCCCGCTAGTCGCCATTTGCCAACTGCTCGGGGCGTTTTCTTGCAGGGGTCGTAGCAGGGCGGGCACTTTTCCTTGCCCGGTTGTGCGAGTAATCCGGGAGATGGTCCGATGAATGATCGCGCGAACGATGAATGCGACCAGCAGAATCCCGATGACAATGGCCGGCTTGGCGATTACCCAGTCGCTGCTGTTCGCCAACCATTCTTCATGCGTCGCACGCCACACTTTTGCACACAAACTGGTCGAATCATCTTCAACGCAGGGCGGAGCGGACTTATCGCTTGCGAGGTCAATAGCGGTCATCAACATCTTCACCCCTAGAGGGTAGGACGTGCCCAGATCGCACTTGCGTAGTGATAGGCGTTAAGTAGTCAAACTTATCCCTAGCTGGGCAAAATCCCGTTCTGGGATCTCTAAATAGCAAATGCCTTCGCAAAACCTGCGCTCTAGATGAGAAACTTCACCTGAACGCCTTACGTGCGTTCGCCCCATCATCGGCGAATATTGGAGAGCGGCACACGGAGGTGAAGTGAAATGGTTGCGTCCGCACTCGTGCTTAACACCACTTACGAACCTCTCTGCGTCGTGCCTCAACGCCGGGCCGCCGTACTTATTCTCACTGACAAGGCCGTCCCTGTTTGCCAAGGAGGCGGCCTTTTTCGTAGCGAGAAGGTGCGCCTTCTCGCGCCCACAGTGGTGCGTCTCACCCGATTTGTCCGAGTGCCCTACCGGGGGGCCATAGCGCTAACCCGTCGAGGCGTTTTTACCCGCGATTCGGGTCGTTGCGCATACTGCGGTGCCGCGGCGACCACCATCGATCACGTTATCCCGCGCAGCCGGGGAGGTTCCCACGCGTGGGAAAACGTGGTGGCGGCGTGCACGAAATGCAATCATCGAAAAGCTGACCGAACATTGGGTGAACTAGGTTGGCGGCTTCCTCGACAGCCCAAAGCCCCTGTCGGGCTCACAGCTCGCATCCTCGGGCACCGATCGCCCGAGCCCGGGTGGCTTGACTGGTTCGGAAGTCCCGAGCCAGCGCTTGCCTAATCTGGCTACGAGACATGCTGCGCCGCAAATGTGTAACGTTGTGCGGGCTTGGCGCGGTATTTCTATTGAGGCTCGAGATGCCGCCATCGAGGATGGTATTTCCTCCTTGTGCAGCACGCTTGCCGGTGAAGGCTGCGAGCGGGAACATGGCTTCTCGTAGAGTTGTGAATACCCGTGCACGCCAGATCGCCAACCCACGTCGGCTGGTTGCGTTCACGGGGTAAAAACGAGTTTCCCTAAGTAATTTCTGGAGGCAGCTGGTGACGCTTGGTGCTGATAGAGCGACGCGGGTTGACCTCGATCTGGTGTGCGGTCCCGATGGGCCATTGCCAGACAGTAGTGCTCGCTATCGCTTGCTCGAACATCTCGGAGCGGGAGGACAAGCCCAGGTATATCGCGCTGTCCGCATCTCAGGAGGCTTGCGGTCTTCGCCCGTCACGATCAAGGCATTCAAAGCCGACGAGCGGTTGCCTATTGACGAACAGCTCCGATTTTGGGACAAGGGCGATGCGGTCCTGATGGATTTGAACAGTCGTGGCGTCCCAAACATATGTTTGAGAGTCGACGGCTTTTACGGGGCTAGCCCACGACCGGCCGCTGAACCGGCCGAAGGTGATCGAGTGCCGTTCCAAGTGTTGGATTATCTGCCCGGAATGAGCCTCACTGAACGTCTCAGGGACGACCAGCAACGCGGCAACGGCCCCCAGCTCGATGGGGGGCAAGTTCTACGCACTCTCGCGGAGATTCTGCGGCAGCTTCACGCCCCAGAAGACGCCGAACTGCCAGTGCTACATATGGACCTCAAGCCTGCGAACGTGATGATTTTGCCCACCGGGCAAGCCAAACTCATCGACTTCACCGCATCTCGCTATTACAACGCCGCACACCTCACATCCGTGGCGTACTCCTTGGAATCGGGCGGTCCGGAAGCCCACGATGTCAATCGTGATGTGACGCCGGCATACGACATTCACGGATTTGGTGCGATCGCCTACTACCTGGTGACGGGGTGGCATCCGCGAGAGCAGCGCCACACCCCAGCACTGCCGGGTTCGGGCATCACCAGCACCGCTATTCGACGCCACCCGATGTTGGAATCGCACCCCACGCTCGAAAAGCACCTGGTCGCGCCCTTGGCTGACCGGCCAGGGGATCGCCCCGCCACCCGGGAGCTAGAAGGCTGGATTGCCCGTCTCACCGAGCTTGCGGCCACTTTGCCCACAGAGCACCATTTCGCGCGCTGGAACCCGGCCCACAATGGCTTTTCGGTGCCCAACTTCTCAGTTCCGGCCGCATTCGCTGAAGTAAAGGTTCCCGAGCCGGTCGCGAACGACCGCACCCATCTCTTTGACGTGCCTATTGAGCCCACCCCGGCCGAAACAAGCCCGCCGGTGGCCCCGCCTACTCAACAGTTTCAGCCCAACCCACCCAACCCGACAGCGGTCTTTCCCGCGATAAAAGAACCGTCAGCTCCGCGTTCCATGAAGGGGAGCGCGCGGGTCCCGGACTATCACGAGGACTACCACGACCCTGAGCCGCAGCAGGCGCCGCCGCCTTACGCGCCGCCGCCGTATCAGCAGCAACAGCCTGGGCCCGGGTGGCCACCACCGCCACCTCCTCGTCACGATCCGCGGATGCATCCGCCGACTGAGCCACCAGCTCCACCTGTGCGGTCCCGTGGCAGGGGATTGGTGTCCTTTGCCGCCGTGATTTTTGTGTTGGGGTGGCTGGTCTGGTTTGGGTCGGAGATTTGGCGGACCCAAAGCCTGGCCGCTGCAGCCAATAGCGCGCTGATGGGACTGGGGATCACAGTCGCGGCGGTAGTTGGAGTGTATTGGCTCACACGTCTGGCCTGTTACTTGGTGCGTTCCAGTATGGAGATGGGACCGAGACGCAGCACGCTCATCCCAAATTTGACGACCAGTTTTTTTCTCGCTGCCTGCGGAATCGCGTTTTTGTCGTTTACCCCGCTCGATCCAATGGGCATAATCCACTGGATTCAAGAGAACGCGAAATAGCGGCGCACCGCGATACCCGTACATTCTTGGAACTCGGTGCTCCGCTAATCTAGGTATGGCAGATCCAATTTCCGATTGCCGCTCGCGTAGATGGCGTCAGTCTTAGTTAGCGCAAAGGTCACTCATGACAGTCTCGGAGACACTTCTCGTCTTCCTAGGTATACCGGTCGGCTTTATGCTCTTGGTTACCTTGCTGATCTTCGCGATAAGTGGCCCCCGCAGCAAGCGGTACCGCCCAGACCTGACGTTTCACGCGGCGCCAGTTTGGTTTCTTGCGCCCGAAACCGCGGTGAAGGTGCATCGCCCGGCTTTGCCGTCCAGCTCGAACACCGAGCACGTGCAAGGAGGCGCTCGTGACACATGGTAATGCGGGGGCAGTGCTAGAGAGACACGCCGTAGATGGCTACACCTCTGCGCTGCGTGGCCCTTTCAACGGCAGCCAGCTCACTCGTTTGTCGCAGGCATTGTCAGCGGCTGAATTCGAGACTGGTCTCCAGTTCAGCGTTTACGTCGGCGAGCTGAACGCTGACGCGGAAAAAGACGTTCCAGCCACAACAGTCGCCGCTCGTGGTTTTCATAGCGAGCTTTCGCGCACCGATGAGGCAGTGTTGATCGCGGTTTCGCCGAACCAGCGTGTGGTCGAGATCGTCACCGGACGCAATGCCGCCAAATTGCTCGACGATCGGGCGTGTGGATTGGCCGCGTTGTCGGCGGCCGCGTCATTTGCTGGTGGGGATCTCGCTGGTGGCATCGTTACGGCTTTGCGAATGCTTGCCGAACGCGCTCGGCGTTAAGTTTGGTTTTTGGCGAAATGCCAGATATGCCAGCGCTTTTTGCCCATAGCACGATCACTTTTTCACAACCGTTGGCCCGTTTGGCCGGTACAGCTGTTTAGCTGTTCGCGGGTATCGTGCAGCTCAACCAACAATAAAGGGAAGTCAATGGGCATTTCGCAGTTAGCAACTCGAGTGGCTATCGGGGCGACATTGTTGGGTGGGCTCACGCTCGCACCGGCACTCGCGGCCAACGCGCAAACCCCAGAGCCAATTCACTACGTGGCCCTTGGCGACTCCTACGTTTCCGGGCCTGGCATACCTCAGCAGGACACCTCTGGGTGTGGACGGTCCGATCAGAACTATCCCGCTTTAATAGCCGCCGAATTAAAGCCACAAGAATTTACCGACGTGAGCTGCGGTGGTGCGACAACTAAAGAGATGACGGCAAGTCAGCTCGACAATGGAAAAGAAATCAACCCCCCACAGCTCGAGGCCCTCACCGAAAAGACCGATCTCGTCACCCTAGGAATTGGTGGCAACGACATTGGCTTTGGTTCGATCGTCCAGACTTGCGTGATGCTTGGTTTGGTGGATAAAGATGGCGCCCCCTGCCAGGCCCGCTACACCATCGGTGGAAGCGACCAGTTGGAAAAGAAGATTGGTGAAAAAGCGACCGAAGTGGACGCCGTGCTAGACGCGATCGCCCAGCGTTCCCCGGACGCGAAAACCTACATCGTCGGTTACCCAACAATTCTCCCCGAAAGTGGAACGTGTCAAAACGTGTTGCCCTTCGCTAAAGGCGACTACGAATACCTGCGCGGTGTATTCGGGAAGCTCAACTCGATGCTGGAAGAGCAAGCCGACAAAAACGGTGCCCACTACATAGACACGGTCACTGGCAGCAAGGGGCATGATGTTTGTCAGCCCGTCGGTACCAAATGGGTCGAAGGGATCACCCCTGAATCGCCCGCTGCGCCAGTTCACCCCAATGCTCTCGGCATGGCTGGCACCGCAGCGATCGTGCTCGACGCGCTCGGAAGCGACGCCCCAGGGCCTAACCCAAGCGAGCCAGTTCCCACAACTTCCTCTCCCGCCGGTGGTGAAGGTGCCGGCCGCAAGTTGCCTACCACTGGTGTTGCTATCACGGGCTTCGTCGCCGGTGCGTTGTTCCTGCTCGTTGGAGGTGTAGCCATGGCGGGCTACTCACGCCGACGAAATGTGCCATCAGCGTAGATCTACAGAAAAGGGGCCGCCGCGAAATTTCGCGGCGGCCCACTTTCGTTTCTAGCTCTAAACGGCCATTCGATCGCATGCACGAGCGGCCAAAGCTCGCAGAACCGCATCCCGACCTTCAGCGACTAGGCGGCGTTGCGCTGGCAACGCATCTGGGTTAGCCACCAGGTATTCCTCGGTGCGATTGACCAGCTCCGGGGAGACATCCCACGACGGGTATAGCCACTCGGTGATATTCGCCGCGACTTCGCTGGTCCGGTTCTGCCACACGTCATTCAAGACTGCGAAATACTTTTCTACGTACGGCTTCAAAAGGTCGGAGTGTTCCGACAACGCGAAGCCGCGCATTACGGCTAGCGCCACCCGGTTACCCGTGGTGGCCTCTTCCACCGCCAGTTTCCAGGCCTGTGCTTTAGCTTCGGCGGTGGGCACCATGGCGCGGGCGGTAGCGGCAGCACGCGCTCCGGCGTCAGTGTTGTCCCGCTGAAGTTCGGCTTCTATCGCCTCTGGGCCAAGTGCGCCATGTGCGACAGCCTGTTGCACCAGGTGCCAACGCAGTTCCGTGTCGATGGCTAGCCCGGGCACGACCTCGGAGCCGCGAAGAAGACCAGTCACCTTCGCCAACGATTCGGGTGTACGTGCCGCGCTGGCGAAGGTGCGAGCCCAGATAAGTTGAACGTCGCTGCCCGGTTCGGCGGCAATCGTTGCTGCCCAAGCGGCGTCGGCGAGTTGCCAATACCCGGCCGAACGCCAGGCGGGGTCGGCGTAATTGGCCAATGCGGCAAGAGCGAAGCCCAACTGCGCTTGCAGGATGCCCACGGCGTCCTCGTTGGGAAGCCCGTTGACGGCCATGGTGATGTAGTGGCGGGTTGCCAGTTCGGCATCCCGGTTGGAGTCCCAGGCCGCGGCCCACACCAACGCGCGGGCCAGCGGGTCGCCGAGCCCGGACACGTTGTCAACGACAGCGCGTTGCGAACGTTCGTCTAGCCGGAGCTTTGCGTAGGTGTGGTCGCCTTCGTTGAGCAGCAGAAGAGCGGGCTGCTTGATGCCAATGAGAGCGGATACTTCGGTGGCGGCGCCATCGACGTCAAGCGAAATGACATCGCGACGGACCAGCCCGGAATCGGTTTCGTCGTAAAGACCGATGTCCATCCGATGCGGGCGCAATGTGGGGTGTTCTGGAATCGCGGTTTGTTCGATGACCACGGACGAGTAGTTGCCTTCGTTGTCCACGGTGACAACTGGACGCAGCGTGTTGATGCCCGCTGTCTGGATCCATTTCGTGGCCCAGGTTTTCAGGTCACGGCCCGAGGCGGCTTCCAGCTCGGTGAGTAGATCAGTCAGGGTGGCGTTGCCGTAGGCGTGAGCTTTGAAGTAGGAGCGCAATGCGGCCAAGAATGCGTCTTGACCTACGTATTTGACGAGTTGTTTGAGCAGCGAGGCGCCCTTGGCGTAGGTGATGCCGTCGAAGTTGAGTTCGGCGGTGACGACGTCGGGAGCTTCAGTGGCCACGGGGTGGGTTGAGGACAGCTGGTCCTGTCGCATTCCCCATGCCTTGCGCAGGGTGCAGAAGTTTGTCCACGAGTCGGTGTATTGGGTTGCCGATCCGGTGGCGGACGCGCCCGCCCATTCGGCGAAGGATTCGTTGAGCCACAGGTCGTCCCACCAGCGCATGGTCACCAGGTTGCCGAACCACATGTGGGCCATTTCGTGCATGATCGTATTCGCGCGCTGCTCATAGCGGGCACGGGTTTGTTTGCCTCGGAAGAGCATGTAGTCATCGGAGTGGGTGACACAGCCGGCGTTTTCCATTGCACCAGCATTGAATTCGGCTACGAATATTTGATCGTATTTCCCAAAGGGATAGCGGTAGTCAAATGCTTGATGGAAGAAATCAAAGCCTTGTTTGGTGATGGTGAGCAGTTCATCGGCGTCCAAATACTGCTCCATTGACCGCCTGGCGTAGACGCCCAATGGAATGCCGTCGTGTTCGTCCTGAACGCCAACATATGGGCCGGCGACAATCGCGGTGATGTATGTGGAGATGGGCACGGTTTGGGTGAACGTCCAGGTGCCGTTGTCGTTGCTGCTCACGCCATTGGAGAAGACCTTCCAATGGGTGGGTGCGGTGACAGTCAAAGAGAAACGCGCCTTGAGATCGGGCTGATCAAAGCAGGCATAGACGCGGTGAGCTTCCCGCGATTCGAATTGGGTGTAGAGATATGTTTCGTTGTCGGCCGGATCGAGAGTGCGGTGCATGCCCTCGCCAGTGTTCATATAGAAGCATTCGGCATCGACAAGAAGCTCATTGTCCGCGGCCAGGTCGGTCAGCTCCAGGCCTTTTTCTTTGTCATATGTAGACGTATCCACTGGCTTGCCATTGAGCACGACTTCATGAAATCGGGCGGCGATGATGTCGATAGTGGTGGTGCTGCCCGGTTGGTTGCTGGTGAATCGAATCTCGGTGCGGGAACGAAATGTTTCGGCCCCATCCGGGGCACCCGCAAGATCAAGTCTTACGTCATATGAGTCGACGCGCAGCAATGCGGCGCGCTCGGCGGCGTAGGTGCGGGTGATGTTACTTCCAGGCATCGGCTCGTCTCCTCATAACTGTTTTCGTGCGATGTGGCCGGGCTCAGGGTGGCGAGTCTGGCCGGGTGGCTCCGCGAGCCATTGTGGCCTCGGCGTGCCACGCTGTCGAGGCGAATTGTGTGCGTCCCACTGCGCAGTTTCGCACGGCTCGACGTGGCGTAAATCACCGGCGTATGGGGTTCAGAGTGCGCTGCCAATACCGGCTAATCTGGCATTGATGACTATGCAACGTGCCCCTCGTTCCACAATTGCCCATCCCATCGCGCAAGCTTGGCTTGCCAAGGGTGCGACTGGCGCGCCGAACTATGACGAGTTCGCGTCCGACGCTGAGGTGACCGCCGCGATCGCCGCTAACCCTGACTCGGTGTTGGCGGTCGAAATGCCGCATCGGGTCCCTGATCAGGTGGGCACAGCGTTTTCTGATGCCCTCGGGTCAGCACTGGCACGGTGGCGGCACCTTCAAGCAGAGAAATTCGCCGCCGAACGCGATGTTGTGGCGCCATATCGCATCACCACTGATGACGGCGAGTTTTATGGCGTGTTCTGCCTCATGGAAACCGCTCAAATCTCCAGCTCTGCCGATGAGCCCGGTGGCATCATTCGCAATGAAGATGTGTTCATCAATAAAGTGCGGGAGCGTGTTGCCCTCACCGAAACACTAGGCGCGGCGCTTTCTCCAGTCTTGCTGCTACAGACACAAGTTCCTCAAGGGTGCGATGCCGACCTGCGGCAGTTCTTGACGACTCTTATCCCGATGCTTGGTGCGGCAGCGCATGAGGAAACCGACGAGCACGGAAACGAGCACGCGATTTGGACCCTCGGGCCGAGCCCGCAACGGGATGAATTGCTGCTGCTCGCCGGTGGGGGCGAGCTGATTGTGGCTGACGGGAATCACCGCACTCTGGCCGCGCAAACCGCGGGGTTGGACAAGTTTTTGGCCGTAGTAACAAGTGCCGAATCGGTAAATATCGCGCCGTATCACCGTCTCGTGTCAGAACTGCCAATCACTGTTGCGGAACTGTTGACCGAGCTCAAAGCAGCCGGTTTCAACATTCATCCTGAAACCGGCGTGGTGCGCACCGGCACGATCGAGCTATACGCTGATGGCACCCGCTATTTTGTGGAGCTGCCCAAAGCGACCGGTTCGGTAGTTGACACTTTGGACCACACGATCGTGGAAAAGCTCCTGTTCAACGAGATCCTTGATTTGGACGCTGGCGACAAACGCATCACGTATGTGGGTGGCGACTACCCGCTTTCATGGCTTCGCGAGCAGGTGGATAAGGGCGAGAGCGCCGTGGCGATCATCATCGCGCCCGTGCGCGTCGACGATTTTGTCGCGGTCAACCTGGATCGGCTCAAGATGCCGCGCAAGAGCACATGGTTCACCCCGAAGGCGCGCGCGGGCCTGGTGTGCGCCCAAGTGCTCGCCGACGACAACATTTAGTCATCTGCGCTGGTCACGGGCCCGGCTGCCCCCAACGAAACTTGTTTCTGAGTCCGTCGCTAGACTTGCGGAGCCACGGGGTGTGGCGCAGCTTGGTAGCGCACGCGCTTTGGGAGCGCGGGGCCGCAGGTTCAAATCCTGTCACCCCGACCGAAGGTTCGGCGTTTCGAATCTGGCTTGAGGGGCTCGGTTCAGCAGTTCACAGATTTCGTGGGTTCGCTGAGCCGAGTCCTAATACGTTTTCATCGGTTCAGCAAGTCGTGCTGTGAAGCGATGTTTGTGGGGCTATCTAGCTTTCGTCTAGGTCTACCCACCCGAAAATATCTCCGACCAGGAATAAAGCGGTCACTACGCCCAAGCCAAAGATCGCGAGCACAATAAGCCCAATGAAAACGATAATGGCGTTGCCTAGCGCGTCGGCCAGGCTCGATGTTTCTTCCTCTTGGGGAGAGCTCCCATGATTATGCGGTTTCCGTGTTTCAACAATCAGATAGGCCGCCAGGAAAGATACGCGGTTCACATCGGCGTCAAATACTTCTTAGGCCTCTGGCTTCGCGAAATTCTTGCGCTCTTAGAGTGTAAAAATGTTCAAGATCCGAGCGGTGAGAAAAGAAGACTGGGCACAAGCCAAAGAAATACGTTTGGCGGCGTTGCAGGATCCGCTCGCGAAGATAGCGTTCATCGATCAATATGAGTCGTTGGTACATAAGCCAGACGACTTTTGGCGGCAACGTGTCGCGGTCGCGGCCGAAGGAAAAACAATCGGGCAGTTGATCGCCGAAGATGCGCAAGGGCGCTGGCAAGCCACGATCACCCTCATTGTGGAGCTGCCAGGAGTAGAAAGCTTTGAGGACATTCCCGAGGTTGCCCAGACTCACATCGTTGGCGTCTTTGTTCGCCCCGAAGCGCGTGGCACCGGGCTAGCAAGCCAGCTTCTACAAGAAGCTTTGAACTGGTCGTGGCAATTGGTCGAACCCAGCGTCGAGCGGGTGCATTTGTGGGTGCACGAGAACAACGTGCGGGCCGAGTCTGCTTATAAGAGGGCGGGATTCATTCGAACTGGCCGTTCCTGTCCGTTCCCTGGTGATTCCAGTTTTACCGAATACGAACTTGAAGTCACCCGCCCCTAGTCGTTCCTCATTGGTTTATGAGGGTTGGGCGGGGAAGAAACCTTTGTTCGTTGCCTTTTGTGCCACCTCGCAAAGAATCGCCAAATGGGCCTACGGCTGTTGGTTATGTTTTCAAACAGGGCTCACGCCTGGTCGGCGCGGATATCCAGGGCGATCGTAAGACGGCATGCTGTGGGCCGTTCGGGGCGTGTCCGAGCCAAGATGTGGTGCTCGTGCCAGAACGACCTGGACATAGTCGGTCCACGAACGGCTATCCGTCCGTCCCAAATCAGCATATTCCTGTCTGGATAGAAGGTCTTTTGTTGCTGACTCGAGATGAACAACGCCGGGCTGTGCGTGTTTGCCACCTGGACGAAACGATATAGTCGTGCGCTCAGGTCGGGCCGCGTCCTCATGCATAAGCCAAATAGGGCGGTCGGGAAACTCGCGACGCACCCGCTTGATCGCGAGCTCTGCGGTAGCAAGCGCTTTTAGTGCGTCATCTTTAGCGTCCCACCGGAAGTGGCCCCTCGGGGGCAAAGACTGTTCAAGCACGCCAACGCCGGGGTTGTTTGTTAAAAAATCTCGTTCTTGATCTGTGAGTTTTCCGATCTGATGGTCAGATTTATAGCCGCTTATAACGACCACCATTGGCCCAGGTGTATCAGGTGCTGGCGCCCATAGGCGAGCGTAATGGCCTCGTTTCCAAGACGTTCTTTCAGTAGCGTATGCGCTGATCAGCGTGGACGTCCGACCTTCAACATCCGTTGAGTCAAGGAGCGCGCTCATCACTTCCAGATTTCCAAGGGCGCGTTCGTGTTCATGTTTACGATTTTGGGTCCCTGGTGCTATTGCCCCGTATTGCTCTCGGAGCTCAGCGATTCGACTGGCATGGGCTGATGGCCGGGCGTTCCCATTGGGCGTTAGTCGAGACACGGGGTTTATGTCAGACCATTGAAACCGCTGCCATTCCGCGGCCTCTTGTCGCTCTATCTCCGAAAGCCAGTAGCGATGCCGATATTCTTCGCGGGCCATGCGCTCGCGTAAGGCAGTGTCGGCCAGGTGTGGTGGGGTGCCGAACGGTGGCACTGCATAAAGGTGGAGCCACGCCCGCTGCTGTTGGGGAGACAACGCGCTTAGTGCCCCGGCTACCGTGTCGGGGCCGCGTTCGGCGATTTCGAGTCGGTCGATGAGCTCAGCGAGAATACTGTCCGGGCCTACTTGATTCGCTCGCAGCGTTGCGGCCGCCGTTCGCGCTTGCTCGGCTGTATCCGGGGGTGTCGTTGCTTGCCGCGCCGGATGTTTAGGTTTGAACTCGTATAGTTTGCGCGGATGTCCGGCGCGGATTCGGCGCATGAAAGACGAAGGGTCCGGGGCGCGCTCTTGAGTTGTTCTTCGTAGCAGATCGGCCCCTCGAGCCTCGAGAAGAATCTTTGGTTTCACGCCTTGGCTGGCGAAAAATTCGACGGTTCGCTCCGCGTTGTGGATGAGCCCGACAAGTTCACTTTCGAGTGTGTTGCCTGCTGGGTGAAGCGGAATAATGTCGACGATGAGCCGGGTTGGCTCAGCAGCGGATTCACCAGCCAATGAGGCCAAAGCTGCTTGGCTAGGACCAGCGCCGGTTTCCGGCCATTCCTCGTGCACGATAATCGCTGCGTTTGTTCGGTGCACCTGGTCTGGTCGTGGGTATTCGTCTTCGACGTCAAAAATTTCGTGGTCGAGTCGGTCTGTCTTGGCTACCCATCGCAACATCGCTATATGGCCATCGTGCGCTCCAAATAATGTCGAACGTACGCGATCAACCTCAGTGGGTTTTAAGGCATCGAGTAGAAGCGTGGCGCGTTTGGCAAGAGCATCTGGTGTGGCAGCAAGCGCGAGCATATTGCTGTGCGCTCCAAAGTGGGTAGTCTGGGCTCCCGCCACGTGTTGTTGTCGCTGAGCTGCTGCATAGAGGGCAAGCATCTCAGCTGTCGGGGCCCCGCCGGTGCGTCTGATTTGATCGATGGTTTCGATAAATAGCCGGGAAATCACCTGGCGTACTGACCGTTCGGACACTGCGGGCGGCAATCCGGGCAGTGTTGCGGTTATTTCTGGGGCCAAGGTGGCAAATGCGTGGGCAACCGTTTCTTCTCGAGCCTCAAAAGTTCTTCGCCCGTAGGGATTTTGAAGCGATGAATTCCCACGTTCGAGATTTGGAAATGTTCCTAACAATAATCCGAGGTTGTGTGCTGCGCCACCGGGTGAGCGATGGGCGAGGGTGAGGTACGCGGCCGCGGCGGCACTGGCGTCGTCGCTGTACTGGTTGGCTAGCCCAATTCCCTGGGCACGTGCCGTCGTAAATGCTTGTTGTTCTTCCTCACTGGTCGCATAGGTATCGCTAAAAGGCGAATTGCCCCGAGTGGGGATTTGTGGATCGCCGAAAGCGTTTCTGATCCACGTATAGGTATCACGTGATGCCATTTCACAAGCCTTGCCGAGGTAGTTGGGTAGTTGTATCTTGCCCTAGCCGGCGAATCAGCGTGCGCGTTCGGCTTAATGTAAGTTTTTTGCCGCGCTTTCTGATAATGAGCCGTGGCTTCGTGGATTCGTGTTCTCGGGCGTTGATGAACGGCGTGAGATGGTGGGTATGGGACCAGCGAAGGCTACCAATGACGTGGGTGTGTTTAAGGGCGCGTTGTCTTGCCGAGTTCGCGGCGGCGCCCGCGTAGATGCTCAATGACGAAGCTTGGCTGCGCGAGATGATGGAACGGATCTTGCATGAGTTTGGCGCCACCGTGTCGCGGCCGCGGCTGAGGGAAAACTGGGCGAACGTGATCAGGTTTCGCGTGCCTGGTCTTATTTTTCGTCTGAACCCGTGACAGAATTGATCGTCCACCCGCGATACGAATGAGCTGCCAAAATGTCCTCAGCGTCGACGAACCTCCCCGTCGTTATTGATGCGCGAACCTGGGCAGCTAGTTGGCACGCGCGGCTAGAAGCTGTTGCCCGTGGAGAAACCAAGGTGACATTTGAGGGCGCCCTTGCCGCTGCCCGTCAAGGCATAGAATTGTTGCTCGGCCCGGACGGTGACATTGCTCGTTGGCGCGCAGCGAGTGCGGCTACAGACCCGCACATTGCGGTGCGTGGTTGTACCGCACTCGCTCAGCTGATCGGTGGTTTGGGCGGAAAGTCCGAGGCAGATTGGCGGTGTGCGTCCCTCGCGAAAAACCTTGCTGCAGCAGCCGGCACGCTCAGTGCGTTGAGTGCTACCTCCAGTGCCCTGCTAGTGAGCAGAGCACACAAGCGAGCGGAACTAAAGCTAACGTGGGTCGATGAAGACTTGAATGGCAACAAATATCGAAGTGGGTTGGCGAGCCAGTTATTCGGTGACTTAGAAGAGCTGTCGAGCTCGATAGCTTTGGATGCTGTTGTCGCTATTCCGCTCATGGACGACAGTGCCGTGCGGGCGGCGGCCTGGGAGGCACGTGTCGTTGCGCTGGAGCAGGTTGGCGATGATGGGCCCGCGTTCGATGAGGAATTGCTGAGAGGGCGTGGCATTGTCACTGAAAGTTTGATCGCGGCTCGGCACGGTCTCGCTGAGCGGGATCCGGGAAACGACCAATGGTTCGTTCAGTGGACAAACCAGCTGTCACATTGTCGTGGATTAATGGATCTCTCCATAGCCCTGGATCCGACGTTGCCAACCGAGGTCGAGGAATTCGCACACGAGATGGGCAGCATTCTCAACGCTCACTATGAGCGTCTGTTCGAGGCAAGTAAAAAAAGTCATAACCTTATTGAGGCATGTAGCGAGCCTTTGGCCGCGGATGGGCAAAAATTTGACTTTTTGTTGGCGTCGCAGGTGCTTGCCGACGCGCCATTACCGGTTGGTGTGCTCGAGCGGTCACGCAACGAGCTTCGCCGACTCATCGCCATCGAAGTCAACAAATTAGCCATGTATCAAACCGAGGTCGACCTCAAATCTGAGGATCCGGCCGTGCGAGAAACGATGCAAACTCACCCCAAGGGACAGTGCCTGTTGGCAAGTCGCCTAACTGAAATGGTGGGTCCTGCCTTCGGCTTTACGGCCGAGACTATGCCAGTGAAGGTGGAGGTTGACCGAAGAGCGGTGAATCCTACAGCGATCGCCGATACCGAAGCTGTATCCGCTGACCCCGCACGTGCGGAGACGCTTCGGCGTTTGAGGGCAAACGCTCGAGTCCGCAACGCGAAGATGAAACGCATGGTTGATGATGGCAAAACAATGTGGGCAGGCCACATGGTGGCGCTCTTAGACGGGTTCATTGTTGACCCCACCGCGGCTCAAATGGATGAAGGGCATTTGGGGCGTTTCATACCGGATTCAGTAATCATTGCAGCGTCTCAAATTAACGCCCAGGGCGTAGGTTCATTTACTTGCACTGGTCCCTCAGCTGGCACCGGCACTGAACTAACCGTCACCATGCACTATAAGTTTGACCCCACCAACGTCCGCGAAGATGGCTGGGTGGGATGGAAAAACCCAAACAACGCCACTGCGGCGAACATGCTGATCGCACGGGTTGAGGGAGCGGCGAGATCCCGGAACATACGCACTGAATTGCGCAGGTGGTTCCCTGAGGACGCGCATCTCGACACGCCTGCAACGCACAGCGCAGCCGTCAGCCGAAGCAGGGCAGCTGCCTCGGCGGCTCAAGTGCACGAACGCAAGCGACCCAGTAATTCCCCACGTGCTTGAGTCATATACGGCGTTAAAGTGGCGCTCAGGTTAGACCGGCCTGCGGTTCTCGAGAAACCTATGCTGGGCTGCGCCCTCTTTGCCGTGTGGCGAGCGAAAGGTGACATGGTGTGTTCATGCGGACGCTTATTCATGCATGGCGGTTGGTCTGATTCGCTCGGTAATCGTGGGTGTCGATTGAGCCAACGGCACGGTCTTGTAGATTCGGTTGGTGAGTGTTGGGCCAGCCAAGGCACGCGGTGACGTGGGTGACTTTGTTGGCGCGCATTGTCTAGCCGAATTCGCTGGGGCGCCCGCTCACATGCTCGATGACGAAATTCGGCTGCGCGAGATGATGGAACGGATCTTGCGTGAGTTTGGCGCCACCGTGTGTGATGTAACTTCGAAAAGTTTCGTACCGCAAGGTGTCACAGTGCTAGCGCTATTGTCGGAATCTCACGCTTCTATTCACACGTATCCGGAACGTCAAGCCGCTTTCGTTGACGTGTTCACTTGCGGTGGCACCATTGACCCAGAAGCCGTATGCCGCGCGATGGCGGCAGCGGTGGGCGCAAACATTGCGCGAATAACCACTATTGCCAGGGGAGCGGCACATGAAAACGCAGATCGTTGAACCGCTCGCGCCAGGCCTGACCCGGGTGTGGCAGGTCAAGGAAGTTTTGGCTGATCACCATACAAGCTACCAACATGCGGTGATCGCGCGAACGGATCAAGGTGTCACGCTTTTTTGCGACGATGAGCGACAAAGCTCCGAAATGAGCCAATTGCTTTAACACGAAGCGCTCATTGTGCCCGGCGTGTTGCTCGCACATCAGCTGCGTTCCGCTCTTGTTATCGGTTCCAGCGAAGGTGTGGCTAGTCAATTGCTGGTAGCCAGTGGTGCCGAACGGGTTGACCACGTGGATATTGATGCCGAGTGCGTAAAAATATGCGCCGAATTTTTGCCTTACGGATACACAATGGCTCAGTTGGAAGCGGCTGAGAGGCACGATTCCAACATTCACATGCATTATCTAGACGGCGTGAGCTTTGTCACCGCATCGCATCAGCGATACGACGTCGTTGTTATCGATCTTCCCGATGAAAGCTCCGATTCCGTCTTGCAACACAACAGGCTTTACGAGAGCAACTTTTTGCGCGCGTGTCAGGGGCTACTCAATCCAGGCGGTGTACTCGTGTCTCAGGCCGGATGTCCGACGCTCTGGCGTAATGCCACGTTGGCGCGTTCCTGGCGCCGATTTCACGATGTTTTTGAAACGGTCACCTATTTTGGCTCCGATGAACATGAATGGTCCTTTTTGTGTGGACGGGCGCGCGTCGATAACCCCTTGCAGATGATGCAGGATAAATTGCCGTTGTTGACTCGGCGGCCGCAATATTTTGACGCGGAGTCTTTGAGCGCCGCGACTGTCGCGCCTTATTCAATTCGACATCAAGGTTAGTAATGCAGTCCGTGGCCAGCTTTGAACAGCGCCGCTTCTCCGGGCTCGGCGCTGGGAATCGTGACCGGGAGCACGCCAGTCGGGCTAACTTCGCCGAATAGCACCTTGGTCAACGATTCGAGTGCCACATCGGTATAGCTGTAGGTGGCCAGGAACGTTGGTGCCGCGCTCAGATACGCGATGTCATATGGATCGCGAACCCCCACCACAATCACTGTTTTGCCCGTTTTCAGCAGTGCATTGACGAGGGTTTGTTGGCTGGTTTGCCCATCCACCCAAGGCTTATGGGTGGTGACCACGATGACCTCATGGTGGCTGGCCTCGCGAAGCGCCTCGTCTATCTGGGTTTTTGTCGGTGAGATTCCGGTAGCTAGCGCATCTGCGGGAGTGCCCCGAGCGTCGATTTTTTCCGCCAGGCTTTGTGTCGTTGTTTCGCCCCAGCCGGTCACCAAAGTGGAACGTCCGCTGGCCGCGAGTGGCAGAGTCCCAGCATCGTTCTTGACGAGGGTGGTGGAGCTGTCCGTGATGGCGGCGATTGCCGCGCGATTCTCAGCAGTGCCGACCTTGTGGTTTACGGTGCTGGTATCTATCGCGGTGGCGCTTAGAATGCCGCGCTTTTCTTTGAGCGTGAGTAGCCGGGTCACTGATTCGTCGATGCGCTTTTCGCTTATTTCGTTTTTGTGGACAGCGGTGAGTAGTCCGTTGAACGCGTCGTCCATGTTGGCCGGGAGAAGGAGCTGGTCAGCGCCCGCGTTGATGGCTTTAACGGGAGGGATCGCGGCGTCTGGATATTTCTTGGTGATGCCGTCCATGCGTAGCGCGTCGGTAACGATGACGCCATCAAAGCCAAGTTCTTTGCGCAATTGTCCGGTCAGGATGGGCTGGGAGAGAGTGGCTACTTCTTCACTGGGGTCCAACGCGGGGACGACAAGGTGCGCCGACATGATCATGTCGATGTTTTCTTTGATCGCGGCTTCAAAGGGTGGCTTGTCGAGGGTTTTCCACTGTTCTTTGGTGTGCGTGATGACGGGTAGCCCGTAATGGCTGTCCACGGCGGTGTCGCCGTGACCGGGAAAGTGCTTAGCGGTGGCGATGACACCACCCTCGCGGTAGCCGCGCACTTGGGCTGAGGTCATGTCGGACACCAGGGTAGGGTCCTCGCCAAATGATCGAACGCCAATGACCGGGTTGTGGGCATTGATGTTGACGTCGGCGTCGGGTGCATAGTTTTGGTTAATCCCGAGCGCGTGTAGTTCTTGGCTGTTCACTTTCGCCGCGGTGTACGCGTTATCGGCTTTTCGAGTCGCACCAATGGCCGCATTTCCGGGAAGCTGGGTGAGTGGTTCGCCGATGCGAGCGACCGTTCCGCCTTCTTGATCGACGCTGACGAATAGCGGAATCTTTGCCGCGTCCTGGAGCCCATTGGACATGGTGGCTAGTTGGGTGGGTGTGCCGACGTTGTGTTCGAAGTAGATGACACCGCCGAGGTGGTATTTGTTCACTACCTCAGCGGGGGTTCGAACGCCAAAATTCCTCATGTTCTGCGCGGCGTCTTGTTCGGTGACGGTGGTGGCGTCTTGTCCGTACACTTCGCCGACGAAGAGCTGCCCAATTTTTTCTTCTAGGCTCATGTTTTTGAGCAGCTTGGTGACCGCTTGTTCGGTCGGTTGCTTTTTCTCGGGTTCTTTGCCGTCTGAACCTAAGTTGTGGGCGAGTGCCGGCACTGCGGCCGCTGCTAGGCCAACGGTGATGGCGCCGGCGAGGATGGATCGTCGCAGGTTTAACGAGGGCACGAAAGCTGTCCTAAGAATTTGTATTTGCGGCTTGCTAACGAAACGTAACCGCTATGGCTGATCGAGACAATGTCTCATAGGGCGACAAATCCGACTTGATCCGATCGTGACGTCGTATTTGCCGCCCTAGAAATCGGGCAATTATGGGTAAATAGTGCGAATATCCCACAGCCATACGTCGCTGACCTTCTGAGCTGGACCCAATAGCTGTTCCAAGGTCGCCAGCAACGCGGTTTCGTGAGGATCTGGTGTCAATATGACCACCGACACCCGCCAGTACTTCAAATCCTCCCGCGCATGTACGCGATCCGTGTCAGTGATCTGTGGCACAGAACCCGTGTAGCGCACGCCCGTCAACAACGCCGAAGTTGGACGATGCGGTGGCGTGAAATTGCTCCGTTTTGTTTTGTCGTAC